>JBAXVG010000049.1:0-36468 GCA_037129255.1 Desulfuromonadales bacterium | reverse complement strand
GTTGAATCTAGTTAAATTAAACAGACTGTCAAGAATTTTAATATTATATTTTACTATAATTTACATGTCCATTGATCATACATGCTTCAAAGTGCCACCAAAATTTCAAAAAAATAATCGACCTCTCAAAAAAAACCGGGAACTTTTCGTGGCCTCCTCCTGTCAAAGAGACAAAGACGCATTATTCTCAAGGAGGAACAGAACCATGAAAACCATCGTAACAATCATGCTGGCAATCGTAGTGAGTGCAGCTCAGGTATGGGCGGGTGGAGTGGGAGACGCCGTGGAGGTTCGCATTGTGACCGATGACGGTCGTACACTGCCGACCTATCCGGTCAAGATGCGCAGCGGGCTGAAAAAGGTCTATGCCGAGGCGGCCAGGGGGGATCACTATCGCGTCGAAGTGAGGAACCGTCTTAATCGAAGGGTAGGGGTGGTTATTGCGGTTGACGGCCGTAACATCATCAGCGGCGAGAAATCCTGGCTGAAGAGCAGCGAACGGATGTACATCCTTGAGCCATTCGGTTCGGGTGAGTTTGCCGGATGGCGCAGCGGGCAGGACCGCATCAACCGCTTCTATTTCACCGACGTGCCTGACTCCTATGCCGCCGCTTTTGGCGACGAGAGCGCCATGGGTGTTATCACCGTGGCGGCCTACGCGGAGGTGCGGCGTTACGAACCGCCACCGATGCCGACGTCGCAGAGCAACCGACAGGATTACGAAAATAAGAGCGCATCAGGCGCCGCCGCTCTCGACCGGGCTTCAAGCGCCCCGGCTGCACCGGCGCCGGCAGCAGAAAGTATGAGGAAAAAAGCTGGAAAGCAGGAAAAATCCCTGGAGGGCGCCGGAACCGGATATGGCCGCGAGGAGTTTTCGCCGGTGCGGACGGTTGAGTTTGAAGCCGAAAAGAGGGCAGTTGAAACCATTCATGTCAAATACGAGTGGCGTTCAACTCTCTGCAAACTGGGAGTGGTGCGTTGCGACCTGCCGCTCCGCCGTCCGGCCAACCGGCTGTGGGACAACGGCGGCTACGCTCCGCCCCCGCCGGGGCGATCATAACCAAATTTGAGTAAACCTGGAAATTCAAAAGCAGGGAACACGGATCAAATCTGATCGAACGGATTTACACGGATTAAAAAAATTAAAAATCTGCCTGAATCCGTTCAATCCGTTCAATCCGTCTTTTCCGTGTTCCACTGACTTTGATCTTTTCCTGTCTGTCCCTTTTAATTCAATACAATCAGCAAATCTTCCTTCTCCACTTTTTCGCCTTCCTTGAACTTTACCTCAACCACCTTACCATCGGATTTGGCCTTGATGTTGGTCTCCATTTTCATGGCTTCGGTAACTATCAGTACGTCGCCGGCCTTGATTTCGTCGCCGGCTTTGATGTTGACCTTGAGCACCTTGCCCGGCATGGGAGCACCGATCTGGTTGGGGTTCCCCTTGACTGCCTTTACTCGCTCCTTCTCGTCGGTCTGGGCTGACTGATCGCGAATGACCACCGAGCGGTTGTTGCCGTTCAGTTCAAAGTAAACAGCGCGGGTGCCGTCTTTCTGTACCTTGCCGACGGCATTCAGTTTGATGATCAGGGTTTTGCCCGGTTCAATATCGATAGAAGTCTCCTGACCCGGTTCCAGACCATAGAAGAAGATCGGTGTCGGGATGACCGAGGTGTCGGAATACTCCTGGCGATGCTTGTCGAACTCAGGATACACATGGGGATAGAGGACATTTGAGACCACAGCCCTTTCATCCACCCTGTGGCCGAGTTTCTCTTCCAGCTTGAGCCGCTCCTCGATAAAGTCAACCGGTTCCAGCAGTTCACCGGGACGGCAGGTGATCGGCTGCTCGCCCTTGAGGATGATTTTCTGCAGCACTTCCGGCCATCCCTGGTAGGGCTGGCCCAACATCCCCTTGAACATGCCGACCACCGACTCAGGGAAAGCCAGCTCATCTTTGGAGGCGAATACATCCTCCGGCTCCAGATTGTTTTTTACCAGGAACATGGCCATATCGCCGACGACCTTTGATGACGGTGTGACCTTGACAATATCGCCGAACATCATGTTGACCTTGCGGTACATCTCCTTGCATTCGTCCCAACGCTCGATCAGACCGAGACCGGCCACCTGCGGCTTGTAGTTGGAATACTGGCCGCCCGGAATTTCGTGGTGATACACCTCGGCTGTTCCGCTTTTGAGTCCGGACTCGAAGGGGGCGTAGTAGTCACGCACTGTTTCCCAGTAGTTGGCCAGCCTCTGCAGGCCGGATGCATTAACCAGCGGATCGCGATCGGTCCCCTCCAGAGTCGCCACCAGAGCATTCAGATTAGGCTGGGCGGTAAGACCGGACAGTGACGACAGGGCTGCGTCGACGATATCAACGCCGGCCTCGCAGGCTTTCAGCAGCATGGCGCTGCCGTTACTGGATGTGTCGTGCGTGTGCAGGTGAACCGGGATGCCGATGTTTTCTTTCAGCGCCTTCACCAGTTTGTAGGCCGCCAGCGGCTTCAGCAGACCGGCCATGTCCTTGATGGCCAGGATGTGGGCTCCCATCGATTCCAGCTCTTTCGCCATGGACACATAGTATTCCAGCGGGTATTTGTCACGTCTGGGATCGGTAATGTCGCCGGTATAACAGATGGCCGCCTCGCAGATTTTTCCGCTCCTTCTGACCGCTTCCATGGCGACCTTCATTCCGGCGGCCCAGTTCAAGGAGTCGAATACGCGGAAGATATCAACACCGGAGTCGGCGGCCTCTTCAACAAATTTCTCCACTACGTTGTCTGGATAATTGGTATAACCTACGGCGTTGGAGCCACGCAGCAGCATCTGGAACAGGATGTTGGGGATCAGTTCGGACAGCTTGTGCAGCCGCTGCCAGGGGTCTTCTTTCAGAAAACGCATTGAGACGTCAAAGGTGGCGCCGCCCCAGCACTCAAGCGAAAACAGGTCGGCGCCCAGATAGGAGGTCGGCTCGGCGATCTTCAGCAAATCGTAGGTACGTACCCGGGTAGCCAGGTTGGACTGGTGGGCGTCGCGCATGGTGGTGTCGGTTATCAGCAGTTTTTTCTGCTCAAGTATCCACCGGGAAAGCTCATCAGCTCCCAACTGCATGAAGAGGTCCTTGCTGCCGGAAGGACGGGGGCGATTGCTTTCCACCTCCGGTACACGCGCCTCGATCAGGTCGGCGGATTTGAGCGAACGGGGAGTACCCGGCGAACCGTTGACGATCACGTCGCCCAGGAAGGAGAGTACCTTGCTGGCGCGATCCTTCTTTTCACGGAAATGGAGCAGCTCAGGATGTTTGTCGATGAAGGAAGTGTCGCACTGCCCCTTGAGAAATACCTGGTGGGTGACAACATTTTCCAGAAAACCGATGTTCGTCTTGACGCCTCGCACGCGGAACTCCTGCAGCGAGCGATGCATAATGTTGGCTGCCTCATTGAATGTCAGCCCCCAGGAGCTGACCTTGACCAGCAGCGAGTCATAATGCGGGGTTATCTTGGCCCCGGAAAAGGCGTTACCGGCGTCCAGACGCACGCCGCAACCGGCCGCCGAACGGTAGGTGGTCAGGGTGCCGAAGTCCGGGGCAAAGTTATTGGCTGGATCCTCGGTGGTGATACGGCACTGGATGGCGTAGCCGCGCATGTCGATAGCGCTCTGACTGGGGATGTTGATTTCGGGATCGGAGAGCTTGTGCCCGCAGGCGACCAGAATCTGGTTCTGGACGAGATTGCGCCCGGTAATCATCTCGGTCACGGTATGTTCAACCTGGATACGGGGGTTCATCTCGATGAAGTAGTGATTTCCTTCAGCATCCACCAGAAATTCGATGGTGCCGGCATTGCGGTATTTTACGTGCCCGGCGATCTTGAGTGCTGCCGTGCAGAGCTCCATCCGCTGACTCTGGGTCAGAGAGAGGGAAGGGGCGAATTCCACCACCTTCTGGTGGCGGCGCTGCACGGAGCAGTCACGATCAAAGAAGTGCACCAGATTGCCGTGGTTGTCTCCGAGTACCTGCACTTCGATATGCTTGGGATTGGCCAGATAGCGCTCCAGAAATACCTCCGCATTGCCGAATGAGGCTTTTGCTTCGCTGCCGGCCGCCACCAGACCCTCCAGCAGCTCTTTTCTGTTGTTGGCCACGCGCATGCCACGACCGCCGCCGCCGGCAGAGGCTTTGATGATGATAGGATAGCCATGTTCCTTGGCGAATTTGAGAGCCTCCTCTTCTTTTTCAACCGGATCCTCTGTGCCGGGAACCACGTTGACTCCGGCGGCGATGGCCGCTTTTCTGCCAGCCACCTTATCACCCAGGGCACGCATCATCTCGGCAGTCGGGCCAATGAAGGTGATACCGTTAACCCGGCACTCCTCGGCAAATTCGGCATTCTCGGCCAGAAAACCGTAACCGGGATGAATTGCGTCTACATCGGCCTTCAGGGCCAGGGCGATAATTTCGTCAATACCCAGATAGGCGTCGATGGGAGCCTTGCCCTTGCCGATCAGGTAAGCTTCGTCGGCCTTATAGCGGTGCAGAGAGAGCTTGTCTTCTTCGGAGTATAGAGCTACTGTGCCGATACCTAATTCGGTGCAGGCGCGGAAGATGCGGATAGCTATCTCGCCGCGATTGGCAGCCATGACTTTGCGGAATCTGTATTTCTGCATTCTGGTATTCTCCTTGGATAAAATATTTAGCACCGCTAAAATAATTCAGCTATTATAAATAGTTATACGATGTTATGGCGGCACTAAACCAGATTGGCCGGGATTTGTCAACCGGGATTTTGAAATAACATGAACGACTTCCTCGACCTCTTCATATCGTATCTGGCGGTTGAAAAAGGGCTCGCGGCCAATACGCAGAGCGCCTACAGCCGGGATCTGGCACGCTATCTTGATTTTCTGGAGAAATCAGGGCGCGAGCGGCCGTCCGATGTCGGTCAGGCAGAAATTTCTGCGTTCATGGGTTTCCTGCAGAAACTGCAGATAGGCCCGCGCAGTCGTGCCCGCTCTCTTTCGGCCATCCGCATGTTCCATAAATTCCTGATGATTGAAAATTATACTGACTGCAATCCGGCTACTATAATCGAAGCGCCACGAACAGTGCATAAACTGCCACAGTTTCTGGACAGCCGTGAAGTTGATGCGCTGCTTGCCGCTTGTGGGGGGGAGCGGGGGGAGGATCTGCGTGACCTTGCGATGCTGGAACTGTTGTACGCAACAGGCCTGCGGGTATCTGAACTGGTAAATCTGAAGCTGCGCGAGATCAATCTTGATTCCGGCTACCTGATGACGGTCGGAAAGGGAAACAAGGAACGCCTGGTGCCGATCGGGGAGTCGGCGCGGCTGAAAGTCGGGCGCTATCTGATTGAATATCGCCGGGTTCAGGATCCCAGGGGCCAGAACCCGACTCTTTTTCTGTCGCGCCTCTGTAGTGCAATGAGCCGCCAGGCCTTCTGGAACATCATCAAGAAACGGTCTCAGATGGCGGCTATCCGCAAAAACATCTCACCGCACACCCTGCGGCACTCATTTGCCACCCATCTGCTTGAAAACGGCGCCGACCTGCGCAGCGTCCAGCTCATGCTGGGGCATGCCGATCTGTCAAGTACACAGATCTACACCCATGTTACCCGTGAACGCTTGAAGAAACTGCATCGGGAGATACATCCACGAGGGTGAAAAGTTCGTAACTATTTCACTCCTTCAAAGTGCAGACCGGCATGACACCATGCTTCCACTTCAGTATTACAAGAGATTTCACTTCCGTTACCATCCGGAGTTTTGAACGTGTAGCGTTCCGGCTGTTCCGGATCCTCAAAAACAGAATAGCCGGCTTTTTCCGCCTTTCCGGTACAGGTATCGATTTTTGCCGCGACCCACTCCCAATACTCAAAGGAGGTCGAATTGCCATACACATCCTGTCGCCAGTCATGCCGTGTAAATAATCGGGATTCACCCCAACTGCCACCACACGAGTTTCTTACTGATTCTACATATTTTCTCCATTCCGGTGTTGCATACTTTTCATCGATCTCTTTCGGCTCTTCTATTTCCGGGCTTGAGGGTGGAATTCCGGAATCATGTTCCGACTTACCCGCATAGTGATCATCACTGCCTGATACAAGAAGCTTCAATTTGTCGAGACCTATATCTTCCGGCTTCACGATCCAGTAATGTATCGTATTCTTTTCTGCCAGATCGAATGTTTGTGAAAAAGCCACAGCTGAGGAAAAAAAATCCTGGCTGACACCATTCATGCCGCAATATGCGGGATACGATTGCGGCCAGTACTTTTTCGCACATGCAACGAATGCAGACATCGCCTTTGCTTCATCCAGAAAAATCTTTGGGATTTCCGCAATTCCCGACAATACTACCTGAACGATGTGCAGCATCTCTTTTCTCCCCTTTATTCGATACATATGTTGTTGCCGAGTCCCATAGCATGAAAAACCAGCCGAAATATACAACGGCTTCATGATTTAAGTCAAAGCAGAATTGTCGTGCGGTTCGACGATGATATCCTCAGTCTTTTATCCTTAACGTAGATATTCCCGATGTACCATTTTCAGAGTTAGTGGTATTATCAGCGAAATTCTGTCTCACCAGAATTCATTAATTCTAAGGAGGAAAATGGAATGCGACTTTTAACACGTTCAGATTTTGATGGTATCTGCTGTGCGGTGCTACTGAAGGAACTTGGGCTGATGAACGAAATGGTCTATGCACATCCCAAAGATCTGCAGGACGGCAAAATTCCGGTCGACAAAAATGACATCCTTGCAAATGTACCATATGTCCCGGGATGCGGTCTCTGGTTTGATCATCATTCCAGCGAGCATGAGCGCCTTGCACTTGAGGGCCGGTACGAGGGACGTAGCACGTCCGCAGCGAGTGCGGCACGTGTGATCTGTGACTATTATGGCGAGGAAAAATTCGGGAAGTTCAAGGAGATGCTTGAATACGTGGATAAAGTCGATTCGGGGCAGTTGACGGAAAAGGAAATTCTGAATCCTCAAGAGTGGATACTGCTTGGGTTCATTTGTGACCCGAGAACCGGGCTGGGGTATCATAAGGGCTATCGTATCAGCAATCTTGAGTTCATGAATGATCTGGTTGACCATATCAGAACCAGGACCATTGATGAAATCCTGAGTCTGCCGGACACTCAGGAGCGAGTTCAGCTGTATCGGGAGAACGACCGGAAGGCGAGGGAGTTTCTCCATCGACATTCACGGGTTGACGGCCCGGTGCTTGTAACGGATGCCCGTGGTGTTGAAGAACTTCCGCCTGCGAACAGATTCCTTGTCTATTCGCTCTACCCTGAAACTAATATCTCAATCCGGATGATTGATGGCCGCGGGAAAGAGTTTGTTGCAATTTCGGTCGGATATAGCATTCTCAACCGGACCGCCACGGTTGACGTCGGGTCATTGATGCTCAAGCACGGTGGTGGCGGCCATACGAAGGTCGGCACCTGTCAGGTGCCCTATGACCAGGCCGACAGGGTGTTACAGATACTGATAGAGGCATGCAAAGCTTGATCAATAACGGGTTCCAAACAGTATGAAAATTCTCGAATACATCGGCCTTGATGTCTCACGTCACAAAGTCCAGTACAACAAAGTAATTGCTGCCATAGAAAAGGGTGACTTCCGCTCTGCTGATGTCAAGAAAATCACCAATCTGACTCATGGCAAATTTTACCGGGCCAAGCTTGATTACACCAACCGGCTGATCTTCTCAATCATCCGGCATGGCGATGAGGTCTACGCTTTGATGCTGGAGGTGATCGAAAATCACAACTATGACAAGTCCCGCTTTCTTCGAGGTGCAGCGGTGGATGAAGATAATCTGCCGGATATAGAGACTCCTCAGGCAGCCATAGAAGCGGAACCGGTGCGATATGTCCATCCGAAGCGGCGTGAAATTCATCTGCTGGACAAGGTTATTTCCTTTGACGATGCCCAGGACGCCATTTACAGGATGCCGTCACCCCTGATCGTTGTGGGGTCGGCGGGTAGCGGTAAGACCATGCTGACGCTGGAGAAGCTGAAACATACTGAAGGTGAAGTGCTGTACGTTACCCTTTCCGCCTACCTGGCCCAGAGCGCCCGCAATCTCTACTATGCCAACGGCTTTGAAAAGGAAGGGCAGGACACGACCTTTTACTCATACCGTGAATTTCTGGAAAGCATCCGCGTGCCGAAAGGACGCGAGGCCACCTGGCGGGAGTTTGCGGGATGGTTTTTCCGGATGAAGCAACAGTTCAAGGGATTGGAGGCACACCACGCCTTTGAAGAAATCCGTGGGGTTGTTACCGCAGATGCTGGCGGTGTTCTCTCTCGCGACGCCTACCTGAATCTGGGTGTACGGCAGTCAATTTATCTACAGGATCAACGTGAACTTCTCTATCTCCTCTTTGAAAAGTACCGGGAATGGCTTGATGACTCCGGCCTGTACGATCTGAATCTGGTTTCCCATGAATGGCGAGCAGTCGTACTTCCCCGCTATGATTTTGTCGTGGTGGATGAGGTGCAGGACATCACAAATACCCAGTTGTCCCTGATTCTCAAAACCCTCAAAAAACCGGGTCATTTCCTGCTCTGCGGCGATTCCAACCAGATTGTCCACCCCAACTTCTTTTCCTGGAGCAATGTAAAATCACTGTTCTGGCACGATCCCAAACTGGCAGAGCGGCAGGAGCTTAAAGTTCTGCGCACCAACTTCCGAAACAGTCCCGCAGCCACCCTGATCGCCAACACCCTTCTTAAAATCAAACACAAACGTTTTGGTTCCATTGATCGGGAGAGCAATTTTCTGGTTGAAACGGTTTCGGAAAACAACGGTGAGGTAACGCTGCTTAACGACAAGGATACGGTGAAGAAGGAGCTGAATCAGAAAACCATGGGATCCACCCAGGTGGCCGTGCTTGTTCTGCGGGATGAAGACAAGTCGGCCGCGCGCAGGTTTTTTCAGACTCCGCTGATATTTTCTATCCATGAGGCCAAAGGGCTTGAATACGAGAATATTGTGCTCTACCGCTTTGTTTCCGATCATCGGGCCGAGTTTGCTGAAATCGTTGACGGGGTTTCGGAAAAAGATATTCAGGTTGATGATCTGGAATACGGCAGAGCCAGTGACAAGACCGACAAATCACTGGAAATTTATAAGTTCTACGTCAATGCTCTTTATGTGGCACTGACCCGCGCCATAAAAAACGTATATCTGATTGAGGCCGACACCGGCCACAGGCTGCTTGGCCTCCTGAACCTGCGGGCGGCGAGCGACGCAGTGCGGGTTTCGGCAAAAACATCAAGCCTGGATGACTGGCAGAAGGAAGCACGCAAGCTTGAACTGCAGGGCAAGCAGGAACAGGCCGACGCCATCCGTAAGACGATTCTCAAAGAGATACCGGTTCCCTGGCAGGTATTTGACGAAGCGAGGCTCCGTGAAGGCTTGACAAAGGTTTTTATCGAAAAAGTCCCCGGTTCAAAATTCAAGCAGCAGCTCTATGAATACGCCGCTGCTTACGACGAACCGGTGCTTGCCGAATATCTGGCTCATTCGGCCGGATTCAGGCAGGCGGAAAACTTTGCGAAGGAACGTCCCTCCTTTGGCTACAAGCATCTGATGCCCTATTATCGCAACAACTTAACGGATATTCTGCGTCAATGCGAGAAGTACGGGGTTGATCATCGTACATCCATGAATCTGACTCCGCTGATGGCTGCATCCATTGCCGGGAATGTTCCGCTGGTGGAGACTCTGCTGGAACGTGGTGCAGACCCGGCACTGACCGACCACCTGGGGCGGAACACACTGCACTGGGCCATGATTGAAGCCTTCCGTGCGCCGAAATACTCCAAGGGTGCTTTCAGTACGATTTATGAACTGATTGCACCGGCGAGCATTGATTTCATGGTTGGTGAGCGGCTGGTACGCATTGACCGGCATCTCTCGGAATATTTTCTGGTTCAAACCTTGTGGGCGCTCTTTAAATCGCGCTTTGCGATGAAAAATAATAACAGATGGTGGAACGATTCACCGACCTTTAACACTGCCGCGATTCTGGAAGCATGGGAGCATCTGCCGGCGCACGTTGTAAAACCGGAACGGAACAAGCGCCAGCACATCTCAAGCGTACTGTCACGAAATGAGGCGGATCGGGACTACGCCTATAACCGCAGACTGTTCAAACGATTAACTCAGGGGTGGTATCAGTTTAATCCGGCGCTTTCGGTTCGGCAGTATGCTGTTAAAGGTGCTGCCTGGATGCCGTTGCTTGAAGCGCTGAATCTTAAACTGGTAAAAGAGTTCGCCAGGCATGCTTACTGGCCGGATATTGATGGGTTGCTTTCTTCGGCAGGTATCGGAGTCGGGGACGCACCCATTGTGGCAGACGTAGTAATGGCGCACATAAATCTGCAACTGCAGAAGACTCTCAAGCAAACAGGAAAACAGTGGCTACCAGCCGACAAGCGTAACCTACCTTAAAGGAAATGCCGCTCACCTGCTGCATCAGGTCAACGAAACCCGCAGGCCGGTGATAATAACCCAGAACGGTCTGGCTCGTGCCGTATTACAGGATACTGCCAGCTACGAAGGCATGAGAAACGCCATTGCGATGCTCAAACTTATGGTACAGGGTGAGGAAGATATTCGCGCAGGACGCCTGGCTGAGCAGGATGAGGTATTTTCGCGTATTGAGGCGGGATTGACAGTGGATAGATTTATTGACACCTATTTGAAATCAGACTATATCTGAATCCAACTTCAAATACTCATGCAGCCAGTGGCACAACGAGACTATGCCTGAACAATCCAGCGCCATCCGGGATCAGAACGCCCTGTCCTATCTGAGCAAGTTTGGGTCAAACCTCCTCGATTCAGTTATCAGGAGGTTTTCCAATCCGGATACTGTCCGTCGCAACCGGTTTATTCTGCTGATCTCCACCGCTTTACTGCTTACCATCCTGATACTTCCCAAACAACAGTTTTCAGCACTGGTATTCAAACCCGGTGATATTGTGACTTCCGATTTTCGCGCCTCTCAGGACTACCTGATTGAGGATCGCGCCTTGACTGAACAACGCCGAAAGGAAGCCGGCAACAATGCTCCGGTTGTCTACAACCTGAACGATCGGGTGCCTGCGTACATCATTGACAAATTGACGCAGACTCTGAACATGATCCGGACAGAGCGTATCTCAAAACAAACAAAAAGCAGTGGAGAGTGGCGCAAGCTGCTGGCGCCGATTCTCGACTCTGGACTGAGCGACGCCGATATTCTGGCACTTACCAGAGTCAAGTCAGACAAGGATTTTCTGCAGGACGTAGCCAGACTGCTGACCGATCTGTATCAACACAAAATTGTTCCGGACGGCAAAGCTTTTTTGAGCGATTCAAGGCGAGGCATCGAGATTCTTGACAATAGCGGTCGCGTTGTGGGCAGTGGTGACTCATCCACCGGTCATATCGAGATCGGGGCGGCGCGTACTGCTGTTGCAGAATGGAAATATGCCGGTCTGGCATCGTCTTCAGACAGCAGCAGACTCTCCTCAATTATTACCCGCATCATGCTGCCGAATCTTTATTACAATCGCGAGGCGTCAGAATCGCGTTCAAAAACGGCCACGGATGCCGTTCGACCGATAATGTTCAAGGTTCAAAAAGGGGAAATGATCGCAAGAGTTGGTGAACGTATCAGCTCTGAACAAGCTCACAAACTGAATACAATCTTCGGACGAAAGCATGATGGAAGCCCCTTCTTTTCTTTCGCCGGCATTTTTTCGCTGATCATTGTACTCTTCTATTTTCCGTATCGGTTCGCATGTAAGAACATCCGCAAATTCAACCCGACCAACAAAGATATTCTGATTATTTCTCTTTTGATCGTCGGCAGTTTTTTCGTATTCAAGACGTCCCTCCTGATATCCCATAATATCGGTTCCATCTATCCTGCCATTGATCCCGCCACCTACTTCTACCTCTTTCCGTTCGCTGCAGGCGCCATGATAGTACGCATCTTCATCAATTCCGAAGTGGCTCTGGTATGCTGTGCGATTCTGGCTCCCCTGCTCGGAATAATGTTTGAAAACAACATGATGGTAGTTATCTACTCCCTGCTTGGAAGTATTGTCGGAGCTCACGGCGTCCGGCATTGCACCAGTCGCAGCACCATCTATGCCGCCGGTCTCAAAATATCGGTCGTCAATCTTGCCATGGCGCTGTCGTTTCAGACCTTGAACAACGCACTGTTCAGCATGCAGACCGTCTATGTGGCATTATTCGCCCTTGCAAGCGGCATCCTCAGCGCAGGATTCGTGTCAGGATTTATTCCGGCCATTGAAACGCTCTTTCAATATACTACCGACATAAAATTGCTTGAGCTGGCAAATTTGAATACTCCGATACTGAGAGAGCTTATGGTTAAGGCTCCTGGTACGTATCATCACAGTGTAATCGTAGGCAACCTGGTAGAGGCCGCCGCCGAGTCGATCAATGCCAATCCTCTGCTGGCCCGTGTGGCTGCCTACTATCATGATATAGGTAAAGCATCAAAACCGCTGTATTTCATCGAAAACCAGGGAGGCGAGGAGAACCGCCACGACAAATTGACACCCAGCATGAGCGCTCTCATATTAATTTCGCACATCAAGGAAGGAGCCGAACTTGCGCGCGAAAAACATCTCGGACAGCCAATTATAGACATAATTCGTCAGCACCACGGCACAGCGCTGATCAAGTATTTTTTTGAACGGGCCAAGTCGCAGGCAGGAGCTGGTGGTCAAGTGATTGAAGAGAAGGATTTTCGCTATCCCGGTCCCAAACCACAGACCCGGGAAGCTGGAATCGTTATGCTGGCCGACTGTGTCGAAGCGGCCTCCCGTACTCTCACCAATCCGAATCCTGATAGAATTCAGGGGATGGTCCAGAAGCTCATTAACAATATCTTCATAGATGGACAGCTGGACGAATGTGAGCTGACACTGAAGAACCTCCATGAAATAGCCAGAAGCTTTAACCGGGTTCTGAACGGTATATACCACCATCGCATCGACTACCCCGAACCGGTGCATAAGGGTGGAGGTGCCAGAAAAAATGGTTCAAGGATATCCGGCGTTAGTCATGTAAAGCCCGAAAACGGAGATACCCAGAGTGCAGATACTCCTGAACAACCGCCAGAGAAAGCATCCGATAGTGGCAAAACGGTTAAAAGCGGTAGCAGTGGCGATATTAAACGCCTTGGGATGTCCTGACGATACGGAGTTGTCAGTATCGATCGTCGGCGACCGTTCGGTCCGCATCATTAATCGTAACTATCTGGGCAGGGATCGGCCAACAAACGTGATTGCATTCTCACTTCAGGAAGGCGACTGTTCCGGCGTAAACCCCCAGGCGTTGGGAGACGTGATCATCTCGGCCGACACAGCCGCGCGGGAAGCTGCAGATGGCGGGATGGACTTTTTCGAACGGCTTGCTTTTCTGCTTCTCCACGGCATTCTGCACCTGTGCGGCTACGACCACGAACGAAGCGGCGATGCTGCCGCAAAGAAAATGGAGCAAAAGGAGCGGCACTTATTAAGAATATTGAAGAAGGAAGGGTTGATAAGCCCGACCGGTTCATAGATTCAGCCAACTGCGCGATTGAGGGCATACTGCACGCGGCCCGGACAGAAAAGCACCTGCGCAACCACTTTATTTCGGCAATGGTCGTACTACTGCTGGTTCTGTTTCTCAAAGTCAGCCCGCTGGAGTTTGCCCTTCTGGCGCTTTCGATCCTGCTTGTACTCTGTGCCGAAATGATGAACACGGCGGTTGAGGCTGTTGTAGACCTGGTTTCGCCCGGATTCCACCCTCTGGCAAAAATTGCAAAAGACACGGCGGCCGGCGCCGTGCTGATAGCTGCCTGCGGCGCGGCCATCATGGGGTATCTCATTCTGGCCAAATACATCATGCCGCGCTACGGGGAGGTGCTCGCCATGATCGGCACGCCATCCGATATGGGCACGATCGTCTCCATACTGATCGTTACCATTGTCGTCATTATGGTAAAAAGTCTGACCGGCAGTGGAACTCCGCTCCGTGGCGGCATACCGAGTGGCCATGCTGCGGTTGCGTTTTCGATGGCCACGGCGCTGTCGCTTAAAACAGGCGATCCACTCATTTCAATGCTTGCCGTTTCCTTAGCCGCCATGGTCAGCCATTCGCGGCTTTTGCTTCGGATTCACACCATGCGGGAAATAATACTCGGTTCCTGCATCGGAGCCGGTATTACCTTGATGGTGTTGCTGTTATTCATGAAATTCGGGGGATGATTTTTTGAATGATTGACGGGAGAACAAAACATGAAACGTGAATTCAATGTGGTTATTGAAAAGGATGAAGACGGTTATTTCGTGGCATATGTCCCGGGATTGCGAGGATGTCACACGCAGGCGAAGTCGCTGGACGTGCTGATGAAACGGGTGAAAGAAGCTATGCCTTGAGGTGGAAGAACCGACTTTAAACGAGTGTGTCGGTGTTCAGCGAATTGCAGTAAACGCATGAGCAAGCTTCCTTCTGTCACGGGCAGCCAGATTCTCAAATCTCTTCAGAGACATTTCGCACACGATTTATTCGCTTTTGCATTTCTGTAGGGTGCGCCGTGCGCACCAGACTACTTGTATTAGTTGTTTTATTGATCTATATTTAGGTCGTTATGTTGATTAATCTGTGGAGGTGAAATAATGAGATCAATTTCAATCAGTAATGACATTGTTCCGATTGCTGAATTTAAAACCAACATTTCCAAGTGGTTCAAAACCTTACAGACGTCCAGACATCCACTCATTATTACCCAGAACAGCAAGCCGGCCGGTGTACTGTTGTCCGCTTCGGATTACGACGAACTGGTGTACCGGAAAACGTTTCTTGATTCTGTAGAAAGAGGCATGGCGGATGTTGAAAGCGGGCGAACCCTGACGACTGATGAACTGCGAAGGTCGCTTAAGGCACGAAGGTGTGCGGGTAATCCATGCGGGTAACTTGGTCGCGGGAAGCTCGTGAAAATCTGGTTGATATAGAGGAATTCATTGCGCGGGACAGCCTGGAACGCGCAATTGGTTTTGTTGATGCCCTGATTGATCATGCAGAGGCAATTGTGGCAGATAATCCGAGAAGCGGAAGGATTGTGCCGGAAATCAGCAATCCCGACATACGAGAGCTTATTTACCGGGGATACCGCATTGTTTACCGCTTGAAGGGAGATGCTCCTGAAATACTTACCGTTTTTGAAGGACATCGACTAATGAGGCTAAGTGAATCAGGCGATTAGTCAGGTGGGCGGCAGGATGCCGCTCCTACCAGATTTTGAATAACAGGAGGAGCCAGTAGTGGACGAAGGCAGTAGTAGTAAAAAGTTCGGTTTTTTCGAGCTGGCCAGACGGCTCGTTACCGGACGCAAACGAATCACCGAAGACGGGATCAACGAATTTATCGAAGCATCCGAGGAAGAGGGACTGGTCAACGAGGAAGAGTCCGAGATGATCCGCTCCATTTTCTCTTTGGGCTCAACAGTCGTCCGAGAGATCATGGTGCCTCGTATCGACATGGCCTGTGTTTCTGTTACCGCATCCATCCATGAGCTGCTGGACACCATCATCGCCTGCGGACACTCCCGCATTCCGGTTTTTGAAAGCACCATCGACAACATCGTCGGTCTGCTCTACGCCAAGGACCTGCTTAAAAGCTGGGGAGATGCCGATGACCGGGTACAGATCCGCTCGCTGATGCGTCAGCCCTATTTTATTCCGGAGACAAAGAGTCTGGAGGTTCTGCTTCAGGAATTCAAACGGAGACGGGTCCACCTCGCCATTGTGATCGACGAGTATGGTGGAACATCCGGTCTGATAACTATTGAAGATCTGCTTGAGCAGATCGTCGGCGATATTCAGGATGAATATGATCGGGAGGAAGCTATCTTCACTACCAACCCGGATGGCTCGATCACCGCAGACGCCCGCATGCCTGTGGAGGAGTTGGAAGAGCTGTTCGGGGTCGATATCGAAAGGGATAAATTCGATTCCGTGGGAGGCCTGATTTTCCATTTGACCGGCAAGATCCCGGCAATAGGTGATGTGGTCGATTGTGAGGGACTCCGGTTGACTGTAATTGATGCGGATGAGCGAAAAATCAAACAGGTACTTATCGCAACCGTGGGCGCTAAACCCTCTGAAGCTCCGGATAGCGAATGACGCTCCGTACGCTTCATACATATATTGTTCCGATATTCGATCGTCGCGGAATATTGTCGATCGCCTCCGGGCTGCTGATAGCTCTCTCCTTCCCTTCCCCGGGGCTTTCGTTTCTGGCGTGGATAGCACTGATTCCGATGCTGGTGGCATTGGAGGGGAGCACGCAGCAAACCGCATTCCGCATCGGCATTACCTGTGGGACATCTGCCTATGCTTTCATTCTGTACTGGCTGAATATTGTATTTACTCAATACGGCCATCTGCCCTGGGCAGTCAGTATTCCGGTTTATCTGCTCCTGGTACTGTGGCTGGCAATGTTCTATGGATTGAGCACCGGTATCGCATGTCTGGGAGAATCGGTCGGCATCAAGGCTGCCTTTACCCTGCCGGTCGCCTGGGTTGCCTTTGATTTTATCCGCTCATTCCTCTTTTCCGGTTTTGCGTGGGCCATGCTGGGACATTCCCAGTTTCGAACCCTGCCGTTGATTCAGATTGCAGACCTTGTGGGAGTCTACGGCATCACCATGCTGATTGTGCTGGCAAATATCGTACTGTACCGCGCACTCCGGGCGGTATCCGGAGCAGGAGTTCCCTATCCGGTGAAAAGCGCCATTGTGATATTGATTCTTTTCACAGGTACCCTTTTCTATGGATTCAGCCGGTTGAACGCACCGGAAACCAACAGCTCAAAACCGCTGCGGGTAGCTCTGATTCAGGGAAATATCCCGCAGGATGTCAAATGGAGTCCCGAATTCAGGGAGAAGACCGTTGTCACGTATGAGCGTCTGACGCGCGAGGCAGCCAAAGATGGTGTTGACCTGATCGTCTGGCCGGAGAGTGCGGTGCCGTTCTTCTTCCAGGATGACCTGTATCAGGCGGAACGGATCAAAAATCTGGCCCGGGAATTAAATGCGCACATTTTACTGGGAAGTCCCGCGTATGAGCTGAGAAACGGAAAAACCACGTTTCTGAACAGCGCTTTCATGTTGTCGCCGGCCGGAGAAATAACCGGGCGGGCCGACAAGCTTCATCTGGTTCCATTTGGAGAATACGTCCCGCTCGGAAACATATTTACCTTCATAAACAAGCTGGTGGTGGGAATCGGTGACTTTGCTCCCGGTCAGCGGGCGGTTACGCTGGATGCGGGAGGTACAAAGCTTGGCACGCAGGTATGTTACGAGGTGATCTTCCCGGAACTGGCGCGTGAGTACGTCAGAGACGGCGCGAGAATTCTGGCGGCAATCACCAACGATGCCTGGTTCGGTCGTTCTTCGGCTCCCTACCAGCACATCTCCATCGCCGCTTTCCGGGCGGTCGAGACCCGTACCCCTCTCATCCGCGCCGCCAACACCGGCATCACCGCCATCATCGACCAAAATGGACATATCCGCACCATGACCGGTATTTTTGTCGAAGGTTTTCGTACCGGAGAGGTGAAACCGGGTAGTGGTGAATCGTTGTACCTTAAAATCGGAGACGCCCCCGCCCTGCTCTGTCTGGTGCTGACAGCAGGCGTAGCCATACTTGTCTGGTTCAAGCGAAAATATATCGCCAAGGAGTAACCAATGTTTCGTGAAGAGATAGCCACATTGAAGGATTGTGAAGAGCGGATCGCCAAACTTCGGGGGTCACTTTGACATAGATGCCAAACGTGAGTCGATTCTGGAGATCGAATCGCTTATGGCTGTTCCCGGATTCTGGGACGATGCCGGTAAATCCAGAGAGATTATAAAAAAACGTACCACTCTGGAAAAGAGCGTCCGGGTGTGGGATGACCTTGTGCGGCAGAGTGACGATGTGCGGGTAATGATAGAGCTGGGGGAGGAAGCACAGGACACTGACACACTGGTTGAGACGGGAGAGATGGCGAACCGGCTGCTGCAGGCGGTAGCTGCGGCGGAGTTCCAGCGCATGCTCTCGGGGCCTCACGACCGTAACTCCTGTTTCCTCACCGTCAACCCGGGCGCCGGCGGAACCGAATCCCAGGATTGGGCCGAAATGATTCTGCGCATGTACCTGCGCTACTGTGAGAAAAAGGGATGGAAAACAACCATTACCGAGTTTCAGGCTGGTGACGAGGCCGGCCTCAAGTCTGCCACCGTTAGTGTCAGCGGTGAATACGCCTACGGATGTCTCAAGGCCGAAGCCGGCATCCACCGTCTGGTGCGGATCTCTCCCTTTGACAGCAACGCCAGGCGCCATACTTCCTTTGCCTCAATGTACGCCTTCCCGGAAATCGAAGAAGATGACATCGACATCAAAATCAGTGATGCCGATCTGCGGGTAGACACGTTCCGCTCCGGTGGTGCCGGTGGCCAGCATGTCAACACGACCGATTCCGCTGTTCGTATCACTCATATTCCGACCGGTATTGTGGTGGCCTGCCAGAGTGAACGCAGCCAGATATCGAACAGAGGCACCGCCATGAAGGTTCTGCGCGCCAGGCTGTACGAACGTGAAGTGGAGGAGCGCAGCGCCAAGGCATCCGAGATAGCTGCTGAAAAGAAGGATATCAGTTGGGGAAGCCAGATCCGATCCTACGTATTGCATCCCTACAAAATGGTCAAGGACCTGCGCACCGGAGTGGAATCAGGAAACCCAGACGCTGTTCTGGACGGTTCGCTGGAGGAATTTGTGGTTGCGTATCTGATGGGAGTTCGGCGCACAGTGGGAGATGATAATGAAAGGTTTTAGCTGAAACTCACAAAAAAATTCTACAGTGCAAGGCATCGTTTTCAGTTTTTCCACCCTCTGCTGCGGGCTTCCGCCTGGTCGGCCTCAACCTCACAGAGCAGCTCCATGTAAGTCGCATACCGTTCGGCCGGGATGCAACCCTGCTCTACCAGACCGATCACAGCGCATCCAGGTTCGGAGCGGTGCCGGCAGTTGCCGAAGCGACAGGTCAGCGCGCCATGTTTTTCGAAGCCGGAGAAGTGTTCGGCAAGATCTTCAACGGAAATGTTCACCAGTCCAAAATCTCTGAAACCGGGAGTATCAACCAGCTCACCTCCCCCGGACAGGGCATGCAGGGTGGAGACCGTGGTCGTGTGGCGTCCCTGTCCCTTGCAGTCGCTGAGTTCTCCCACCTTGAGATGTATCTCCGGACAAAGCGCATTGAGCAGAGAACTCTTACCAACTCCGGTCGTACCGACAAAGGCCCCGCGACATCCCCCGCTCAGAAACTCCTCCAAAGGGGCCATGCCGGTCCGCTGAACGGAACTGACGGGAAATATGGGAACCGACACGGCGTAGGTGGCGGTAATAGAGGCCAGCAACTCGGATGTACTGTCAAGATCACATTTGTTCACCACCACAAACGGCCGCAGACCGGCGGCCCTGGCGGCAACGATCGCGCGGTCGACAAACCCGCGTGGCGACAGGGGTGCAACCACTACTCCCAGCACATCAAGGTTTGCTGCTACCAGATGAATACCTCCCCGCGCATCCCGCCGGCGAAGCTCCGTACTGCGAGGCAGGCGCCTCATCACCTCTCCGGCGACCACCACCCCGTCACCCACCACATGTCCCGAATTCCTTTTCACCCGCACCATACCGCGATTGCCACTGTCGAACAGCACCTCGACAGTAACTCCATGGTGGGCAACAATCACCCCTTCATGACCTGATTTGCAGGGCTTCATCTTTATGCCTGGTATCACTGTCCATCTGTATCCGGTACGCCTGAAGCGCGTCGGCAAGTTGCACATCGGAAAGCGCCAGAATCTGAATCGCAAAAAGCCCCGCATTTTTTGCGCCGGCTTTGCCGATAGCCATGGTTGCAACCGGTATCCCGGCCGGCATCTGGACAGTAGAGTAGAGGGCGTCCACTCCATTTAAAGCCCCTCCCGGCATCGGAATGCCGATGACCGGCAGAAGCGTTTTGGCTGCGACAACACCTGCCAGATGAGCGGCCATACCAGCCCCGGCGATAATGATCCTGAACCCGCGATTCGCAGCTTCTGAAGCGAGCGCCACTGTTCGCTCCGGCGAACGGTGTGCTGATGATATCCTCATTTCGTACGTAACGCCGAATGTGCCGAGTACGTCAGCAGCTTCCTGCATAACCGGGAGATCGGAATCACTCCCCATAATCAGTAACACCAGTGGATTCGTTGTCATTATTACCTCATCATCTTGTGTAATCTCCAGATTGTGTGACACTGTTCACGAACGGTCAAGAGCCTTTTGACCGATATCGGTACGGTACTGTACACCCGGCCAGGTGATTCGCTCTACCCCCTGGTAGGCGGCATTGATTGCATCCCTGACCGTTGTTCCCAAAGCAGTGACCCCGAGTACCCTTCCACCGTTTGTGATACTTGTCCCTGATCCTGATGCGGTGCCGGCATGAAAAACATGCACATCCGCCAGCGTTGCGGTCTGATCAAGCCCCTGAATCTCATCACCTTTTCGGTACTCACCCGGATACCCTTCGGCGGCCATGACCACGCAGACAGCCGCCTTGTCATGCCATTCAAGTTCGATTCCTGACAGATCGCCGTTGGCAGCAGCCAGGAGTACCGGCACAATGTCTGATTTCATCCGCATGAGGAGCGGCTGGCATTCAGGATCACCGAAGCGTGCATTAAACTCAAGGGTTTTGACTGCGCCATCCTTTACCATTAATCCGGCATATAAGACACCGCGATACGGGCGGCCCTCGGCAGCCATGCCGTCAATGGCAGGTTGCAGTACCTGACTCATCGCAATGTCATGTATCAGGGGTGTTACGACCGGGGCGGGAGAATAGGCGCCCATTCCACCTGTATTGGGACCCTGGTCGCCGTCGAAAATTGCCTTGTGATCCTGGGCGCTTGCCAGTGGCAGGATCCTTTTGCCATCAGTAATAACCAGAAATGACGCCTCTTCACCGGTCAGAAATTCCTCAATCACGACCCGCGAACCGGCCGTTCCGAAAGCGCTGCCGCTGAGCATATCTCTGACGGCATGAACCGCCTCATCCCTGGTCTGTGCAATGATGACCCCTTTACCGGCCGCAAGTCCGTCAGCTTTTACCACGATTGGTGAACCGGTACGGTCGATGAAGGCTTCAGCTTCCAGGATGTCGGTAAAGACCCCGTAGGCGGCGGTCGGAATGTTGTATCTGTGCATCAGGTCTTTGGAAAATGCCTTGCTCCCCTCAATGAGGGCAGCCTTTTTTGAAGGGCCGAATACTTTCAGACCGTGAGCCTCGAATACGTCGACGATCCCGAGTGACAGTGGCTGTTCCGGGCCGACTACCGTCAGGTCGATTTTTGTTTCATAAGCGAACTCAAGTAATCTATCCAGTTGATCGACGGCAATGGGAACATTTTCCGCCAGAAATTCTGTCCCCGGATTGCCGGGTGCACAATAAATCTTTGTTACAAGCGGCGACTGTGAAATTTTCCAAACCAGCGCATGTTCGCGACCGCCACCGCCGATTACCAGTACTTTCATACATTTCCACCTCATGTTTATTTTATTATGAACGTGCTCAATGCCGGAAGTGTCGCATGGTGGTGAAGATCATGGCAATGCCATGCTCATTGGCAGCCTTGATGACCTCTTCATCCCGGACACTGCCGCCCGGCTGGATGACGGCGGTAACACCGGCCTCGGCTGCGGCGTCGACCCCGTCACGGAAAGGGAAGAAGGCGTCCGATGCCAGTACTGTGCCACGGGTCGGGAGCAGAGCTTTCTGGACGGCAATTTTCGATGAATCAACCCGTGACATCTGTCCGGCGCCGATACCGACGGTCTGGTCGCGGGTAGAGAAAACGATGGCGTTGGATTTGACATGCTTGCAGATGCGCCAGGCGAAATCAAGCGCCTCATATTCAGAAACCGTGGGGGTGCGCTCGGTAACAACCCGGCAGTCGATGGTATTGATCATGCCCAGATCCCGGCTTTGGATCAGCACCCCTCCTGTTACACGTTTAAGATCGAATCCCCTGGCGACATAACTGTCAAGCAGCGGTACCTGCATGACCCGCACATTTTTTTTGGCGGTGAAAATATCCAGTGCTTCCTTCGAAAATCCGGGTGCAATGACCGCCTCAAGAAAGGTAGAGGTCAATTCTCTGGCGGTGTCTGCATCAACCGTACGGTTAAAGCCGACTATGCCGCCGAAGGCTGAAACCGGATCGCATTCCCGCGCCTTTAAGTACGAAGTAAGCGGAGAATCGGCAAGCGCCGCTCCGCAGGGGTTGGTATGCTTGATAATTACCGCTGCACTCTGTTTGAACTCTTTTACGGTCTCGATGGCAGCATCCAGATCAATGAGATTATTGAAAGACAGCTCCTTACCCTGAAGTTGCACTGCATTGGAAACGCAGGGTTCTGAAATGTTGTTTTCCACGTAAAAAGCCGCCGTCTGGTGCGGGTTTTCACCATAGCGCAGATCCTGGACTTTTTTGACCTGTATGGTCAGTACCGGCGGATATTCCTGAACTTCACCGGTCAGTCGCGATCCCAGATAATTGGAGATGACGCCGTCGTAAGCAGCAGTATGCTGAAAAACCTTGACTGCCAGGCCGAAGTTGGTGTCTGCGGAAACCTCTCCGGCGTTGGCGTTCATCTCCTCCATGATCCGCATGTAGTCAGCAGAGTCGACCAGTACTGTTACATATGGGTAGTTCTTGGCTGCCGAGCGGAGCATGGTCGGGCCGCCGATATCAATATTTTCGACAGCTTCCTCAAGACGACACCCCTCCCTGGCTGTCGTATCCTCAAAGGGATAGAGGTTCACAACCACCATGTCGATGTTATCTATGCCGTGTTCCCGCATTTTTGTCACATGTTCCGGGTTCGAGCGTATACCGAGCAGGCCGCCGTGTACTTTGGGATGCAGGGTTTTGACACGTCCGTCCAGCATCTCAGGGAAACCGGTAAACTCGGAAACATCGATGACTGATAAACCGGCCTCCCGCAGTAACCTGGCCGTTCCTCCGGTAGAGAGGATTTCAACGCCATGGTCGGCCAACTGCCGGGAAAACTCGATAATGCCGGTTTTGTCAGAAACACTGATCAGCGCTCTGGTGATTTTTGCCATGACGGTACTCCTTGTCGCCCACTCAGGTGTAAAAGCGGGAAACATGTATCATGCCTTCGTCAAAAATTCCAACAGTTTTCAGTCTGGAACCGTATACGTTAACGTCAGGCTATCTATCGGCAATTTCGATCAAATGTGTCGGTGATGCTGATAGTACCACGCCGATCCGGCGGGCGAAAATACCTTTGTCTTCAGATGCTGAGAGGAAGCGTTCGGCATCGTTCGGTGCAAAGGCTATCAGCAGGCCTCCGGAGGTTTGAGGATCGAACAGAGGTAATAAGGGGTCAAGGGCCGCAGGGCCGGAGACACGGTTTAAACCGGCTTTCAGGCAGGTGCCAAAATAATCCCGGTTACGGTAACAGCCGGCCGGCACCATCCCTTCAGCCACAAGCCCGGCCACTCCATTCATAAGCGGAATGGATGCGAGCTCCAGCCGGATGGTGACTCCGGCGCCACGAGCCATTTCCGTGGCATGGCCGATCAGGCCGAAGCCGGTTACATCGGTGGCGGCGCTGGGCAGGCATTCGAGCATCAACCGGGATGCATCCCGATTGAGGGTTGTCATCCAGCAAGCAGCCTCTTCCGCCACTCCGGGCGGCGCCATCTCACCCTTGATGGCGGTGGAGATGATGCCGGTGCCGAGTGGTTTTGTCAGAACCAGTATATCACCGGAGCGGGCGGTGGAGTTGCGGATTACCCGGTCGGGAGCGACCAGCCCCGTCACTGACAGACCATATTTCAGTTCGTCATCTTCAACAGTATGTCCACCCACAAGGCAAACTCCGGCTTCATTGAGAATGCTCATACCTCCGTCCAGGATGGCCCGCAGGAGCTCGCCCGACAGTAAGCCGGCCGGAAAGAACATCAGGTTCATGGCCGTGATCGGACGACCGCCCATGGCATAGACATCCGAAACGGCATTGGCTGCCGCTATACGGCCGAAGGTGAAGGGATCGTCCACCAGTGGAGTGATAATATCTGCCGTCTCCACCAGAGCGCAATCCGGACTGATCCGGTAGACTCCGGCATCATCAGATGTCGCAGGCCCCACGAGCAGATTCTCATCGTTGCAGTCGCAAAGCCCTGCCAGGGCTTTCACCAGGCCATCAGGGCCCAGTTTGGCGGCTCAACCGGCGGCTTTCACACATTGTGTCAGTTTGATCATTGCAGTTCTTTCATTTCAGATAAACTCTCGGAACTCTCTTGCTGATGCCACAAAAAATTTCGTACGGGATCGTGCCGGCCCAGGCTGCCAACTCTTCGGCGTGGATGACGTTACCATAATCGTCATGGCCCATCAGGACAACTTCATCACCGGTTGCGACATCGGGTATCCCGGTCACGTCCAGCATGATCCAGTCCATACAGACGGTTCCGGCCACTGTTGCCCGCTGTCCACGAATTAATGCCTCTCCGCAGTTGGTCAGCGGGCGTGGGTAACCATCAGCGTATCCTACCGGAACACTGGCAATCAGAGTTTTTCTGCCGGCGGTGAAGCGCCGGGCATAGCTGATGGTGGCGCCGGATTCAACCCATTTCAACATGGCAACGCGGCTCTTCAGATGCATAACCGGCTTCAGGTTCAGTTTGCCATGAAAGTCGGGGGAGGGGAGGGCGCCGTAGAGGGCTATTCCCGGTCTGATCAGATTGCATCCCGGTATATCACGCAAAAGTGCCGCTGCGCTGTTGGCAATGTGGATGTAGCGCGGAGAAAAGCCGGCCTTGCGCGTTTCTGCCACAACCCAGGAAAAGCGTTCAGCCTGAAGTCGCGTAAAATATCGTCCGGATTCGTCCAGTTCATCTGCACTGGCAAAGTGGGAAATGATTCCTTCCAGTGAAATGTGTGTCAGTTTTTTGAGTTCTTTGAGAATTTCCGGTGCTTCGGAATAGAAAACCCCAAGCCGCCCCATGCCGGTGTCGATTTTGAGATGAATCTGGGCCTTCCGGAATAGTTTGCCTGCTGCTGCTGCATGGTTGAGGGTTCGGGCCTGTTCAAGGGTAAAAATAGTGGTAGAGAGGTTGTAGCCGATGCATTTACGTTCCTGGCCTGGATAAATCCCGCCCAGAAGCAGGATCGGTTTGTCGATTCCGCTTTTGCGCAGCTGGATACCCTCTGCCAGAAAGGCTACGCCAAAGGCATTGACACCATGGCTGTCCAGTTCGCGGCTGATATCCAGGAAGCCATGGCCGTAGGCGTCGGCTTTTACAACTGCCAGGATATCGACGCGTTTGGGAGTTGATGAGCGTATCAGCTGAAAGTTGTGTCTAAGCGCTGCTAAATCTATTTCAGCAAAGGTAGGGCGACCGTCATACAAAGTTGTGATGCTCCCTGTCTTCAGCATGAATGCATATGGATTTATGCCTGAGGTTATTAGCATGTCTTCCATCAGCTGTAAAGCGTAGCGATATTCTGCAGCATCACTTCGTTGTCGTCGTCACCCCTGTCATTTCCGTCACTAAGATCGACTTGATCCTGTTTGCCGTTGACAGGGGCATATAATTGCAGTACGTTTGATACAATATCTGGCCCTGGGGGAGTTCGATGGAACTGAGATCCGCACGTTTTCGCTGCGGGAACCCTTTGTACCTGAACCGGGTAATTCCGGCGTAGGAAAGCGGCTTGCAGGATGTATCTACGATCCGGCCGCCTGAATATATCTCAGCGCGGCCTTTTTAGTTGGTTTATATACGTATCCCGTGTGTCGGGTCCGAGGGAAATACCGTGAGTGATACTCAGAGACGGTTTCGTCTTGTCGTCAACAAAACAGTTCCGCTGCCGCCGGTAGCAGGCGTTTATCTGATTACGGATCAAGGTGAAAATCTGCTGGAGCGGATCCATCTGGCCATGCGGGGAGGCGTATCTGTTCTGCAGTACCGTCCCAAGAACAAGGCGTACGAGGCCTGTGTTGCGGAGGGGAAGGAACTGAAACGTATCTGTGGCCGGTATGGCGTTGTTTTTATCGTAAATGATGATATGGAGCTGGCTGTTGAGCTTGATGCCGATGGAGTCCACCTTGGCCAGGATGACGGAGCCATTTCGACCGCTAAAAAGATGCTGGGACAGGGCAAGATAGTCGGCAAGTCCACCCATAATCTTGAAGAAGCGCTCCTTGCAGAGCAGGAGGGTGCAGATTACATAGGTTTTGGCGCCATGTATCCGACCGAGAGCAAGGTAGTCAGTCACCTTCCCGGAACGTCCGGATTGGCGTCGATCCGCAAACAGGTCGGGATTCCGGTGGTTGCAATCGGCGGGATCACCGCCGGCAATGCCTGCCGGGTTATAGATGCCGGTGCTGACGCTCTCGCGGTCATTTCATCGGTGCTTTCACATCCACGTCCTGATATTGCATCGGCTGAGATTAATCTGCTATTTAACCGTACCCGTCCATTCCCGCGTGGTGCTGTCCTGGCGGTAGCCGGCAGTGATTCCGGAGGCGGGGCCGGTATCCAGGCTGACATCAAGACCATCACGCTTCTGGGAAGCTATGCCGCCACTGTTCTGACCGCTCTGACCGCTCAGAACACCAGGGTGGTATCTTCTATTCATGGATTGCCACCCTCTTTTGTGCTTGATCAACTGGATACCGTTCTGGAAGATATTCCGATCGATATCATCAAGACCGGCATGCTGCACACTCCTGCCATCATATCTGCTCTGGCAGAGAGGTTATCTGAGCGCAAGGTCATCATACTGACGGTGATGGATCCGGTCATGATCGCCAAGGGGGGGGCCGCGCTGCTTGAGCGTGACGCTGTCCGGGTGTTCAGTCACGAACTGCTGCCGCAGGCGTATCTGCTGACTCCCAACATCCCGGAAGCAGAGCGTCTGCTGGAGAGGACAATCAGGAGCGAAGCGGAAATGGAGCGGGCGGCCCGTGATTTGCACGCCCTGGGCGCTGCCAATGTCCTGATCAAGGGGGGCCATCTGACCGGTCGACAATCTACCGACATTCTCTTTGACGGAAATCAGTGCCACTCGTTCAGTTCCGAGCGCTTCTTCACCAGTAACACCCATGGAACCGGATGCAGTTATGCCTCAGCCATAGCCGCATATCTGGCTCAGGGAGAACCGTTGCTGCCGGCGGTGGAGAAGGCCAAAAAATATATTACCGCAGCTATTCGTCTCTCCCGTCCTTTAGGAAAAGGACACAGTCCGGTTAATCATTTTGCCGCTGCCCGGCAGAGTGACAAATGATCTCTATCTCTACCTTTACCTTACGGAGTGACCATGACTCAGCTTGAATATGCCCGCAGAGGGCTCATCACCGAAAAGATGCAACTGGCCGCTGTGGCGGAAGGGGTTGCCCCCGAATTTATCCGCGATGGCATTGCTGCCGGCACCATCGTTATCTGCCATAATATCAAACACTCTGGCGGAACACCGCTTCCGGTCGGATCGGGCTTGCGCACAAAGGTTAATGCCAACATCGGCTCGTCTTCCGACGACACCGATATGCAGAAAGAGCTGGAAAAGGCGCGTACAGCGGTAAAGTACGGGGCCGACGCCATCATGGACCTTTCGACCGGCGGGCCGGTGGATGAGATCAGGAAGGCGATCATTGCCGAGACCAGCGTCTGCATAGGCTCCGTGCCGCTTTACCAGGCTGCCGTCGATGCCGTGCGTGTCAAGAATAAGGCCATCGTTGATATGACGGTGGATGATATCTTTGCCGGCATCATCAAACACGCTGAAGACGGGGTCGATTTTATTACGGTGCATTGCGGAGTGACACGCAGCACGGTAGAACGGATGAAGAACGAGGGGCGGCTGATGGATGTCGTCTCGCGCGGCGGAGCCTTCACGATTGAGTGGATGAGCTACAACCATCAGGAAAACCCGCTTTTCGAACACTTTGACAAGCTTCTTGAGATCACGAAGCAGTATGACATGACCCTCTCGCTGGGGGATGGTTTCCGTCCCGGATGTCTGGCCGATGCTACCGACCGTGCCCAGATACACGAGCTGATCATCCTGGGGGAGTTGACCCAGCGCGCTCAGGAGGCCGGCGTTCAGGTTATGATCGAGGGACCGGGGCATGTCCCGCTCAACCAGATACAGACCAACATCCAGCTCCAGAAACGTCTGTGCCACGGAGCGCCGTTCTATGTTCTCGGCCCTCTGGTGACCGACATCGCACCGGGCTATGACCATATAACCTGTGCCATTGGCGGGGCCATCGCCGCTGCCGCCGGAGCAGACTTCCTCTGTTATGTCACGCCATCGGAGCATCTTCGGCTGCCGGATGTGCAGGATGTACGCGACGGTGTGATCGCCTCGCGCATCGCCGCCCATGCCGCCGACATCGCCAAGGGGGTCAAGGGGGCGATGGATAAGGATATTGCCATGGCCAAATGCAGGAAGAAACTTGACTGGGAGGGACAGTTCTCCCTGGCGCTGGATCCGGACAAGGCCCGTGAGCTCCGGGATAATTCGTCGATGGCCGACCATGGCGCCTGCACGATGTGCGGGGAATTCTGTGCCTACAAGGTCATGGACGGGGCCATGAAAAGATAGAAATTGGCCGTTAATTGCCACTTGACCAAAAAAAAATGCGTTTGTATAATGTAACATAGTTTGAAATAGACAGGCATAAAGCCGATGAATCTAAATGGGCATTTCTTTTCCGCTACTGCTGTTTTCCGAGGTGATAGCGCGATACAGTCGAGAAAGGAGGATATAGCGAGAATCGGAGATAGAGTGACGGTGCTGGGATGGTAATGGTGCCGGTTTCACGAGAGAGCAGTTATCGTGGGGTAACAATACTTCGGAATCTTGAAAAGGAGAGTGTGAAATGAAATCAGTACGTTTTTCAGGACTTATTCTGGCATTATTCATGCTGCTTTTTGCCGTTCAACCGGCACAGGCGGCCTTATCTGTCTACAAGAGCGTGACCGGTCTGATCTCGGTTTCTGTTGATGGTAAAGGCTCAGTGAACCAAACCTATACCATACGTGCGAACAAACCGAGTTCCCTGGCCACGGTTCGCAATGCCTATCTGATGGCCGCTACAGTCATGGCAACATCGGATGTAATAACCAACACCGACATCACGCTGGCCGGCAGCCCGGTCACGTTTACCACCAAGTATGTGGGTGTCGCCAACAGCTATATCGGCGAAGTGACTTCCATTGTCAAACCGACCCTGGATGCCGCTGCTGTCGGCATCAAAAATCTTACCGTTTCGGAAGGCACCAAAAGCCTGACCATTGACGGCACCGTTCTGGTGGTCATCTGGGACGATCCTGCTCAAACGGTAACCCAATCCTTTATCATGCTCTTCGGGGGGCAGGCCGCAGCAGGCGACACCTTTGCCATTACCCTCGGAACCCCCATTGATCCGGCCGCAGCCGGGTCCCGCCTGGACATGGGTCTGGGAATCAGTTACTCATATCAAACTTCGGCGCCAAGCCAATATAGTATCGTTAAAGTGAACGGTACGCTGTTGACAAGTTCGGCGGGCGGAAGTGATGACGGAGAATTGGCCAACGGTGCTTTAATTACTGTCGGCGGTATTGACGACACCAACGCCAATCCGGCCAGCGCGAGCTCCAACGGCACAGGGCCGCGGTACGACGACGAACTGTATTCTCTTCTTCCTTTCATTAACAAAACGATGACATCGATTTCAGTAT
Organism: Desulfuromonadales bacterium; assembly: GCA_037129255.1. GTDB lineage: Bacteria > Desulfobacterota > Desulfuromonadia > Geobacterales > Pseudopelobacteraceae > JACRCG01. Next base: position 6,552 of record JBAXVG010000049.1, on the reverse strand, counting down.
TCACTTCGAACCCTTCCAATGATGACAACATTTTCTTTGCCTATTTCTCGACCTCCGGCGCGGCAATCGTCGGCGAAGGGATTGTACTCTCGCCTGATACAGCCTCAAAGAAACCGGGTGATTCCCATACCGTTACGGCAACCGTAGTTAATACGCTCGGCGTCCCGGTTTCAGGCAAAAGCGTCACCTTCAGCGTCGTTTCCGGCCCCAACACCGGCAAAACCGGCACAGCGACAACCAACTCTTCCGGTATCGCTTCCTTCACCTACACGATCGGCGCTACGACCGGTACCGACAGTATTCAGGCAACGTTCGTCGATTCACAGAGCAAGACGGTGACGTCAAATACCGTTACGGCGACAATCACGGCTCCTGCCATTAACGTCACCGTTAACCAGGTGGTACTCGACAGCTGCCCCACGGTCAAAGCCTATGTCACGGTAGCCGATGCGAACGGCTCACCGGTTACCGGCCTGACCTCGGCCAACTTTGCCGTAACGGAAGATGGAACGGCACGTACGCCGGTAACCGTCACGACCGTCGGCAACACCGCTGCAGCAAGTTCGTTTTCCATGGTACTGGACTACAGCGGCAGTATGTCCGGCACCCCGAGAACCAATCTCCAGACCGCCGCCACCACCTTCATAAGCCAGCTCGGCTCAACGGATGCCATGGAGATCATCAAGTTCAGCACAACGGTGGCCGCCATACAGGCCTTTACCTCTGACAAGTCACTTCTTACTTCTGCGGTGACCAACAGCTGGAGCGGACAGGACGGCAATACCGCCTTCTATGATGCCGTATACATGGGACTCACCGATACAAACGCCCGTTCCGGCCGCAAGGCGGTCATTGCCATGACCGATGGTGTTGACAACGTATCGACCCACACCATTGCCGAGGTAACAGCCTATGCCGTATCGCTCGGCATACCGGTCTACACCATCGGGCTCGGCTCCGTCAACTCCACGGTACTGCAACAGCTTGCCACTGCAACCGGCGGGCTTTATTTCAACGCCCCTACGGCCGCCGACCTGCAGACTATCTACGCTCAGTTGACTAACTCGATCTCGAACCAGTATGTGGTAACCTACGCCGGCGGGTTCTCCGACGGAGCGCAGCATACCCTGCAGGTAACCGTCAGCACCGGATCGGGATCCGGCAGCGGCACCAAACTGTTCACCGCCTGCGGTTCCTCCGTCACCTTCACCCCCTCCATTACCTATTACCACCAGCGTGACGGGATAGTGGCCGGATTGACCACTGACGGGAGCACCATTACCGGAGGTTCCCAATTCTATCAGGAATCTAACGCGGCCTGGTCAATCGTCGGCCAGGGTGACTTTGACGGCGACGGAATCAGAGACCTTGTCTGGTGGAACAACAGAACCGGTCAGGTCTACATCATGCTCATGGCAAGCGCTACAACGGTAAAATCAGGAGCAATCGCCTATGCCGAGCCTAATACGTACTGGCGTATCGTTGCCACAGGCGACCTTAATGGAGATGGCAAGACCGATCTGATCTGGTGGAACCAGGTGACCGGCCAGGTCTACGCCATGCTGCTGAACGGAACAACTGTGACCGGCAGTGCCATCATATACTCCGAACCGGACACCAGCTGGAAGATCGTCGCTGCCGCCGACTTCGACGGTAACGGCAAGTCGGAGCTGCTCTGGTGGAACAGCAGGACGGGACAGGTAGCCATCGGCAGCACCAACGGAACAAGCGTTTCAAGCGGTACGCTCATCTGGACCGAAGCCAATACCGACTGGCGTATTGCCGGAGCAGGCGATCTTGACGGCGACGGCAAGGCTGACATCATCTGGCACAACAGATCAACCGGACAGGTGTACGGCATGCAGACCAACGGCTCATCAGTAACAAATGGCGCGGTAATATACACCGACCCGAATACGTACTGGGAGATCATAAGTGTCGGCAACTACAACAGGGACAACAAAGCCGACCTGCTCTGGTGGAACCAGCTTACCGGTCAGGTCTACCTGATGACGATGAACGGTCTGTCCGCATCGGGAGGAGCCATGCTTTATTACGAGCCTGACACAACCTGGAATATCCAGGCCGAGACCGAATGGCGGGATAAATTGTACGGCAGAGGAGCAACAACGACGACGAAGTAAATTGTAACATTATTGAGTAATCTGTAAGCGACAAAAAAGGTGCATCGAAAGGTGCACCTTTTTTGTTGGTGACAGATCTTATGCTTCCATCACACCGGCAACAGCCGCTTTAATACCCCCTTGGACATATCGAGTATCCCCTCGAACGAGGTATCATTCAAGGTGCAGACCAGTATGTAATCAGGGGTGAACTGGTATTTTTTCGGTTCAGACCGCATCAAGCCGATAATGGTGTCAGGTGAGGCAGGGGTGCGGGGGTGGAACGAAATGGCGAGTGTCTTGCCGCTGAAGTCGATCTGGCGCACCAGCAGTTTTTTCAGCATGACCCGCAGCTTCATGATCTCGAACAGGTAGCTGGTGGCCAGCGGATATTTTCCGAAGCGATCCATGACCTCATTCTGCACGTCCAGCACATCCTCTTCGCACTCGGCCTGGGTGAGCTTCTTGTAGATTACCAGCCGCTGGCCGGCATCCCTGACGTATGCCTCGGGGATGAAGGCCGGTACCTTCAGATTGATCTCCGGCTCTACCCGTTCAGTCATCTCCTCTCCCCGCATCCGGCAGACGGTCTCCTCCAGCATCTGGTTGTAAAGTTCGAAACCGATCTCGGTCACCGTTCCTGATTGGCGGTTGCCGAGCATGTCGCCGGCACCACGGATCTCCATGTCGTGGGTAGCTATGCGGAATCCGGCTCCCAGTTCGGAGATGTCCTGCAGTATCCTCAGCCGCTCACGGGCATCCGGGCTTATGGCCCCTTCACCCGGAATCAGCAGGTAGGCGTAACCACGCTGGCTGGAGCGCCCCACCCGGCCACGCAGCTGGTAGAGCTGTGAGAGACCGAATTTGTCGGCATGATCGACGATCAGCGTGTTGGCATTGGGGATATCCAGGCCGGATTCTATGATGGTAGTGCAGATCAGCAGGTTCGTCTCACCGCGCATGAATCCGAGCATGACTTTTTCCAGCTCGTGCTCGTCCATCTGGCCGTGGCCCACGGTAATTTTTGCCTCCGGCACCAGCTGGGACAGTAATTCCGCTCTTTTTGCGATGGTCTGTACCCGGTTGTGGACGAAAAAGATCTGGCCGCCACGGCGCAGCTCGCGCATGACCGCCTCACGGATCAGCTCCTCGGAGAAGCGGGCGACAAACGTTTTTACCGCCAGACGGTCCACCGGAGGAGTATCGATGATCGACAGGTCGCGGATGCCCATCATGGACATGTAGAGAGTGCGGGGAATAGGGGTGGCGGTCAGCGTCATGACATCCACCACAGCCCGGAAAGCCTTGAGTCTCTCCTTGTCCTTGACCCCGAAGCGCTGCTCTTCGTCGATAATCAGCAGCCCAAGATCCTTGAACGCCACATCCTTCTGCAGCAGCCGGTGGGTTCCGATAATGATGTCGATGTTCCCTTTTTTTAGTCGCTCAAGGATTTCCCGCTGCTCTTTGGCTGAGCGGAAGCGTGAAATGACTTCGACTGTTACCGGGTACTCTTTCAGTCGCTCGTGAAAGGTTTCGTAATGTTGCTGAGCCAGAATGGTGGTAGGCACCAGAATGCCGACCTGCTTGCCGTCCAGGGCGGATTTGAAGGCCCCCCGCAGAGCTACCTCGGTCTTGCCGTAGCCGACATCGCCGCAGACCAGCCGGTCCATAGGTTTCGAATGCTGCATGTCAGCCAGCACATCCTGAATGGCTGACAACTGGTCGGGTGTCTCCTCCCAGGCAAAAGATGCCTCGAACTCGCGGTACATCTCATCAGGCGGAGAGAAAGAGAAACCCTCGCTGATCTGGCGTCTGGCATAGATTTCAAGCAGTTCTCCGGCCAGTTCCTCTATGTTTTTGCGGGCTTTACCTTTGGATTTCTCCCAGGAAATCCCCCCCAGCTTGTCGAGGCCGGGTGAGCTCCCCTCCGGGCCGACGTAGCGTTGCACCAGTCCCAGCCGGTCGACCGGAAGATACAGTTTGTCCGATCCGGCGTATTCCAGCAGCAGGAAGTCACCGGCTACCGCACCGATGCTGATGTGCTGGAGACCACGGTACAGACCGATACCATGGTCGATGTGCACCATGAAATCACCCGGTTTCAGTTCGGCCAGGGACGCCAGAATCTGTTTCTTGCGTACTTCGGAGACCCCCCGCCGCCTGATCCTTTTGCCGAACAGCTCCTCTTCAGCGATCAGTACCAGCTTGGCTTCCGGCAGACGGAAGCCGCGCGAGATATCTCCCAGGAGCAGAGTAACGTTACTCCTCCCCGATCCTCCCCCGCCGGACAAAAGCGCTAACTTTGAGCTTTTAGTCCCTTCCCCTTCAAGGGGAAGGTTAGGATGGGGATGGGGTTGGTGCACTGCCTCCGGAAAACTGCTCTCACTGATGGTGCAGATATTCCCGTATGGTGTCAGGAGCTCTTTCAAACGGTCGGCCTGGGGCTGTTGATGGCAGGCGATGATCACCCTTTGCCCCTGGTCGAGCCAGTCGCACAGGGCGCGGGACAGAGGTGACAGGGCATGGCTGCTTTCTTTTGAGACGCTTACCCGCAGGTCGTTGTTCTGCTGGCAGGGGATAGTGATTGTCGTGGTACTGCCCGGTACTTCAAGGGAGAGTCCGGAAATCTCTATCCGGCAGCGCTCTGCAATGAGCGTGTCCAGTTCTGTTCCCGAAAGAAACAGCTCTTCCGCAGCAGAGTGAGGCTGCCCGGCAGCAGTCGCTTTGGTTGCGCCGGTCGTGATCTCTCCGCTGAAGTTCAGAACCGCCTCGAACATCGCTTCCGGATCAAGCACAACCAAAGGAGTGCCGGGTGCGTAGTCGAAGATCGTCTCAAGACCGGGGTGCAGGAGCGGTTGTAGAAAGTCGACTCCCTGGTAGTAGACTGCGTTGTTAAGATCCTCCTGGATCTGACGGCGCCGGTTGGCCGGTATCTCCAGATCGTCGCAGCGTTTTTTGAGACGCGGGGCGATATCAACCAGCACCTCGCGAGTCAGAAGCAGCTCCCGCGAGGGGAGCAGCACCAGCTCTTCCAGCGGCTGCAGGGAGCGTTGCGTCAGAGGATCAAAAAAACGCATTGTCTCAGCCGTATCGCCAAAAAACTCGATCCTGACCGGCGCTGTCAGATTGGGAGGGAAAATATCCAGAATGCCGCCCCGCACGGCGAATGTGCCGCGATCCTCGACCAGCGGCACATTCGCATAGCCCATCCTGAGCAGTTTAGACAGCAGCTCGTCACGTTCGAAATCCTCTCCGGCCACAAGATAACAGGAAGATCCGTTCAGTGTCAGACGGGGCAACACTCGTTGCAGAGCCGCTGCTGCCGGCATGACGGTCACCCGTGACATACCGTTTTGCAGGCGGAAGAGAGTATCCAGTCGTGCACCTGAAATGTCGGGATGTGGCGATGTTGTCGAGAAGGGGGCTGCGTCCCAGGCTGGAAAGAGGGTTGGCAGCGGGGGCCCGCCGGAAAAGAATGCCAGCTCGCGACAAAATTCGGCGGCAGTATCCTGGCTCGCGCAGATGACGAGCAGTTTTTCAAGGCCGCTTCGCAGCAGGTCAGCAACAACCAGTGCCGGAGCCGACCCTCTCAGACCGGGGATGGTGATGTGCCGGTCGCCGCGTCGGAGTGCTGCCAGGATGTCAATGGTATGAGGGATCAGGGATGCCATGGTTGTGTGTCGTTTTGATCAGGCCGGGCAGTTATTTCCGAAGGCTGGCCTTGATTTTGGGCTTGCCGTTTTCGATTGCAACTTTGAACGTAAAGTCAGTTGTGCCCAGTTTTGCGATCAGAAGCGGTTTCTGTTTTTCAATGGTGGTAGAGATCAGCTCACGGGTGACTATTTCAGGCGAAAGGTTACATAACGTGCGTGCCTCGCGGAATTCACGAACCAGGCGGTCCAGATCGGATTCGGCGTCAGGAACGTCGGTATTGCTGCGTTTTCTTTCAGGAGTCGCACGCTGCCGCTGATGGAGTTCACTGATGAAGCGGTCCCGGGAGTATTTCCCCTCCTCTATCTGCTTGAGAATCCGGTTCCAATGCTCCCGATAGGTATTGAGGCGAGCCACCAGCATGTTGAAACGGTGCTTGTACATGGTGTTATTGATTGGAACACCGGTGTAGCGGCGCACCAGTTTCTGAACGTTGTCAAGCAGCTGGAGCGGCTCCCGTTTTTCAAGACCGATGAAATACTGCTCGTATTTGAATATGAGCTCGCCCAATTGCTGGTCAAGTATGAGAATATCATCGGCAATTGCCATCCGGGAACCTTTACCGGCAGTATTTGCAAAACGGGTCACTACTATATCCAAACATCAGGATAAGTAAAGTTCAAAGAAAGAACATTGTCCTATTTGTTCGCCGGGAGAGGCTAAGGATGCTTTACAGAACAACATGAACAAACTCCGTTCGCCCTGAGCTTGTCGAAGG
>JBAXVG010000048.1:0-37048 GCA_037129255.1 Desulfuromonadales bacterium | reverse complement strand
GAGCAACGGACTACGAATCCGTAGGTCGGGAGTTCGAATCTCTCCAAGCGCGCCATAAAAACAAGGGGTTAGACAGATTGTCTAGCCTCTTTTTTGTTGGTTATTCAAAAAGGTAACACATAGGTAACATCTGAAGTGAATCAGCAGGCAGATTTTTTTCATAGAAAATCTTACAGTCTGAAAAAAGTAGATCAGGTGTTGCACGTCTAACTGAATAATACCAGCGCAAGCGCCTTTCTTTTTGCAGGATCTGAATACTCCCCGGTGGCACCCTTATTTCATTTCAATTTTTCATTTCGCTATACCACTTAAAATCCTCTGGCTAAAAGCGGTCGAAAATTCGTTTCACTTGGAATACATTTGGACTTGTCTCTTATCCTAGCTGTCAAATGGGAAATCATGACATCGATTCCTTGATCGTTTTCAACAAATCTTTTACGTTCAGAATGACCCTTTCTAACTGCCATCTATGATAAACCAGCAACTTTCTCGGCAAAATGACTCATAGACATGACCCTTGTAGCTTCCATAAATTCTATATCCGCGAGGGTGCATGTTTTTTCTTCTAGCAGCTTAGAGAGCTTGGTTCCGCTTATTATATCAATACCCTTTTGCTTGCAGGTTTCAGAGAGCGTTCTTGGTATGCGGCCGTTTGTTGCAAGAACAGGTTTAAGTGTAAAATCTGTTCCGAAAAAGAATCTGGATCGATATGTGTCAAAAGCATTTAGCATCTCACTAACAACCTCTTGCCCCAATTCTTCCTCATACCTTCTATGTTTACACTGTATCAGACGAACTTGCTTGCCCATAATCGTGACAACGTCTATTCCCATGTCACCGGAAGAAGGAGTGACAATGACCTTCGCATTCTCTTGTTGCTCCGTTACTGCGATAAGTGATTCAAAGCGTTCCCAAGTAAGTACTCGTACATCATCAATACGAACCGGTTTTCTCCCTCCCTCTCTTGGTGAAGATTCAGCAATAAGATCCTTATACAGTTCTTCTTGTAAGACCTGTTCTCCAGGCATAGGAGCCAAAAAATCATCAGCCATTTTCCGTCGCCTATCTATCAAAGCATCAAGTTTTTCATCAAATGATTTGAATTCCCCTTTCGGATCAGTGGCAATGTATTGATAAACGTGCACATCACGTTCCTGTCCGATACGATATGCCCTGTCCGTAGCCTGTGATTCTTTTGCCGGATTCCACCAGCGACCGTAATGCATCACATGGTTCGCTTCTACAAGTGTGAGTCCTATACCCGCGACTTCAGGAGATAGAATGATTGCGCTCAATTTCTTATCTGTTTTAAATCTGTTAATCATTGCTTTACGTGTTGTTGAAGACGTTGCTGTTTCTTTCCGATTGGCGGCACCATTCACTATATCTACGCGTTGCCCAATGGCATCATAAATAGATCTTGATAAAAGCTGTTGCATATCGAGGCTTCTTGTAAAAATGAGTGCTTTTTCCCCCTTATTCCTAATATTAACGAGCGTATTTAGTAATTCTAATAATTTGGGGCATTGTTCTTTCATTGCATTGCAATCATCTAAAACGTCAGGATTTAGCGTTGGTATCAGTGAAGGGTGCTGGTACAGCTTCATAAGTCCTTGGATTAAGGCAAATGGGTGTTCACTTCCCTGTCTCGCACGATTCATATAGTCTATGTGGTATTCGCGTTGTAAAGGAGATAAATCGCACGTAATTTTATGCTCAATCTTCTTAGGCAAACCCTCAAGTGTTTCTGATTTTTCTCTACGAAGAATAAAGGCTGTGTCACGACCGTAGTGGAGACGTTCACGGAGAAGATCCAGGGTCTCCTCCATGCCCTCTTGATTGTCAACAATAGGTTGCTCATAAGTCTTAGTGAAATTGGACGCAGTGCCCAGTATTTCACCAGGCTGCAGATAGTCCATTATATTCCAAACATCAAGAAGCCTAGTCTCGACTGGAGTGCCAGTACATGCAATACGAAATCTTGGGGCTAGACTTTTTAATGCGTGGGAGATTTTGGTTTTAGGTGTTTTCTGTGCTTGAGCCTCGTCAGTTACAACCAGAGACCAGTCGGATTTCATGCTGGCAAAAGAAAATTGATAATTCACGATAGTTTCGTAATTGGTAAATATTATTCTATATTGGCGTAAACGATCTAAATCGAGTAGTGGGCGTTGCGTTACTACCTCCTGCCCTGTTAGGCCCGGAACTCGCATATCTTTGAGTTCCTTTCCATGAAGTACACACCAAGGGGCAAAAACAGCGCCGGCATTTTTGAAAAATTTCTCAATGTCCTGAATCCAGGTATCATTTTCAAGAAGCATTACCGGTGTAACAACCAGAATAGGTTTCCACGGCGCTGCATCAGGGTTTAAACTGCCTGATGGTGTCAAATCGCCTCGCTCTATAAGCCAGGCAGAAAATGCAAGAATTTGAAGGGTCTTTCCAAGCCCCATGTCATCAGCTAGAAGGCACCCGTTTTTACCCTCCATCAGATAATTCATCTGGAGCCAACGAAGTCCATCCTCCTGATGCGGTTTTAGAGCAATATCAGGTCTAAGTTGTTCTGGTAGGGTCAAACATGATTTATCTACCTTGTCAGAAATCCACCTTTCCTCATATTCAGGTTTCTCATCATTCCTCCCATCATTCTCGTAGATAAGGAGATATTTCTTATCTGATTCATCCTGCTCTGACTCATTGCGTTGTGACGATGGTAGTGTAACTCGTTTGACAAGGTTCGAGACTCCTGCTGCGAAGTCTTTGTCAACAACTATGGATCGGTCGCCAAGATTAACGACACCCAGTCCATTACTGTGAGCATTTTGAACTTGTTGGTTGAATTTTATCAACTCATCCTTGGATTTAAAAAATACCTGATCCTCTTGCCCATCTGTGTATTTACAAATAACGCCAGCATTTAGTTTCCCTTTGCCTGTACCTCCTGAGCCAGAAAAATCAGGATCGTCAAATATCCCCGTGTCAGATCGTTGGATAACAGGTTGGGAAACGAAAGGAAAGCTACCGATACCTCTTACTCTGGGGCCAAAATCTCCTATCTCTAAATCAACAACTGAAGCAACACCTTCAAAGACTGAAGTAGGGTTCCTAAGAACTTTTGTTTTAGCTTCCCCCCCGAGATGCCGTACTTTCGTCATTCGCCTCAAGGCTTCCTGCTGTTCAGGGCTAAAAATAAGCCTTATCCTGCCTCCTGTACCATCATCTACAAACAAATCCTCCACATCAGATGTCTGAAAGAAAACTCTTCGTAAGTTTTCCGCTGCCACTCCTTCAATATATGGAGCAAATGATACACGTCCATCCTTCTCAACTAGATCAATACCCAGAGTAGGGGCTATAAGAACCTTGTTGTCCGTTATAAACCGGTCTATCTGTGCTCCGACACCCTCTGCTAATCCGCGAATTGCGGCAAAGTGCAACAGGCTTTCAGATGAATCCCTGGTTTCTGCTGGTAGTTGCCTAAACTGCTGGATTTTCTCTATAAGGAAAAACGTCTGAGTATCTAGTTGGTAAATCTTGTCAAGGTGTGTGACAAAACAGCCTGTGCGGTCTGGGGCTGAGATCTGATTCAACCCATTAAAATATTTGACATGGTATTTGAAATCGTCCCGCCCTAAAGTGCCGCTGGTGCTTAACTCTATATAAAATGGAGCAAAAGGAGCAAGGTCATCAAATGCGTTTATCCCTTCATTGCCCAGAGAAACAAACTGTTCGTATGCTATCCTTATACAACCTGGCTCTTGCTCGGCATAGCCTAGCTCTAACATCTGTGGAATCAGTAGAGGTAGGCATTGGCCTAATGGTGTTAACTGCTTGCCTCCTGCCTCTAATACAGATTCAAGGTTTCCTTTGTTGCTCCTGATGTATACACCGTCCTGTTCTGCAATCAGAAAGACCGACTCTATAGGTTCAGCAATAGTCAGTGCCATAGTTTCTCCCTTCATGGCCGAATCCCGTATTGTGCTAACACCTGAGTTGTTTTTTTTCGCCAATCAGCACTAACAATCTTTGAAACTTTGTTGTGTCGGATTTTCCTATTACCTGGTAACCCTTGATCTTTGAACCTATTTTCTTGAATATGTGCCATAGTCCACATATCAGGAATGCGATCATTGAATTCATCTTTTCTGTAAAGATAGACTGCTCCTACTTCACTGAATTCAACGGCAATAATTTCACCAAAATTCAGAACGAATGCTGCTTTATTTGATCCAGCAGATAATTTTCCAAAACTAATTTCTCGATTATTCCGCAATGGCAATGCTGTTGCTTCAGATATAAATGGTCTTGAGGCGGCAATACTGCCTACATACCTTAACCAGAAATTGCGTCTACCATGCGGATCGCGCCCTTCCAAAACATTATCAAAGAAAAATTTTATATCTTCCCTTGAAAGCCATGAAATAAAGCGCTTCTTCGCATCAGGATTCACAGAATCAATTGACAACCATTTTACTCTATTGGCCGGTAAACGAGGGTCTCCTAACAACGGGTGTGACAGGATTTTCGTACAGAGTTTTTCTGCATAAATACTCACTTCCTGGGCGAGAATAAGTCTGCAGATCATATGATTAAAACCCTGAGCGTTCGTCCGCCACCCTTCCCACCCTAGCAACACTTCAAGTACGTAAGCTTCAATCTCTTTGTTTTGCTCGATTAAACTCATTGCTTGCTCGAAAGCGTTTACTGCGACGTATCTCATGAATTTGCAATGCTCGTTTAAGGCCCACGATTCGGCAGCACTTTTCATACTCAATAATGAGTCCAACATCACGTTTTTGGCAAACGAGGCGGCGGCATTCTTACCTAGAAGCATATTAACATCGGACTTCCATTTAGTTATTGTGCGATCACTCCCGGAATATCTTGCAATCTCGGCTGCCGTAAAATACGTGACAGGCTCCGCGTGAGCGTTTTTTTGCCAACTTTGATGAATTGTCGAGACTAAACCTTTTATAACTCTTGCGGATAAAGCCTCCTTGTTCTTAACTAATATCTGACAGAATTCAGGGTGTGCAATAACTTCACTTTCCCAACAAAGATATTTTAAGGCTTGCTTGTCTAGCACGGAAACATTGCCATCTAAATACTGTCTCCATTGCTCAAGATACTGTTCAGAGCGAGGCGGTCTTTGAGGAGTGGTCGGTTTGTCAATATCACTGATAGTCTTCAATATCGAAGCAAACAAAACCTGAGGGTCGTTGGCGATATAATTTTTAGCATCAAGATCCAGATAGTGAGAGACTCGTGCTAGACCCTGCAGTTCATCGAGCATAGAAAGAGATGATTTGGACATTATTATCACCTTTCGAAATTAAATTTCCGTTCTTTTCTTCAATCGCCTTGATGCGAATCTTGAATACTACACGTCTACTTTTGGACATGTTTTCATTCCCGTCTGTATCAGGAATTGGATCCTGTTTCCCCCGACCACTGGCAGACAGTACACGTAAAAAATGTTCGCGCTTTTCGTGACTACTGTTCATACTTGACCCAGGTTCAAGAATGCTGATGCATTTATTCACAACTGCCATTGACCTGTCTTGGCTAAGTTTAAGATTGTCCGCATCATTGCCACTCGAATCAGTATGCCCTTCTACCACAACCGAGCTGACATCATCCCTAAATTCAGGGTGGTATATGGTCTGAGTCAATTTAGGTACAAATGAATCTAAAAACTCTATACCGCGTGATGGAATGACTGCTTTATTCAACTGAAATTCGAGTAAGCCTTCCGGTACAAGTATAAGTAGCGCCAACGGGTCTTTTGGGTCTAGGTTGACCAGTACGCCCTTGTACTCCTTCAACTGAACCTGCAGTTTTTCAAGAATTTTTGTTCTCGTGTTCTGCCCTTCCTCAAAAACATTGTTAAGAGTAGCGCATAAAAGGAGTATAAAAATTACCGCCAAAGAGGTCATCAAGTCTGTAAAAGAGTTGGCTATGCCTGAATCATGTTCTGTCATGGCTTTTATCCTTTAGGGATTCTGTCTACAATATCGTTCAGATCTTCGAGTTTTTCGCCCAGAGACTCTATTGATACACCAAGCTGTCCAACCGCTTTGTTTATGTGCTCATTGGCCACTGCAACAGTCTGGTTGAGGTGTGACTGTGTTGATTTAGAAAAGTCTTGCAGGTGGTCAGATATATTTGACAATATCTTGCCTGCACTGGATTCTATTGTGGAAAAAGTCTTTTTATACTCATCCATAGAATTTGCGATGTCTTGCCATAGTTCTTTTTGTGAATCGTTAGAATCAGCGAGCAGGTTAATCTTATCCATAGCTAAACTGGCAACTTTACCGAAGGCATCTTGAGATTGCTGAAATGTTTTCGATGACTGTGCCAGCAATTGCAATACAGAGTTAGCTTCTTGGGAAGCTGCTTTGAGGTCTTTGTTAATGGTGTTATACCCTGTAACATATTCGCCAAACTCTACCGTGGCGCTCTGTAAAGATGTTTTCAGTGCATCCACCCTGTCAAGTTGATGTTCGTGTTTTTGGAGGGTTTCAACAAATTTCTGAACCGTCTGCTCATTAAGCGCCCTAACCTCACTTATTATACCGCCAGCAGCTTCGGCTGATCGCTCTGCTGTGCCCTCTATTGTGCTGGTCATCTTGGAACTCATACAAGTAATCTGCTCTTCCATCTTGACCATTGTTCCGCCAATCATATCCACCATGCGCTCAATAAGAACCGAGCTATTGGAAAACTGACTCTCTGTGGATTGCTTAGCGAGAGCAATTAATTCCTGTAGAGCAAGTCGGGATTCCGAGAACTGTTTGTTCATACCCTCAAGGACTTCGGCGGTAGCTCCGACAGTGTCAGCTACTCGCTTAAATTGTTCTTGAGCAGTCCCTGTTAGTGATGTGCTAAATTCGGAACTCATTTTGTTAATTGAATCTGAAAGTGATTTTTGCAAATCTTTAAGCAAAAACTCTACCTGCCCGGAAATTGAATCTTGTCTCGATTTATTCATCTCTTTAAGGGTTTCGAGCAGTTCTGCCTTAGATGAATTGGTCAAATGGTTCAGATCTTCAATTGCCAAGACCATTCTATCAAGTGTTGGCCCCATGCTCTCGCTGAAGCTGTTCTTGAGTTTATGGCTGAGATCAGAATTGAATGTTCTGAAGGAGCTAGTCTGCTCTACGATGTTTTGTGATATTTCCTCAAGGATGTGTGCCTCTGAGCGGCGTGGTATTAGTGAGTCAATTGCATTGATCAAGGTGTGACGAACCTTGTTTAGTTTTTGGAAATAATGTTTCTCGACAAATAAGAAGATGGTAGCAGCTAATAAGGCAAAGACGGATGAGACAAATTTACCTGACATTCCGTTGATTAGATTGCCTAATCCTTCAACTTGTTTTCCGCCATGCACTATCCTGACATCCATAAGACCAACCAGAATAGCGACAAAAGTCATAAGCAGTCCAATACCGGTGACTATACCAGGGATAGAATGAAACAGCCGTTTGTCAAAATTGGGGCCAAGAAGAACATCTTCGGAAAAAATTTCGCGTGAAGACTCTGACTGCCAGACTTGGTATCCGTCGCCATCCGACTTATTTTGGCGATAAATGAGCTTTGAACGGAAGTCATTCCAGATAGTGGCAATTGAAGGAATATTGGCAAATAACTGGTAGAGGCGATCAATGGCCTGTGAGTTAAGACCTTCGTTGCCTTTTCTTGGGTATTTACCAGCAAGCCCTTGAATATCATCGGACAATCTTCTGATGACACCTGACTGGCTATAATACAGTTTGAAAAGACGCAATATATGCCACAACGGTATAATGACCACTACTGCAGCTGCGCACCAAGAGAATCTTGGAGCCGATATACCTAATAATTGAATTGGTGTGATCAATGCGTCCATTAGCGGTTAACTCCTTCTCGTATAGATTGGCATTTTTCATCTTTTAATGCCCTTATCTATAAAGACGCGAGTAACGATAATTTTCTTCCAGCCGATGTAAAATTATTTTGCGAGTTTCAAAAGAATCTTGGCTCTGCCGGGTTCAAGAGCGTTTAGGCGGGTATACATCTTCATCGCATTCTTCTTATCTTCCTGAGCCAGATAAGACAAGCCAAGTTGGTAGAGGATGTCGGTGTCTTTCGGTTCAAGAGCCAATGCTTTCTCGTATAGCTTGGTGGCTTCCTTGTACTTCTCAGTAGATTCCTTGTTCCAGGCGAGTCCGTAGAGGGCATCCACGTTATCTGGATTTATTTTAAGGATTTCTTCATACTCCTTTGCTTCCTTCTTGAACAATCGCTTCTTGTAATAGAGGTCGCCCAACTCAAGTCTTGCACCTACAAGACGTGGGTTCATTTTGGCCGCTTCCTGGAAGTGAAGAATAGCCTCGTCCAATCTCTGGCTGTCACGAGCAAGGATACCTTTCATGTAGGAGTCAAGAGCCTCACTAGAGAAGCTGAATTGCCCTAGTTCAGAGACAGGAGTTGCTTTGGTTGACTTTATTAGGTGCTGGTATGAACTAGCTGGAGCCGCTAGGTTTATATTCTTCTCTTCCGTAATTACAAAGCCGAGGAGATTGCCGTCTCCATCGAGCAGCTTGCTGGTGTTTTTTGTAGAGGTCTGTGAAGCAACTTGAATGAACTGAACACTGCTGCTAAGGCGACCAGGCGTTTGCTTGAAGTCACTTATAATAGCTTCTGTCGCCCTGCCATCCCCACCTGAATCAGGAATTGCAAAAACCTTTTGGCCGATCTTGATGCTCTCGATATCTGCTATCGGGATCTTTGTAAGATCGTTATCATCAATCTTCATTACGGCGAAGTTTGTATCTTCATCTTTCCAAATCTGCTTTATTTCACGAGTTCTTCCATCCCTAAGGGTGACCCGAATAACACTCGCACCTGCCATAGGTTGCAGTCTGCCTTCAATATAGCCATCAGAGCTAACCACAACACCGCGCTGCTCACTTAAAACCTTGCCGAAACTATTTAGAGCGCTGATCTTAACAAATGCATCTTGGTTAAGTTTTGGAGTACCGAACTGCGAACTTCCATAACGAAGGACGACTGAACTTGCAATTAGAAGCACCCACGAGGCAGCGAGGCCGAGGGCTGAGTATCGCCATTGCTGAGGAGTGAACGAACAAAATTCTTTTACACGTTCAAATAGTGACGGTACCTGAGTCTTTGATTTAAGAAGGTTTTTGATAAATGCTTTGATCTTGGGTGAGAGCTTAACGCGATGTTTCTGATAATACAGTAGTTCAGTCATATCGTTTAGGCGTTTCAGACAGTAGAGACACGACTTCAAATGTGCCTCTACGAGTTCTCGTTTGACCATAGAGAGCTTGTCTTCGATGTATAGGCCTAGAGTTGTGTCATCAAGACAATCGGCTGTCTTAAAGCTTTCTTTGCTCTTTAACGCCTCTTTTAATCTCTTTTCGAATTCCATATCTATAGTGACGTCTTCCACGGCCAATTTCTTCCCATCAAAAAGATTATGATTATTGTCAATAACGTTCTCAACAATGTATCCTTTATTCTAGAATAGCTCGATGCAACCGTATTCATTGGTATTTTAAGCATTTCAGCTATTTCTTTATCTTTGTAACCTTCAACCTTGAACATCAATATCTGTTGATCTCTTATGGACAACTGCTCCATGGCCCGTTTGTACAGGTCGTTTATTTCAGAAATCATGTCAGGTCGGAGGGAGTTATCTTCCAGAAAATCGTAAAGAGAAGAATCATCTTGGTTGTCGTCCTGATCTAAAGAGGTGTCCTTGTTCCGTTTTAAATTTGCCCGGATATATGAGATTGTTTCGTTTTTTGTGATGGTTTTGAAGTAACTGAGCAGTTCGTATTTTGTTTCGCCTTTGAATGTTTTCAGGCCGCCATCGAACAGTTTTGAATAGATATTGGAGATAATATTTTCCGAGTCTTCTATGGAAAGCGAAGTGTAACGGTGGCGGTGAAGACTTGTGGCAATTGAGGAGCAAGACAATAGAAGAGAGTTCCAACTAGGATTATCATTGGCCAAACAACCGCTTAAGAGTGGTAAAATGTTATCGTCCATACTTGTCCGTCTTGAGGATGTTAGCCTATCCCGCAAAAGTGTTTTACATAAACAGCCTGTAGTCTGCATCAAGTGCCTTTGCCAGTCGCAACGCCCTATCCTTACCAATACCCCTCTTGCCCCGTTCCATCTCGCTAATGTGCCGCTGCGGTATGTCTGCCAGCTCTGCAAGCTGCGCCTGTGTAATTCCCTTTGCTGTTCGGGCTGAATTAAGGCAAACACCGGCAACAGTATCATTCTGGAAGTGCTTGCTGAATGACTCCCGCCACGGTATTGAGTCGCCTGATTCCTGCTTTATCAGATTGTCGGCGTATTCACGGATAGAAGATACAAGCGCCTTTGGAACAGTCAGCACAAGCCTTGTATAATCTTTCTCAATAGGGTGCGTTTTCGTGTGTGCCTGCATATACAACCTCCACGGTGATCTTGTCTTTATCTTCCGTCCATACTGCAACATAGGTCGGACGGCCTTTTTTCAAGTGACAATGGTGCTTGTTTTTGTCCAGTTTTCCGTAATTATCCCAATTGCCACGCACCGGCCCCAGAAGTTCGATCTCAAAGAGCAATCGGAATAAATGCTTTTGAACAGCCGCCGGGAGATTTGCCAGTTCTTTATCAACCTTGCGGTGTAGTGAAACAGTCCATGACATGATTAAAATATACCTCCATACGGTATTGTGTCAAATAGTCATTTTATGCCGCTGACTTGCCCTTGAACTGTATAACCTTACCGTGTGTGGTCTTGATTCTTTCAAGTAGTGCGTTTGTGATCTTTTGCATCGGTTCCCGCAAACGGTCAACATTCAGAATGATATAGCCGCCGGTAACGTCATTATCAGCCTGTTTGTGATTGAGTAACGCCTTGACGGTATAGCCGGATAAATCAAGACTTTCGGCAAGGGTGGCAAAGGTTCGCCGCAGGTCGTGACAAGAGAATGTTATCCCGGTGGCCTCGATAACGCAGTCAATTGCGCGTTTCGGTTCAACTATGTAGCCGGTCTTTCCCTCGCCTGGAAACACATAGGGAGACGCAAACCTTGACTCTGCCAGAGCGAACCTGTTGTCTGCTTCCTGCCGCTGCCGTATGGTCGGGGTCATAGTGCCGATCTTGGCAAGTGCCGCCTTTGCTTCGGCCAACTCTGTTTTCAATCCTTTTTTGCGGGTATCCAAGAGGGTGTAAAGATAATCCGATAATGGCAGGGAATGAGGAGATTTATTTTTTGTGTCAACAACGGTGAAACAGGCATCTTCAAAGTCGATCTGTTTCCATTGCAATGTTGCCGCCTCTTGCCGACGTAGTCCGGTGAATAACAGGAACAACAGGTAATCAGTCATTATGCCGTTGTCCAGATTCATAACAGCCTTGTGCCACGCAGGAAGGTCACTGTTTTTGATGAGTGTCCGGCGTCGGTCAACCTTAAACCATGACTTCTTTTTCTTGCTTGAAAGAATGTTGACAGGGTTAGCATACAGAGTGCCGCCCTCTTCATCTTCAAACTGGTAATTTAAAACAGCCCTCAATGTTCGCATGCAATTATCAGCCGCCGCTTCCCGCCGTTTCGGATCTGGTGGTGCAACCGCTTTCAGCCTTGCCTTGCCGCCCTCCGTGGTGATCTCTTTTGCCAGCTTAGGTCGGTCGCGCTTGCCGCCTGCTATTTCGGAGTGCCGCGCCTTTACCATGTCGCGCGTAATATTTGCTGCCGGTTTATCCAGCCAGTCAGAAAGATACAGGCGGCAAAGATCTTTATACGTTGTCACTGTTCGGGGTTTCAACTTGCCCTTTTGCAGGTAGTCATCAAGTGCCGCTTGCAGGGTGGCACCTTTTTGTTTTTCTTCGATGCGCTTTTCTGCTTCCATTCGGGTCTTTTCCCGCTCTACTTTGTTCGGGTCAACACCTTTTGCCATAACACCCAAAACAGCAAGCGCCTCTTTACGGGCATCTTTCGCGGTTATCAGCTTAAAACTCTTCATCATTACCCGAATACGCCGCCCCCCTATCATCGCCCTGACAAAATACTTCTTGCCTGTGGCCGATACCCGCAGCCCGAAGCCGTCAAGGTCAGAATCATAATAATCAATCTGCTTGCCTCTTTCAGCGAAAGGTAACTTTTTGACTTCGGTGTCAGTCAGTACGATTTTAAGATTTTTCATTACTCCCCCAGTAGTCTGTAGGTCAGTTCATAGGGTCAATATAGGGTCAGTCATTTTCATAGGGTCAATATAGGGTCAAAGAATTTGATAGAACTAGAATGAGGGATAAACGATTGAATGTCAAGAGGATATAGAATTATATAGAACAAGGAGAGGTGGTTAAATAGTGTCATTTTACAAACTAAGAATCCGTAGGTCTTGAGTTCGAATCTCTCCAAGCGCGCCATAAAATCAAGGGGTTAGACATATTGTCTAGCCTCTTTTTTGTTGGGTTATACTAAAAGGTAACACATAGGTAACATCTGAAGTGAATCAGCAGGCAGATTTTTTTCATAGAAATCGTACAGTCTGAAAAAAGTAGATCAGGTGGCGAACGTTCCTTGTTCACACCTCTTAATAAAGTGCAACTTGCATATCTCAACGCGTTAGCAGTTAGCCCCGACATTTTTACTAAAATTGATTTAATGCCAGTCAGTATACGTGCCGGATAATTTTTGAAGCCGACCGGAATATGTCACTTCGCTAACACAAAATAGTGCGAAATATAGGATAAAACTCCGCTTCATCTGCTGGTCTTTGTAATTTTCTTTGTTCAAAGCTTTTTCCCGCTATCTGGTCAAGCCGCAAGTTGGATACTCTCACTATCAGACTGCGATGACAGTAGTTTCAATTCTGACATGAAGGGATTTCTTAATGGTGGCTAAGATAGTCGATAGATTTTCCATGGTAGGATTGCCGGAAGCGGAAAGCATGCGGTGAAGACTTTTACTTGGCTTTTGTACTTCTTCAGCTAATCGCTCGAATCCGACTGTTGCGTTTATGAGGTCTCTTAAAATTAGTTTGGCGGTAGCTGAATCGCCATCCAGCAATAAATCGACCGCTTCATGAAGCAGTGATTTGGCAAAATCAGGGTCGCACTCAACCCGCTTTTTTATGGTTTCTTTGAAGTCTCTCGTCAGGGCCATTTTGTCCTCCATAAATCTTATTTCTTTTTCTGTTTGGCTTTTCGTTCTTTGTACTCTTTCCAGATGGCTTCTGCCTTGTCGATATCCTTTTGCTGCCCCTTTTTCGTGCCGCCTCCGAGAAGAATTATCAGTTTATCACCGTCTTTACCGACGTAGACCCGATAGCCTGCTCCCCAATCCAACCGGTATTCTCCGATTCCTCCAAGCCATTTTACGTTGGAAAGGTTGCCTTGTTCCATTTTGAGCTTTACGATCGTAATCTTCGCAGCCGCAATAGTGCCCAGTCCCATGAACCATTCTTCGTAAGGGCTTGTTCCGTCTTCGCGGAGGTATTCTTCAACTTTATAACTCATAGCTGATGGTATCCTATACGTTACTATTATTCAATGGCAAAACTGAATTGATTCAGCAAATTCCTCGAATTGCCAATACAAATTATAAGAAGCACCAGTACAAACACTCTATGGTCAATCACAAAGTTGGTTCCGCTCGATAATATGGCAACCGCACTTAATACAACAGCTAAATCAATAAGATACCATATCCCGCAAAAGTTTTTTACATAAACAGCCTGTAGTCTGTATCAAGTCCCTTTGTTGTTCGGGCTGAATTAAGGCAAACACCGGCAACAGTATCATTCTGGAAGTGCTTGCTGAATGACTCCCGCCACGGTATTGAATCGCCTGATTCCTGCTTTATCAGATTGTCGGCATATTCACGGATAGAAGATACAAGCGCCTTTGGAAAATATATTTGTATCGACATAATCAAAGTTCTGTGAAGAAAATATACACTACCGGAAATTATTTTATCTCTTTATGCTTTGCCTCTTACTGTCTCAGAAGACTTTTCAGCGCCACCCTCCGAAACTTCTTGTGCGTGCGTATCGCCATCAGAGGCGAGTTTTTGCGCCAGACGGGAAATATCTACCTGAATAGGCTTGGCTGACGGTGGTGCCTTGGCTTCTGCGGTTCCTTGGGCTGCCGGTAGTGCGTTAGATGAAGAATTTGCCGGTGTTGTTCCGGATACAGGTTCAATCATGTGAGTAACCTCCATTTCGATTAGAGCATCTGTTTCTAGTATCGGCTATTTAAAGCATACATAAAGGATTATTTTAGTCTTGTTATATTTTTAGAGGAGTAGCGTATGAATCATAGAGCAGCATTATCAATAAATCTCTTATATTCCTTATCGTTTACTTTTATATGGGTACAAAACCAGTGAAGCAGAAAATCTCTTATCTTGGATGACATGGATGTATCTAACATTTCGCACTGCCTGCGGATATACTTTATTGAACCGATAAATGTCGCGTGTTCAGCCTCATGCTCTTGCCTGTCGGGATAGTCATACATTGTGAAAATATCTTCTTCAGCTTTAAAGTGCGAATTTGCGTACTCCTGCAATTTCTCCACTATTGGAAGCAATACTGAATTAGGCTGATTATATTCTGCGGCAACAGTCAACTGATTTATCAAATTAATCAGCTGGTTATGCTGCTTGTCAATTTCTTCCAGACCCAACTCAAATTCGGGGCTCCATTTTAATAACTGCATGAAATCTTCTCCGCATGAACTTATTGGAATGACATCATGGGGAATGCCATTTAAAAGGTGAAACAAGCCAAAAGCCCATACACAAACCGCCGTAAACTCACGCCTTCGCACAGCCGATACAGCGCCGTACAGTCGGGTCATCCTGCACCTCATCGGAATCCATCACGACAATAAGCCCCGTGTCCGTTTCTAAGTGGATTACACAGACTTGGTGGGTCCCTGAATTCACAAAGTTGCGCAAGAGCCTGTTCGGTTCGACACCCCGGCCTGTTCAAAGGTCGCCATCTCTTTCAACACCTTCACTCCGGCTTCAATCAGGGTCATGGCCAAGGCCGCGCCGGTTCCTTCCCCCAGACGAAGGTTCAGATCCAGTATCGGAACGGCTCTGATCCGATCCAGCATGAAACGATGCCCGATTTCCACCGACTGGTGGGCGGCGAAAATGTAGTCTCGCACGCAGGGATGCATTTCCGAGGCTATCAGAGCCCCGGCGGTCGAGATGAAGCCATCGATAACGACCGGGATAGAATTGGCGGCACACCCCAGCACCAATCCGGTTATGGCAGCTATTTCAAGCCCGCCGACCTTGGCAAGAACGTCGAGAGGATCGTTTGCGTCCGGGCAATTGATGGCAAGTCCCCGTTCGATTACCCGGATCTTATTGGCCAGTGCATCGTCGCCAATGCCGGTGCCGCGATGGGTCACTTCTGCCACGGTTTTGCCGGAAATAGCAGCTATGATGGCAGATGACGGAGTCGTGTTGCCGATTCCCATCTCGCCAGTGCCAACCAGCCCGATCCCCTCGGTTTTGCACTGGTCGGCCAGCTCGATACCAACCGTCAGTGCGACCAGCATCTCTTCGCGGCTCATGGCCGGTCCCTTGGTAAAATTCCGGGTTCCCCGGGCAACTTTTTTCCGGATCAGGCCAGGAGCGTCCTCAAACTCGTAATCAACCCCGACATCAACCACCCGCACATCCGCCCCAACATGTCGGGCCAGCACGTTGATTCCTGCCCCCCCGGACAGAAAATTCAGAACCATTTGAGGTGTAACTTCCCTGGGAAAGAGAGAGACCCCCTCTTCTACAATCCCATGGTCACCGGCGAAGGTAAAAACAACCTTCTTCGAGATATCAGGCTGCCTGCTGCCGCTGATGGCAACGATACGGCGGGCAAATTCTTCCAGTCTCCCCAGCGAATCCAGCGGTTTGGTTTTGTTGTCCAGCAGAATCTGAGCCTGCTGCAGCATTTCGGAGTTGATCGGTGTGATGCGTTCAAGTGTTTTCGTAAGGTAATCCATCAAAATCTCCTTTTATTTCAGTTGTAACGGAATCCCGCTGATCACGACGTGAACTTCATCCGCCGCCGCAGCAAGTATTTGATTGGTCGCACCGGCAATATCGCGGAACAGTCGTGCCAGGCTGTTTTCCGGCACAATACCCATACCGACCTCGTTCGAAACAATGATCACCGGCGATATCATCCCGAGCAGCGTTGTTTTAAGACGATGGATATCTTCAAGAATGCGAGTCTCGATATCTTCACCGGTTTCTTCATATTTGAGTAGCAAATTTGAAATCCAGAGGGTTATGCAGTCCACCAGGACAACCCGATACTGGCCATCACAGCGTGCCAAAGTCTGCGACAGGTGAATCGGCTCTTCAACAGTCTGCCAACGGTTGCCACGCCTTTCCAGGTGTCTTCTGACACGCTCTTCCATCTCGAAATCGAGTATCTGGGCAGTTGCCAGATAGCATAACGGTTCCCCGGCTCCCCGCGCCAGTTTCTCGGCGAAGGCGCTCTTGCCGCTACGCGTGCCACCGGTTATGAATATAGTGTGCGACATACTCCCCTCCTCATGTGGTTGCTTACCGGCAGACCGCATACACATCCGACTTTATTTGACAGCGCGGGCTATTGCAGCGACAACTACCGAAGCAGCACTTGCTTTTTTCAGTACCCTGGCGCATTCATTAACCGTACTGCCGGTGGTCATTACATCATCCAGCAATAGAATTCTTTTCCCCGATATGTCGCCAGGTCTTTGGGCTGCGAACGCTCCTTTGACATTGTTCCTTCGAGCTTCTGCAGAAAGATCTGCCTGCGATTCTGTCTGCCTGATTCTGGCGAGTCCATCCACCACCATTGGTATGGATAGTCGTGATGAGAACAGGTTTCCCAACAGAACCGACTGGTTGAAGCCTCTGCTTTGCAGTCGCGAGCGGTGCAAAGGAACCGGAATTATAACATCCGGCGCCCGGCTGGTTATGAATTCTGTCAATCCCTCCAGAGTCAGCAGGACCAGCGGGCGTCGCAGATGTATTTTGTAGCGGTACTTGAAATAGTGTATCAAATCGCGGGCCGAACCGTCGTAGAGAAGGTGCGCTCGCGCAGCATCAAAATGTGGCGGATGGGTCTGACATTGTCCGCAGGGATGATTGTCCCCTGCACCGATAAAGGGGATTCCGCAGATCGTGCAGAACGGAGATGAGACGAGCGGCAAGCGCTCACGGCACTCTGAGCAGATATGCAGCTCACCGGTATTCGGGATGAATGAGCGGCAGATATGGCACAGTGGAGGAAAGAGAACATCGAGAGCAGCCTGTAAAAACAGCTTCACGGTCAGAGTATTAAAAACCCATATCGGCGTTGACGACAAGTACTCTCACATCGGTGAAGCGTGGCTTGCGATCCATAATGGTCGTGACGCGGCAGAGACGCTCGGGGGAGTTGCAGTTGCTGCAAAAGCCGGTACGGGCACAGGGTGTATTGAAATTGAGCCGCTTGGCATTGGGGGGGGTGGCCCAGTTCCGGACACGGACAATGGCGTCCTGTGCCGACCCGTCAACCAGTTTGTTGCGTCCGGCTACCACGATCACCATGCGTGGGCCGAAGAACATTGCGGCCACCCGGTTGCCGGTGGCATCAATATTGATCAGTTCTCCATTCAGGGTCAAAGCGTTGCATCCGGACAGAAAGAGATCGCAGGTCAGCTGGCGGCGCATGATCTCCAGACGCTGCTCGAGAGACAGCGCGGGGCTGCCGTGGTTGAGTATCTCCTTGCCGAGTTCCTTGAGACGAGATTCAACTCCCAGGCCGACAACAGACATGGAACCACCAAAGCCAATACTTTGGGCGTCGGCTGCCGTAGCCAGGATATAATCGGCGGCGTCCTGCGCTGTTGGACAGAACAGAGCAGTAAAGCCGTGCTTACCCAGCGATTCAACGGCCTTCTGGCATTTCTGCTCATGCGTCCACGTTACAAGCTCTTCGGGTAATCCCATAAAACCTCCGTAAAACTGCTATTTAAGCATTTTGACCGATTTGATGAAAACCGGCGTTTCAGGTAAATTCTGAAACACCATGTTCAGATTCTGGGTTTTGACGTTCACGATCTTGTCGACCACATCCATCCCCTCGACTACCTTTCCAAAAACAGCATATCCGGCTCCGTCCGGATTTGGCCGATTCAGCATAGTATTATTCACGATATTGATAAAAAACTGGGCTGTGGCGCTGTCGGGAGCGGAAGTTCTGGCCATTGCAATCGTACCGCGATCATTTTTTAAACCATTGGCAGCCTCATTCTTAATGGCTGCCCTGGTCGGCTTCTGTTTGCGGTCAGATGTAAAACCACCACCCTGGGCCATGAAACCGGGAATGACACGATGGAATATGGTGTCGTTGTAAAAGCCGCTTTTGGCATACTCAAGGAAGTTTTTGACACTGATCGGGGCTTCTTTCTCGAACAGCTCAACCCTGATAACACCCAGACTGGTCTCCATCGTGACCAGCGTGTTCTTTTTCTCTTCAGCGCCGGCTATTCCGGCCACAAGTACTAACATAGCAACAGCCGCCAACAGTTTTCTCAGCATGACATCATCCTCCGGGTGGTTTTGTGGTATGAAAAAAGAGAGAACGACTATACGACAAGCCGCTTCGGAAATCAATCGCAGTATGACAAGATAGAACTAAGCTACATATCAGCTTGAAGAGCGTACCAATTCCGCCAGGCAGTGAATAAACGCTTCAGAACTGTTCAGAGCCTGGGTACGTCTGAAATCGGTAATACCTCGTTTCGTGGCTTCATCCTTATACTGGATATCAATCTCGTAGAGCGTTTCGATATGGTCGGAGACAAAAGAGAGTGGTACCATCAGCAGATGTTTGCAGCCGGATGCAGCCAATTCGGCTATCTTTGCTTCAGTGGATGGCTCCAGCCATTTGACCGGGCCGGCGCGGGACTGGAAGGAGAGGTGGTGCGAAACACCTCCGAACTTCTCCATGGTCAATCGCACCGTCGTCCGGATATGGTCAAGGTAAGGATCACCCGAATCTATGAATGATTGCGGCAATCCGTGGGCAGAAAATACAAGCTGCACCTTGCTGCGATCCGAAAAGCCGGCCAGACCCATCTCAATTTTTTCAGCCAGAGCGGCAATATAAAGAGGATGATCATAAAACTGGCGAATATAGTTGATGGTAAAATGAGCATCTGCTTTTTTCAACTCTCGCTCCAGTTCGTTGATGCTTGAACCGACCGTGGCGCGTGAATAATGAGGGTAGAGCGAAAGGACAATTATCCTGTTGATACCTGCAGAACTGATGGCATTCAGAGCATCAACCGTATCAGGTTTGGAGTAGCGCATAGCCACGAAACAACAGTAGTCATCACCCAGCACTTTTTCCAGATCTGCAGCCTGCTGCTCGGTCAGCTCCCGGATTGGAGACTTGCCGCCGATTCGCCTGTAATACTCTTTCACTTTTCCGGCACGGCGGCGGGAGATGAAACGGGCAATCTGCGGTTGCAGAAAAGCCGGGCCAATACGGATTATATCCCGGTCGGAGAAGAGATTGTAAAGAAATGGTTCGACGGCGTCGAGCGAGCCCGGTCCCCCCATCTGGAGCAGAATTACGGCTGTTTTGTCCATGTTAACTCTCTTCCTGTTTACAACCTGTGTTCACAGTTGTAAGAACCCTGGTGTGCCCCATCGCTGCTAACTGCCCGGTTTGCCGAAAGATGCGGAAGGAGTGGTAGTCAGTTTGGGAGGGGGCGCAGAGCCGGGAGTGCCTGCGGCGCCAGGTGCGATAGCTGGCGTTCCCGCTTTTTTATAGACAAACCGCCAGTCACTGTAGGTACTCATGCCGGCCAGATCAGCAAGGTCATCAGGAAAACCGGTGATCTTGAAAGGTTTGTCAATACTGGTGCTGGCGACTCCGGATATTCCCTGTACGGGATCAGCGATAACATTCCACGCCTTTCCTGTCATCGGATCGGTGTAGAGGCGACGCAGATAGCGGACGGTAGTCAGCGAGCGAGGATCGTGCAGAAGATCCTTCAAATCCCGCAACGGCGTTGCTACATGCTGCCCCGAAACGGGTTTATACCAGCGCGTGATAGCGTCTTTATACTGTGCACCCCGAAAAAGGAGCTCTTCTTCGCGCTCACGCTGCATGATCGTTCTCCACGATTGCCCTGCCGCTCCCAGCAGGACACCCATAACCATAATCAGAAGCAGAGCCGACAAGTAAGTGAAACCCGCGCAGTTGAGACTATTTTTCATGACTTTCGAAAAAGGAGAGAATGGCATCGTCAAGGCTGACAACCGTTTTGGTTTTTTCGGGTTTTGGTGGTGCGGGGAAGGTAGCAGCAGCCTGGGCAGTCTGATCCGTTTTTTTAAACAACATTGTGACGTCTCCCTTCGCCGGCTGGTAATCTGTGGCAGGGTCAGGCAGGTCGGCAAACGGAGAAAATTCCGGTTCAAGCGTAGGAATTTGATAATTTTCAATTAATTGCGCCTTGAAAGCGAAAGCCTTTTCATCGAACTCGCCCGATTTGAGTCGGCGCATCATATCCTTATGCTGTTCCTTCATCAGCTCATCGACAACTACTTCCAGATTTTCCATTTTGAGGATATCGGCATAATTTGTCTTTTTGGAACAGATAATTACTCCACCGCGATAGAGCAGGGTAATAATATGAGGATTTACAATGCCGCTGTCCTCCGTCTGGACGTGGAACGTTTCACCTTTGTACTGAATATTGTGGTTAAATCCCAGAACCATGGAACCACCTGAGCTACCGGACTAAGATGACTTACGCTATCACAGAAGCTTTAATAAAGGCAACCGGTTAAAATACGGTTGTAATGGTTTCATGGTTGTCCTTTTTTGATTTTAGATGTACCGGGTGCTGGCGTTTCGACCAATGAAGGAACAGGCAGCTGCTCCAGTGTATAATCCGGAACCAGTGGATCTGAAAGGTCGAGATGCCGTAAAAGCGATTTCCCATCGCCATCTATGGTAAGTTTTATCTTCGAAATGTGTGGGAAATTAGTCGCCACAGTGTCCACTATCGAATAGACAGCCAGCATTTCGGAGGAACTGCCAGACGGCAGAGCTTCGGCAAAGGTTCTATTCAGGTCGATGACAGCCTGATCTCCATCTATGCGCACCATATTGATAACGGTCCCATCCGGAAGCGATTCGTCAAATTCACCAACAGGACCTTTCAAAAGTTCTTCAAGTACATCTCTCAGGCAGGCGCCCACACCATCGCATGGATCCAGCTCGCGGGCCTCTCTCGCCAGACGTGTTCCATCCGCAACAAAAAACAGCACTGCCGTGCGCTTGCCGACTGGTGGCTGAGCCTGCGGCACAGCAGGCAGTTCGTGGCTGGTACGATATTTTTGCCAGATCGCAACTCCGAAAACCAGGGCAAACACCAAAAAAGGTATCAGCAGGTTTATATTGACACGTTTTCGCGGTACGAGCGCCATATATCAGCATCCCACATTTTCATCATCAAGGCTGATCTGGTAGACATCCCCGAGATGCCCCCCCAAAAAACGGTTGCCGACCCGTATAAAACCAGCTGGTGTATCACTGACATAATAGTGATGGTTTCCCTTTTCTGTTTCCGGTCGAAGCAATTGCTTATCTCCCAAAATGGTGGCTACGGTACGGGCAGTCTCTTCTGCCGAATCTACCAGCGTTGCTCCCGGGCCCATAACCTCGGAAATCAGAGGCTTAAGCAGCGGGTAATGTGTACATCCCAGCACCAGAGTATCCACAGCGGCCTCTTTCAACCCCAGCAGGTAGTTCTGGGCCGTCAATCGCGCCACTTGATTGTCGATCCATCCTTCCTCGGCAAGTGGAACAAAAAGCGGGCAAGCCCGTGTCAACACCTCTGCCTCAGGTTTCAGACACTTGATAGCGCGCAAATAAGCACTGCTTCGGATGGTACCGGCGGTACCGATCACGCCAATACGACCGGAGCGAGTGACTTCAACCGCCCGGCGTGCACCCGGTTCTATTACACCGACAACCGGAATCGAAAGTTGTCGTTTTAGGGTAGAAAGAGCGACTGCCGAGGCGGTGTTACAAGCCACCACCAGCAGCTTGATGTTCTGTCTGAGCAGGAAGGAAGCGATCTCACCGGCATAACGGGTCACCGTTTCGGGTGATTTTGATCCGTACGGTACCCGGGCGGTGTCGCCGAAATAGATCGTATCCTCCTGGGGAAGCTTACGCATGATTTCCCGTAGAACTGTCAGACCGCCCACTCCTGAATCAAATATGCCAATAGCCTGCCAGGACACAGCCCATATACCTCTTTTTTATGACATCGGAAGAATTCGGAGGACGTCAATCAAAAAGGGCATTCGAATCCGAGTGCCCTTTCCAATCATACATTAAATACCGGGAACAGTTTACTTCTTTTTTGCATCCGGTTTGGCCGCAGCCTTATCGTCTTTTCTGGTTTGCTTGGCCGCAGCCTTATCATCATTCTTGGCCTGCTTGGCTATAATCAAATCTTTGACTTTTTCGTAGACCGGGCCGGGCAGGATATTACGTGATTTGAGCTGTGCCTTGTTGGCATAGGGTCGCCCGGCAACAATCTTTGAGATATAAGCGTCGCCAAGGCCGGGGATTGCCTTGAGTTCAGCGTCGGTGGCGGTGTTGATATCGACGAGTGCTCCCTTGGCAGCTTTCTCACCAGCCGGTTTCGAATCGGCTTTCTTTTCCGCCGGTTTGGCGGCTTCGGTCTTGGCCGGAGCCTTCTTGTCAGCCTTGACATCTGCAGCAAACGATACGCTGGCGGCCAGGATCAGTGCGATTGTGGTCAGAACGCTTCTGAATATGATACTTTTCACAATGTACCTCCAATTATGGGATTAGTGGACTCTTTTTATCAGGAGTTTGAATGTTTGTCAACGCCGTAATCCCCTTCGAAAACAATAGTACAGCAATAACAAAATGACGCTGAGCTGCAAGAAGTTCTTTTCCAATTCGTATCGGATGTGATAGGTAAGCATACATAATTTTGAGGCTTCGATGAAGCCGGATATCATTTAGAAAAGGGGTATTACAAATGAGTAGTAAAAAACCGGAATTGACTTTCAAGTATGTTTTCAACTACGGCTACAATCCATCCTATGTTAATGGTGCCCAAGGCGGTTTTTCGCCGCGTGGTGAAATGGTAATCAACTTTTATCTTGAACGCCAGCCGCTACCTGAATCCATAACTCATGAGATCACTCCCGAAGGCGCAATAGGCCGGGAAATCGGGGTCGAGCCTAGAGATCTGGCGAGCAGTATGGTCCGTTTCATAGACACCGGCGTGGTCATGAACTACGAAAACGCACGCGTCTTCCATTCCTGGATGGGGGACAAACTACGCGAACTAGAAGAGATGCAGAAGGCACGCGCTGCATTTGAACAGACCCAGGTTGGCGGACAGGCTTGAAAAGGGTGAAAGGGTGAAAGAAAGGCTGAGGGAATACATCATCACAGTGATAATCCTTATGGCGGCCCTCTTCCCCTTCAGCCTTGTCACTACGGCAACCGCATTCTCAATCCCTGAGAGACTGGAGTTTGAGATTTCTTATACCGGTATCACGGCCGGTCACGCAGTTCAGGAGGTTAAACAGGTCGGGGATGAGATCCTGATCGTCTCCACGGCAAAGTCGGTCGACTGGATCAACCTCTTCTTTCCGGTGGATGACCGGATCGAGTCGATACTTGTTTCCGGAATCCCCCCTCTGTATATCGGTGTACCCCGACTATACCGGGAACGTATTCGCGAGGGGTGGACCCGTTTTCAGAAGGATGCTGTTTTTGACCGCCAGAAACTGGAGGTAACTACCAAAGACCTTCTCAAAAAAACCGAGACGAATCAGAAAATCTCACAAAAAACCTATGATATGCTCTCCAGCTTTTTCTACTTCCGCTCAGTGCCGCTTGAGGTTGGGACATCCTATTTTATTGATATCTTCGATTGCAAAAAACTTTGGAACACTGAGGTACAGGTGTTGCGGCGTGAAGAGATCGAAACGCCTCTGGGGCGCTTTAAGACTGTAATCATAAAGCCGCTGCTCAAATCGGAAGGGATCTTCGCCCGCACCGGAGATATGCACATATGGCTTACTGACGATGAGCGCCGAATCCCGGTACTGATGAAGTCCAAGGTCAGAATCGGAAGCATCACGGCCACACTGGTAGGCGGCAGCTACTGGCCTGCCGGGAAATAACCAATGGCATGTTAGATAATCTGAGGTTTGAGGCCAATTTTGCACTTTAAGGAAACCCCGTTACATGTTATAGATACTCCCGTGCAAACACCGCTTGAATATTCCCTTTACAGGAGCGCATGATGATCATCTTCAAAGGCGTGCACAAATGGTTCAAGAGCCTGCATGTCCTCAACGACATCAACCTGCACGTAACTCAGGGCGAAGTATTGGTGGTCTGTGGCCCTTCCGGTTCGGGCAAATCAACCCTGATCCGCACCATCAACCAGCTGGAACCGATCAACGAAGGTTCACTGATTGTAGACGGAATGGATCTCTCTGATAAAAAGACCAATATTAACAGTTTACGGGCTGAGGTGGGTTTCGTTTTTCAGCAGTTCAATCTCTATCCGCACCTCTCGGTTATCAGTAACATAACTTTGGCTCCGACCAAAATTCGCAACATCTCGAAAAAAGATGCTGAAGAACAGGCTATGATGCTTCTTACCAGGGTTGGACTGGCCGAAAAGCGGGATGCCTATCCCTCACAACTGTCAGGAGGTCAGCAACAACGAGTAGCCATTGCCCGTGCTTTGGCGATGAAACCCAGAATCATGCTGTTCGACGAACCGACCTCAGCCCTCGATCCGGAGATGATCGGCGAGGTTCTGGCGGTCATGAAAGATCTGGCGCTCTCCGGGATGACCATGGTAGTGGTGACACACGAGATGGGTTTTGCTCGCGAGGTTGCCCACAGGGTGGCCTTCATGGCAGACGGGATCGTCCTTGAAGAAGCCACACCCGAAGATTTTTTCATGAGGCCCAAACACGAGCGTGCCCAGCAGTTTTTACGGCAGCTCTTGACGCCGATGCATGCTGCAAGCCCCTGATTCCGGTTTGCCGGAAATCTTATCCATAACAAAAAGGAGAATGTACTATGAAAAAACTGGTAGCGTTGTTTATTATCACGGCCATAGCTTCAATTACCGCCAAGGCGGCTCTGGCTGGTGACACTCTGGCTGACGCTAAGAAAAAGGGTGTACTGGTTGTTGGCGTAAAGGATTCGACTCCACCATTTGGATTCATTGATGGGAAAACCCGTCAGATAGTCGGCTATGACATTGATTTTGTAACTGCGATTGCAAAAAAAATGGGGGTCAAGCTTGAACTTAAGCCGGTAGTTTCCTCCACCCGGATGCCCATGCTTCAGGAAGGTAATATCGACATTATTGCAGCTACAATGACAAAAAGTGCAGAGCGGGCCAAAGTTATTGATTTCAGTCATATGTATTTCATGACGTATCAGCGCTTTCTGGTCAAAAAAGGAAGCGTTAAAAGTCTGAAAGATCTGGAAGGTAAAAGGATTGGAACCGCCAAAGGTTCAACATCCGAACAGAACGCTAAGAAGGCTATTCCATCAGCAAATGTGATTTCATTCGACGACTATCCTCAGGCATTTCTGGCCCTGCAGCAGGACAAGGTTACGGCTGTCACTACGGATGACCACATCCTGCTTGGCCTGAAATCAAAAGCTCCAAACAAAGATCAGTATGAGGTAACTGAACTGCAAATTGCCGATGAACCTTACGGACTCGGTATGCGCAAAGGGGATAAGAATTTAGTAGATTTTGTCAACAAGTCTATTCTTGAAATGGAAAAAAGTGGCGAAGCTGCCAAGATTTTTGACAAATGGTTTGGCCCTAATAGCGACTTCCACCAGAAACGCGACTTCAAGATCACAGCAGACAAATAGAGACTCAGGTAAAGGTTGAGGTAGAGGTAAAGGTTTTGAAGGTTCCGCTTTCTTTTCCTTTTTCCTTTACCTCTGCCTGCAGCTAAAAGGGTGTCCCGTGCTCAATTACAAATTCGACTGGTCGATCATAACTTCAGGAAAGTATTTTGACTGGCTGGTCACCGGGCTGATCACAACGCTGAAACTGTCGGCTGTCTCCGTCGTACTGGCCTTCATCCTGGGGCTTGTAATTGCCGTCATGAGAATGGCGCATAACAAGCCGGTGCGCTGGTTTGCCCATGCCTACCTTGAGTTCTTCCGTAATACCCCGCTACTGGTACAGATATTCTTCTGGTACTTCGGTTCCTACAAGATTCTTCCTAAGGCAGTCAATGACTGGTTGGTTAGTACCAATTTCGAGTTCGCAGCCGCAGCAATAGCGCTGACCATCTACACCTCGGCCTTTATCGCCGAGGATATCCGCTCCGGTGTGCTCTCGATCCCGAAAGAGCAGATGGAGGCGGCCCGTAGCGCCGGTTTTTCATATCTGCGTTCAATGCAGTACATAATACTACCGCAGGCAGTGCGTATCACTGTCCCGCCACTGGTCAACCAGTTTCTCAATCTGGCAAAGAACTCTTCCCTGGCCATGACAATCGGCGTCATGGAGATGACCTACCAGGCCCGTCAGGTTGAAAGTTACACTTTTAAAGGTTTCGAGGCGTTTACCGCAGCAACCCTTGTCTACCTGGTACTTTCGATAGTCATCACCGCTCTGGTCAACCTGTACAACGAAAAAGTTCTAAACGTTCATAAGGCCGCCTGATATGGATCAGTTCTTAAATTTTTCGGTAATATCCGACAACTTCACTTATTTCATGATCGGTCGCTTTCCTCATGGGCCACTCGGTGGAGTAGGACTGACACTGTATTTGGCGGTTGTTTCCTGCACTCTCTCCTTTTTCGGTGGTTTGATTCTGGGTCTCCTGAGCGTCTCGCGCTTCCCGGTCGTGCGGTATCCAGCGCTGGCCTTCATTAACCTTGTACGCGGAATGCCGCTGTTGATGGTAATCTTCTGGATGTATTTTCTGCTACCGGCCCTGTTTGGAAAAGTGGCAGAGAACAACACCGTCATCATGGCGTTGACTCTGTTTACGTCGGCGTATATGTCGCGCATCGTCGTGGCGGGCATTGAGGGAATTCCCAAAGGCCAGACCGAAGCCGCAATATCGACCGGCCTCAAATCCTGGCAGGTCATGCTCTATATTGTGCTCCCGCAGGGGCTGCGCAACATGATCCCCTCGTTTGTCAACCAGTTCGTCTCTCTGATCAAGGATACCTCACTGGCCTTCATTGTAGGCGTATCCGAACTTACCCACGTGGCCACCCAGATCAATAATCGCACCATGGCATTTCCGACCGAGATATTCATCTTCATAGCGATTATTTATTTTATCCTCTGCTACGCTTTTACCAGCCTCTCCCGCTGGCTGGAGCAGCGCCTGTCTTGGAACAAGGCGATTTAACCTGTCGTGTCCCCTGAAATTCTTCTGCCATTGCTCTTCGGAGCCGCCTTTACTGCCGGTCTGATTGACTCCATCGCCGGTGGTGGTGGTCTTATCACCGTGCCGGTGTTGATGGGCATCGGCCTTCCTCCTCAAGTTGCACTCGGCACCAACAAGCTCCAGGCATCATTCGGCTCCGGCAGCGCCATGCTGCATTTTGTACGGGCGGGTACAGTAAAGCTGAGTGACTGCTGGACCGGAATTCTCTGGACGGCAATCGGGGCGACTCTTGGCGTCTGGGCGGTACAGCTCCTTGACGCATCAATCCTCAAATTGCTGATACCCTGGCTGCTTGCCGCGATAGCGATCTATACCCTGCTTTCCCCACGCCTGGGCGCCGAGGACGCTCACGCCCGCATGAAGGCCGCACCATTCTACCTGTTGTTCGGACTGTCGATCGGTTTCTACGACGGTTTCTTCGGGCCTGGCACCGGGTCGTTCTGGACCATGGCACTCATGATGCTGCTTGGTTATTCGATGATGCGGGCCACCGCCACCACCAAGGTGATGAACTTCACCAGCAACTTTGTGGCACTTATTTTTTTCCTCTCGGTCGGGCAGGTGCGTTTCGTGGAAGGTATTGTAATGGGAACCGGGCAGTTTCTGGGGGCACGTGTCGGAGCAAAACTGGTCATTAAGCGGGGCACCTCCTTTATCAGGCCGGTGTTCATCACAATGGTTCTGGCACTGGTAGGGCGGTTGATCTATTTGAACTTCAAATAAGCACCTTACCCTCCGGAAAGATACTCCCCCAGCACTCCGCGACTGTGTTCATCATCATGACAATGAACGCAGAGATTCTCCCAGTTTGATCCGTCAGGTGGATTGTTATGATGATTTCCGTCCTTGTGATGGACGGTCAGAAGATTTACGCTGGCCTGGTCGAACTCCCGGCCACACTTGGCACAGACCGGGCCGTGGATTTTCAGCGATTTCGTCCGGTAATTGGAATTGCTCTCCATGTCACCTCGCATCCGCTTGAGGATGGCAGCGGCTTCATCGGCGCTGGGGAGAGTCACTGTCCTCGGGCCTCGTGATCTCATCATGTACGACTGACGACAGAATGGAGTTGAGACATTGGAATTTCTCCTCATGGTATAGACACTGTGGTTGAGCAAAATATATACGAAATACTCTATTTGTAAATGAGTTTTTCCAATAAGGGATACCTCTTTTGAGTAGAAACCAGACGATTTCTCTTGTATTTTATACAACATAAATTAAAATACAGATAGTTATGTACCTACTCTTGCTATGGGGTGAGCTCATGAAACGTGAACTTCTGTTCGGTATGGCAGTCGTAGCTCTTCTCGTCTGCGGATGCACTGAAAAGAAACCGATCAAAATCGGATATATGGGAAGTATCACCGGTAAACATAGCGACCTGGGTGTTGCTGCACGGGATGCCGCCATGCTGGCTGTTGAACAGCTTAACGGACAAGGGGGGATAAACGGTCGAAAACTTGAACTTATAGTTCGGGACGATACCTTTGACGCAAAAGTAGCCGAGCAAATGGCGGGAGAACTAGTCAAGGAAGGAGTTGCTGCCATAGTCGGACCGGTTGCCAGCTCAATGTCCAAAGCAGCTTTGCCAGTCGTCGAAAAAGCAGGGGTTGTGATGGTCAGTCCGACTTCCAGCTCCAACGAGTTGAGTGGCAAGGACGATTACTTTTTTCGTGTGATGGAGCCAAACTCCAAGTTTGCCGGTCATCTGGCTGAAAGCGCGCTCAAACTCGGCATCAGGCGTCTGGCCGTAATTTATGACACCAACAACCGCCCCTACACCGTCGACATTTTCCATGTATTCCGGGAGGTATTCATCAAAGGAGGGGGAACGGTAACCAGTGAAGTCTCCTTTGACTCGAACCTGAAACCTTCTTTTCTACCGCTCGTCAAACAACTCGGAACCGGAGAGGCAGACGGCGTCATGGTGCTGGCCAGCAGTGTAGATTCAATCGTCATTGCCCAGCAGATCCGCAAAGAGGGGACTCAAGCGCCCATTCTCTCCGGAGCATGCGGGATAGCCCAGCGCGATCTCCTCCAACTGGCAGGTAAATCATCAGAGGGGATGATCTTTACGCTGCCGGTCAACAGTCAGTCAGTGGCGCCCGCCTATACAAGCTTCAAGGAATCGTTCAGCAAACGTTTCAACTACCCGCCAACCTTCGCCGCCGTACTGGCCTATGATGCTACCCAACTGATTCTGACCTCCCTGAAAAAGGATTCCGATACAGGGAAACTGCGGCAGACCGTCAAGTCCATCTCCAGTTTCGACGGGCTGCAGGGGCCAATCAGGCTGGATGAATTCGGAGATCCGAATCGCAAACTTTTTGTACTGCGCTATCGGGACGGTCGTGAAGAAGTTCTGAACACTCCTGCTCCATGACAATCGGAATCAAACGCATTCTCTTTTTAACAACCTTCCTCTCGGCAGGTCTGCCGATGCTCCTGGTGGGAGTCATTTCTCTTCATATGTTCAAATTGCATTTGCGGAATGAAATGGAGCGGGAGAGTGCCATCTTTTCTCACTCAGTAGCCGAACAGATCCGCACCTATCTTCACCAACCAGTCCGCACACTTTCACTGGCAAGGGATCATATTGAAAGTCAGCAACACAATGGCTCCGGCATGGAAATATTTTTTCATGACGTACTCCGCACGTATGACTACTTCGATTCCATCTACCTCCTTGATCATTTCGGTACAGTCCGTCAGGCCGGCAACCGCTCAAATCCAATTGGCACCCCTGACCTGCACGGTATGGATCTCTCCTCACAACAATCCTTTCAGCTGGCTGTCAGAGAAAAGCGTGCCAGTTGGTCAAGCAGCCAGACGCTATCTGGCGGAGAACCCACCTTGGCACTCTGTATCCCAGCCCGGGATGGGGCCATCATGGCCAACCTGCGCCTGGCAGAACTGTCACGCATCATAAACGAGGCCAGTTCCAGCCACAATTACACCGCTTTTATCGTTGAAAAGGGGGGGCGAATCATAGCACATCCCGACACCAGTCTGGTTGAACGCCGCGAGAATGTCGGCGGCTTGCCCCTGCTACAGAGCGATTCGGAAAATACCCGCAGTGGAAATTTCAACTTCCAGACTATCCGCTACCACGCCACGGTCGTCCCCATCAGCGAGACACAATGGAAACTGGTAGTGGCCAAAAGGTTAGAAATTGCCGATAAGCCGATTCACTACATCGAAAACACCTTTCTGTACTGTTTTGGCGTCATGCTTCTTCTGGCTTCATGCGGGGCTGTTGTGGGGAACCGGATTATCAGTAAACCCTTCAGCCGGATGGAGGAACAATCTCGTCTGGTTGCTGAAGGACGCTTCGATGAAGTTGTTTCGGTTGAATCCAGGTGCAGCGAGATTGCCATGCTTTCGGAGACCATCAGCGCCATGGCGGCTGAAGTCCATCAGCGCGAACTGGTTCTGCACGACCAGAATGACGAGCTTCTTGCAACTGAAGAGATGTTGCGGACCCAGATTAACGAGTATCATGAGACCCATGATCAACTGATGGCCACTGAAGAAATGCTGCGGGTGCAGCTTGAGGTTTCCGAGAGTAATCAGCTTTTATTGAGCGAATCAAACCGTAAGCTCGAGACGCTGATTGATTCGTCACCACTTGCGATCATAAATCTGGATCACGATGGTCGTATCAGCCTCTGGAATCAGGCAGCAAACGTACTGTTCGGTTGCTCGGCAGCCACTATCGGGTATTCTCTGAAAAGACTGTTTTCGTTTGAAAGAGGATATGAGGAATTCTTCAACCGTCTGGAAACCGAACCGTATCTACGACTACCTGAACTACTACTCAATTCTTTTGACGACCGGATGCTGGTGGTTTCACTTGTTTCTGCGCCGCTTTCAACAGCGTCTCACACTTCGGAATATCTCCTGATGCTTGAGGATATCACCAAACGGGCCCAACTTGAAGAGCAGCTGCGACATGCGCAGAAAATGGATGTCATCGGCCAATTGGCAGGGGGCATTGCCCACGATTTCAACAATATGCTGGCCGGAATCATGGCCTCTGCCGATCTGATGAAACATCGCATGCCTGAAGATGATATAAATTTAAAAATGGTGAGTAACATCCTCAATGCCGCCTCTCGCTCAGCAGATCTGACCCGTGATCTCCTGACCTTCTCACGCAAAGGTGTAAAGGAAAATTGTCCGGTTGCTGTCAATGACACGATTGCCTCAGTCATCGGCCTTCTTGAGCGCACTATCGACAAAAGCATTCACCTTGAAACGCGGTTGGAAGCTGTAAATCCAATTGTACTTGGTGACCCGGCCCTGTTGCAGAATGCCCTGCTCAATCTTGGTATCAATGCCCGGGATGCCATGCCGGAAGGAGGCACTCTTACCTATGCTACATCACTGGTCACTCTTGACGCTGCCGATTGTCAGTCAATCCAGATTCTTCTCACCCCAGGAGCGTACCTGCAGATTTCGGTTTCGGATACCGGAACAGGCATTCCCAGGGAAATCATGAGCCGGATTTTCGAGCCGTTTTTCACCACCAAGGAGCAGGGCAAGGGAACCGGCCTGGGGCTCGCAGCGGTGTATGGCACGGTTCGCGACCACAAGGGGAGCATAAACGTATTCAGCGAAACGGGGCATGGAACCATCTTTAATGTGTTTCTGCCACTCTGTACGGTCAAGTCCGCAACCGTGGAGCAGGGAAATGGTATCGTCAGAGGTAGCGGCGGTATACTGCTGATTGATGACGAAGAGATTCTCCGCAGTGTAGGGGGTGACTTGCTTGGTGAGTTGGGCTATACTGCTTATCTGGCAGAGGACGGTTTAAAGGGGATTGAACTCTACGCCCGACACCGGAGCTCCATTGTGCTGGTTATCCTTGACATGCTCATGCCCGCAATGAGCGGACTGGACACCTTTAAGCTGCTGCAGGAGATAGATCCGGATGTACAGGTGATTTTTTGTTCAGGTTTCCATAATGAAGGCACGGACCGTCAACTCAAAGAACTCGGGGCAAAGGGCTTCATTCAGAAACCTTACAGCATCGGTACTCTGGGAAGGACATTGTCGGAGGTCATTGCATCATGAAAAGCAACGCCCCCGGCGGAGTTTCTGCCGGGGGCGTTTGTGTCAAAACTATCCAGTCTGTTTCCTACCCCAGAATCGCCTTCATATCGGCTTCAACTGTCGTGATCGGCGCGATGTTGAAGTTCTCAACCAGAAAGTTGAGCACGTTCGGAGTAATAAATGCCGGGAGTGAAGGCCCGAGTTTGATGTTCTTGATACCCAGGTGGAACAGGGTCAGCAGGATCACAACCGCCTTTTGCTCATACCAGGAGAGGATCATCGAGAGCGGCAGGTCGTTGACGCCGCACTCGAAAGCGCCAGCCAGGGCTACTGCGATCTGGATGGCCGAGTAGGCGTCGTTGCACTGACCGACATCCAGCAGGCGTGGTATCCCGCCGATATCGCCGAATTCAAGCTTGTTAAAGCGGAACTTGCCGCAGGCCAGGGTCAGGATGACAGTATCCTGAGGAAGCTTCTCGGCAAATTCGGTGTAGTAGTTGCGGCCTGATTTGGCGCCGTCGCATCCGCCGATCAGGAAGAAATGCTTGATCGCGCCGGACTTGACGGCCGCTATGACCTTGTCGGCCACGCCCAGCACTGCGTTATGACCGAAGCCGGTCAGAATCTCCTGGCCCGGGTTGTCCGGCAAACCGGGCAGTTCGAGGGCCTTGTTGATTACTTCCGAGAAATCCCAGCCGTCAATGTGCTTGACATCCGGCCAGGCGACCAAGCCCCAGGTGTAGAGACGGTCTTTATAGCTGTCGGACGGTTTCTGGATACAGTTGGTGTTGAATATAATTGCTCCCGGGAAGTTGATGAACTCCTTGGCCTGGTCCTGCCAAGCGCCGCCGAAGTTGCCGACCAGGTGCGTATACTTTTTCAGGCCGGGATAGCCGTGGGCCGGCAGCATTTCGCCGTGGGTATAGATATTGATCCCCTTGCCTTCAGTCTGCTTGAGCAGTTCCTCAAGCATCTTCAGGTCGTGGCCGGTCACCATGATAGCCTTGCCGGCCTTGGTACCGAGCTGAACCGCAGTTGGAACCGGATGCCCATATGCATCGGTGTGTGCAGTGTTGAGAAGCCCCATGACCGTCAGGTTCTGCTTGCCGCACTCCATCGAGAGGCCCACGAAATCCATCAGTCCCAGGTTGGCGTCTGTTGTGGCGGCAAGAGCCTTCTGGAAAAATGCCATCACTTCATCATCCGTTTTGCCAAGAATCATGGCATGATCCATATAGGCCGACATCCCTTTCAGGCCCAGGGTCAGAATTTCGATGACGGAACGGATATCCTCGTTGGCATTCAGAGTGCTGAGGCCGTGAGCCTCGCCCTGGACGACCATGCCGGCCAGGTCGCCGGCCGGCTTCCAATCGGCTACCGGACCGGTGAGCGTCACGCCGGATGCTGCTTTGGCCTTCTCCTTTAATTCGTAGCAGCGTTTGATCAGGCTGCCAATACGGGCCGCATCGAAATCCACGTTGGTAACGGTGGTGAAGAGCCCCTCAATGGTGAAACGATCGATCTCTGCGTTGCGCCCCACTTTTTCAGCATACAGCGCCAGACTTTTAAGTCCGTACAGCAGGTGATCCTGCAGTGCCGCCACATCCGGTTTCTTTCCGCATACGCCCGCGATATTACAACCTACTCCATTTGCCGCCTGCTCGCATTGATTACAGAACATACTCATTTGTAATTCCTCCCTTTTCCCTGGTTGTCCGAGTAAACTCGATTGGTGGATTTTCAGTATATATAACAGTGACAGTATACTGTTGATTTGAGATAATACTTGACGATGGTCAAAAAAAATCATTTTCTGTGAGGTTGATGCATGACTACGACAATACTCCGTTCCGTTTGCCCCTATGACTGCCCCGATACCTGCGGCCTGCTGGTGGAAGTCGAAAACGACATTACAGTCCGGGTGACGGGTGACCCCGATCATCCGATGACCCGGGGCCTGCTTTGCCCGA
The DNA here is from genome assembly GCA_037129255.1 of Desulfuromonadales bacterium. Taxonomy (GTDB): domain Bacteria; phylum Desulfobacterota; class Desulfuromonadia; order Geobacterales; family Pseudopelobacteraceae; genus JACRCG01. Next base: position 2,478 of record JBAXVG010000048.1, on the reverse strand, counting down.
AGATGAACAATTATGAGCGGACTGTGCACTCTCCACTCCGCCTGGCAACTCCGTTAAGTCGCATCGGGGCCAAGGGTGCCGGGATCTTCGAGCAGATTTCGTGGGACGAGGCGATCGGACTGATCTGTTCGCGCTGGAAGGAACAGATTGCACATTACGGAGCCGAGTGTATCCTGCCCTACTCCTACGCCGGTACGATGGGATTGGTGCAGAGGAACGCCGGCCACGCATTTTTTAACAAAATCGGCGCTTCGCGCCTGGAGCGTACCATCTGTTCGCCCGCCAAGGACGCCGGCTGGAGAGCGCTCATGGGTGACACGCCTGCCATGGACCCATCTGAAATGCTGCAGAGCGATCTGGTGATATTGTGGGGAATAAACGCGGCTGCTACCAGTATCCATGCAATGCGGGACGCACAGACAGCCAGGAGAAACGGGGCTCGGATCTGGGCCATAGATACTTACCGCACCCCGACCGCAGAATCGGCGGACGAAGTACTTCTTGTCAAACCGGGGGGGGATGCTGCCTTGGCGCTCGGCATGCTGCATGTTATTGAACGGGACGGGCTGCTTGACCGTGAGTTCATTTCCGCTAACGTCCTCGGGTTTGATGAGCTTACCAGGCGGATACTTCCGGACTGTTCGCCAGCGCACATGTCTCAGGTCTGCGGCCTTGCGGCTGCCACCATCGAACGATTGGCGCAGGAATACGCCAAAGCGCAGGCACCTTTCATCCGTCTGGGAAGCGGCTTGACTCGTTATGGCAATGGCGCCATGACCGTCCGTACAATCTGTTGCCTGCCTGCAGCCATCGGCGCCTGGAGGCGTCCGGGCGGCGGCGTCTTTATCGGCACATCTTCCGGGATTGCCTTTCCGTTGCAGGTGGTCACACGGGAGGATTTTTTGGAAAAAACGCCGCGTCTGATCAGTATGAACCAGTTGGGTGCGGCTCTTACTACTTTAGTCGCTCCTCCGGTAAAAAGCCTGTATGTCTATCACTCCAATCCGGCCGCCATCGCTCCAGACCAGAACGCTGTCATCCGCGGTCTGGAGCGGGACGATCTGTTCACCGTAGTGCATGAACGTTTCCTTACCGACACGGCCTGTTACGCCGATGTCATCCTGCCCGCAACTTCTTCGTTGGAACACCCTGACCTGTACCGCAGCTATGGCGCTTATCATGCCCAGAGATGCGCAGCAGCCATTGCGCCGGTTGGAGACGCAAAGAGCAATTGGGATGTTTTCTGCCTCTTAGCTCGGGGCATGGAATGGAACGAACCGTTTTTTCAGCAGAGCGCTGATGATTTGATCGAGCAGTTGATAGCGCATGAGACACTCTGGAGGAATGCAGCTGTCACCGAGAGTTTGCGACAGGGAGAACCGATCACGCTGACACCGCCTACTGATTCGAAACGTGGCTGGCTGACCTCTTCCGGGCGCATTGAGGTTAAAAATGAGCGAGAGGCTGAAATCGTGCCGCGCCTTCTCCCGACCCATGCCGAGCAGGACGGATATCCGCTACGCCTGCAACCGGCTACCACACCATTTGCTCTCAACTCCAGTTTCTACGAACAGGAGGATCTGCGCTCCCGGCAGGAGTGCATGGTATTGATGATGCACCGGGAGGATGCCGAAGTTCGTGCCCTGACTGACGGAGCTCAAATACTGGTGTATAATGGGCTTGGAGAAGTGTCGTTCACTTTGAGGATAACTGAGAGAGTCCCGCCGGGAACAGTGGTCTCGGAAGGAGTTTGGTGGCGCAAATTCATCACTGGTGAACGAGGGGTAAATGCCCTGACCTCGCAGCGCCTTACGGATGGTGGCCGAGGGAGTACGTTGTATGATGTGGCGGTTGAGGTTCGGGGTGCGTGACAACCAATGCGAATGGATCTCCTGCAATGTTCCGGTATCATCCCTTATTTGTCGTGAACCCGGGTTATCAGTTTCGAAACGTATGAGAGCATTCTATTCTCCGGCAGTTGGTCGGGCATTAGTCAGGACTTTTGAAGCCAAGCGCTCAATCCGCATCCACGGTGTAGTCAGGAAGCGAACGTTGTTTTTCAATCTGTACAGGCAGGCTTGGCGGGTCGACATACCCTCTCGACATTACTGACGTTATGTGGTATCAGTACAAAAGATGACGAGGAAATTTTGTTGCGCTCGTAGCTCAGCTGGATAGAGCAACGGCCTTCTAAGCCGTAGGTCATAGGTTCGAGTCCTATCGGGCGCGCCAATAAAAACAGGCACTTGCAAGGATAAATTGCAGGTGCTTTTTTGTCGGCGGTTTACATTCATACTTTATTCATACTTTGGTATCTTGATGCCATCCCCAGTAGCACCTGAAAAGAAATGATTTGCTATAAAATGTCCTGAAATTCTGACTCAACCTACTAACCGGACAATGCTGAAAAACATCGGAGGATTTTTTCACTTTCATTCACCCTTCACCCTTCACCCTTCACCCTTCACCCTTCACCCT
>JBAXVG010000047.1:0-37500 GCA_037129255.1 Desulfuromonadales bacterium | reverse complement strand
GGCATTAATCTGCGGCTGGCCAGGGTGTATCCATTTCAGGAGGATCGTCCAGAGCTGAACCGGGTCAATCGGTTTGGCAATATAGTCGTTCATTCCGGCGGCAATGCAGGCATCCCGGTCCTGCTGCATGGCGTTGGCGGTCATGGCAATTATCGGCAGAGTCGTCAGTCCAGGTTTCTTGCGGATTTCAATTGTTGCTGTAACGCCATCCATGACCGGCATCTGCATATCCATAAGGATGAGATCAAAGGATTTGATCTGCACCATATCAACGGCATCCTGACCGTTAACAGCGATTTCAACCCGTAATCCGACTGCTGACAGCAGCTCGACAGCCACTTCCTGATTAATCTCGTTATCCTCCACCAGCAGGATATGAGCGCCCTCCAGGGATGCCAGTTGTGCTTCCAGATGCTCCGACCGGTTGTCCAAGTTGATTTTTTTGCGCTTCTCGCCCCGCATTGCCCTGACGGCAGCATCAAAGAGGACTGACGGGGTCATCGGTTTGGTCAAGACCTCCTCAACTCCAGCTTCTTCCGCATTATTGAGCATTTCATCCCGGCCATACGCTGTGATCATCACGATATGCGGAGGGGGGGCCAGACCCAACATCCTGATGCGCCGGGCGGTTTCAACACCATCCATTCCGGGCATGACAAGATCGAGGAACACAATCTGGTAAGGAGCCTCAGTTCTGCCGGCCTCCCTGATCGCCTCAACGGCGCTTGCCCCTGATGGAGCCTCATCAACGGCGAATGTCATTGACTGCAGCATGTCACGAATGGTCGTGCGGGCATTTTCATTGTCATCCACTATGAGTGTCCGGCACCCCCTCAGATCCGGATCGGGGAGCAGAGTCCTGCGCTGCTTGCCGCCTAAGCCGGCCAGGGTTGTGAACCAGAAGGTACTGCCCCTGCCGGGCTCACTTATAACTCCGACTTCGCCGCGCATCAGTTCGGCCAGTCGTTTGCAGATAGCCAGACCAAGTCCGGTGCCGCCATATTTTCGGGTCGTTGACATATCGGCCTGCTGAAAACTCTGGAAAAGATGTGTCAACTGTTCTTCAGTCAGACCGATTCCGGTATCCCGAACCTCGAAATAGAGTAATACATGGCCGGCGGTCCGCTCCTTAACGCGGGCCGCTATGCATATTTCTCCATTTTCGGTGAACTTTACCGCGTTGGAGCCGTAATTGATCAGTATCTGGCCGATGCGCAGCGAATCGCCAATCAGGCTGTGCGGCACATCGGATGCAATGTCAAAGATCAGTTCAAGCCCTTTGCTGCTTGTCTTTTCATTCAGCAGTGTCGCAACGGAGTTAAGTACCTGTTCAAGGTTGAATTCGTTCTGTTCAATCGACAGCTTGCCGGCCTCTATTTTGGAAAAGTCAAGAATGTCATTGATGATGCCCAGAAGATGCTGGGCCGAAGCCTGGATTTTAGTGAGATAGTCCCGCTGGCGAGGGGAGGGATCCGCTTTCAGCGCCAGGTAGGACATGCCGATAACGGCGTTCATGGGGGTGCGGATTTCATGGCTCATATTGGCCAGGAAATCGGACTTGACTTTGGTGGCCAATTCGGCAGTTTCTTTGGCGGTCACCAACTCGTTTTCTCTCAGTTTCCGCTCGGTTATATCAATAAAGGTAACAACCATCCCCACAATTTTTCCATCTTGATGTTGCGGGTGGGACCAGTATTCGATTGGAAATGACGTGTTATCTTTGCGCCAGAAAATTTCATCGCCGGCATGAGAGGAGATACCTTGCTGAAATGCCAAATAAATCGGGCACTCACTTACCGGATAAGCCGTGCCGTCCGGACGGGTATGATGGGTCATATTGTGCAGGCTATTGCCGATCAGCTCGTCCTGACTATCATATCCAAGCAACCTGAGGCCGGCCATATTACAGAAAGTAACGGAACCAGCAAGGTCAACGTGGCAGATAGCTTCACCGGTTGCGTCAAGGATCAACTGCAGCATCTCCCTGCCATTGACTATTTCCTGCTGAGACAGTTTATACTGCGTTATGTCGTCAATAATTGCGACTACTCCTTTACCGGATTTCATATTATTCAGTCCCTGGATAGTTACTCTCGCCCAGAAGGCAGTGCCGTCTTTGCGCCGGAATTGGATCTCTTCCCTGCGGTAAACATTATGTAAGGTCAGGTTTTCTTTAATTTCCCTGTCAAAATTGTCAAACGATTCATCAGTATCGTACCAGCAACGGGTGGTTTTCCCGATCAGTTCGCCAGGATTGTATCCGAATATTAACTCCAGCATTTTATTACAGCGCATAATTGTACGGTTTTGAACCAGGACTATTCCGGTGGTGGCGGCTTCAAAAATTGCTCGTTGCTCTTCATTAATTAACTCAAGTTCAGCTGTTTTTTCTTGTAGTTCAACAGACTGCATCTCCAGCTCGGCAGCCTGATCTTCCAGCAGTCTGGACTGCTGCAGAGTGGCCTCCAACAAGGCTGATTTCTGCTCGGTTGCCGCTTCCAGCTCTTTTGTTCTGGAAGTTACCAGCTCTTCCAGATGTTCACGGTAGGTTGCCAATTCACATTCTCTGGACATTTGTTCCGTTACATCATGCCAGACCGCTGAAATAAGCGACTGACCTTCAAGATTGAGCGGTTTAAGTGTCAGAAGCACATCCCGTAACGAGCCGTCCTTGTGGCGATGGCGCGTTGCAAAATTAGTCAGCATCCCCTTTGACGCCATCTCGCTGTTGCTGGCAATCTCTTCTGGCGTATGCTCACCCTGAATGTCCATAACAGTCAGACAGGAAAATTCCTCACGTGTATAGCCAAGCCCCTCATGGGCAACGGTGTTAAAATGCACAAAACGGCTTGTCTGCGTATCTACAAGGATAATTGAATCAGTTGCCTGGGCGAACATGGTTGCGACCAGTTGCTCACGCTCCCGCAGCAACTGCTCATTATTGCGCAGTTCCGTTTCAACTCTGTCCCGTGTAGCTATTGTCGCGGCAAAAGCGAGTGCGGCCTGGGCACAGTCACATACCGGACCGATGTACGAGTGCGCCGCTACTGTTTCGATATGCTGAAGATCCGGAATTTTTCCGGTTTCTGCCAGCTCATGCAATGATCCGGAAATCAGGGTCATGTGGCGAGACATTCTTAAAGAGCTCAGATACCACAATACGACCGATGCCAACAGGAACAGCAGATTTATGAAGACTGTTCGCTGCGAGAATACAGACATTTTTTGATTGAATATTTTGCTGTGGTTATTGGTGTGATTGCTGAGACTGCCCACGATCGCCTGTGAATGTTCCGTGATATTGATATATTTATCCAGGGCCTGGTTAACGTATGTTATAGCTCGTGCCTGATCTGTGGAAATAATATCTGTAGCCATTATGACGAGGTTACGATATGGCTCAAAATCATCCATGAGCAGTTTCAGCTCCGGCAAAGCTCCATGCTGGTAGGCTTCACTTTTTGTAAGCGACCGCAGTTTGCGGTCCAACTCGGCTGTCCGGTCAACAATAATTACATGGGTCTTATAGATCTGGCCTTCGTCGAATCTGCGCTTGTCTGCCTGCTTCAGCAGGCTGTCTACGAGTTTCTGTATTGCAAACATTTCAGAATCAATGCTGGATGCGACAACAATTTCAGACAAATCGCCTTCAACCGAGCGCACCGACCTGGCTTGTTCCGCTTCGAAATAGAGAAGCGAACCGACTGAAAAACTGGTAATGAAGACCAGTGCCAGGGTGACCGGTAAAAAGAAGAGAACAAAAAACGAGGGACGATATTTTTTCATAAAGCCAACACCTTTTGGTTATTTCAGAAGATTATGCCAGGCTTCAGGGGGGATGGAAGCGATATATTCGAAACTGTAGCCGCCCTTTGGCAGGAAAATAACTACTGTGCCCTCTTTTGGGAAATAGCCCATCACGTCAGCCAGATTCGGGGCATGGGCGACTATAATACGGTTGCTCCCGTTTGTGACGGATGTCGCAAGCAGTCGTCGTGTTGCTTCTAAAATCGGTTTTTTTTCCTCCGTGGTCATATTGGCCGTGTACATTAGCTCTTTTGTGATCTGTACATCATCGCCAAAAGCGGCTTTCGCCGATTCCCTGGCCCTGCAAAGCGGGCTTGATACTACCTGGTCGAAAGGGATTCCAGCTTTGCGTATTGATTTGCCGATAAGGGCTGCCATATTACGCCCCTCTTTCGTCAAAGGTCGCTGGGTCGAACAGTCGTTGAGGTCGACCTGTGGCACGCGGTCCGGTTTACTGCTGTCCGTCGCACCATGCCGCATGTAGAGGACATAGCCTCCTAAACGCAGTTTCTGCAGCAATTCCTTTGTGGCTGTTGTTTCTTTAAAAGTCGACGGCGGCTCGGCATGGAGTGGCGCGGCAAGAAATAGACAGATCGAAAACAACCAGATAAATGGTTTCACCTATTCTCCCCCTCGAATTTGAAACATAATTAAGATAACCAGTGAGAGACATAAATCCCGTTGATCGACATAAACATTCTCAAACTATGCATCAAGCTTTCCCCTGATCTTTCGCAGCAGCTCCATTGGCTGAATCGGCTTCATGATAACGTCGATACCTTCCTCCGGGACACCACGATTCTTTAGAAAATCAGCCGTATAGCCGCTAGAATACAGTATTTTCACTCCGGATTGGATCCGGGTAATCTCCTCGGACGCTTCCCATCCGTTTTTCCCGGGCATGATCATGTCCATCAGGACCAGGCCAATTCGGTTTTGATGGGCTGCGAATTGAGCCACGGCTTCCCCACCATCCACCGCCTGAATTACTTCGTAACCAAATCGCGTCAGAACGGATACCACCAGCTTACGTACTTCACCATCATCTTCTGCCACCAGGATGGTTTCAGTGCCTCCCTGCGGTATTGACGGGACAGTGTCCCTCCGAATTTGATCCTGTTGATTCTCATCAAGAGGGATATATATCCTGAAGGTCGTTCCTTTGCCAGGTTCGCTGTATATGGTAATAAACCCGTTGTGCTGTTTGACAATGCCATACACAATGGACATGCCAAGTCCGGTTCCCTTGCCGACCTCCTTGGTTGTAAAAAAGGGCTCAAATATTCTTCTGCATGTTTCCTCGTCCATGCCGGTTCCGGAGTCTGAAACAGCTATCCAGGCATAGCGTCCGGGCGCACAAGAGCCATGAAAATGTTCCAGAGGCTGCTCAAGCTCGCGCATTCCGGCTTCGATGCTTAAGAGTCCTCCATTCGGCATTGCATCACGGGCATTGGTAGCCAGATTGATTAACACCTGTTCAATCTGCCCTTTATCAATATTTACCGGTAATTTAACTTTATCGGATGAAACCATTTTGAGCTGAATATCTTCGCCGATCACTCTGAGGAGAAATTTGTGGACATGCTGAACTATCATGTTGAGATCGGTCAGTGCAGGCACCATAACCTGCTTCCGGCTAAAAGCCAGCAGCCCCCTGGTTAACTGAACAGCTTTCTCCGACGAAGCAAGGATCTGTTCCACATATTCCATTTCCTGTTGGTTCAATTTGGCATCCATGATCAATAAGTTACCATATCCCATAATAACGGTAAGGATGTTGTTGAAATCATGAGCAACGCCCCCGGCCAGCTGTCCTACCGCCTCCATCTTCTGGGATTGACGCAGCTGCTCCTCTGATTCCTGTACCTGGCGAGTTCGTTTTGCAACTTCCTCTTCTAGAAAAGTATTCTTGTCGCGCAGAAAATCTGCAACAGCCTTCAATTCCAGGTGAGTCTTAATGCGAGCCAGGACGATAGGCGGGTTGACCGGCTTGGTGATATAGTCAGCCGCTCCCAGTTCCAAGCCTTTTTTCTCATCCTCCAGGTCAGTCAGAGCGGTCAGAAAAATAACCGGAATACCCTGTGTTCCGGCGTCAGCCTTAAGCTGCCGGCAGACTTCGTAACCGTTCATGCCGGGCATCATGATATCGAGCAGAATCAGGTCAGGTGGGGCGTCCGAACCGGCGATCCGCAACGCCTTCTCGCCGTTGCTGGCTACCTTTACCTTGTAGGTGTCACTCAGAATATCGGTCATTAACGACAGGTTATCAGGTGTGTCGTCAACCACCAGAATTACGGACTGTTTATTGCTGTTCATAAGAAACCTCGTAATGAGCCTTCATGGCATGTATAAGCAGTGTCTGCGCCGACTCGAAATCAAATCTGTCGATTGCTGCCTTGATATCCAAAAACTTTTGCGGGAAAGCAGCATTAAACAGGTGGCTGTTTGCCTCGAACAGAGCGGCTGCCGCACCATCGTCGTCTTGCAATAAATCTTTCAATTTTCGATATGTTGCATAAAGTAATTCAACATCTACCTTAACTATCACCGGAGTGGCACCTGGATTTGGCGACAGTTTTGCGTCCAGCCCGGCAAACAGCTTGTTCAGTGAATCCTCAAACAAAAGCAACAGAGTATCGACCGTTTCCCGGTCGTGGTAAGTCCTGATTGCCTGCTCCAGATTGGCGGCGCAGTTTTGCAGACCGGTCGCTGCTATATTGCCGGACACTCCTTTTATGGTATGGGCCAGGCGCTGGGCGGTCGCGAGGTCGCCGGCATCCAGGGCGCTGCGGATTTCGCGTGCATCCCCCCTGTGGCCGGCTGTAAATTTGTTCAGCATGGAAAGAAAGCGCTGTTTCTTGCCCAGTACCCGGCGCAGACCAAGCTCCAGGTCAATACCGATAATGACATCCGGAAAATCCACATCCTGACTGTCTGCCCGTGACTTTTCTTTTATGTCTGAAACTTTATGCTGGCGGGGTTTGATCCACTTCAGCAGGGCGGCCCACAGTTGAGCCGGCTCGATCGGTTTGGCAATATGATCATCCATTCCTGCGGCAAGGCAGGCGGCGCGGTCCTGCTGCATGGCGTTGGCCGTCATGGCGACAATCGGCAGTTTTGACCATGCCGGGTTTTTGCGGATTTCCATCGTTGCGCTCAGGCCATCCATCACCGGCATCTGGACATCCATCAGTACCAACTCATAGTTAGTCTGGCGAATCATTTCCAGAGCAATAAGGCCGTTGTTCGCCGTATCCACCCTCAGACCGGCCTCCGTCAGCAGTTCAACTGCAACCTCCTGGTTGATCTCATTATCCTCTACCAGCAGAATCTGTGCACCGCTTATGGTTACCAGTTTTTCTTCCAGGGCAGATGTGTCAGCGGCAAAGTCGAACGGCTTCTCCTGTTTTCCACCCAGAATATGCATGGTGGTGTCAAACAGCAACGACGGCGTAACCGGTTTCGCCAGCACCTCCTCAATACCGGCATCCATGGCCTGACTCAAGACTTCCTCGCGTCCGAACGCAGTCAACATCACAATGTGAGGTGGCGGGTCGATCCCCATTGACAGAATCCGCCGGGTGGCCTCAATACCGTCCATCCCAGGCATCCGCCAGTCCATAAAGATTATTTCAAAGGGAAGACCCTGGTCTGCGGCGCGTTGCACTTCCTGTATCGCATGGGCTCCGGAAGGGACATCGACAACATTGAATGTCATGGATTGCAACATGTCACGCACCATCAAACGGGCATTGTCGTTATCATCAACTACCAGCAGGGTATGGCAGCCGCGAAGATCAGGATGGGGTATCAGGATACGCTTTTGTTCTGCGCCGATGCCAACCCTCACAGTGAACCAGAATGTGCTTCCCGAACCCCGCAAACTCTCGACCCCTACATCACCTCCCATCAACCCCGCCAGCCTCTTGCTGATAGCCAGCCCAAGCCCGGTTCCGCCATATTTTCTGGTAGTAGTCATATCACCCTGCTGAAAACTTTGGAAGAGCATCTGCTGTTGTTCTTCGGTCAGGCCAATGCCTGTATCGTGAACAGCAAACCAGAGCAGCAGATCTTTTGTTGTTCGCTCCTTGACACGGGCGGAAATACATATTTCGCCATTTTCAGTGAACTTGACGGCGTTTGATCCGTAATTAAGCAGTATCTGGCTGATGCGTAAAGGATCGCCGATAAGATTGTGCGGCACATCAGCACCGATGTCATAGATCAGCTCAAGCCCCTTGCCATCAGCTTTCTCGTTAAGAATACCGGCAACTGTCCCCAGCACCTGTTCAAGATCAAATTCTGCATTTTCAATTACAAGCTTCCCGGATTCGATTTTTGAGAAGTCCAAAATATCATTGATGATGCCAAGCAAATGTTGTCCGGAAGCCTGTATCTTGACCAGATAATCCCTCTGCCTGGGAGTGAGGTCCGTCCTGAGCGCCAGATGGGACATGCCGATCACGGCGTTCATGGGCGTTCGGATCTCATGGCTCATATTGGCAAGGAACAGACTCTTTGCCTCGTTGGCGGCCTCGGCGGCCTCCTTGGCTTTTTGCAACTCCATTTCGATCTGTTTGCGCAGTGTCAGATCCACATGCGTGCCGATGGCACGGGCCGGATGCCCATTTTCGTCGTGCGCCACGACCTTGCCGCGGCTTAATATCCATTTGTAGCTGCCATCCTTGGTCCGCATGCGGAATTCAATCTCATAGCCCCCTTCATGTTCCAGTTGTTGTGCCGTTGAGGACGCCACTCGCTCAAGATCATCGGGGTGCAGCAGGTCGAGCCAGTGGCTTTTGGCATCCTGCGCCAATTCACCCGGTTCATACCCGAGCATCCTGAAATATGAAGGACTGCAGTAGGTAGCATTGGTTTGTATGTTCCAGTCCCACAGACCGTCGCTGGTGGCATCCAGCGCCAGCTTGAAACGCTCTTCGCTGGTTCGCAGCGCCCGCGTACGCTCCCTGACCAGGTCTTCCAGCTGTTCATGATATTTCGCCAGCTCGGATTCATTTTGTTTGCGTTCGGTAATGTCGGTAAAGAACCAGATTCTCCCCAGATTTCGCCCATCTGAGCTGACAAGAGGGGATGAGAACCGGTCACAGCATCGCCCGTCGGCAAATTCAATCACATCACTGCTGCTTTCATTCTGATTTTCGTAGAGATATCCGACTTTTCTGATGAACTCCTCCGGATATTTTAACTGGGTAAGCACATAATCGAGCATCCGGGAATCATCACCATGATTAAGAATTTCCTGGGGAATCCGCCATATTTCTGCAAAGCGCTTATTTGAAAATGTTGCAGTGCCGTTATGGTCAACTATCAGAATCCCTTCAATTGTCGTTTCCGAAAGAGCCTCCAGAAGCATAGTCTTATAGGCGAGAGCTTCGCCGGCCTGTTTCAATTCCGCCGTCCTGTCCCTCACCTGCTGTTCGATCGAGTTGCGGGTTGCAATCAGAGACGATTCGGTTTCCTTCAACTCCCTGAAGACAAGGCTGAACGGCTCTTTTACGCCGGTGACAAAGATAGCTCGATAAATGAGATAGAAGGAACCAAGTTTGAAAAAATGCCCTGCCATGTTGGCGAAATCATTTACGCCGATGTAAGCGGTAAAGGCGAACTCGGCACAGATTGCACAAACGGATGAGGCGAAAAGCATCCGGTAGGTAGCGACGGTAAAATGTGAACGGACACGGCGCAGCAGCAAAACAGACCCGCTGATGATGCCAACGATCACGTATTCACTGGTTATCTTGAAAGGGGTCAGTCCGGCTCCTTCCCGGTAACATTCCGGGAACCGGCCGGTAATAATCGCCCCGACAAGCAGCGTGGTGATGAATGCGTAAACTGTCACAATACATGAAACGCCAGATTTTCTCCGGTTTGCCAGTGGAGCTGCGATCAGGGTCAGCGCCTGGAGGTAACGGGCCGCTATCCAGAGTTGTGTCGGCAGGTTGGAACCATAACCAGCCGGCAATATGTTCATCCCCTTGAAGGCAAGTGCGTGGATAAGGTCGATACAGGCGCATGCCGCGTATCCTGCGCCGATGATCTTCAAGTAATTATTTTCCAGAACTTCACGGGAATTCCAGACCAGGAGGGCTATGGCAAATGCAATGGAAATCGTGAGCAGTTCCACCAGGGAGTGAAAGAGCAGGTAGCTGTATGTCCTGATGACATAGAGGATTCCAACCACAGCGGTAACAGCCAGCAAGTACAGACATGTATCTGCCGTCCCGCTTTTTGTATCAGGTTTACGGTTCAATGGTTTCCTCACGTGAAATAATTTAGTTCAGTCTGGTCAGGGCATCTTCGAACTGATACTGCTCAATGGAGCGCCCAATGCGATAATGCTGTTACTGTGGCAACGCTTTTGATCAGACAGAAAATCTCCTCCTGATAAAAATTATTGTCAACAATTTATTCTGATTGATGCCGATACTAACACCGGCCAGAAAGTTATTATATCCGAGAAGCAATCAATAGTTGAGTTTGACCCCCGGGCGGAAAAAGAAGTAACGTATTAACCACTCAATAACATTAATATCTTTCATGGCAAACCCCCGGAAGATTGCCACCCAAAACCGCCAAGTTATCGCCCATAAGATATATTATGTCAAGTTGCATGTTTGCAACCTGACATAATATCTGTGAAACAACTTGGTCATTATTGCATTGCCTCTCCAACGAGGAGACGGACCTTTTCTACTGCATCCTCAATAGTCAGAGACAGTACTTCTCCCGATGCACGGATCTTGATCTCAACCTTGCCATCGGCCAATCCCTTACTTCCTACAACAATCCGCAAAGGTATGCCGATCAGGTCAATATCTTTGAACTTGACTCCAGGCCGCTCGTCGCGGTCGTCGAAAATTACTTCAATTCCATGTTTTTCAAGCTTCAGGCAGATCTGTTCCGAAGCGTCCATTACAGCTTTGTCCTTTGTATTTATTGCAACTACCGCACAATGAAACGGAGCTATGGGAATCGGGAAAATGATACCGTTCTCATCGTGGTTCTGTTCAATGGCAGCCGCTATGGTTCTTCCGATACCTATTCCATAGCAACCCATGAAAATGATTTGTTCTTTACCGTCAGCATCCAGATAGGTCGCGTTTAACGCCTTGGAATATTTTGTGCCAAGCTTGAAGACATGACCTACCTCAATTCCCCGCCAGATCCCGAGTTTGCCTGTTTCACAGCGCGGACATGCATCGTTGGCCATAACATTGCGAAGGTCTATAAACCGGTCAACAATGAAATCACGTCCCAGGTTGGCATTGGTAAAATGCATATCTTTTTCATTGGCGCCAACAACCGAGTTCGTCATACTCTGCACAATAAGGTCGGCTACTACAGTCACATGCTGCTTAAGGCCGACCGGTCCAAGAAAACCGGTTGGTGAGCCGGTTATGCGCTGAACCTCTTCTTCTGTGGCCATCCGGATCTCGTTCCATTCCAGGCTGTTTTTTAGTTTGATTTCGTTCAGCTCATGATCGCCTCGCAGAAGAGCCATAACAAAATCATTGTTGTCAGAGCAGTAAACCAGTGCCTTGATAGTCCGATCTGCTGCCAGCCCAAGGAAACAGGCAACATCTGCAATGGCCTTCATGTCCGGAGTCGGGGTTTTCAGTATCGGCAGTTGATCGTCCATGGCAACATATTGCGGGCGTCTGGATTCGGCTTTTTCCACATTTGCAGCATAGTGACAGGAATCACAGGAAACAATTGCATCCTCCCCGGAATCGGCCAGCACCATAAATTCATGTGAAGAAGATCCGCCTATGCTGCCGGTATCAGCCTCAACTGCTCTGAATTTAAGGCCGCAACGCTCAAATATCCGCATATAGGCTGTGAACATTTTGTCATAGGATATATCTGCATCAGCGCTGCCTGCGTCAAACGAATAGGCATCCTTCATGATGAATTCACGACCCCGCATCAGGCCGAAACGTGGCCGGATTTCGTCGCGAAACTTTGTTTGAATCTGATAGAAATTAACCGGCATCTGGCGATAACTCTTTATCTCACGCCTCACCATGTCGGTGATGACTTCTTCGTGGGTCGGGCCCATACAGAACCCGGTATCCTTGCGATCTTTAAAGCGAAGCAGTTCCTTGCCGTAGAACGTCCAACGACCTGACTCCTGCCACAATTCGGCCGGCTGCACACTCGGCATCAGCATTTCGATTGCGTCGGCCCTGTTCATCTCTTCCCGCACGATATTCTCAAACTTGCGGATTGAGCGTAATCCAAGCGGCAGATAATTATAGATGCCGGCGGCCAGTTTGCGGATCATGCCGGCCCGCAGCATCAGTTGATGCGAAATAACTTCGGCATCGGAGGGAGTTTCTTTAAGTGTTGGTATAAAATAGCGAGAGTAACGCATTATCACCTCAAGGTATTTTGTCTTAATCAATCAAATTGTATTTTTCAAGTAAACTTTTCAGTTGTTCACGCTGAAACGGTTTGACAACATAGTCGTCACAATCATTATCCCAAAGCGCACAGGTCATATCCTTGGGAGTAGAGCTTGTGGAGATCATGAATATCTTTGTATGCAGTAAATGTTGGACGGGTAAAGACTTTTCCCTGTCACGAACTTTATGGACCAGCTCATGGCCGCCCATCTCAGGCATGACTATGTCAGAACAGATCAGATCATATGGTTTCCCGTCCATTACCGCCTTTTCAAACATTTCATAAGCAGTTTTTCCGTTTTGGGCGCCGTCACAGTGTGCAAATTCAGACAGAAAGTCTTTAAGAATTGTAAGACTCAGGATTTCATCATCTACGATAAGGAATCGTTTCATACTTCAACCTCCATGAACAAACAGGTTCAGAGCTTACTGATCTCCTCCAGTAAAGCATCCGCCAACAGATCTTCGCGCACCTTGCGAATAATTTCTCCATGTCGAAAAATGAGCCCCTCCCCTTTTCCGCCGGCTATTCCGACATCCGCTTCACGAGCTTCTCCGGGACCATTTACAGCACACCCCATAACAGCCACAGTTATGGGCTTGTCCACGCCCTGCAGACGGCGCTCTACTTCTTCGGCAACCGTTATCAAATTTATCTGACATCGCCCACAGGTAGGGCAAGAGACAAAGTTGACGCCACGTTGCCGCAAGCCCAGACTCTTTAATATCTGGTATCCTACTCTGACCTCATCAAGAGGATCGCCGGTCAATGATACCCGCATCGTGTCGCCAATACCATCTGCCAGTAAAATACCGAGCCCCACCGATGACTTTATAGTGCCGGAAAAAATGGTTCCAGCTTCGGTGATACCGATGTGAAGCGGGTAATTGACCTGAT
This sequence comes from Desulfuromonadales bacterium, assembly GCA_037129255.1. Taxonomy (GTDB): domain Bacteria; phylum Desulfobacterota; class Desulfuromonadia; order Geobacterales; family Pseudopelobacteraceae; genus JACRCG01. The sequence continues at coordinate 24,369 of JBAXVG010000047.1, read as the reverse complement.
TCGAAAGCGAACGATATGCAGCGACTGTTTTCAGAACATCGGATGCTTTAAGTGAAACCTTGATTTCCTGATAATTCAAATCCTCAAGAATGCGGATATGCCCAAGGGCGGATTCTGACATGGCTTCGGCTGTGGGGTGTCCATACTTCTCCAGCAGTTCCCTTTCAAGAGAACCGGCATTGACCCCGATCCGGATAGGAACTTTGCGCTCGGCAGCGGCCTTGACAACCTCGGCCACCTTCCACTTCTCTCCGATGTTACCCGGATTGAGGCGTAGTCCGTCAATACCCCCATTCAGAACTTTCAGAGCCAGTTTATAATCAAAATGAATATCTGCAATAACTGGAATGGGACTGTCGGATTTGATTGTGCCCAGGGCGGCGGCCGCATCCATATCCGGAACGGCACAGCGGACAATCTCACAGCCTGCTCCGGCCAGATCCTCAATCTGCATCATTGTAGCAGCAACATCCCGAGTGTCGGTAGAACACATGGATTGCACCGAACAGGGAGCGTCACCACCCACGGCGACCTTACCGATATATATCTGTCTTGTCAGCTTTTTCATAGGCGAGCATAGTGTCAAATAGAGGCGGATAAGTCAAGAAAGACAAGCTGATATTTGCTTGATGGCTATGTATAAAACGATGAGATTGTACTGCTCATTCTGCATCTTCATCACCGTTTGAGCCTTTGTCCATTCGATATTTAATGTCGTAGTTGATGATGAAGTCGAGTTCTTCGTCAGTAAATCCATAGTGTGTGGCAAGAACAGTGTCGATTTTGTCAATAATGGGTTTACTCAAATATGGATACGTACATTGAATGTTCAACGTACCGATATTTTTGTAACTCATTGTATGCATTTTGGAATGAGCACGAATATCATCCATGAGTCTGGTCGAAAGGTTGGCTAATTCTTCAATGATCTTTATATCCGCTTTTTTGACGTCAAACCGTACTGACGTAATTTCTCTTTTGTTGAGATTTCTGCAATCAGAATACACGGTGAGCATCCAATAAAAAAGGTTGGAGTTGAGTATCGACAGGAAAATATCTCTCGTTGTCCGGTCACTGAAACTAAGAAATTTAAGTTCGGAAGGCTCTCGGAAAACTCCGTTTTCATCAGTCATTTCAGGCACAAAATTCAATATTTGCACAAAATGACTTAACTTTCTCGTATAGCTGATCATATGTCGACCACTGGTTACATAGTTCGAAATCAACCCTCTGTCTTTATTTATTTTTTCAATAATACTCTTCTCGATATCGGTGCATATTTTAGCCATCGAACCTGAAATGTTTATCTGCGAAGTATTGATATACAATAATCTGTTGAATAATGTGTCACGATTAACAATATTCCATTTATTGTATGCCGTTGCATGAGTATTTCCTTTGGTCTTTCCCTTCATCAACAGTACAATTGAAAGCCTGACGTGATCCAAGCCTTCAAATAATTTACCAGGTCTATCATTGAAACTGCTGACAATCGTTGTTCCGACAGTCCTGAAATTTTTTTGCAGTGGTTCGTATCCATCGGTACAGACTGCTGCCACCGGAACAATCATGCCAATATTTGACATATTGTTTGATATATTCAAACACCGCTCCCATACGCACGCATAGAGGTTGCCGCATGACATGGTCTCATATCCGATTATTGTGTAATCTCTTTTTGATTGTGAATATTCCACAAACGGCGGATTTCCGATAATCACATCAAAACCGCCACGATCATGAATTATTTCATAAAATTCCGCCAGCCAATGAAACGGTTTATGTGAAACATGCCATGTTTGATATTGGGTCGGCTTCTGCGGGTCTTTACCATACAGTTTGCCCAGATACACATCCAACCGTTCATTCAGCTTCGCCATTTTTTCGGTCAGGATTTTCTTGAACTCTTTAACGGAAACATCCCCGACCAGCTGGACTTCTCGAAAAGAATCATAGGCCCGTCTCACATATTCAGTTGCTGTTTCAATATGTTCAATATCCTTGTCAAAAAACCCCAACTGCCCTTCAACAGCTTTTTTTACTTCGTCTATTGAGACAAAGCCGACCAGAGTATTGCCGGAACGAATGTTGAAATCAATATCCGGCAGCGGTTCCAGTCCCATATTGGGCTTCTTATAGTCCACATCCACTGTTGCTACCAGCTTCAGGAATAATCGTAATTTTGCGATTTCGATGGCCTCTTCCATGATGTCGACGCCAAAGAGGTTATTGAGAATAATGGACTTGAAAACGAAATACTGGAGATTGGGGTGCTCGGGAGCTTCAACCCGTTTCAGAATATCCTCAAACGCCTTGTACTTGCCTGCGATTGCTTCGGCCACAAAAGCATGCATACGCCCAAGGCAGGCTTCGTAGAGCGGCTCAAGGATATTCAGGGAGGCAAACAGAAATGCGCCGGAACCACAGGTGGGATCGAGAACGGTGATACTCACCAGCGCCTTGTAAAAATGGCGGATCAGCTCATGGTTATTGCTGTTCTGGATAATATCAATGGCAAATCTTGTGACATTGAGATTATATGTAACAAGATCAGTGAACGTGTGGATCTCACCCGCTTCAATCTTCATCTTTATCTCGGAATAGCGTCTGCGGCGTTCCACCACTTCCCGCCAGATTTCAGTCGGTAAGGCATATTCGGCAGGGGCCGGCTTGTTCCATTCCGTGCGTTTAGATACATCATCCAGTCCAGCGGCGATTTCAGGGGGTAATGGCAACCCCTCCCCTCTCCTCCCCTTGTCAGAAAAGGGCCCCTGACAAGGGGAGGGAGAAAGGGGATGAGTTATCCCATGCTTTACCGCATCATAAATATAATCATCAGCACAATTTTTCAGCAGGCTCCATACTTCACCATCAGGCTTCAACGCTGTCGGGTAATGCCGCTTCAATTCATCAAACAGAAAAGGGATGATGCAGTTTTTACCGATATACCCGGTAATATCCTCTTTGGTGTAATAGGCCCCCATCGCTGCGCGGTTGTTAATGTACTTCTCGAAGATGTAGCCGATAACATCAGGGTTTAGCTCATTGCCGGAGATCTGCTGTCGGGTGTCCATTCGCCATTCATACTGGTCGAAGAAACTGAATAACCGTTCGAATGCCTTGTCATCAATCTGAACATCGGAATAACTGTTTTCCAGCTGATGAACATCAAAAAGACCTCCATTCAGATATGGAACCTTGCCCAGTTCTTTCTCGAATCTCCTGTTGTCGGGTGACCCAAGTCCCCGGTGAAAGAGTACCAGCAGAAAACTGCGATAGAACGAAAGGGATGTGTCCTTTTCCCTGCGGGATCGGGTTTCGGCCAGCTTGGTTTTAAGATAAAACCTGTCGTCATTGAGAAAACCTTTATTCTGAATAAAGTAGACAAACATCAATCGGTTGAGCATGAGAGAGGCATACCGGTTCTTGTCCTCTGAATCTGGTATGCCATTAATGGAGGCCAAAAAAGCGGTGCGCTCTTTCCTGAAGCCTTCGTAAAACTTTCTAGTGATTTTTTCGACGTTGGTGGTGAATTCTCCGTTCGTCAGGTTTGTGACATCAACTGTTGAAATATTATCCTCATCATCAATTGAGAAGAACAGGTGCCGAAGTTTCTGGAATAACAGATCCGGCTCCTGTGTTGAAAAATATGATGTCTCTCGTACAACGGCCGATTTGTCCGGTTCCATCACAACCAGTTGCCACACCTGTTGCCGCCTGTTGTTGTCGGCGTAGATGATCAGGTGCTGGTGATAAAGTCTGGTAATATCAGTGTCGATTTTCTTGCGGATGGCGTAGTCAGGCACCCTGCCGCTTGTCTTGCAAAGGAACACAAAGAAAGCGTTCTTTTCGGCAATAGCCTCCAGATTATACTCCTGACCGAATGCTGTTACCTGCTCCTTGTTTGTGGTCTGGTTCCAGCCAAGCACATTGAACAGTTCTCTGAGCTGGTAGTTTTTTATCAGTGTGGAGCAAACTGATTTCTGAATGGACATTCACCCCCCCATGTTGACAAAAGATATCGCGCCCAGCCTTATTTCAGCCTGCCTGCATAGAGCGGAAAACGTTTCATCATCTGGTTAACCTGAACCTTGATGGTTTTAAGCTTCTCATCATTACCAATATTGGAAATGGCGTCGGTGATAAAGTCTGCAACCAATTCCATATCGGTTTCTTTCAATCCATGAGAAGTACAGGCCGGCGTGCCAACACGGATACCAGAGGTAACAAATGGTGAGCGGTTTTCAAATGGCACAGTATTTTTATTAACTGTTATCCCGGCCTTGTCCAACGCCTCTTCTGCTGCCTTGCCGGTGATTTCCGTGCCGGAAAAATTGATCAGCATCAAATGGTTGTCAGTGCCACCACTGGTCAACTTGAAGCCTCGGTTCATCAATGCCTCCGCCAACGTCTTGGCATTCTTGACAATCTGCTGTTGGTAAGCTTTGAATTCAGGCTGTAGTGCCTCCTTGAAGGCTACCGCCTTGGCTGCGATAACATGCATCAAAGGACCACCCTGAATACCCGGGAAAATCTGGGAGTTCAGGGTCTTGGCGAATTCTTCACGACACAGAATCATGCCACCGCGCGGACCTCTCAGGGTCTTGTGGGTAGTGGTGGTGACATACTCGGCGTAGGGGACCGGATTAGGGTGCACACCAGCGGCAACTAAACCGGCAAAATGCGCCATATCAACCATAACCACTGCACCTACTTTGTCGGCAATGGCGCGGAATGCAGGAAAATCAACAATGCGCGGGTAGGCGCTGGCTCCGACGACTATCATCTTCGGCCTGTTTTCAACGGCAAGTCGTTCGACTTCGGCGTAATTAATGGTCTCAGTTTCCGGCGAGACACCATAGGGCACGATATTGAACAGCTTGCCGGAAAAATTTACCGGACTGCCGTGGGTTAGATGGCCTCCATGTGACAGATTCATCCCCAATACCGTATCGCCCGGTTTACAGGCAGCAAAGTAAACCGCCATATTTGCCTGCGATCCGGAATGCGGCTGAACGTTGACATGCTCGGCACCAAACAGTTCTTTGGCACGGTCGATGGCAAGCTGCTCCACTACATCAACATGTTCACAACCTCCATAGTATCGTTTGCCGGGATAACCTTCAGCATACTTGTTGGTCATGATCGAACCCTGGGCCTCCATAACCGCTTCCGAGACAAAATTTTCAGAGGCAATCAGCTCCAGGTTATACTCCTGACGCTCGGTTTCATGCCGTATTGCTTCTGCCACCTGTGGGTCAAAGTTGTTGAGAATCGACATAACTACGCTCCTTTTGCGGATCGAAAATGAATGGGAAAAAAGAAACGGGACGAATGCCGCAGCAGGTCCCGCCTCCAGTTGTTGCTATAGTATTTCAGCATAACTAACGGTTGTATCTCTGCTCCAATGCCGTAATCTTGTCAAGGCGGCCCTGATGGCGCCCCCCTTCAAAAGAGGCGTCAAGCCACGCTCCTACCAAATCACAAGCCTTCTGTTCATCCAGCAGGCGACCGCCGAGTACGAGAATATTGGCATTGTTGTGTTCCTTTGCCATACGGGCCATGAAGACATCTGTTACCAGCGCCGCACGGATACCCGGGATCTTGTTGGCAGCGATCGACATACCAATCCCCGTCCCGCAGATCAGGATGCCCAGCTCGGCCTGACCGGTTATCACCATTTCAGCAGCCTTCAGTGCGTAGTCCGGGTAATCCACCGATTCATCGCTGCTGGTGCCGGCATCTGTAACCTCAAAGTTCCTGCGTGCCAGATAACTGTTGATCGCAGATTTGAGGTTCAGGCCCCCGTGGTCGCTTCCGGTTACAATCATATGATCCGGCTCCGTCTAAATCTTTTTGAACAGCAGCGTGGCGTTGGTTCCGCCAAATCCGAGCGAATTGCTCATGGCATATCCAATCCTGACATCACGAGCCGTGTTTGGAACGTAATCGAGATCGCATTCCGGATCAGGTTTGTCGTAATTGATGGTGGGCGGCACGACCTCTCTCGACATGGCCAGACAGGTGAAGACCGCTTCAACTCCTCCGGCAGCGCCAAGCAGATGTCCGGTCATCGATTTGGTGGATGAAATCATCAGCTTGTATGCATGTTCGCCAAAAACAGATTTGATGGCCAGAGACTCATTCAGATCGTTAAAAGGGGTCGATGTGCCGTGGGCATTGATATAGGTTACTTTGTCCGGTGACACTCCGGCATTCTTGAGAGCCATGTTCATGCAACGCGCTGCGCCTTCACCGCCAGCAGACGGAGCAGTCATATGGTAAGCATCACCGGTCAGTCCGTAACCAACAATCTCGGCATATATTTTGGCGCCCCGTTTTTTTGCGGATTCGTACTCTTCCATGACAACAATACCGGCACCTTCTGCCAGAACAAAACCGTCTCTGCCTTTGTCGAACGGTCGCGATGCCTTCTCCGGGGAATCGTTACAACTATCGGACAAGGCTTTCATGGCGGCAAATCCGCCTATCCCCAAAGGTGTGACCGTTGACTCAGTCCCGCCAGCTATCATTGCATCCGCATCTCCACGCGCTATGATGTGAAAAGCATCGCCAATGGAGTGTGTGCCGGTTGCACAGGCTGAGACAGAAGACAGATTGGGCCCCTTTGCCCCATATTTGATAGAGATATGCCCTGGTGCCAGATTGATGATCAACATGGGAATAAAGAAAGGAGATATTTTTTTCGGCCCCCCCTCATTCAATAAATTGTGATAGCGCTCGATAGACGGCAAGCCGCCCAGACCGGCGCCAACAAGTACTCCCACCCGCTCTGCATTCTCATCGTTGATAGTCAGACCGGAATCTTCCATAGCATAGTGCGCCGCAGCCAGAGAATACTGAATGAAGAGGTCCATCTTTTTGATCTCTTTTTTATCAATGAACTCTTCCGCATTGAAACCGGCGACTTCACCGGCTATTTTTACCGGCATATCACTGGCGTCAAAGCGGGTGATATAGCCTATACCGGATGTGCCGGTGATAAGCGCACCCCAGTTCCTGTCATTACCGCATCCAAGTGGCGAAACCACCCCGACGCCCGTAATTACAACTCTTCTCATGATTAGCTACTCCATGTTTGGATAAGTTGAAGCAACAATAGAAAGGAAGAGAGGGGCTTTAACCCCTCTCTCTCTAATTGATGTTTAGCTGTGCTCGGTTATATACTCTATAGCATCGTTTACTGTCTGGATTTTTTCGGCATCTTCATCCGGGATCTCGATATCAAACTCTTCTTCAAGAGCCATGACCAACTCAACCGTATCCAGGGAATCTGCACCCAGATCGTCCATAAAGGAAGCTTCAGGCACAACTTGAGCAGCTTCAACTCCCAGCTGTTCTGCAACAATCTCTTTTACCCGTTTTGCAATATCAGACATCTCTCACCTCCGTTTGATTTAAACCTTTTTCAGGTTTCGTGTATAAATCGTAGATGCTTATTAAGCATGAAATCTTCAAAAGTCAATCGATATTTTCAGGATATATGAAGGATAAGGCAGAGGGAGTCTCAAGTCTGCCCTGAACCCCTTTTTCACATATACATGCCGCCATTGACCGAGAGAACATGCCCGGTTATATAACCGGATGCTTCAGAAGCAAGGAAAACAACTGCATTAGCAATATCATCCGCACTACCCAGGCGTTCCAGAGGAATCTGGGCTGTCAGTTCGGAGCGCACTTTGTCCGAAAGGGCATCCGTCATGGCAGTTGCGATAAATCCTGGCGCAACAGCATTAACCGTTATATTGCGTTTTGCCATTTCGCGGGCATTTGATTTGGTCAGGCCAATCAGTCCGGCCTTGCTTGCGCAGTAATTTGCCTGCCCGGCGTTGCCCATTTGACCAACAACCGACGCAATATTGATGATTCGCCCGTAACGATGCTTGCTCATCACTTTGAAAACAGCCCTGGTGCAGAGGAAGGCTCCTTTCAGATTGACATTCAGGACGGCGTCCCAATCATCATCCTTCATGCGCATCAGAAGACCGTCACGTGTAATGCCGGCATTGTTGACAAGTATGTCAACCCGTCCGAAAGCCTCAGTAGCCGCATCAATCATACGTTCGACATCTTCAGGAACGGTCACGTTGCCAACAACCGCCAGCGCTTTGCCGCCGGCTGTCTGTAGTTCCTCAACAATTGCACTGGTGGCGACCTGATCCACATCAACCGCCACGATTATTGCTCCCTGTGCTGCCAGCGCCAAGGCAATGCTTTTTCCGATACCCCGTGAAGCACCGGTGATGACCGCAATCTTTTCATTAGGCATTGTCACTCCCCCACTAAGTTATTTTTATCTGCAAAGGTCGCCTTCATTTCAGCCCCGGTAACAAGCTTACCTTCAACAAAAGCTTTAGTGTTGAAGATCCATATGCCTCGTTTGAGGCCGACAACATCGACCTCAAAGCGAAGTTGGTCACCAGGTATGACCGGTTTGCGGAACCGGGCGTTGTTTATACCCGCAAAGTATATGACCTTGGAGCGCACGCTTTCGTCGGAAGAATAGGCCAGGATACCGGCCACCTGGGCCAGGGCTTCGATGATTAAAACCCCCGGCATGACAGGGTGTCCCGGAAAATGCCCCTGAAAGAACTGCTCACTGATGGAGACGTTTTTGACACCCGAAATGCTCTTTCCGATTTCCATATCCAGGATTTTATCAACAAGCAGGAAAGGGTAACGATGGGGTAATATTTTCATAATTTCGGTAATAGCCAGCATGGTTAAAGCCCCTTCGTCATTTCGTATGCTATAAGTCCGTATAATCAGTCCGACAGGGTTTTGAGCGTTGCCAAGCCTTCCACATTAGCAATCGCTACTTCTCTGGTTATGCGTTTGACCAGACCGGATAATACTTTCCCCGGGCCAACCTCAACAAATCTGGTTACACCCATGGCTGTCATGGCACGGACAGACTGTTCCCAGAGGACCGGAGCGCACACTTGCGATACTAGAAGGTCGCGTACCATGCCTTTGTTGCTGTTGGCAATCGCCTCCACATTACTGACGACCGGCGCGAGCATGTCGCCATAGCTGACATTGTCCAGCACCACGGCAAGACGTTCGGCCGCCGGTTTCATCAGTGCGCAATGGAACGGTGCGCTGACGGGGAGCAGCATGGATTTTTTGTATCCGCGCTCTCTGGCAGCTTCGATTGCCCGCTCAACAGCTGAGACATTGCCTGCAATCACGATCTGTCCGGGAGCATTGAAGTTTGCCGGTGAAACAACTTCGCATTGAGCGGAATCCCTGCAGATCTCTTCAAGTACGTCCTTTTCAATGTTCAGCATGGCTGCCATACTGCCGGTTCCGACCGGCACGGCCTCCTGCATGAAGGTGCCTCTGGCACGTACGATGCGGACGGCATCGGCAAAATTGAGCGCGCCGGAGCAAACCAGAGCTGTATACTCACCGAGAGAATGTCCGGCCAGATAATGAGCCTTCAACCCGGTTTCCAGCTCAACAACGCGCAGCACCGCAATGCTTGCCGCAAGAATTGCCGGCTGCGTGTTTGCAGTGAGTTTCAGTTCATTATCGCTGCCTGAAAAACAGATGGTCGAGAGCTTGAAACCCAGGGCGTCATCGGCCTCTTCAAAGATATGGCGAGCAACCGGAAAATTATCTGAAAACTCCTTGCCCATACCTGAGTACTGGGAACCCTGTCCAGGAAATATAAACGCCGTTTCAGTCACTTGAAAACCCTTCTCTCCAAATTCACTTTATACCAATTTGCCAACTGAGCAGAGCTGAGCCATACGTAAATCCTCCACCAAAAGCAGCCAAAAGAATCGAGTCACCCCTTGCGAGCTTCCCCTGCCGGTTGGCTTCGTCAAGTGCTATTGGAATTGAAGCGGCAGAGGTATTGCCATAGTTATGCAGGTTGATGAATATTTTTTCTACCGGAAGGGCGATGCGTTTGGCCGTTGCAGTGATAATACGCATATTCGCCTGGTGGGGTATGAACATTGAAAGCTCAGAGGCCTTCATGCTGTTGGCGACCAAGGCTGCTGTCGCAGCTTCATCCATGGCCCGGACCGCATGTTTGAAGACTTCATTTCCTTCCATGTTGATGAAAAAAAGCCTCGGATCAATCGACCTATCGGAGGCTGGATTACGACTGCCGCTACCAGGCTGATACAGCAGATCCCAGCAGGAACCATCACTGAAAATGTGGGTAGAAAGGATTCCGTTTACATGTTCAGATGCCTCGATAATTGCGGCACCAGCGCCGTCACCAAAAAGTATGCAGGTGTTTCTGTCAGTCCAGTCAACAATGCGCGACAGAACCTCTGCTCCGATAACAAGCGCCTTTTTGATTCTTCCGGATTTAATAAAACTGTCTGCTATTGACATACCGTAAATGAAACCGGAGCAGGCTGCCGAAACATCGAAGGCAACGGCATTGCGCGCGCCAAGTTCGTTTTGCACAATACAGGCTGTGGAAGGAAATGGAAAATCAGGGGTGACAGTACCAATAATGATGAGATCAAGTTCTTCGGGTGAGATGCCTGCCATCGACAGCGCCCGTCGTGCGGACTCAGAGGCAAAAGTAGAGGTGTATTCACCCGCAGCCGCGATGCGTCTCTCCCTGATGCCGGTCCTGGCGGTTATCCACTCATCATTGGTGTCTACCATCAACTCCAGGTCTGCATTAGTGAGGATTTTCGCCGGCAGCGCTGAACCTGTTCCTGTAATTATGGCATTCACACTGACATCTCCACTCGCTGCCTTTTAGTCTGATATAACTGATTTCAGAACATCCCGTTGAAGAGAGACTGCGTAGTTTTCTGAAAGTTTTTTTACAACGTGCTCGGTAACACCGCTTCTGGCGTACTCATGAGCAAAACGGATGGCATTTTTGATCGCCTTGACATTTGAGCCGCCATGGCAAATCATCCCAACTCCGTTTATTCCCAGAAGCGGAGCACCACCATACTCCGAATAATCCACAATTTTCTTGAAACGGTTAAAGGCTCCCCTGACTAACAGAAAGCCCAATTTTGATATCCAGCTCTTGACAATTTCATCCTTCAGCATCCTGCCGGCCGCTTCGGACAACCCTTCAGAAAGCTTGAGAACCACATTGCCGACAAAACCGTCACAGACAACTACCTCTACGGTTCCCTTGAAGATATCCCGCCCTTCAATGTAACCTGCATAATTAAGAGACGTATTCTTCAATATTGCGTGAGTCTCCCGGGTAAGCTCATTACCCTTGGAATCCTCTTCACCATTGGACAGCACTCCTACAGAAGGGTTTGCAACACCCATCACATAACGCGCATAGACTTCACCCATTATTGCAAACTGAGCCAGATGAACAGCTTTGCAGTCCACATTTCCACCCACATCAAGTACCAGGGTTTTCCCTTTGAGAGTCGGAAATATAGATGCTATGGCCGGACGGTCTATACCACTGATCCGCTTGAGAACAAACATTCCGACAGCCATAGTCGCGCCGGAATTGCCAGCGCTTACAGCGGCGCAAGCCTTGTTGTCGCGAACCAGCTCAAAGGCAAGGCGCACGGAAGAGTTCTTCTTTTTACGTACGGCATCAGAGGCGGAATCATGCATTCCGATAACTTCGCTGGCGTGAACAATATCAATATCAAGCCCGCCGATGATGTGCTTTGACAATTCTGTCTCAAGCCTTTCGCGGTCACCTACCAGCGTAACCGGAATACCGCACTCCCGACAAGCAGCAACGGCACCTTCCACTTCAATGACGGGGGCGTTGTCACCGCCCATTGCGTCAACAGCAACTCTCATTTGTACCGGTAATGACACAGTGCCAGGTTATTTCTGCGCTTTGGAAAGGTCGATGACTTCTCTACCCTTATAGGTTCCGCAGGCCGGGCAGGCGCGATGCGGCAGTTTGGGAGCTTTACACTGCGGGCAGGTTGACAAGGACGGGGTTGTCAAAAAATCATGCGCCCTTCTCATGTTTTTCCGTGATTTGGATGTTTTTTTCTTGGGTACTGCCATAATAATTCTCCTTTTTCTGGTGATTCGCTATGGATGCGTCACTTCAAAACTATTGAGACACCCTGAAATCCTTCAGAGCACCGAATACATGATTTATGGTATCACTGCCGCACGAACATTGAGGCGACCGGTTCAGATCTATTCCGCATACGTGGCACAATCCCTTGCAGGAATGGCTGCAAAGAGGTTTGAGAGGGATCTCCAAAGCCACCTGCTCTTCAACCTCGTGAGTCAAATCGATTGTGTCACCGCTGTAGGATGAGGAGATAAGATCCTTTTCCCCGAGTTCGATCTCATCCTCTTCACTATGCCCGCTGATATCTTTACGGAAGAATATTATGAAATCGTTATCAATAAGCGAGTCATAATCAAGCAGGCATCTGGAACAGGAATACGCAACCGGAGCGGTCACTTTGCCACTCACCCGCAGAAGATCATATTCCCGAACTACCGATATTTTTCCCCGGATCGGGCCGATAAAACGGCAATGCCCTTCCCGTTGCATTTCTGCGAGCAGCTGATATGATTCCACCGGCTCTTCAAAATCCAGCACTAAAGGTTTGTCCTGAATATGGTCAACGGCTATTTTCACGTTCGCCACCCGTCTGTTGGCATCAACGAATTTAAAGCAAGTCAGTATAGTGAATGCTCTTGATTTGTCAAGAAATTAAGTTGCAGTTATGTTGAAACAAATTAACTGGACTGTTGACTAATGCCGGATCAATTGCCAACTCATACGCTTCTGCATTTTTTCTTTACATGACGTCATACTACAGATTATTGTTACTCGGGATCATTCGGGAGGTGTGCAATGAGCGATTTTATAAAGCCGTTGAGTTTGTTGCTGGAGATAGTAAGCGGGGTCGTTCGCGGCGACAAGACGGCAATTGACCGCTTGGACGAAATGACGGGAAGCAGTGATATCCCGCCCATGATCGTCGAGTTGGCTGAACAGATCAACAGTCTCGCGGTCCAAAAGGAGGTACGTGAATTCCGCCTGGAACTGATGATCGAGGATCTGCTCGATACTCAGGCGGCGCTGGACAATGCCAAGCACGATCCTCTGACAGGACTGCCCAATCGCGGCCTGTTCCACGAGATTTTGCGTCAGGCATGTGCCGACGCAGAACGATTGAGCCAGAGTCTGGCCCTGATGTTCATCGATCTGGACAAGTTCAAGCAGGTCAACGATACTATGGGACATGATGCGGGGGATGAACTTCTTATACAGGTTTCAAAACGACTCAGTTCGTGCGTCCGTGAAGGTGATATCCTTGCCCGTCTTGGTGGGGATGAATTTACCGCCGTTCTGTGCAATCTGGCCGATCAGGAAACGGGCATCAGCATTGCCGAAAGAATCGTGGCCGATTTGAAGAATCCATTTGACCTGTCCATGGGACGGGCCGAAATAGGCGGTTCAATCGGGATAAGTTTTTTCCCGAGAGATGCCGACCAGGCGCTGTCGTTGCTGAAGAACGCCGACGTTGCCATGTACCATGCCAAGGAAGCGGGCCGGAACACCTACCGTCTGTACCGGCCCGGGATGCCCTAGCGGACGACACCCGATCCTGAAGAAAAAAAATTGTTAAGCCAAAAATTCGATTTAATAAATAATCCCATGCATTCCGAAACGTTCCGTTACAGTTTGAACTGTCGCACCAGCCTCTGCAACTCCTCGGCATTTCCATTCAACTGTGCGGCGGCAGTGGCGGATTCTTGTGCGCCTCTCGAAGTCTGCTGAACAACCACAGTGATCTGATGCATGTTACTTGATATTTCAGTTGTGGTGGCGGTCTGTTCTTCGGCGGCGGTGGCAATCTGGTTTACCTGCATAGCCACGTCGTTGACCTGAGCCAATATGTCGCGTAGAGCATCGCCCGATTTGGCAGCTTCCTCTGTGCCTGCTTCCACTTGCTGAACACCCTGCTCCATAGCTGCCACAGCGCCTTTTGTCTCCCTCTGTATGGCTTTAATCATCTCACCAATCTCTTTGGTAGCTCGGGTTGTGCGCTCAGCCAGAGCACGAACCTCATCGGCAACGACAGCAAAACCTCTTCCCTGCTCACCAGCACGGGCAGCCTCGATGGCGGCATTAAGCGCCAACAGATTGGTTTGGTCCGCGATATCTTCTATGGTTCCGATAATGGCACCAATCTGGTCGGAGCGTTCACCAAGACTTTCAACTGTTTTTGCCGATTCTTGTACACGCTCGGCGATTTGCCCCATGACCCGAACCGTCTTTTCAACAACTTCAGCGCCATTGCTGGCTGATTGTGAAGCACGTTGGGCGCCTTCTGCTGCCATCTGGCAGTTTTGGGCTATATCGCCTGATGTGGCTGACATCTCCTCGCCAGCGGTAGCAACGGTTGCAGACTGAGCGGCAACTTCTTCTGCACCTGTAGCAATCTGTTCAGCGGTCGAGTGGAGTTGGCTGGAAGCTGATGCCACCTGTTGCGAGGTGTTCGCCAGCTGACTTATCATGGTGCGTAGATTTTCAATCGTAGATTTCAGTGCGCCCATAAGTTGACCCGTTTCATCAGAAGACGTAACTTTGATATCTATCGACAAGTCCCCGTTCCCAATCATTAATGCTGCTTTAACCGCATTATTCAGGGGGGCGGTAATCATTTTGGTAATAATTAAACCGCAGGTTGCAGCAAAAATTGCGCCTACTATTACGAGAATAATCATCAATATTGAAGCTGAATTTGCTACCTGCATATTCGTGTCGGAGGTCATTTTTGCCTGATTTATTTTGGACTCAAGTAGTTTGAGTACTAATTCCTGATACCGCAAGGCGGCCTTCTTTGCCTCACCGTGTAGCAATGCTTTTGCCTCAGAATTCTTACCTTCTTTGTCAAGCTTAACAATTGTTTCAAGATGCTGAACATATATTTTCCGGGCATCTTTGAATTCGACAAAGAGCTTGCGTCCTTCATCTGTCAGGATGGTCTTCTCAAAACTATCAGTTTTTTTTGCGATATTCTCACGTAACTGCCTGATCACATCCAAAGCTGCAGTTTTCTCACTTGCATCAGTAGTCTCAATTGCATCACGCAAGTTGATGCGGACGCGTTGAAAAGATGTTGATAGATCAGCCAAATCTCCCAGTGGTACGGTTATTTTTTCGTATAACTTTATATCTGCGTCGTCTATTTGATGTATTTTTCTAACACCAACCGTTCCCACTACAGCACCAATCACCGCAACCAGAATAAATGCCGATAATAGCTTTGTTCCCACTTTCATATTGTTAAGCATACCCAGTTTCTCCTTATTGACATTGTGCAGAATCAACTGATATTTCTAATTCTCCATACTCCCATAAGATGAATTTATGTCAAGTCAATTAAATTGTTTAAGAAGAATTGATTTTGCCTTGGTAAGTAATGTGAGAAAATGGTATTGCTACTGCCGGAGTCGGTGGCGACACTTCAATGATTGATACCGTTTATATAATGCATGTTGGAGATATCATGATATTTTTTACTCATGGAATGAAGGCTGAAGCTGTAATCTTTGATTTTGATGGTGTCATTGTTGATACTGAGCCGTTGCACTACACGTCGTTTCAGCGGGTGCTGGAACCATTGGAACTTGGATTCAGCTGGCAGGATTATGTAGATATCTACATGGGATTTGATGATCGTGATGCCTTTGTAGAGGCATATGCGGCGGCAGGCAGGGCCATGAACACAGACATTCTACACTCTCTGATTTCACAAAAAGCTCTTTTCTTCCAGGATGTAATCCGGGAAGGGGTATCCGCTTATCCCGGAGTCGTCGCTCTGATCCGTCGCCTGCATGCGGAAAAGATTCCACTCGCCATCAGCAGTGGCGCACTTCGATCCGACATAGATCCGATTCTCGTAACTCTGGGGTTGCAGGAGTGCTTTGAAACAATAGTTACAGCGGAGGATGTCACCAAAAGCAAGCCTGACCCGGAATGCTATCAACTGGCATTCGATAAGCTCTGTCAACGGCATAAGGTGTCGTATGCAAAAAGCTCCACAATTGCGATAGAGGACACTCCGGCCGGTATTCTTGCCGCCAGACTGGCCGGTCTGCAGGTGATTGCCGTCTCAAACAGCTACGCGCCGGAAAAACTTTCCGATGCATCATTTGTAACGGATTCACTTGAGCCTCTGGTGAATTTTCGCCTTGCTTCGCCGCAGCAGTAATAATCTACAGCTGTCTCCATGCTACCAATGAGGGACTCGACGTGCTACCGAAATATGTGGCTGCTGTCGCATCATAACGGAATTTAAAATTATTCTGGGCTGTCATCGAATTCCCCCACAGTATTCCGTTGAAGTAATCATTGTTCTTGAACAGGAAGCCCGCATAGGGTGCATAGAACAGGCCGCTGTAGGTGCCTCCGGGACCACTCTGAAAATCCAGCGTTGATGCGGTATCGCAGATAAAGGTCAGATTACTGGCAGATCCTCCGCTGTTGAGCGTAGCGTTGGCCATGTTAAACGTACTGCCGCCGGAACCATGGTAATAGATTGTGACCGGGCCGCTACCGGCATTGATGGTTATACTTGAGAGAGACTGTGCAGTGGCGCCACCGTTAATATAAATGTTTACCGCGCCGCTGCCGTTAATGGTGAGGTTGCCGCTGCTGATGCTCGTCAGGTAATAATTTCCGGGAGATAGTGTCTTGTTGCCGGAGATTGTGTTACCAGCAATTCCAGCAGTAGCGTTATTGTTCGAAGCGGAGTAGTTATGGGCGGAAACAAGAGCTACCGCACCGAGCGGATCAGCAGTTATGGTCGAAACATGCGTGACAGTTGCTGAGCCGGAGTAGGTGGCACTCCCTCCGAGTATCACACTGACAAAGTCGGTATTTCCGTAAGTCAGGCTGACGTTCGACCCGAACTCGGCATAGGGAGGGCCGACGATATTTATATTGTTATTAACGTTTAATGCATTACTCATGAACACCCCTCTCACCATTGTGAATGACGGCATTCTCACGACCGCCTGGAGCCGGGTGTTTACATTGGAATAGTATCCGGTCGCTTGGAACAAGTAGCTATTCGTTGTTCCAGCCTGGAGGTATAGATGGGCGGTGGTCCATGTGCTGAACGGGAGCTGCCCGTTTGCTAGCAAGGGATACACGGCGGTATTCGGAGCACTGTAATGGAGAACGTACGGGTTGCCCGAGATATTCAGGGTTCCAGCTGCGTACTTGTTTTTTATCTGTCCCAGCGTGTACTGCACTCCTGCTTCGGCATTGTAGAATGATTGGACTGCGGTTTTAAAATTGCCGCCTATCTTTAACTCAGTAATGGAAGTCACAATTGTCACGGCGCTGACGAAGGAGAGCACCATTATCAGGAGAATTACCGTTATCAGGGCGATTCCGCGTTCGTTCAGACCCGGTGTGCAGGGAGCTATATATGTCACTGGCCATAACTCGCCGCGAGTATTCAATTTCATCTCAACAAATCCAAAAGGCCTATCTGCTTCGATTGAGGTTCAAGGTTTTGCCCACGCTCCGCGAACAAGTCGGATGTCTTCGTAGCTGATGGTTTCCGGCAATCCTTCGCGAAGTTCCGACAGACTGCCAGGCCCCGCCGCAGCAAGCCTGGCCTGAATCAGCGCCACTTTTTCCGCATCCACAAATCGAAACAGATCTACATCCGCTCCCAGACCGTGCAACTCTTCCAGATGAGCAGCAATGGTCGAATTCTTCAAACCACGCCGGGTCGCGATTCCCGACAGATCAAGTCCTTCACGATACAACCGCAAGGTTTCGACCAGGGTGTCACTCATAACCAGCCGCACATCATTTTCCGTCAGGCTCGAAGCTTTCGTACCGAACCCTTTCCGATAGAGATCGATCTCCGCCAGAAATGCCTTCCCATACTCGCGCAACTTGTGTTCGCCGACACCGCTGACCTGCAGCAGTTCACCCGCATTGGACGGCATCATGCGAGCCATTTCCGCCAGAGTTGCGTCGGAAAAAACCACAAAAGGGGGCACTCCGGTCGAATCTGCAATCTTTTTGCGGGCGGCTCGCAGAGCATCGAACAGCGCCTGCTCGTAATCCTTGCGTCCACCGGCTCTCTTCTTGCCCCGCTCAACCGTTTCAGCGGCATTACGCGGCATGCCGAGAACGACCTGGGTTTCACCCTTAAGCACCAGACGAGCAGCAGCAGTGAGTCCCAAAGCACCGAAGCGTGTGAAATCCTGCACAAGATATCCCAGGTGGATTAACTGGCGGATGATGTTTTCCCACTGGACGGCCGAAGTGTCCGCGCCGATACCCCAGGTGGAGAGCCTGTCATGTTTCAGGTCCAGAATCCGCTGGCTTTTACTCCCACGCAGCACCTCTATGACGTACATCATGCCAAAACGTTCGCCCACCCGATACACACAGGAGAGCGCTTTCTGGGCCGGTTTTGTGGCATCGAAACGCTGGGGCGGATCGGTGCAGATGTCGCAGTTGCCGCAGTCATGGTGCTGCTGATCACCGAAATAGGACAACAGTGCCCGCCGACGACAGGATAATGCTTCGGCATACGCCACCATGGCATTCAACTTTTGCAACTCTATCCTGACCCGTTCGGCATTTTCGCTGTTTTCTATCAATGAACGGGCGGTCATGACATCCCCCATGCCAAACAGCATCAACGCCTCGGAAGGCAGTCCATCCCGTCCGGCCCGGCCGGTCTCCTGATAGTAGCTCTCAACACTCTTGGGCATGTCATAATGCACTACAAAGCGTACGTTCGGCTTGTCGATCCCCATGCCGAAGGCCACGGTGGCCACCACGATACGGATGTCGTCCCGCTGGAACGACTCCTGGACGCGTTTTCGCTCGTCATCAGGCAAACCGGCATGATACGCAGCTGCGCTGAATCCGGCTATCCGCAGTTTCTCAGCCACATCTTCCACCCGTTTGCGGCTTAAGGCATAGACAATCCCGGCTTCATCACGCCTGCCGTTCAAAAAAAGTCCCAGCTGGGCCATCGGTTTCTGTTTGGGAATCACCGTGTAGGTGATGTTGGGACGATCGAAACCGGCAACTATAACCTTTGCGCCGGCCAACCCCAACTGGACAAGAATGTCTTTACGGGTTTCCGGGTCGGCAGTGGCGGTCATGGCCACAATCGGCACTTCGGGGAAGAGCCCGCGCAATCTCCCGATCTGGACATAATCGGGACGGAAGTCGTGACCCCACTGCGAGATGCAGTGCGCCTCGTCGATGGCGATCAGGGAGATCTTCAGAGCGCTGAGCCGTTCGAGAAAATCGGGCATCATCAGCCGCTCCGGAGCCACATAGAGCAGGTCCAGTTCGCCGCTGTCCATCCGGCGCGAGATAAGCCGCGCCTCCACAGGTGCAAGGGATGAATTGAAACAACCCGCTTTTACACCGTTAGCCGTCAGCGCGTCTACCTGATCCTTCATCAGTGAGATCAGCGGCGACACTACGATGGCCATGCCATCGCGGTGCAAGGCCGGAATCTGGTAGCAGAGCGATTTCCCGCCACCGGTCGGCATGACCAGGAATACATCCTCGCCGGCACAGACCCGCTCGATAACTTCCTGCTGGGGAGGACGGAACTCGTGGTAGCCGAAGACCGTTTTAAGGGTGTGGTGAATGGTTGCGCTCATGTCACGCTTTCAGCATTCCGATTATCCAGATACAAAAAGAGACAAGTGCCGCCCCACCCCATCTGATACCTGATGCAGCATCGAAAACGCCTTTTTCGGGGAAAGCCTTATAGGCCAGCGCCATGCTTGAAGTTATCCAACCCGCCAATCCAATTATAAGAATTATTGACCAGATGTCATGTGACATTTCAGCGTGAACCTCCCATCAAACGCGATATGATCGAACCGAATCTCAGCTTCCAGACCATACATACAGCCTCTCTGACAATCTTGCGGGACATCTTGGAGCTTCCGGCATGACGATCGATAAAAATGATCGGAATTTCCGTAATCCTCAGCCCTTTCTCTCTGCAGCGGTAATTCATCTCGATCTGAAATGAATATCCATCCGATCGGATTTTATCGAGATTTATGGCTTCAAGTGATGATCTCCGGAAACATTTAAAGCCGCTGGTGCAGTCATGCAGCTGCAGACCGGTAATCCAGCGGGTATACATACTCGCGAAATAGCTCAGGATTAAACGTCTGATCGGCCAGTTTACGACACTCACACCGTTAAGATAACGGGATCCGATAGCCAGATCACAGTCATGCATCGCAGCGAGAAACTCCGGAAGCACTGCAGGATCGTGAGAAAAATCAGCATCCATTTCAACTATGTAATCTGCTCCCATGGAAAGCGCAATCTTGAATCCTTCACGATACGCTGAGCCCAGGCCGAGCTTCCCGGCCCGGTGCAAGACGCGAATACGATCATTGCCGGAAACCAGCTCATCCAGAATGGCGCCGGTGCCATCCGGAGAATTGTCATCTACAAACAGGATCCGGATATCGGCGTGTTGTGCCAGAACCGCATCGGCCAGTCGGGTTACATTATCTTTTTCATTATAAGTCGGCACTACCACCAGAACGTTCAACGGTTATATTTCTCCTGGAAATTTTGTCAAGTACTGATGCAAGTAATACGGGAGTTTCCATATAAAAGTCAATTGACATTATGGTAATTGGGGGTACATATATGCTTGGCATTTTTCAAGGAGTACGTGTCTTATTCCACTGGCAACGGAGTACACAATGCGACGAAGATGTACCCTCCATATCACCCTCGTCCTGATTGGAACGCTGGCGGTAACCGGCTGCAGCAAAAAAGAAGAGCGCCACGTTTACACCAACAAGCAGGACTGCCTCGACGACTGGAACAGCGATCCCCAAAAATGTGAAGAAGTAGGAAAAGACAGCAAGCACTACCGCTCCAACGCGCACTATTACTATGGTCCCTGGTTTCGCTCCGGCACAGTTCTGAGCGGAGGCCAGGGTTCCCGCGCCATCCGTAATATGAGCGTTTCTCGCGGCGGATTCGGAAGTCTGAGCGGATTTCACTCATCGGGGGGATCCTGAAACCATGCAGCGCACCGTAACCCCGCCCCGCTTCGACTGGCAGGAAAAGGTCGAATCGTACGGCATGAACTACCACACCATCGATAGCGAAGTCTACTGGGATGAGACGGCATACTATTCTTTCTCGTCTTCCGAGATAGACAACCTTGAGTCTGCGACCGCTGAACTGCATGAGATGTGCATTGCCGCCGCCGAGCACGTAATCACCAACAAACTCTATGACAGAATGCAGATACCTCCGCTGGCGGTGCCGCTCATTGAGCGCTCCTGGGAAAATGACGAGCCTTCGATTCTGGGACGATTTGATCTGGTCTATGATGGTCACTCACCACCAAAGATGCTTGAATACAACGCGGACACCCCCACCGCTCTGCTGGAGGCCGGCGTGATACAGTGGTTCTGGCTCAAGGATCGCTTTCCAGATGCCGACCAGTTCAACTCAATCCACGAAAAGCTGATAGCTGGGTGGCAGGATATTAAACCAGACATCACCGGCACGCTCTATTTCAGCTGTGTCAAAAACGCTCCCGAAGACCTGGGGAATCTGGAATATCTGCGTGATACCGCTCTTCAGGCCGGTCTGCCGACCGAGCAGATTTTCATTGAGGATATCGGTTTTGACTCTCTCAACACCCGCTATGTTGACAGCAGCGATACTGTCATAGAAAGCATGTTCAAACTCTATCCATGGGAATGGCTGACAAGCGAATTTTTTGGCAGATATCTTGAGAAAAGCAACATTATACTGATAGAACCGGCCTGGAAAATGATTCTCAGCAACAAGGCAATCCTGCCGATCCTGTGGGAATTGAACCCGCGACATCCCAATCTGCTGGAGGCCAGTCTGGATGCTGACCACTTCAGTGATAATTACGTCTCCAAGCCGTTTCTATCCCGCGAAGGCGCCAACATCAGCATCCATCGCAACGGTCTGGCCACCGTACACGAGGGGAATTACGCCGGCAGAGGAACCATCTATCAGGAACTGGCCAGCCTGCCGCTCTTTGACGGTAACTACCCGATTATAGGATCCTGGGTGATTTACGGAGAACCGGCGGGCATCGGAATCAGAGAGGATCGCTCTGAGATCACGACCAATACCAGCCGTTTTGTACCACATCTGTTTCGATAAACTCTTATATTATGGAGGTTTACCATGACCAGCACTCTGTTTGCTTCGCTGTCCGGCCTATTTGACTTCTGTACCTACTTTGCCGCAGCTGTCGGCTTTGTCGTCGTTTTCTGCATGGTCTACTGTAAAATGACCCCCTATGACGAACTGAAATTGATACGGAGCGGAAATTCTGCAGCGGCTATCTGTTTCGGCGGTGCCTTGATCGGCTTTATCCTGCCGCTCTACAGCGCTATTAACCACAGTGTCGGCCTTGTCGATATGCTTATCTGGGCTGTAATTGCCATGCTGGTACAGTGTGCGGTTTTCGGAGTCGTCCGCATGATCCTCAAGGATCTGGTCAGAGAGATAGAGAACAACCACACCGCTGCTGCGGTAATGCTGGCGTCCTGCTCAATTGCAATCGGCATCCTGAATTCGGCCTGCATGACCTACTGATCGGGGGTAGTATGGAAGCAGACAGAGTAAAATGGAACCGGCGCTTTGCATCGGAAGACTCTTTTCTGGGTATGCGGCCATCGCCGTTTCTGTCAAGAGAAATCGATAGGATAAAGCGTCTTGCACCTGGACATTGTGCATTGGACATTGCCTGCGGTGAGGGCAGAAACAGCGTTTTTCTCGCTCAGAACGGTTTCAGTGTGACCGGACTTGACATATCTGATGTCGGGCTTTCTAAAGGGGTCGCACGTGCAGTCAGCGCCGGAGTCACCATTGATTTCAGGCAGGTTAATCTCGAAGGGTACCATATTTCTGAAAAATTCGACCTGATATTGAACTTCAATTTCCTGCTGCGAGAGTTGATTCCGTCAGAAGTGCTGGCGCTCACTCCCGGGGGCCTGCTGCTGTTTGACACCATTTTAGAATCGCCGCAACTACTGGCGTCACACAATCCTGCCTACTTTCTGAAAAAAGGTGAGCTGACCGGAATATTCGAGGCCTATAACGGGAATATCCTGTTTTCGGAAGAGAGTGAGGCCGGAGACATGCCAACAGCCAGACTACTGTTCAGAAAGAGTCTTGAAGCAATCTGAACATAGAAATAATAAGGAGTATTACATGAAGCAGATTACAAAAAAAACGATGACGTATCTGTTTATCATTGCCATGACGGTTGTATTCGTACCATGTATGGTTCGGATTATTAGTGCGGCGCCCGAAGAGAGCCAAAAATCGGCGAGCGACATGCCGACTGTTACATCAATCGGCATGCCGGATGAGGGTGATGGGGCTGAACTCGTTATCAGGTTGTCAGCCTCGGCCATCTTTGGCAGCTACAAGACAGCAGATCCCCTGAGCCTGGTGGTGGTCCTGAATAATACTACAGAGGGCTTATTCACAACCCCGATACCAATAAACAGAGGGAATTTCAAGACTGTTACGGTTACTCGCTCTCAGGCATCCAGTGGTTTGCAAACCATAATCACTATCGGCCTTGTCAAGGATCTGGAATCTGTTATTTCCACCCCTCAGGGACTGGGTGAGCTGAGAATATCTTTTCCTGCTCCGTCCGTTCCTGTCGCAGCGGTAAAAGGGAAACGCCCGGCAGCTTCTCCGGAAGCCGGTGTTGCAAGAGCACCGAATGAACCCGCAACAGCCAAAACGGCCGTATCTAATAAAAGTACAAAAGGGCAGCAGTTTCTCACAGCTCTAACCGTCAATAACAATGCCATTATACTTGCCATCGAAGGTGGTGCCGTAAAGTTCAACTCGTTCCATCTTGACAAGCCGGAACGTTTTATCATCGACATATTTGATGTGAAGTGTTTACTCAAAAGCCGTATCATTCCGATCAACTCCGCCGGAATCACGTTGGCGCGCATAGGAATTTATCCGAATAAAATTCGAATTGTACTTGATGCAGGTAACGGCAATTTTTCCAATGCGACAGCAACCAGAACAGCCGGAGGGATTACTGTAACCCTCAAATGAGAGGTAATAGAGAAGCTTGACAGGAGCCGCATGCTCTGTTATTCAGGTATACATAATGGGCGCTTAGCTCAGCGGGAGAGCACTGCCTTCACACGGCAGGGGTCACTGGTTCAAACCCAGTAGCGCCCACCATAAAATCAAGGGGTTACGCTGCATAGCGTAGCTCCTTTCGTAAATATTCGGTTAACCCCGTTATTGCGCAGTTACAAAGAAATAACGGAATACACAGCAAATAATAGTGTACTAGTGGGGCATGGAACTAGCCCACTCATCATCTG
>JBAXVG010000046.1:0-37774 GCA_037129255.1 Desulfuromonadales bacterium | reverse complement strand
CAAAATCATGCTTAGTCATGGTTGACCTCCCCGGAAAGAAGTTGACCGGCATGTTCAACCGCCTCGACAATTTTGGCGTAGCCGGTGCAGCGGCAGAGATTGCCGGCCAGGGCGGTTTTGATCTCGTCCCGGCCGGGGTGCGGATTTTCGTCGAGCAGGGCTTTGGAGGAGAGTACCATACCGGGCGTGCAGAATCCGCACTGGACAGCACCCTTGTCAATGAAGGCCCTCTGAACCGGGTGCAGTTCGGTGCCTTTGCTCAGTCCCTCGATGGTGGTGATGGTTTTGCCGGTGCAGGCCACCGCCAGGGTCAGGCACGACAGGGCCGGTCTGCCGTTGATCAGAACCGTGCAGGCCCCGCAGTCGCCAATGCCGCACCCTTTTTTGGTGCCGCACAGACCTACCGTCTCGCGGATCACATCAATCAGATAAGCGGTAGGATCGATCGCCAGATCGAAGTTTTCACCGTTTATTTCCAGTTTGATCAGCTTTTTCACGCTTGAGTCCTCCTTGTGGCGATAATCTCCAGGCACTGTTCCAAAGCTCGCCGGGTCAGCACACCGATCACACGGTTACGGTATTCGGCCGAAGCCCGCACATCGTCGATGGGAGTGGCTTCCTGTACGACTCCGTTGCAGGCGGCAGCAAAGAATTCTTCGCTGATCTGCATCCCTTTCAGTTTCTGTTCGGTTGCTGTGGCCCGGTAGGTGGTCGGGCCGACTGAACCCATTGCCAGACGTACCTCGACGGCCAAAGTGCTATCCCCGCTCAGTTCCAGGTAGGCGCCGATGTTGAGCATGTCTATCTCCATGGCTTTTCTGAGCCCTTTGAAGCGGTAGGCAACTGCGCTTCTCTCCGACAGGGGGGGCAGGCGGAAGGCTTTTAAGTATTCGCCCGGTTCCAGTGCGGTCTTGCGGTAGGAGAGGAAGAAACGGCTGATGGGGAGTATCCGCTCGCCCCCCTGTCTGCCGATGATCAATTCGCAGTCATGAGCCAGAAGCACCGGCGGGGTCTCGGCCGCCGGTGAGGCGTGGCAGATGTTGCCGGCCATGGTCGCCATCCAGCGCACCTGGTTCGAGCCCAGGTTGGCGGCGGCATACGCCAGCGCCGGAGCATGTTCTTTGACGAGAGCGCTCCGTTCGATCTCGGCCACCTTGGTACCGGCCATGATGGTCAGCCCCTGACGTGGGTCCCAGGATATCCCCCGCAGTTCATGCAGGTCGGAGATATCTATCAGAATCCGGGGCGCCAGCAGTTTTTCCTTGATCAGCACCATCAGGTCGGTGCCTCCGGCCAGAATCCGGGCATCCTCGGCTTTGGCCGCGTACAGGGATTCGAACTCCCTCAGCGAAACAGGTTTTTCGTACTCAAACGGTTCACAATGCATCAAGTACACTCCTTTCGAAAGCATCATACGGAAAATTCAGCTGTAATAATCAGCGACATTCAGCATCCCAGCTCGCACGCTCTTTAGAATTTTCAGGGGGGGGTGGTTGTGCGCAGGGATTTTCGGAGTGTCGCTTGTGAGTCGAAGACTCTTTGGGTTTAGCCCCTTGCCCCTTGCCCCTTGCCCCCGCATGGGGTTTCGTCACAGGAGAGCGAAATCCCGGATATTTCGTTTGAACAATCCCGATCAGTTGCCAGATGACCAGGGCATTCACTACAGTTGCCACACACACGGCACAGCTCGCCCAAACACCAAGGTAACGTAACAGCTTTTCAGTCAGACCGCCGACCAGCACGCCGCACGCCGCCCCCGCAAAGAGGCCGATTATTGCGGTTGTAATGAAAAACCCCTGAGCAAACATTGTCCCGAAGCTGTCGGCATTATCGGCAAGACCGTGATAGCCTCCAAACCCCGCCACAGCCCCCCATACCCCGCCGAGCAGAGGCCATGATATACGTACTGCCCACAGTAACAGGCTTTCAGATTTCATTTCGCGCTATTGGAAGAACGTAATTTATTCGTGACATTCCGGGCTCGGGTCAAGTGATTGGCAGTTGTATCGATTTTCTGCAGATGGCAACCATCGGAATGCCCGTTCCACGTTAACTTGAGAGACTGATTGAATTCAGTGCCAAGTGTAAAGCGTTCCAAAGGCATGACACGTAACTGGCTTGAAAACGGCAAGGGGATGATTTTTTCAACATCAAGCGCCTGTTGTCGATTACGCCATTGGATCTGTGCGCCAAGCCAGTCGCCAGATCCGTTATCAATCAGCACTAATCCACGTCCATCAATCTTCATGTTCATGTAACAGTAGGTACCTTGCCCCCCTGTTCCCGCCCATTCACCAGCGAAGAAACCGGGTGATGTGTCAGGAAGAGGCGTCAAGGCATGTGCTGCCTCCACCCAGACAAAAAATACCAAAAATGCTGTAACATATCGCATGTTCTGTACTACAGGCCCAGCAATCCCGCAGCAGTACCGCCCAGAATCTTCTCAATTCCGTCCGGCGGCAGCGGCAACTGGCTGATGGCTTCCATGTTGCGTCTGATCTCCGGCATGCCGGGCCAGTCACTGCCAAAGATCACCTTGTCGGTATTGCGCGCCAGTTCGGGAAAATAGGTCATCAGTTTAGAAGGGGGCAGGCCGGAGAGTTCCATATAGATATTGGAGTGCAGTTTTGAAAGGAAGAAGGCGCGGTCATACCAGAAACCACGGCCGGAGTGGGCCATAACCAGATTGAGGCGGGGAAAATCGGTCGCTACGTCGTCAAGGTGCAGCGGATCGCCGTATTTAATCCGGGAACCTTTAAAGACAGAAGAGCCGGTATGAATCAGAACCGGAATGCCCAGATCCTGGGCAGCCTGATAGAGCGGGTACACTCTGGGATCGTTAAGGTAGTAATGCTGATAGGTGGGGTATAACTTTATTCCGCGGAAACCGTCATCGTTGACCTTCCGGTGCAGCTCTGCGCCCAGATCGGTGAACATGTAGGGGTTGATATCGCAAAACGGGATCAGCCTGCTGCGTCCCCTGCAGAAATCACGCACCTGCTCGTTGGTGCAGATTCCGGTAGTAATGGGACATAATTCCGCCAGAATACAGGCATAGTCAACCCCTTCGGCTGTCAGGAAATCTTCAAAAGCCGCCGGGTCGTTATAGTGCCTTATATATTCGTCATACCCTTCCGGGTGAGCCTGCTTTATCCATTCCGTCACCCAGGGCTGGTGTTGGGAATACAATCCCTGATGAACATGGAAATCGATTTTCAGCATGAAACCTCACTTTCAAATGTATTGCCCGGCATCAACGCGTATTACTTCTCCCGTGATCATCCGGGCCGCATCCGATAAGAGAAACAGCACCGCGTTGGCAATATCTTCCGGAGTGGCCAGCTCGGGCAGTACGCTCTCATCTCTGGCCTTGGCAAGAAATTCCTCTGGCAGCGCACGAGCCATCTCGGTCATCACCATCCCGGGAGCTATGGCGTTGACCGTCACGCCCTTCGGTCCAAGTTCCCGTGCCAGCGCTTTGGTAAGGCCTATCAGGCCCGCTTTGGAGGCACTGTAGTTTGCCTGGCCGAACTTGCCGCGAATCCCGTTGATGGAGGTGATGTTGACGATCCTGCCATATCCGGCTTTGCGCATGCCGGGCGCCAGAGCCCGTGCCATGTTGAAGGCGCCGGTCAGGTTTACCGCAAGCACCGACTGCCATTCATCATCACTCATGTTGACGGCGCTCCGGTCGCGGGTAATGCCGGCATTGTTGACCAGCAA
Source organism: Desulfuromonadales bacterium (assembly GCA_037129255.1). GTDB lineage: Bacteria > Desulfobacterota > Desulfuromonadia > Geobacterales > Pseudopelobacteraceae > JACRCG01. Next base: position 34,051 of record JBAXVG010000046.1, on the reverse strand, counting down.
CGACACCTGACCGGGCAGGCCTGCAACGGCAGCAGCGACACTGGCGGAATCAGTGATATCGACTTTGTGGAACAGGTACGGATCACCGTCGGCTATCTCTCCGGGCGCGACATCAAATACGTGCACCGTGGCGCCGTACCTGATCAGAGCGCGTGTAATCGCCAGGCCAAGGCCGCGGGCGCCACCGGTAACAACAGCAACACGTCCCGCTACATTCAGAAAATCCGCCATTGTTTCTCCTTGTGCAACGTTATCTCAACACCGCTTCCGCCAGGACCTCGGCCACATCCCGCACCCTGACGCCAGCGGCTTTTACATCTTTCAAACCATCTTCAAACATGGTCAGGCAGTATGGGCAGGCCACGCAGATCGTATCCGGTTTCTCATCCAGTGCCTCTTTTACGCGTGTGAGGTTGATCCGCTCACCGGCATGCTCCTCCATCCACATCCGGCCGCCACCGGCGCCGCAGCAGAAGGCGTTGTTTCTGTTGCGCTCCATTTCGGCAGACGCATGGCCGGTAGCCGCTTTGATGACCTCACGCGGGGCATTGTAGACGTCGTTATGACGTCCCAGGTAGCATGAGTCGTGGAAGAGAGTTGCTCCCAGTTCCTCTGTTGTTTTTTCAAGTTTGAGGTAACCGTCCTGCACCAGATTGCGCAAGAGCTCGCTGTGGTGGATCACCTCAAGCTCAAGACCATACTGACGATAATCGTTTTTAAGGGTCGTAAAACAGTGCGGGCACTGCGTGATAACCTTCTTTACCCCTTTTTCCCTGAAGGTGGCCACGTTCTCTCTGGCCATCCTGTCGAAAACGTATTCGTTACCCAGCCTGCGCACGCTGTCACCACAGCATTTCTCATCCCTGCCGAGGATGCCCCATGAAATGCCGGCCTTGTCCAGAAGTTGCGCCATGGCCACGCTGACCTGTTTGCTGCGCGAATCGAAGGAACCGGCACAGCCGACGTAGAAAAGGTATTCGGTGGTATCCTTGTCGAACTGTTTGACATCCAGTTGATTGGACCACTTGGAACGCTCTGAGGGGGCTATACCCCAGGGGTTGCTCCTGCCTTCCATGTTCTCGAACAGATTCAGCAGTTCTTCGGGAAACCTGGCATCGGTCTCTACCAGATGTCTTCTGAGCTGGATGATCTTGGGCATCTGTTCAATAAAAACCGGGCAGGCCTCCATGCAGGCCCCGCAGGTAGTGCAGTCCCAGATCGACTCCTCAGAGATGCTCCCCTCGCCGGTAGCACCGATCAGCGGAGTTTCCGGCTTTTCACCCTTTTTAAGCCGACTGCCGTTGTTCAGCAGGTTTACCTTGATATCGTGGACCACGCTGCGTGGATTGAGCGGTTTTCCGGTGATACTGGCCGGACAGACTTTCTGGCAGCGTCCGCATTCGGTGCAGGAAAAGGAGTCCAGAAGATCTTTCCAGCTATAGCGGTCAACCTGGCCGATGCCGAAACGGTTTCCGATTACGAAACTCTCTCCAGGCTGGGTGTTCGGTTTCTCCAACCGGCGGAAGAAGCAGTTGGGGATGGCGGTCAGGATGTGCATATGCTTGCTGTGGGGCAGGTAGCACATGAAAGCCAGCAGTGCAAAGGCATGAACCCACCAGGAAACGGTGTGGATCATTGCCAGATGCATCTGCGGCAGAATTCCGGCTACATGGGCCGCCACCGGCATGATCTTTTGGGCTGTAGCTAAAAGCGTGGCCGGATCGGAATGCGATTTCAACATGAATGCTGCCAGCTCTGACGCATTCAGTCCAAAGGAAGCAAGCATGAGTGATGCGATCAGTCCCAGGATAAAAAAAGCTTCCGGCGTGCGTGCTTCGGGATACGGAGGAGAAATTATCCGCCTGACCACCGCTATCGCTACCGCAATCAGAGCCAGTAATGAGGCGATGTCGATCATGAAAGCCAGCGGAACGTAGAGCTCGAACGGAAGCTTTATCAGCTTGATGGTGTGGGGAAATAAGCCGTTCAGGATGAATTCGCCGTTGGCGATCAGCAGAATAATAAACGTCCAGAAGATAATGAAGTGGTTGAAGCCGAACGGTTTGGCCAGAACCCGCTTCTGGCCGAATGCGTACAGCAGCATCTCCTGAATGCGGGTGCCGATGTTGTCAAAGCGGTCTTCAGGCTGGCCAAGCAAAATAAGGCTGAGCCTTTTCCAGCAACCCCAGGTGAAGACAGCCAGGGCGGCAATGAGAAGCGGGGCAAATATGGTCGGGGCAGGTGTCATGTTTAAACCTCGGGGTCAAGGGTCAAGGGTCATGGGTCATGGGTCATGGGTCAAGGGTCAAGGGTCCGTAGTCAATTTGATTCTACTTGCCCCTTGCCCCTTGCCCCTTGACCCTGCTTTTTAAGTTCTCTTATTCTCTTCGTAATGGCTGGAATCACCTGGAACAGATCGCCGACAATGCCATAGGTGGCCACTTCAAAAATAGGTGCCTGACGGTCGCGGTTGATTGCGATGACCATGTCCGAATCCTGCATGCCTACCAGATGCTGGATGGCGCCCGAGATTCCACATGCGACGTATATCTTGGGACGGACGGTCTTGCCTGTCTGCCCGACCTGGCGGTCGCCCGGCATCCAGCCGGCGTCAACGGCGCTGCGTGATGCACCAACCACCCCGCCCAGTTCGTCAGCCAGCTCTTTTAATATGGCAAAGTTCTCTGGCCCCATCATACCCCGACCGCCTGAGACGATGAATTCGGCAGCGGTGATGTCAACGGCGCCTTTGCCATGCGCGTCATGGATGATCTCGATGACTTTGGTGAGGATATTCTCTTCCGGCACGGAAAACGCGTCCCGGACAATCGTACCCTGCGCCCCCTGTTTATATTCCGGCATCGGCATGACGTTGGGGCGGACAGTGGACATTTGTGGACGGAATTTGTCACACATGATGGTGGCCATGATATTGCCGCCAAAGGCGGGGCGGGTCTGCATCAGGTTCCGCTTGTCGTCGATGGCGAGACCGGTGCAGTCTGCGGTGAGACCGGTGGCCACGCGGGTTGCGATGGCTCCGGCAAGGTCACGACCCATGCCGGTGGCTCCCATCAGGATGACTTCCGGTTTCCAGGTTTCGATCAGGTGGCAGCAGGCCTCGACGTAGGCTTCAGTACGGTAGTTTTTGTAGACTGGCGCATCCATCAGATACGCCTTGGAAGCACCATGGGCAAAGGCTTCGCCGCAGAGGTGCTCGACATTGTGCCCGATAACAAGTGCCGAAAGCTCGACACCGAGTGTGTGCGCAAGTCCGGCGCCAACTCCGAGGAGTTCCCAGGAGACCCGGGCCGGTTCCCCCTCGGTCTGTTCGACGAAAACCCAGACACCACGGTAGTCAGCCAGCTTTTTTGCAAGGGCGGCAGCTTCGTCGTCAATCTCTTCTACGACCGGTACGGCTGATCCGGCCAGTTCGTCGAGGATCTTCTGCTCTTCAGGAGTGAAGTACATCTCGATGGCTGTTGACGGGCATATCTTAACGCATTTCAGGCAGCCGATACACTTGGCACCTTCAATGACCGGTTCACCGGTATCAGTCATCTCGATGCAGTTGACCGGGCAGGAGCTCTGGCAGCGGGCGCCGCAGGCGATGCAGCGACCGTCAAGAAGGCGGGCGACACCGCGGGGTTTTTTCGGTTTTTTCGCTTGTGGTTCGGTCATAGAATCTCCGAGGGGCAAGAGGCAAGGGGCAAGTCAACAGGTTTTCAAATTCCTTGACCCTTGACCCTGGCCCCTTGACCCTATAGTGGTAGCATATCTTTGGCCATCAGTTTGTCGATCAACAGCGTAGCGGTTCCTTCCGGGTCGGCATAGCCGTCGCCCAGGATTTCACCTTTGTCACGTTCGGGTGAAAATATTTTGGATACCCAGGTGGGAGAGCCTTTCAAGCCGATTTTCTGCTCATCCAGTTTGAGGATCTTGTTGTTCCAGACTTCCACCACGGCGTCGGCGGCAGCGAGTCGCATCGGAACTTTGGGGTAGCGGGGGCGGTTCAGTTCCCGGACGACGGTGAGCATGGCCGGCAGCGGAGCTTCGACTATTTCGTGGCGGCCTTCCAGTTTGCGGCTGACGCGGATTTTATTGCCGGGCATATCCAGGTCAACAATTTTGTCTACCAGAGTCAGTTGCTGGTACCCCAGACGACTGGCGATGCCAGGTCCGACCTGGGCGGTGTCGCCGTCGATGGTCTGTTTTCCGCATAGCACCAGTGCGACTTTATCCACCTCGGCGTGCAGTTTGCCGATGGCGGCTGATAAAACATTGCTGGTTGCAAGGGTATCGGCTCCGCCGAAGACCCTGTCGGAGAGCAGTATGGCGTAGTCTACTCCCAGCGCCAGTGCCTTCTTCAGCGTGCCTTCGGCATTGGGCGGTCCCATCGATATGGCGGCCACCTTGCACCCGAAACGGTCTTTCAGACGCAGGGCCTCTTCCAGGGCGTGCGTGTCGTAGGGGTTTACGATGAAAGGGATGCCGTCACGCACCAGCGTATTCGTGACAGGGTCGATCTGAACCTGCGTCGTGTCGGGAACCTGTTTGATGCAGCATACTATCAGCATAAGTACCTCTTTTTCAAACCCCTCCAAACCTCCCCTTGTCAGGGGAGGCTTAAAGGCTTCCCCCCTGACAAGGGGGGATTGAGGGGGGGTTGGATGTTAATGCTATTTCCCTCTGTAAACCGGCTCTCTCTTCTCAACAAATGCCTTGACCGCCTCATGGTGATCCTCCGTATGATGGGCCATGGCTTGAAATGTTGCGCACAGATCAAGAAAATCCTGCAATTCGGAACGTTGGGCCAGCTTCAGCATTCGTTTGGTCAGACGCAGCACCTGCGGAGGTTTGGAGGCAATCTGTCCGGCCAGTTCCCGGGCACGCGGAAGCAGAGTCTCCGGTTCCACCACCTCCAGGAATATGCCCATTTTCAATGCTTCATCCGCCTGTATCAGCCTTCCGGTAAGCGCCAGTTCGGCCGCCCGCTGATAGCCAATCAGCCGTTGAATGAACCAGGCGCCACCATCTCCCGGAGTAATTCCCAGATTGATAAAGGTTTCTCCCACAACCGCACGGCTAGAGGCTATTCTCAGATCGCACATGCAGGCCAGATCAAAACCGGCGCCGATGGCCGGTCCGTTAACAGCAGCTATGACCGGTACCTCAGCCTTATGCAGAGCCAGTGGAACCTGCTGGATGCCGCGCCGGTACTTGTCCTGAATTTCAATAACCGAACCGGAAAACGTTCCGGATTGATTCTGCATCTCCTTTATATTGCCACCCGAGCAAAATGCCGTACCATCTCCGGTTATGATCAGTACCGAGACCGTGCTCTCATTGTTGACCCAGTTGACAGTCTGCAGAATATCATCTATCAGGGCCGTTCCTGTCAAGGCGTTACGTACGTCATTACGCTTAAAGGTCAGAGTGGCAATCCGGTCTTCAGTTTCCAGCGAAGATTCTTTTAACCTGGGTACTTCCATCACATCCTCCACCAAAATTCCATTGCACCCTGTATACCTTTACTTAACATGCATGTCAAATATCAAAAGGCTATCCGGCAGCAGGGCATCCTGCTCAAAAGGTTATGAATCTGCTAAAAAACAGAATAACAGCTAATTTGGCAATTTAGTACCACAATACATATTTAGTGTCAACGCAGAATATTTAATATCCGGCCCTCTTCCCGGTCAGACTCAATATATCTACCCTGACAACAGCGGTTCTATTTACGGTTGCCGCGTCAAACTCACGATTATCGCTGGAATATTGAGCCATGATGATAGCCAGCGCAGCTTTCTTCTCATCGATATTTTCAATAAAAGCAGCCGTACCGAAACCGATGACGCTTTGATATTTCATACTGCAATCACAGGCCTTGTCGGCCTTAACCAGTTCATGACCCATATCAAATTCAAAACATACATGGTTGTTTCTCTTTAAAATCTCTATTTTCTTACCTAGATATGCGGAGTGGAAGAACAGCGCGTTATCTCTGTATCCAAAGTTTAGCGGTACTATGTAGGGTCGGTTATCATCCGATAAACCCAACCGGCACACTGATGCCTGCCGGATTATAGCTTCGATGTCTTTGATATCCGACACTTCTCGTTCAGACCTTCTCATGGCGCCCATCTGTTCACCCCTCATATAAGTGCTTTATCGGTAATATCCAGGGCTCTGTCGATAATTTCGAAAGATTCGCGCAACTGTTTTTCATTGATTATCAGAGGCGGATTAGTGAACAGAACATTCCAGTGAATGAACGCCGCAATTCCATTCTCCCTTAAAAATGCATCCAGGCCGGCCATCGCCGGAGTACTGCCGTTAAACGGCGCCAAAGGCTCTCTGGTTTCGCGGTTTTTGACCAGTTCAATTGCCCCGAAAAGACCGATAGACCTCACATCTCCAACAGACGGGTGCCTCACCTTGAGGCCCTGGTGCAATTCTTTCATTACAATACCCATCCGCCTGGCGTTGCCGATCAGGTCGTCTTCTTCCAGAACCCGCAGAACGGCCACCGCCGCAGCAAGACTCATCGGATGGGCATTATAGGTCAGGCCGCCGTAGAAAACGTTTTTGTTGAAGTAAGCCGCAATCCTGTCACTCATGGCCACGCAACCCAATGGCATATACGCGGCCGTCAAGCCTTTGGCCATGGTGATAATGTCCGGTACGACATTCCAGTTATCAACCGCGAACCATGCGCCGGTCCGGCCGAGTCCGGCCATGACCTCGTCACAGATCAGGAGGATACCGTATTTGTCGCACATCTTGCGCAGTCCCTGCATATAACCGTCAGGAGGAACAATCAAACCGTTGGTGCCGGTGACGGATTCGATGAATACGGCCGCTATTGTGTGCGGCCCCTCGTACATGATCATCTCTTCAATATGACTGAGGCAGAACATTTCACAGTTACTGCAGTTGTCCCGCCCGAAACTGCAGCGATATTCGTAGGGGTCGAATGCACGAATCACGCCCGGGATCCCTGGTTCGTTGGCCCAGCGGCGCGGGTCACCGGTCAGCGTAATGGCGCCGGCGGTTGCCCCGTGATAGGAACGGTAGCGGGTGATGAATTTCTGACGGCCGGTGAACTGCCGGGCGAGCTTGATAGCATTTTCGTTGGCCTCGGCCCCCCCCAGCGTGAAGAAAAAGGTATTAAGATCGCCGGGGGTATGCCTGGCCAGCATCGGACCGATCTCGGCGCGGATTCTGGTGGCAATGCCGGGTCCTGCATAAGCCAGTTCCTGTGCCTGCTCCTTGATCGCATCAATAACACGCTGATCACCATGGCCGATGTTGCTGCACATTAACTGCGAGTTCATGTCCATATAACGTTTGCCGTTTGCATCCCAGAAGTGGATACCTTCGGCGCGTACCATCGGGATCGGATTAACCGAACCCTGGGCCGACCAGGACCAGAATGTATGTTTTTTGCACAAATCAACCATTTCTTCCGCTGTCATGTTATTTGTCACAGGTGTCGTCATTAGAATGTCTCCTTAAAATTGGCAGTTTATTACTTTTGTTTGATTGCTCGCTCAAGCATTGCTCCGAACAGGACATTGCAGCCTGCTGCCAGGTCTGAAGGTTTGGCATTTTCAATTTCATTGTGACTGATGCCGTTTTCGCAGGGAACAAAGATCATACCGGTCGGCGCGATGCGGTTGATGTACATGGCATCGTGCCCGGCGCCGCTGATAATGTCACGGTGCGAATAACCCAGGGCCTGCGCGTTTCTGCGAACGGCATCAATGCAGATGTCCGAAAAATATACCGGGGCAAAATCGGCGATCGGGGTTATGTGATACTCCAGTCCGATTTCATCTGAAATGGAGGCCAATGCCGTTCTCAGTTCCTGCTCCATCGCCCCAAGCTGCTCGACCTCGCAGTGGCGGAAATCGACCGAAAAATCAACCTTGCCGGGAATCACGTTGCGCGAGTTGGGATAAACACGCATGAAACCGACCGTAGAGCAGGCGTGGGGCTGGTGGGCAAGGCCGATACGGTTCACCTCGTTAACGATGCGGGACGCCCCCAGCAGCGCATCCTTGCGCAGATGCATCGGCGTCGGTCCGGCGTGGGATTCGCAACCGGTCAGAGACACATCAAACCAACGCTGTCCCAGAGCACCGGTGAGAACACCAATGGTAATATTCTCGTCTTCCAGAAGCGGCCCTTGTTCAATATGCGCTTCGAAATAACTGTCAACCTGGAAACCGGTTTCTGCCCGATCACCGTTGTAGCCGATGCGAGTCAGTTCTTCACCGAGTGTTATACCATTCACATCCCTGCAGGCATGCCCCTCTTCCAGAGAAAAGAGTCCAATGAAAACTCCTGATCCGATCATGCAGGGGGCGAAGCGAGACCCCTCCTCGTTGGTCCAGGCGGCGACCTCAATGGGAAATTCGGTTTCGATATGGTAATCGTTCAGGGTGCGAATCACCTCCAAGCCGGCCATTACGCCATAAATGCCGTCAAATTTACCGCCGGTCGGTTGTGAATCAATGTGGCTGCCGGTCATCACCGGGGGGTGAGAATTGTTTCGACCGACCCGGCGGCCAAAGATGTTCCCCATCCGGTCAACGGCCACTGAACAGCCTGCTTCGGTCAGCCATTTTACGAACAGGTCCCGCGCCTGGCGATCCTCGTCGGTCAAGGTCAGCCGGCAGACACCACCTTTCGGAGTAGCGCCATGTCTGGCAATCTCCATCAACGATTGCCATAGCCGTCCGGCATTAATTTTTGGATTTATCATGTATTGTTTACTCCAGTCGTCAAGTTGTAACGTTAATCGACTCAGTGAGTTTTCAAAGCCAGATAGCGGTCCTTGACCTGCACATTTTCGGCGAACTCCTTTTGTGTGCCGCTGTAAACGACCCGGCCCATCTCAAGAATATAGTGACGATCGGCCAGTTTTTCGCAGACACTGATATTCTGCTCTACCAGAAGAATCGGAATACCGCTTTTCTTGATTTCCATGAGATTGCCGGCAATTTCCTGAACAATGACCGGCGCCAGCCCTTCCGTGGGTTCGTCAAGAATAAGCAGCCTGGGGCCATTGACCAGAGCCCTCGCAATAGCAAGCATCTGCTGCTCACCGCCGGACAGGTTGCCGCCGCCGTTCTTGCGGCGTTCCTCCAGTCGTGGAAAGAGCTTGTAGACCTCGGGTATTCCCCAGGGGGACTTTTTATTGACAGCAATCTGAAGGTTTTCCTCCACCGTCAGGATGCTGAAGATATGTCGCTGCTCCGGAACCAGACATATTCCTCGTTTGGCGATCTCAAAGGTTTCCATCCCTTTCAATTCGGTACTGCAAAATCGGACCAGACCCTGCCGTGGCTGCACAATTCCCACGATACTTTTAAGCGTGGTTGTTTTACCGGCGCCATTGCGACCAAGGAGGGTCACAAGCTCCCCCTCCCTGACTTCCAGAGAGACGCCCATCAATACATGACTCTTGTCGTAATAAGAATGAATATCACAGACTTCCAGCATCAGACCACCTCCCCCAGATAAGCGATTCTCACCCGTTCATCCTCCTTGACTTCAGCGGGAGTGCCTTCAACCAGCACCTGTCCCTGGTACATAACCGTGACGATGTCGCTGATTGACATTACGATGCCCATATTGTGCTCAATCAGCAAAATGGTCAGCTCTTTGCCAAGTTCATGAATAAGGTTGGTCATAATCGGAATGTCTTCAATTCCCATTCCGGAGGTTGGTTCATCCAAAAGGAGCATTTTCGGCTTTGCAGCCAATGCCATTCCAACTTCCAGTATCCTCTGCTGCCCGTGAGACAGCTCCCCAGCCAGGACATCGGCGTTTGCGGCCAAATCCAGGCGCTCCAGAATCTGATCGGCAATCTCAATCGTTTCGGCCAGACTTTCGACAGCGCCCCAGAACTTCATCGCCTTGACCATGTTGCGCCCCTGAGCGGCCAACCGCAGATTTTCATGAACGGAAAGATTCTGAAAGAGGCTGGTAATCTGAAAAGAACGCGACATCCCTATTCCGATGCGTTTATGATTCGGCAAACGGGTAATGTCCTGACCAGCAAATTCCACACTTCCCGTCGTTGGATTACGACTTCCGGTCAGACAGTGGAACAGAGTTGTTTTTCCGGCGCCGTTAGGGCCGATAACCGAATGTATGGTACGTTCCCTGACCTCCAGATTGACTTTGGACAGGGCGGCAAACTTGCCATAATTCAATCCCAGTCCGGAGGTCTTTAAAAGCACGTTTCTAATCATTCGGCACCTCCAGGGGCGGCGCTTGTCCCTGCTGAGGTTTCCGGCTCCGGAAGCGGTTCATTACTTGCTCCACTCCTCCCCATAGCCCCCCCCGCATGAACATGACGATAGCTATCAGGATAATCCCGAGCAGCAGCATCCAGCGCGGCCAGATTGCCGACAGGGCTTCACCCGCCACAACCATGAAACCGGCTCCCAGAAGAGATCCATACAAAGAACCGGTTCCGCCGATAATTGTCATAAGAACGATCTGCTCACTCATTACAAACTCGATATTGCTGAGTGGCGCAAAGTGAAGGGAGATGGCGTAGAGCGCACCGGCCAGCGCCGTAATCCCCCCCGACATGGCAAATGCCATGATCTTGAAGTAGCGGGTGTTGTAACCCACAGCTAACGCCCTCTCTTCATTTTCGCGAATAGCCAGAAGAGTGCTGCCGAAGGGAGAGTGAATTACTCGTCGCAAGGCGACATACAGCACTATGAAAATAACCGCGACAAACGCATAGAAAGCAGAACCTGTAGCCAGAGAAGAAATTTGCATTCCGAAAAATACAAGCGGGGGACGCGGGACATCCAGCAGGCCGTTTTCACCGCCGGTAATGTCTTTTGAAGTCGAGGCTACGAAATAGGCCATCTGTGAAAATGCCAGTGTTAACATGACAAAGTATATACCGCGTCTCCGTATTGAGAGACTGCCGACTGCGGCCGCCACAACTCCACCTGCGATGACTGCTATTCCAAGGCTGCTCAACAGGCCTGTTCCGAGGCGGATCAGACAAAGACTTGCTGTATATGCGCCAAGACCGAAGAAAATCCCCTGGCCGAACGACAGCAGACCGGTGTACCCAAGCAACAGGTTGCAGCCAAGCACCGCTATGGCAAATATCAGCACCTCGGTCGCCAGCGAAGCGGATGGCAGGACAAGCGGCAGCAGTATCAGGGTAACCAGGCTGGCGATCGTAGTTCCTCTCAGAATAATCGGGATGCGATGTATCATTACGCCCTCCCGAACAGACCGTAGGGCCTCAGAAGGATGACTAAAGCCATTGCGCCGTAAATCATGATATTGGCGCCCTGCGGCCAGAGACTGCTGGCCAGGCTTTGCACAATCCCGATCAATATTCCGCCGACAAGTGCTCCGACAAAACTGCCCATTCCTCCGACGACTACCACAACAAAGCCGATCCCGAGAGCTTCTGTTCCCATGAATGGCTCGGCCCCGCGCAGCGGCGCCACCAGAACTCCCGCCATGCCGGCCAGGACTGCTCCCAATCCGAACGTGACTGAAAACAGTTTGAATATATTAACGCCCAGCAGGGAAACCATTTCGGTATTTTCACTGCCGGCACGAATCAGCGCCCCGAATTTTGTCTTTTCCAGTAATATCCAGAGAATCAAAGCGACCACCAGGGCTAATACGATTACAAACAGGCGGTACCAGGGATAAGCAAATGATCCGAGCGTTACCGCGCCCTGCAGAACTTCCGGCGTCGGCACATTCTTACCCACCGGCCCCCAGAAAATAATGGAAGATTCCTGGATGATCAGGGCAAGTCCGAGGGTAACCAGAATCTGGTACATGTGAGGCAGGTGATAGGTGCGATGCAGCAGTAATTTTTCGACCAGCCATGCGAGAAAACCGACCGCCAGCGGCGCCAGGAGCAGCGACAGCCAGAAATTACCCGTCATGATATGCACCTGGGCGCAAAGATAGGCACCGAGAAGGAAAAATGCGCCGTGAGCAAAATTAACGAAGTTGAGCAGACCAAAAATAATGGTCAAACCGATGGAGAGGAGAAAATATATCATCCCCAAGCCAACACCGTTCAGTATCTGGAAAAGATAGATTGACATCAGAAAGTTCTCCTACTTGGGGAAAGCGCTCCAGGTCAGAAGTGATTACTGCCCCGGAGCGCCGGTTTCATTACTTCATCTTGCAGGCAGAATCTTTCTGGGAAACAAATGACTTGCCCGAGCTCACTATGTCGACAAAATCGTCACCATCCTTCATACCGGACTTCTTTTTGCCCAGAAGCAGATAGTAATCTTTTATAACCTGGTGATCAAAGGCCCGAATTTCTTCATCTCCGGTAAGTCCCTTGTACTTCAGGCCTTCCAGTCTGGAGATCACCTTCGCCGGATCGTCCGTATTAGCAGCGCTGATCGCATTCAGGATCAGTTTTGTTTCGATATAGTCGGCTGCGAGCGGATAGGTGGGATTCGTACTGAAATGTTTTTTGGTGAGAGCAACAAAAGCCTTGTTTTCCGGGTTATTGACCGTGTGCCAATACTGGGCGCCCCAGTAAACTCCCTCGGTAATCTCGGACCCCAGAGAGCGGAACTGATCCAGCCCGGAACTCCAGGCAACCAGAATGGTCATTTTGTTTTTCATGCCGAAACTCATGGCCTGGCGCAGTGTCGCAGACGACTGATTACCGAAGTTCAGCAGAAGGAGGACATCAGGTTTGGCTGCCATGGCTTCCGCCAGGTAACCGGAAAATTCTGTTTCCTTGAGTGAGTGATAGCTGTTGCCGACGTGTGTGATACCCATATCGGCAAAGACTTTTTTGGCATTGCTCAGCAGGGCGTCACCGAACACGTACTGTGGTGTGATTGTGTACCAGCGCTTGGCATTGGGCATTTTTTTTGCGAGCGGTCGTACTGTCTGCTCGATTGCACCGTGTGTGGGAACCGACCACCGGAACGTTGACTTGTTGCACTCGGCACCTGTGACTTCATCCGCGCCAACCGGAGTGAGGAACACCCCGCCAGCTTTATTCACTTCCTTTCCTATGGCCAGAGCCTCGGAAGAGAGGCAGGCACCACTGAAAAACCTGGCATTTTTCTGCTCGATCACTTCCTGGATTTTTCTGGCGGCCTTACCAGGGTTACTTTCTGTATCAATGGTGACCAGATCAACTTCCCGGCCGAGTACTTTACTGGTCTCTTTTACCGCAAGCTGGGCTCCCATCGAGGCAGACTTGCCATATTCGGCAAAAGCTCCCGACAGAGGCGTTGTATTGACAAACAGCAGTTTTTTCTCGGCGGCACCAGCTATCCCGCCACCACTGATGGTCATCAACACGGACAAGGCGAAGCTGGCAAACAGGGCAAGGGTACAGACTGCAAATGCTCTTTTTTTCATGATCTACTCTCCTTTTTAGTGTTTTCTCCAACTCCGTTGTTGGGTTTCGGGTGTAGTAATTACTCCATAATCGCCTGACTGACTTATCATACCGCACAGAGAGATTCAGCTGTTACCGGGAAAAGTAAAAAGCGCTTTTTCTCTTACTCCGCCGGAAGGCCAGCGCTGGGTGATGGTTTTCCGTTTCGTGTAGAAACGCACCCCATCAGGACCATAGGCGTGCAGATCTCCAAACAGTGAGCGTTTCCAGCCGCCGAAACTGTGATAGGCGACCGGAACCGGAAGCGGCACATTTACACCGACCATGCCCACTTTAATGTTGTCGGTGAAGTAACGGGCCGCCTCACCATCCCGTGTGAAAATACAGGTGCCGTTTCCGTACTCATGAGCATCAATCAGGTCCATGGCCTCCCGCATGCTCTTTACGCGCACTATGCCAAGCACCGGACCGAAAATTTCGTCCATGTAGATCTTCATTCCCGGTTTCACCCTGTCAAACAGGCAGGCGCCGATAAAAAATCCCTTCTCGTAACCTGATACGGAGAGCTGTCTGCCATCGACCACCAGTTCGGCGCCTTCTGCCACGCCCAGATCCACATAACCCTTCACTTTTTCCAGATGTTCCCTGGTAATCAAGGGTCCCATATCATTTCTGTTGTCTGTGCCGGGACCAACCTTCATTTCCGCCATCTGATGCTTGAACCTGGCAACCAGAGCGTCGCCAACTTCGTCGCCTACAGAAACAACCAGCGGGATGGCCATGCACCTCTCGCCGCAGGAACCGAAGGCGGCTCCCATCAATGCGCTGACGGCATTGTCCAGATCCGCATCCGGCATGACAATCGCGTGGTTTTTTGCGCCTCCGAGAGCCTGAACCCTCTTGCCATGAGCAGTTCCTGTCGCGTAGATATACTCTGCAATCGGGGTCGATCCGACAAAACTCACCGCCTGTACCCGCCTGTCTGTGAGCAGGGTGTCCACAGCCTCCTTACCACCGTTTACAACATTCAGCACACCTTCAGGGAGACCGGCCTCACTGGCAAGTTGAGCGATATATATGGCAACGGAAGGGTCGCGTTCGGACGGTTTCAGCACAAAAGTATTGCCGCACACAACCGCTAATGGCCACATCCACAACGGAACCATTGTCGGAAAATTAAACGGAGTGATGCCGGCGGTGACACCTAACGGCTGGAATTCGCTCCACGAGTCGATGGCCGGGCCGACGTTCCTGCTATGCTCTCCCTTCAGCAACTCGGGCGCATAACAGGCGTATTCCACATTTTCAATACCTCGTTGCAGCTCACCGTTCGCATCGTTCAATACTTTACCATGTTCATCGGTAATCAATCGGCAGATTTTTTCGGCATTCTGCTCCATAAGTCCTTTCAGACGGAACATGATCTGGGCTCTTCTAGCCGGCGGAGTGTCTCTCCATGCCGGATACGCCGACTCGGCCGCGGCAATGGCGCTCTCGACTTCGTTCTTGCCGGCCAGCGCAACTCTGGCACAGATATTTCCGGTGGCCGGGTTGAAAACATCACCATACTGTCCGCTGGCACCGGGAACAATCCGGCCGTTAATAAAGTGATCGATTGTATTAACCATGGTTGAATCTCCTTTTCCTGATTACTGGTAGTAAGGGAAATAAACCCTCATTGCGCATATGCATGGGAAATGTTGTCAAACGGATAGATGGGGCGCCGTACTTTTTCGTAGGTAAAGAGGCTGTAATCGGAGCTCGAGACACCGACTCCCGCACATTCGACAATATGGCGTGCAATCGGTAAAAAACCGGCCCGGTAGTATATTCGTGATTTTAACATGAGGTATTTCTTTTTTGCCGGCTCAATCCCGACACTGCGAAAGAGTCCCATATCCCACGGCTCGTGGTTACGTGATATGACGATAAATTGAATTGTGCCGGTGTCAAGAACGGCAGTCCGGCCAAGGAAAGTCCATACTCCGGCATAGGTCGGATCATGCGGAGTAAACGTCCCGTCTGTGATGACCCTCACCACTCCGGTCACCATCAGAGGCTCACCTTTACGGCCAAGTGCCGGCATATCAATTTTACCACCCAAAGAAACGGTTACCTTTGAACCTACCCCTGCGGCAATCATCTGCTCAACTGCGGCTGGGTCACAAATTGCTCCAACCGCGACATCGTTCAGACCCTGGCGGATTATTTCAGCAACCACTGTCATTGTATCCTGAGTGGCGCCGGAAGCGCAGTTGTCGGCGTGGTCGATCAGCAGAACCGGCCCATCTGCAAACCCTTTGGCGCGTGCAATGGAGTCCGCCAGCGGCTCGGAATGATAAATAAACTCTTCCCGTTTCTCCCATGCCAGCGCAAGAAGACGGTTACAAATCAACCTGGCTGTTTCTTCCTCCCCGTCAGAAACAACTACGGCACTGACGCCTGCTTCCGGAATATCAGCCATGTTAAATCCTCCAAACACTGTTGCAGCCAGACACCCGGATTTTTCTGACGCCAAAGCAGCGTCAATCAAATCCTTCATAGGCGACTCACCGGTGTTCATCAATAATGTATGAGCAAGTAACGGACAATTGCCCCAAACCATTTTCGGCCGGATTTCACCTTTCAAGGCGCGAATAACAATGGTACCGGCATGACACCCGGCTTCATACATATCAATATGGGGATAGGTCTTATAACCAACAACTGCGGTACAGTTTCTGACTATCCGGTCGGTAAGGTTGGCGTGCAAATCAAGAGCTACGGCAATAGGCAGGTCCGGTGATATTGACCGGATCCGTTCGAGAAGAGCCCCTTCACCGTCATCAGTTGTTTCCGTTACCATAGCTCCATGAAGGTCAAGAAATACGGCATCACACCCCTCTTTAACCGTATTGCAGATAGCATCGCATATTGAGTTATACACGTCTTCCGGCACGACTCCGCTGGGCAGTGCTTCTGCAGCTACCGGTGTAATAATTTGAACACCTTCAGCCTCGGCAAGGTCTATATATGCTGCCATAGGGGTTCTCGTACCCTTATAGGCATCAAAAGCAGCGTCCCCCCAGAGGGGGCCCCCGTTTGAGCCAAATCTGGACAGTGGAGTCGGGACTGGTGAGAAGGTGTTGGTTTCATGCTTCATCATGGCAATAAGGAATTTCATACTCAGGTCTCCTGATTCGGAAATCATCGGCACATGAAACGCACTATACTATGTTCAATAAATTATACAATAAAAATAACCCTATTCCTTATTTTTTTGGTATGATAAGCCATGCCACAATGTATTTGAACAGAATGTAGTCAAATGCAGATTTGTATAATATTTTGAACATAGTTACTGCTGAAATTATCAATGAGTCAAATTCGAAGAGGGGAAAGGAAACGTAATGAACATCAATATTGGCGAAAGATTACGTAACATGCGTGAATTAAATGGCATGTCGCAGCGTGCACTGGCAAAAAAAGCCAATGTAACGAACGGAATAATCTCGATGATTGAACAAAATAGAACAAGTCCATCTATTGCCACACTCAAAAAAATATTGGACGGTATTCCAATATCCATTGCTGATTTTTTTACTTTTGATCTCGAGTCCGAAATGAAAGTTGTGTATTCAGCCAGTGAACTTGTAGAGATCGGGGATAAGGGGTTTTCTTTCAGACAGGTTGGGTCTCATATAAAAGATTTGACTATGCAGATCCTGCATGAACGAATTGAAAGGGGAGCAGATACCGGGGAAGAAATGCTCAGCCATGAATCCGAAGAGGGTGGGATTGTGATACGGGGTAAAATAGAACTCACTGTTGATGGGCAGGTATATTTTTTAGGCGCGGGAGATGCTTATTATTTTAACAGTCGCCTGCCCCACCGTTTCCGGAACATGGGGGATGAGGTATGTGAAATTGTAAGTGCATGCACCCCACCATCATTTTAATCCATTCTGAGCGAAGCCGCCGGTTCTTATCAGCAGACTCCGCTGCAACACCCCCTTACTCAGGCAGGACATCTCACCACCGCTTCTATGAGAGCGACCCGATTCTCTTCAAGGTTGCGTACCAGATTTTGAGCCATGACCCGAAAATCAGATCCGAGAAGGAGATGAATACCGAGTGGCGGATCCCCCTCTACTCTGATTTTATCACTCAGGTTCCGGAACCAGAATCGTGCAGTTTCCGTTTTATCTCGCCAGGTTTGAACCACAAAACCTTCTTTTTCCAGGCTGTTCCTCATCTGCTGTGAAGTAAGCAGAAAACTTGTTGAAGGGTCACGCGCCCAAGGCAGCGGATAATGAGGCGCTCCACCCTCCCCGTCTAGCACATCATAGATCGCCAGAGATCCACCCGGCTTCAATACACGCCGCATTTCGGCATAGAACCTGTCTTTATCGGCAATATTCATCGCAGCGTGCTGCGTCCAGAGCAGATCGAAGGCAGCGTCTTCAAAAGGCATGTCAAGGGCATTGCCATGCCGGTACGTTACCAGTGAGTCGAGGCCGAGACGGCGGGCAAGCATGCTGGCCACCCGGCAATACTCCGAGCAAAGATCTATCCCGGTGACAAGACAGCCAAACTCCTGTGCCAGACAACGTGAAGGGCCGCCAACCCCGCTCCCGACATCCAGCACCTTCATCCCTTCCGAAAGATTCAATTCCCTGGCCAGTTCCAGTGTCGCTTTACGACCCCTGACATGAAACTCGTCGAACGGTGCAAGATCTTCAGGTTTCAGATTATCGGGATCTTTCCCCGCAGCGACCAGTGCTGCGAGGATCGAAGCCTCTAACCCGTCATGGCTGTAATGCGCCTCTACAGCGCCGAATCCCTGACTGGACGTTTTCATTCAAAGATCGTCAAACAAGAGTCAGAAGAATCTGCCCGATCTCGACGGCATTCCCCTGCTGAACCAGAAGCTGACCAACGGTTCCATCCCGATCAGCAAAGATTTCGTTCTCCATCTTCATCGCCTCAAGGATCAGCAGCAGGTCACCTTCCTGCACCTTCTGCCCCTCGCTCACTTCTATCTTCCAGACATTCCCGGTTAATGGGGCCGCAATTCCGTTTTTTACTGATGAAGGGGCTGAGGCGGAAGGTGCAGCGGCTACACTGGCCTTACCCGATGCCGGGCCCGATCCGGCAAAAGTCAAAAGCGGTTGTCCGACCGTAACCGCGTCGCCTTTCTGCACGACCACTTCGGCTATTGTTCCCGCTCTTTCGGCAAAGACTTCGTATTCCATCTTCATCGCTTCAAGGACAAAGAGCAGATCACCTTCTTCAACTTTTTGCCCCGGCTGACAATCCACTATCCAGATATTTCCTGCCAGCGGAGAACCCATCGCTTCATTCCGGGCCGGGGCGGCAGCAGCTCCGGCATCCGTTTGTAATTGAGCCGCTGCAGCGGCTCCACCCACCGCAGCAACCTGGACAACAAAACTCTGCCCCCCTCCGGTCACAGTGAAAGTATCACCGACAGTGACCGCTGATGCGGTCGCTTTCGGGGCCGCCTTGGGAGCCGAGGTCTCCTCACCGGTCGGCACCGGCTCGAAGGCTGAGGGATTGTCACGATTTTCAAGGAACTTGAGCCCGACCTGCTGAAACAGAGCGTAGGTCAGAACATCCTCAACCTCATGCTTGCCATTCTTTACCCCCTTCCGGGCAAGTACTTCGCGCAGCTCAGTGGTCAGCTTATCCATCTCGGCCTCAATCAGGTCGGCCGGACGGCAGGTTATCGGTTCGGCACCCGCCAGTACCTTGGCCTGAAGCTCCTTGTTGACCGGTGCCGACGTCGCTCCATACTCACCCTTGAGGACGGCCGCGGTTTCCTTGGTCATCGATTTGTAACGCTCTCCGGTCAGGATGTTGATGACCGCCTGACTGCCGACAATCTGCGATGTCGGTGTGACAAGAGGAATGAAACCAAGATCCTCGCGAACCCTCGGAATCTCGGCCAGAACCAGATCCATCTTGTGCGCGGCGTTCTGCTCCTTCAGCTGGCTTTCCATATTGGTCAGCATGCCCCCCGGCACCTGCGCCAGGATAATTCTTGCGTCAATACCTTTTAAAGAACCTTCAAACTTTGCATATTTCTTGCGGACGATCGTGAAATAGTCTGAAATCTCCTGCAGCAGCACCATATCAAATCCGGTGGCCTGCTCAGTCTCAGCCATGATCGCCACCAGCGCCTCGGTGGCCGAGTGACCATACGTCATGCTCATCGACGATATTGCGGTGTCGACATTATCGACCCCCGCCTCTACCGCCTTGACATAGGTTGCTGTCGACATGCCGGTCGTTGCGTGACACTGCATGTGGATCGGGATATCAAGAGCCTTCTTCAGTTTTTTGACCAGTTCGTAAGCGGTATAGGGAGAGAGCAGACCGGCCATATCCTTGATACAGAGCGAATGAGAGCCCATGTCCTCGACCCGTTTCGCCAGATCGACCCATTTCGGTATCGTATCAACCGGGCTGACCGTATAGGAGATGGAACCCTGGGCATGCTTGCCCTGTTTGATGACCGCCTTGACGGCAGTTTCAAGATTGCGGGGATCGTTCATCGCGTCAAAGACACGGAACACATCTATGCCGTTGACAGCTGCCCGCTCAACAAATTTCTCGACCACATCATCGGCGTAATGTCGATATCCAAGAATGTTCTGCCCTCTGAACAGCATCTGCTGCGGCGTGTTGGGCATGGCCTTCTTCAGTTCTCGCAGACGTTCCCAGGGATCTTCACCCAGAAACCGGATGCACGAATCGAAGGTGGCTCCGCCCCACATTTCAATAGACCAGTACCCTACCCTGTCAAGCTTCTCCGCGACCGGGAGCATGTCATCAAGACGCATGCGCGTGGCGAAGAGCGACTGGTGTGCGTCCCTCAGGACAACTTCGGTGATGCCGAGTGGTTTTTTATGCTTGCTCATCTCTATTCACCCCGTGTGATTTTGTTGTTAAATTAAGTACTACTCCGACACATAGATTTTGAACTTTACAGTCCCCCTTGATAAAGGGGGATTTAGGGGGATTTGCCGTTGACTTTAAAAGCCAGATCCCCCTCCTTTGCAAAGGGGGGAATTGACCTTCCTGATAACAAACGTCGGAGTAGTAAGGTTTACCCCTTGATAATCCTCGGCAGCAGCATCTGATGCACCGGCGTGATCGATCTCGGATTCTGGTAGTTGGCCCCGGTGAAAGCCTGAATGTATTTACGCAGGTCTGTCAGGGAAACTATTTCATCAACAAAACCGGATTTGGCGCAGTAGGCCGGTCGCGATTTGTCCTGATAATCCTTGATCATCTGGTTCATTTTATCCAGAGTGGGGGTCAGGTCATTGCCCGCTTCGTCCTCTTTGACCAGACGGCGGGCATAGGAGGCGGCAGCGGCCGTCTCACCATGCATGACGTAGATTTCAGTCAGCGGGGTTCCCAGCGTGAAGGCGTTGTTGTTGTTGGCCTGCGGACCGGCCATGATATAATGGGCGGCGGCGGTGCCTTTCCGCAAAACGACGCACATCATGGCCAACTCTGTCTGCTCAATCGAGTAGACCAGAGACTGTCCCAGCGCGAGCAGTTCAGCCTCCTCGGCCAGGTCGCCGACATCAATGCCGGTGGTATCCTGCAGCCAGACGATCGGAAGATTGTCACGCCCGCAGAGCGTAACAAATTCGCCCTGTTTGATCAGACCCTGCCGGTAATGCTTGCCGCCGACGGCCGGATAGGCGCCTTTGGCGTATTCGGGATAGCCGGGAAAGATCCCCTGGCGATTGCCGATAAAGGCCACCGGGAAACCGTCGATTTTGGCGATACCGGTAAAGACCTCAATGCCATAGTCGGGTCGGTACTCCATGAACTCGCTGTTGTCAGTCAGTCGGGCCAGAATCTGGAGGGCGTCGTAGGGGCGTTTCTGGTTGGCGGGCAGAATCATGTTGAGATCTGACGCCGGGAATTTGGGTGAGGCCGGTTCGGCCACCCGGAACATGGTCGGATCGTAGGCCGGCATCATGCGCATGTAATCCTTGATGCCATCCAGAACACCCTGCTCGGTATCATGAGCTTCGCGGAAGTAGGCGGTCTGATCGAAGTGCGTCTCCACCCGGCCAGGATCCTTGGCTTTGAAATTTTTTGTGCCGGTGATAAGCGCCTGGGCAGCTTCGACATCGATATGTCCCTTGGGGTTCATACCGCCAACGATCCCGGCCCCGCCGACGGCGATGTTCGCCCCGTCGTGGGCAATCAGGATGGTCGGGCTGATTCCCTGGTAACCGCCGCCGGCCGGGTTGGTACCGTAGATGCCGTTCAGGATCGGGATGCCGAGATGGTTCAGATCGGCGTGGCGATAGAAAGGGGCTCCGCTGGAACGGCGCCCGGCGTAGACCGTCTCCTGTTCCATCAGCTTGACACCGCTGCAGTTGGTCAGCCAGACCAGCGGCACGTTGAGTCGCTTGGCCATGTCGGTGACCATCAGGATGTTCTCGGACTGCCCGGCAATCCAGGCTCCGGCCATAACCTTGTTGTCAAAGCCGATGATGACCGCCCATTTCCCTTGTATCTTGCCGATACCGTTGACGACACCGGTACACCCCTCCTCATTGTCGCGCGGATTATAGAGGGTGTGCAGAGGGCTCCATGTGCCGGGATCAACCAGAAAGTCAAGACGATCGTAGATAGTCATTCCGCCCCGCTCATGAATTTTCTTGGCAGGAATACCGGCGTTTCTGACCCTCAGGTTCTCTTTGGCAAGTATCTCTTCCTGTTCGAGAACAAGATCGACATTTTCCCTGGAGCGCCGGATTTCTCCATCATTCAGGGCCTTGCCGATATCGGCCATTTTCTCAAAGTACGGGCGTAATGGTGTCTGTTTGCGTGACATGGCAACTCCTTTTTTCTTTTATCTATTTGTCACATCGCCGAGGGCAAAACCGGCAATGATGGTCTTCTGGATGTTGCTGGTCCCCTCGACGGTGCGCAGCGACATGGAGTCGCGCAGAATGCGTTCGGCCGGGTATTCGGTCGAGAAACCGTAGCTGCCGAAGATCTTCATCGTGTCGCTGGCGGCCTTTACTGCGGCTTCCGAAGCGAACAGCTTGGCCATGGAGGTCTGGAACTGGTTGGGCAAGCCCTGATCTTTCAGCCACGCAGCCTGGTACACAAGCAGCTTTGCGGCCTCATGTTCTGCTACCATTTCGGCGATCTGGGCCTGAATCATCTGGTAGGAGCCGATCTTTTTACCGAACTGGGTCCGCTCGTTGGCATACCCGATGGATGCTTCGACAGCGGCGCCGCCAATGCCAAGCGCCCCGGCAGCGCAACTGATACGGGTGTTGTTCAACTGCCACATGCAGATCTGGAACCCCTGCCCCACTTCACCCAGAACCGAATCTTTCGGGATTCTGGCCTGGCTGAATGATATCTCGCCGGTCGGAGCACAGTGAAGACCCAGTTTGGTTTCAATCGGAGCGGTAACTATCCCCTCGTTACCTTTCAGATTGACAATAAAGCAGGTCATACCTTTATATTTCAAACTTTTATCCGTCATTGCGTACACCAGCCCGTAATCGCCCAGATGTGCGTTGGATATCCACATCTTCTGGCCGTTCAGTTCCCAGTGATCACCACGATCTGTAGCGGAGGTTCCCATGCTGACAACGTCCGAACCGGAGTTCGGCTCGGTGATGGCAAAGAAACCGTATGATGCGGCACTTACCCAGTCCGGTATAAAGCGCTCCTTCTGCTCTTTGGTGCCGAATTTGTTTACCGTGATGGCCGGACCGATGTTCTGCATATTGAGCGGCAGACGTGAAGATCCGCTTACCATGGCGAGCTGTTCGGCAATAATGACCGATTCCAGAAAACCGCAGCCGTTTCCGCCGTACTCTTCCGGCAGAGCGCAGCCGAAGAATCCGAGCTCGGCCATCTTCTTGACCAGTTCAGGACGGAACCTGTGATTGGCTTCATCTTCCTTGAGAGTGGGAGCGATCTCTTTCTGGGCAAAATCCCTGGCCATCTCCTGCATCATCTTCTGTTCGTCAGTCAGTCCAAAATGCATAGTAATCTCCTTGTTAATAAGGTTTCCGGCGTGCGCAAGAAACAGCCAATGCTATTATGGCAATCTAGTACCATAATACATATTTACTTGTCAATGGCGAATTAGCACAAAAAACAGTCTCAATAATAGCACACGTCAAACTCCGGCCTGCGTATAGAAATCATGTCTTATAATGAAATATCAGTTGACTAATTTTCGTCTAAGTGACAGAAAATCCATTGTGATAAAAATCCATTTTTGAGAGACAAATAGATGCAGATTAAACGATATCGGGATTGGTCGATTCACTCAAAAATCATGTTCACACCTCTGATCGGCCTCCTGTTGATTGTTGCCGGGACCGAGTTTCTTGCTGTACCGAATATATCTGCCTGGCTGATGGAGCAGGAGATGCAGAAGGTCAGGAATGTGGTGGAAGTTGCCTACCAGCAGTTCACAGAGGCGGAGAACTCTGTTTCCGGGGGACAAAGCAGTATCGAAGAAGCGCAGAAACATGTCATGGCGGCTGTCAAAAAGATGCGCTACAACGAAGTCGAATACCTCTGGATCAATGACCTGGGCAAACCGTTTCCGAAAATGATCATGCACCCGACGGTCCCGGCCCTTGACGGCACTGTTCTCGATGACGCCAAGTTCAACAAGGCGACCAGCATGCGCGATGGTATTAACGGCCCATTCCGGAAATTGGATAACAGGAACCTGTTCGTTTCATTCAATGAGGTTGCCGAGCGTGCAGGGCACGGTTATGTGACGTACGAATGGCCGAAACCGATTGAGACCGGCGGTGTAACGAACGAGCTCTACACCAAGCTCTCCTATGTCAAGGTTTTCAAGCCCTGGGGCTGGGTTATCGGCAGTGGCCTCTATATAGATACGTTCAAGGCAAAAGTGCAGAAACTGCACACGGTAATTCTGGGTTCGGCCGTCGGTCTCTCCAGTTTACTTATGCTGCTTGTCTGGACAATCGCACGTGGCATCAAACGCTCTGTGGACGAAGACCAGGATTTTGCCGCTGCAGTCGCCTCAGGCAACCTGACGAAAACCTTGACAATCAATCACCATGACGAATTAGGCGATCTGGGAAGGTCGCTGAATTCCATGGTTGCCGATCTGCGTTCGATGATCGTCAATGTCAGCCACAACTCTGAAGAACTTTCCAAAGCCTCGGCCGATATCGGACAAGCTTCGCGCACGATGGTTGTCTCTGCAGAGCGTCAGCAGGAGGATGTCCGGGATATAACCGATTCCGCAAACCAGATTTCCCATCTGATCGGCAATGTCAATCAGGGCGTTGACGGCCTTAACGCATCGGTTGTTGAAAGCTCATCAACGGTCATGCAACTGTCGGTCAGTATTGATGAGGTTGTACGTTGCATGGAGTTGCTTACCACATCCGTTGACGGTATCGGATCATCCATAGGCAGTCTGAGCGGAGCCATCAGGCAGATCGACAACGGGGTCCACGACCTCGACCGGACATCGGCCGCCACCGCATCCTCGGTACAGGAATTCGACACTTCCATTCGGAAGATCGAGAATTATGCCAATGAAGCTTTTATTATCTCCGATCAGGTTATCAATGATGCAGAATCCGGCAAACGAGCGGTGGATGACACTATTGCCGGCATCTGTCAGATCATGGATGTATCGAAAACTACCGCTCTTTCGATTGACTCCCTCTCTCAAAAAGCGAAGAACATAGATTCCATAGTGACGGTCATTGACGAGATTGCCCAACAAACCAGCTTGCTGGCCCTTAACGCTTCCATTATCGCTGCCCAGTCCGGTACTCACGGGCGCAGTTTTGCGGTAGTGGCTATTGAAATCAAGAAACTGGCGGAGCGTACCACCCGCTCCACCCGCGAGATCGGCGAGGTGATCAAGGGAGTTCAATCCGAGATCGCGCTGGCCGTCACATCAATCAGCATGGCTTCCGAAAGCATCAACAACGGTGAACGCCTTTCTCAGCAGGCCGGCGCCGTGCTGGAGAAAATCGTCAGCGGTGTCAATCGTACATCGCGACAGTTGTCGGAGATCGCGCGCGCCACTCAGGAGCAGGCGCGGGGGAGCGAAATGATTCGCTCTGCAATGGAGCAGATCGCAGCCATGTCCACCGCCATTGCGCGGAACACCGACCAGCAGCGAAAGGTAAGTGATTCGATTCAGGTTGAGGCGGACAAGGTTCGTCTGTTCTCGGTCGGCGTGAAACATTCCATGAAGGAGCAGGCTAATGTGGGCGACCTGATCGGCAGCATGACCCAGAAGGTTTCGGATATGAGTGAGCAGATACGGAAAGCCTGCCTGGAACAGGCGCTGGGCAGTCTGCGCATCGGGAAATCAGTCGAGCGAATCCAGCAATCATCGGCAGATGTCCGTAAGGAGACACAAGTGGTCGATAGAGGAGTGATGGAACTGGGGAAACAGACAGACCTGCTCCTGCAGGAAATATCCAACTTCAAGGTTTGATGCTCTCATAAAATGTCATTCCCGCAGTGATTCTGAGCGGGAATCCAGCCTTTAAGCAGCTGAAATCATGGATCCCCGACAAAAACATTCGGGGATGACAGATAGAATGTGCGAATGTATCTGGAGAACTGCGTGAAAAACCTCACAGCTGAAGAACTGATCGAGCGGTTAGGTTTGACCAGGCACCCTGAGGGTGGCTGGTACCGGGAGACGTACAGGTCTGATGAAAGCATTCAAGGAAATTCACTTCCGGAAAGATTTGCAGGTAGCAGAGCATTCAGTACAGCGATCTATTTTCTTCTCCAGCCGGGTGACATATCTGCTTTGCACCGTATCCGGTCGGACGAAATGTGGCACTTTTACGCGGGCACGCCTTTGACTCTGCATGTCATCACTCCGCAGGGGGAATACCGGCCCATGAAGCTGGGCGCCACAATCGCAGCAGGAGAGTCGTTTCAATGTGTTGTACCGGGAGGCTGCTGGTTCGGAGCAGCGGTGACCGGAGACGGGTATGCGCTTGTTGGTTGTACGGTAGCGCCGGGCTTCGACTTTGCCGATTTTGAGATGGGAAGCCGTGATGCTCTGCTGAAAAAGTTTCCGTTATACGCAGAGATCATTCAGCTTCTTACCAGGTAAAAGAGGGCGATTACGGGCTGTGGACCACTTTATAATTGAAATCAGCGAAGCGGATATAAGGAGAGAGCGGGAAAAATCACGCGTGCTCCGAAAAAGCCGCTGGTGGCAAAACCGTCTGGCCAGGGGGCGCTGTCACTATTGTGGCGAACGATTTGCTCCGGGGGATCTGACAATGGACCATCTGGTTCCGATCTCAAGAGGCGGGAAAGCCTCACACAATAACGTTGTGCCATCGTGCAAGGAGTGCAACAGCCGTAAGAAATATCTGCTCCCTGTTGAGTGGGAGCAGTATCTAAGCCGGAATTCCGGTTCGGAGTCAGACAGTGAGTGAATTAAAAAGCCGCTATAAGGTTGTCATCTACGATTGTGACGGAGTAATTCTCGATTCGATCGAGTCCAATTACATTTTCTATAACCGGATAATGGATTATCTGGGAAGAGCTCCGGTGGACAGGCTGGATCCGGATGCCCGTAGAGTATTGCATACCTATTCGTTTATCAATGTGATGGAGTATTTCTTTGCCGGTGATATTCAACATGAAGAGGCACTCCGGTTTGCAAAAACCATCCATTACCGTGATCTGATGCCCTTCATGCGGATGGAGGATGGTTTTGTTGCCACTCTCGACCAGCTTAAGGGGAGAAGCTCATTGGCAATCTGCACCAATCGGGCAACCTCAATGGAAAAGATCGTAGAGGATTTCGGCCTGACCGGCTATTTTGAGTACGTGATGACTGCGGCACTGGTAACCAATCCAAAACCCCACCCCGAGCCGCTTCTGAAAATTCTGGAACACTTCGGGGCTGCACCGGAGGAGGCTCTGTTTATCGGTGACAGTGAGGTTGACATGCTGGCGGCCAATGGGGCCGGTGTGCCCTTTATTGCCTATAAGGCGCACCTGCCGGCCATGGCCTGCATCCGGCATCACTCGGAAGTTCTTCCGTATGTATTAACGGGGAAGTAATCGCCAGATATCATTTTACCAGTTTCGACAATTTCTTGAACTCCTCTGTCCCGGCTACCTTCAATAGTTGAAACAACACCGATTCGGTACAGGTCGGAACCGCACCTGAAAGGGTCATGACCTTGATGGCGGTCTGCCAGTTCTGTTTGGTGCGGCTCATGACAGCGTCTCTGACAACGTGGACGTCGAAACCGGCTTCACGCAGCTCGATCACGGTCTGCAACACGCAGACATGGCTTTCCATGCCGGTGATGATAATCTGCGTGCGTCCGGTTGCCGTAAGTTTTTCGATAAATTCGGCGCTCCCGCAACAGCTGAAGGCCATCTTCTCACAGCAGGGCGCCCCGTTTGCTTTTTCCTTCAGTTCCGGCAGCGTAGCGCCCAGCCCCTTGACATACTGTTCCGTTACCAGCACCGGTATATTCAATTCTGCGGCGCTCTCAAGCAGAATACCGATATTTCGGGTCAGCTGGCGCAGCACCTTTTCGTCCATGGCAACGCATAGTCTCTCCTGAACATCGATTACCACCAGTAGCGCCTTCTCCCGCTCCAGAAAAAATCGCTCTCGTACTGACATTGCTGACTCCTTTCGTTTATCTGCTAATCCCGCTTCAATTCGATTCCCAATTCAGATATCTTCTTGCGCAGAGTGTTACGATTAATGCCGAGGATATCGGCCGTCTTGACCTGATTCCAGCGGGTCTTTTCGAGAATGAAGCGAATCAGTGGTCGTTCGACCTGTTCAAGCACCATGGCATGGATTTCTCCCTTTTCGAGCTTTTCCACTCCGTTCATGCAGGAACGCAATTTCATATCAATCAACGCCTCCATTGAGGTATCCTGGGTGTCGGTGCGCGGTTGCCCGTTTACAGGTACCAAGCCTGCAAAATCGAGCGCCGTCAAAAGCGGGTCGCTCGAGAGGATCACCGCCCTTTTGATCGTGTTTTCGAGTTCACGGACATTACCCGGCCAGGAATGAGCGGACAGGAGCCCCAGAGCTTCATCGCTCAGACGTTTGGGGGAAACAGACATTTCACTACAGGACCGGGCCAGAAAATACTGGGCCAGATCAGGGATGTCATCCCGTCGTTCCCGCAACGGGACAAGTGTTATCGGAACCACATTCAGCCGATAGTAGAGATCCTCGCGGAACTCCTTCAGTCGAACCTTTTCGATCAGCGCCTGATTTGTAGCGGCCACAACACGTACATCCACGGCAATATTCTGACTCCCTCCGACTCTGGTGACCTCCTGCTCCTGAAGGACACGCAGTATCTTGGCCTGCAGATCCAACGGCATATCACCGATCTCATCCAGAAACAGAGTGCCCTGGCCGGCCTGCTCGAATTTGCCCAGCTTGCGATCGCTGGCTCCGGTATAGGCGCCCTTTTCAGATCCGAACAGCTCACTTTCAAGCAGATCACGCGGGATTGCAGCGCAGTTGATCGCCACAAACGGCTTGCCCAGACGTCCCGAATTAAAATGTATGGCCTTGGCCACCAGCTCCTTGCCGGTACCCGATTCTCCCTGAATCAGGATTGTGACATCGCTGCCGGCCACCTTGCCGATAGTCTTGTAAAGCTCCCGCATGGCAGGCGAGTTGCCGACAATGTTTTTTTCAACCTGATAGCGCTCCTTAAGTTCCTGTTTCAGCACCAGCACCTGTCCACGAATATCTCGGGCCCGGGCTACTTTTTCAATAATTGCGTCAATTACATCAAGATCAAAAGGTTTCGTAATATAGTCGTAAGCCCCGCGTTTCATGGCTTCAACCGCGTTTTTCATGCTCGCTTCGGCGGTCATGATCACCACCAGAAGATCACTCTTCAGCTCCCGGACCTTATCCAGCAGATCAAGTCCGTTTATGCCGGGCATCTTGATATCCAGGATGGCAAGATCATAGCAGTTTTCCTTGATCAGCTCCAGCGCCTGACGTCCGTCCGGGGCCAGATCCACTTCAAAACCTTTACGCTTGAGCGCCTTTGAAAGCACCCAGCGCATACTTTCTTCGTCATCAGCTACCAGAATTCTGTTGAGCGGCATAATAAAACCTCAATTTTTTAAATTCAGGGTCAAGGGGCAAGGGTATAAAATCTTTACTTGCTGCCCCTTGCCCCTTGCCCCTTGCCCCTTGCCTCTTGCCTCTTGCCCCTTGCCCCTTGACCCTTGACCCTTGACCCTTGACCCTTGCTCTTCCCTGCCTTACTGCACCAGCGGTAGCAGTACGGTAAATTTTGTTCCATGTCCGGGGTCAGACTCGGCCTTGATCATGCCGCGATGCTCTGAAACGATCTTGTGGCAGATGGTCAGCCCCAGGCCTGTGCCGCCGGATTTCGTACTGAAGAAGGGGGTCCAGATGTTCTCCAGATCCTCCTGCGGAATTCCCGGTCCATCATCGCTCACCTCAATCGCCACCATACGTGAATGCCGATCATTCTTTGACATACGGTAATCCGCAAGCACCCTGCTCGAAACAGTCAAACACCCATTGTCGCCCATTGCATCAATGGCGTTCCGGATCAGGTTCAGAAACAGCCTGGTAAGCATCCCTTCATCAACCATTATCTCCGGGATGCTGGGATCAAAGTGTTTGCTGAAAACAATCTCTCGATCTGCCACAGCCTGCTTCTGCAACAGCAGGATATCGCCCAGCACTCTGTGCAGGTTTACCGGGGCGAGCTTCAGGCTGCGGGGCGAGGCCAATTCCAGCAGTTCCCGGATTATCATATCGATGCGTTCGGTCTCACGGATCATGACCCGGGTATAGTCAAGCATTTCGCTTCCGGGTTCAAACTCCTGCTCCAGAAGCTGGGCAGCACCCTTGATCCCTCCCAGCGGATTCTTCACTTCATGCGCCAGTCCGGCTGCCAGGGTTCCCAGTGTGGAAAGCCGGTCTGCCTGCCGTACCGCCGCTTCCAGCTCACGGATATAGGTAATGTCCTTGATCGTCAGGATAGCGCCGATATGCTCGCCGCTATCCACAACCAGCGGATAGCAGGTGACGGCGACCGGTGTGACGCGTCCGCTCGAACGGACAACTACGTTTTCATGATCCGAGATGGTAATTCCGGTCCGAATAGTCTTCGAGACTATCTCAAGCAGTGTCGTTTCCAACGCGAACAGTTTGCGGAATTCCACCCCCTGGGCCTGTTTGCGTGAAAAACCGGTAATTTCCTCGGCAGCCGGATTGCACAGGGTAATCAGACCATTGCTGGCAATAACAATAACCCCGTCGCCCACACTGTCAATAACAGTCGCGTAGTAATCATCCCGCTGTTTCCGGTTCTGCCCGGTAATGTCTTCAGACACTGGCATGGCTATCTGCTTCGGACAGAGCCCGAATCCTTTCGGTCAGAGCGACTATATCGGCTTGAGTGCGGGCTGCATTTGCCGTACGACGAATCTCCGAAGCGCCGGCAAACCCTCTGGCATACCAGCCGATGTGCTTTTTGAGTTCCCTTACGGCTGTTGGCTCACCGAATTCCCTGATAAACAGATCCAGATGCCGGAGGATAGTGTCGGCACGTTCCGCAACCGTGACAGGCACACAATGCCCGGTCGTTGACAGTTCATGAACCTGACGGAAAATCCAGGGATTGCCGAGCGCCCCACGCGCAATCATGATGCCGTCGCAGCCGGTCTCCCGCAGCATGCGCAGGCAATCGCAACCGGTGAACAGATCACCGCTCCCCAGAACCGGTATGGCAACGGCCGTTTTCATCGCCTGTATCTGTCTCCAGTCAGCCTGGCCGGAAAACATTTGGCTGCGGCTGCGGGGGTGCAGCGTGATGGCGTCGCACCCTTCCGCTTCGGCGATTCTTGCCACTTCCGGAAAAACATCATCGCCGCTCAGCCAGCCCGAGCGGATCTTGATCGTCAGCGGCATCACTGTCGCGGCCCGCACGGAGCGGACAATTGCCGCAATCCTGGGTAGATCCTGCAAAAGCGCGCTTCCAGCCCCGGTACCGACCACCTTGCGTACCGGGCAACCCATGTTTATATCGAGCAGATCACCGTACCCCTCAACCATTCCGGCAGCTCTGGCAAGATCGGATGGAGAATCACCAAACAACTGAATGGCAAGCGGCCGGTCTTCCCGGCAGCTCTTCAAGAGAGCCAGAGTCTTTACGCCATCACGCACCAGCCCGTTTACACTGACCATCTCGGTAAAAGCCATGGAGGCGCCTTCCCGGCGACAGATCAGGCGAAACGGCAAATTTGTAATTCCAGCCAGGGGGGCAAGCACAACATTGTGCGCCAGGGCGAGGCTGCCAATCATGAGTGGTTTTAGCATGATACACACGGACTGCTTCAGCAGGCAGGGAGGAATTATGCTCAATAATGCCTAATTTTTGAGCATAATATCACAGGGAGTAAAAATGGCAAGGTCAAAATAGAGATGCATACGAGATTTATATTGCCAACCGGGTAAATTACGTTTTTAATGTCACTACTGCAAACAGAGCAAGGAGAACATCATGTTTGGAATAGGCATGCCGGAAATGATTATCATACTCGTAATCGCCCTGATCGTCATTGGACCGCACAAGCTGCCTGAATTGGCCAAGTCTCTGGGAAAGGGACTGGCCGAGTTCAAAAAAGCGTCGGAAGACTTCCAGAAGAACATTCATGAAGAAGCCCGTAAAACCGAAGAAGAAAAGAAAGAACCGGCGCCTCAGGTCCAGACCGTTCACACTGAAAATACCACCTTACATACAAAGGCGGAGACGCAGCCAGCTGAAAAGAACAGTGCAACTCACACCTGATTTCCGCTGACAGCCTGCCACCTGCAAAGCAGAAAGAGAGCCGGGTTGCCCCGGCTCTCTTTCTGCTTTGTCTGTTTCATACCATCCTTATTTGACCTGAATATTGATCTGTTTCGGCTTGGTTTCCTCTTTCTTGGGCAGAGTAATTGTCAGCACCCCCTTGTCACAAACGGCTTCCACCTTCTCCTGATCGACCGTCCCCGGAAGGCTGAAGCTGCGCTGGAATGTGCCGAAATATCTTTCGATACGGTGGTAATTCTCTTTTCTGACCTCACTCCCGTGTTTACGCTCCCCTTTCAATATCAGCGTGTTGTCCTCGATATGCACATCGACGTTCTTCTGATCAACATCAGGCAGTTCGGCCTTGATAACAATGGAATCCTCAGTCTCGTAGATATCAACCGCCGGCTGCCAAAGCCCCTCCTTTATGTCCTCCCCCGGAAGGTCGTGGTTCCAGGAAAGATTGAGGAGCCGGTTCATCTGGTCCTGCATGGTACGCAATTCTCTCAACGGATTGTACTTGACGAGTGCCATGGCTGTATCCTCCTTCTAGCTGTAATAATTGGGGGCAACACCCTCCTCTTAAAAGGTAATCATGATCTGCTGATTGTCAAGAGGCGGGGAAAGAAAGCAGCGTTTATTCATCCGTTCGTCTGCCGCAAAAAATCCAGAGTTTTCAGTTTTCTACCCGAGTGTGCCGCCACGGCTGCATCCAGCAGGGCGCCTGCCTGCAGAAGTCCGTCTTCGCTGAACTGCACCAGACCGAAACGCCCCGTCGAAAGACATGAAAGTAACCCCCGCAGGGTTTGGACAGCGATATGCCGGCCGGTTACGGCACAGTAGCGGCAGACCAGTTCCCCCCCCTGCTGCATCAGCGCATCGCTTTCCGTAAAGATGAAACCACAGTGACTGCAACCCTCCAGGGAGGGGCGATAACCGAGAATGTTCAACAGATTGAGTTCAAAAAACCTGCGATCCACATCCCCCGCATGGCCGGCATCCAGACGCTCAAGGTAGGCAGTCAGAAGCCGGTAGAGGCGTGGCAGCGGCTGCCCTTCCGGGGTAATACACTCTGTCAGTTCACAGGCATACAGGGCATGGGCAATGCAGACAAGCTCATTACGGATGTGCGGATACACCGTGATCACATCGGCGTGTCTGAGCGATGACAACCCATCCTTGTACAACAGATGAATTTCTATACGGGCAAAGGTTTCGAGGGCTGGTCCAAAGCGTTTGCGACTGTTGCGGGCACCACGGGCAAATCCGCTCAACCGGCCATGTTCAAGCGAAAATAATGAAGCTATCCGATCACTGTCACCGTAGTCGGTGGAAGAGAGTACGATGGCTTGCAGCTTTTCCGGGTGCATGCGGTGCTCCTTCTCAATGCATTTCCCCCCTGAATCCCCCTTTCTGAAGGGGAACTGCACACCAAATCCCCTTTCACAAGGAGTGCCTCTAAAGGATGGGGAATATGCTGATTTACCGTTTTTGATTGTAGGGGCGAAGCAAGTTTCATCTGCTTCGCCCGCCTTTGATCTCCGGCGCAAAAGGGCGAAGCAGAAAAGGCGCTTGCTTCGCCCCTACGTAAAAAATGGTAAAGCAGGGTGCGGTGCGCACCGCTGGAGTTTGGACTTTTGCTCCCCCGCCCCTTGCGGGAGGGGGTCGGGGGGTGGGGGAAGTCACTTACAGGCAGTGTACCCTCAACATGTAACTCTATTCTCACATGATATGCAATCGGGTAGCCGGGGGTTTTTCTCCCCCAGCCCCCACACCACCCGGCATGCGG
>JBAXVG010000045.1:0-38466 GCA_037129255.1 Desulfuromonadales bacterium | reverse complement strand
TTTCAGCGACTTCGAGACGACTTTTAAGATGTTCGGAAAGGTCGTCGCCTGTTTCACCAAGTCCTCCCAGATAGATCACACGCCGCACCTTTGCCCAGTTGGCCGCAGCAACGAAATTTTCAGCCGCGTCTCGGTCTCGTCGTTCAAAACCAGCGCGGCCGCCGGACATGGAATGGACAAGGTAATAAGCTGTATCTATATCTGCCAGTGCACTTCCCAGTGTTGCAGGCTCAAGCATATCACCCTGAACCGTTTCAGCACCGGCAGTCAATCCAGCAGATGCGTGGCGCACCATGCAACGAACGGAATAACCTTCATCAAGCAGTCGTTGTGTCAAACGCCTGCCTATGAAGCCAGTGGCCCCGGTAATAAGTATTGAACCCTGTGACTTTTCCATGTAGCTTAATTCCTTTTGGTTTTATCGGATTGAATTTACTCCAAACAACCATGATTATCAATCTATTAGCCAGTACATTCGAATAGCTGAATCAAGTCTGCTCCTACGAAACGATGAGGTGCCGATCCTGCAGAAAGTTTACGGTAGCGAAGCAAATATCTGGTTCCAGCGCTGAAGGGTCTTTTTCATGGCATGCGCCGAATTGTTCGGTTATAACAGCGGTAATAAATGGTTCGTCGGGCACTATCTGCTCAGAAAGGTTTCTGGTGATTGCAAATGAAACGAATAAGACTGGTAATAGCTTTAACCTTACTCATGATCATAGGAGCGATACCTGCCATGTCAACAGAAGAAGCCCCATACACGGTTATAAAAGCTGACGATATTTTTGAGCTGCGCGAGTACGCGCCTCAGGTTCTCGCCGAAATCATTGTCGGCGGAGACCTGGAAGGTGCCGGTAACAAGGCTTTTAGACCCCTTTTTCGCTACATCTCCGGTGACAACAAATCACGCGGCAAGATTGCGATGACGGCTCCTGTTTCGCAGGAACAGACGGGAGAGAAAATATCCATGACCGCACCGGTCAGTCAGCAGAGTGTACAGGGGAAGTGGGCTGTAAGCTTTATGATGCCTGCCTCATATACAATGGAAAACCTGCCGAATCCCGATGATCCAAATATCAAGCTGCGGCAGGTTCCTGCCCGCCGGGTGGCAGCTGTTCGCTATTCCGGTTTCTGGAGTGAGGAGAAGTATCTGCTCAACAAAGAAAAACTGGAAAAATGGATTAAAGACAACCTCTATACCGTTACCGGCGAACCGGTCTGGGCCCGTTATAACCCGCCTTTTACTCTGTGGTTCATGCGGCGCAACGAGATCCTTATTCCGGTAGCTGCTGGTGCTAACTGATTCAGCCTGGGAGAATGCTTGTGCAGGGTAAAGCCTTGCCGCTTGAATACCGGGATCATCCACTAAAAGGCGGTTTCAAAGGTTGCCGGGATTGTAATATTGCACTTGACTGGCTTCTGATATACCGCCTGAATGATGAGGCGCTCTATCGGGAACGCACCGGAGCACATGTTTCCTCTGCCTGTTCCGCTCCTTGCAGGGGCTATCGACAGGGAGCGCCGGATTGTCAGCAACAGCATTATAACTACGAAACGCAGAGTGGAGGCCCTTTCAAAATCACTCGGCGTTGATCCTGTGCGTGCAGAGTCGGGCGTCGGTATGTGAGAGTTGAGTCAGTACCGGCAAAGTGAAACGATCCGTGCGCGCTCGTTATGAGGTTCGGGTGAAGCACTAAGGCGATTGAATAGAATGGGGACGCCACCGGTTGTCTCTTCCAACGACCTTCATTTGAGGATCGGCATCGTAAAAGGTTTCATCCCACTCCTTCTGGTTCCACATCGGATTAGCCACGACAACATCAAAATGCTTCAGACTGCTGCCGTCAAGGAACTTGGGGTTCCGCATGGTATCGCCGTTTTCCATATTACCGGCCATGTCATGCAGTATCATGTTCATCTTGGCCATCTCCAGTGCGGTTTCACGGTCGCCAAAATCATCAGCAACGAATCAAGCGTATCTCCTGCGCCCTTCTGAATTGGGCGGAGGAAGAGAAGTTCAGCAAGATTATCACCACCGAGGAGGCGATAAAGAACGATTACAACCTGAGTCCGTCACGCTACGTTGAAACCGCCGAGGCGGAGATTCACCGCTCCATCGGTCATATTCTGTATGATCTGCAGCAGGCGGAGAAGGACGCCAAACGGGTGGATGAGGAGTTGGCGATGATTTTTGAGAAGTTGGGGTTGAAGGCGGAGGCGTATGATGCGTAGGGTTGACTTCACTTTGTATCTGATATAGTATTCATATACGCAATACAAAAAGGAGCGCATATATGATGACAATTTCTTTGAGAATGCCGGATGATTTTCTGCATGATGTCGATCTTTTTGCCGAGGAGCTGCACCTGCCCCGTGCAGCTTACGTGCGTAAGGCACTTGAACGGATGAACGCCTTTGTTGCTGAAGAACGCCGCCGAAAGCGACTTATGGAGGTCAGCCTGAAGGTGCGTACTGAGAGCATGAAGGTAAATGCCGAGTTTAGTGAGATTGAGGATTGCCCGAATGTTTAGGCATGGTGAAATCTGGCTGGCGAATCTCAATCCGGGGCGAGGCACTGAACCGGGCAAGGTGCGTCCTGTATTGCTGATTCAGAACCAGGCTTTGCTGGATGCCGGGCACCCTTCAACTCTGATAATTCCGTTGACCACCAATCTTGTAAACGATGCCGAACCCTTACGTCTGCGTGTTCTGGCGGGGAGTGGACTGGACAAGGATTCTGATCTGCTGGTCGATCAGGTGCGGGCGATTGATAACAAACGCCTGGTTAACGGGCCGTTGCAGCAGCTTGATGAGCAGTTTATGAAGCGTGTCTATCAGGCGGTTGCGGAGGTTTTGGGGATGACAGGCGGAGGCGTATGATGCCTGATTGTTTGCCACAAGCTTGGAGCACGGCTGTTATTAAGGACAAATTCGACTTCACAAAGAAACCACGGGGATTGAGATTTAATGACTACCCGGAGATTCCTTTTGTTCCGATGGATTTAGTTCCGCACACCAAAATTCATGGAAAATGGTGTCAGAGTCATCAGAAATGTAAATCTCAAAGATGGTTTCATCCTCGACACTCCGACGTATTTTGTGACAGATGAGGATTACACTGCAAGAACAAGAAGGGCAACCTTGAGAGAAGATGACGTGATCTTTAGCAGGGAAGCACCTGTTGGCGAAGCTGGGCTTGTCTCAACAGACGCACGATTATGCCTTGGCCAGAGAATGATGCAGTTCCGCACGGACAAGAACCAATTGAACCCCAGGTTTTTAGTATATGCGATTTATTCCGAATCAGTCCGCAAACGATTGTTGTCGCTTGCAAGCGGTGTTACAGCGCAGCATATAAATGTCGCTGACATGCCGAATCATCTGCACACAATATTTTTCATAAACAGGGCCCCTGTAGGGGCTAAGTAGGGTTCTTCTGCTTCGCCCGCCTTTGGTGGTGATGCCGGCAAGGGCGAAGCAGGTGAAGCGTTTGCTTCGCCCCTACGAAAACAAATACCATCTGGAACATATTCTGGTTCGTTGGGTGCGGTTGCACAAAATTTTAAATCGGTTTCAACCCGCAGGATCAACAAAATAAGCAATAATCCCGGTTGTCCGGTCTGGCAACGCAATTTTTACGAACGGGTCATTCGCAGCGAGGCAGAATTGAACGGCATCCGGGAATACATTGTCAATAACCCCATAAATTGGGCGGATGATCAGGAAAATATTTCAATAAAAGTAGCCACCCCCCTCAATGCAATTATGGGAAAATACCCGTTGATGTCGTCGAGTGAAGAGTTTGCTCGAGCCAAACAGGATGAGATTGATCTGGAAGATAGAAAATTCAGAAAATTATCATCGTAGGGGCGAAGCAAGAGCCTCACCTGCTTCGCCCTTGCTTCTCTTCGCCCTTGCCGGGATCGCCATTAAAGTCAAAGTCGGGCGAAGCAGATAAAGCCTTGCTTCGCCCCTACGAAACAACGTCATCATTTTATTGGTGACTCCACCGATGCCCAGCTTCGGTGCTGAAGAATCCTGCGTACAGTATCCTCTTATCTGTTATGTGACCGAATCGGAAATCGGCTGGACGTTTATTTCAAAAGAGGCAGCATTGGAGCGGCGTGGCAGGCAGGAGGGGAGTTTCTTTTATGATTTACTGGGGGATAAACTCCTTGCGCTGAACCGTGGCATTCTGGACAAAGACACCACCGTGCGTACGGTTCCGTACACGGCGGTTCACGTTAAATGTTGAAAGCGGTGAAACTGGTTCCGTAGTGAGATAAGTCCCAGTTTCGTGAAGTATGATGTATCAAAGGCTTGATTCATATGTGAGGCTCCTGAATTCCACCAGGGGCCTCTTTTATTCAGGGCACTTCTCCACGACATCGCCTCGGATATTCCGCGATGCATCAGTTTCTTTACTCTTGTGAAAGGTCGCTTCCACTGCCGCCACAGTATGCACCGCAGTTTACGACGTATCCATTCATCAAGTTCCTCAAAGGGTTTCTTTACTCCAGACAGCTTGAAGTAGTTCGACCATCCGCGAAGTACCATCCCGAACGTATAGCCGTAACAACTATGGTTCCTAAAGTTTGGACGTGACAAATTTACAGAAATACACCCCTATTCGAGCATGAAGCCGCTCGAATCGCAGGCGGGATGCCTACGCTACAGTATATTTGCATCAGCGTCATACATGCCAAGCACAATTATCAATAATATAAATATGTTATAAACACAAATACCGCCAACTCCTGTCCGCAAGCGCCAACTATATTGGCAATCACCCATCAATTTCAGTCTGACTTCAGCGCTACGATTGGATCCAGCAGGGAGGCTTGACGGGCCGGATAATAACCGAAGAAAATACCAACGGCATTGGATACACCTACACCCAAAATGATGGCACCGATGGAGATGGCAAATTGCCAGTGGGCAAAATAGGAGATGACGCGCGACACGCCAACACCGAAGATGATGCCGAAGAAACCGCCGATGAGGGATAGAATGATTGATTCGATCAGAAACTGCCCCCTGATGTCACCCCGTTTGGCGCCAAGCGCCCGGCGGATGCCGATCTCGCGGCGACGCTCGGTAACCGATACAAGCATGACATTCATGACTCCGACTCCGCCGACAATCAGCGAGATACTGCCAATGGCGCCCAAAAGCAGGGTAAACATCTGCATCTGCTTTTCCATCTGGGCGATAACCTCTTCCGGACTGGTCACCCTGACTGACGAACTCTTGGTTTTTGTCCTCAAATAGTCCAGCACCTGATCGCGGGCGGCCATGTTGGTCACGCCGTTGCTTACGCGGGCAATGATGTTTGAAATCTCGGCATCCCTGGAACTGCGGAGGGCTGCGGTAATGTGGACATATATTGATTCGTTGGGCTGAAAGCGGCGCATACCGCCTTCAAGAACTTCTGCGGTGACACCAATAACCGTATACAGGTTTTCTCCCACCCGGATTTTTTGACCGATGACGTTACCGCCGCCCAACTTCTGCATTTCCCCGGAGAGCTTGCTGCCGATGGCGCAAAATTGACCGTTGGAATCCAGATCGGAAATGAAGCGCCCCTGCCGTATCTTCAGTTTGTTGATGTCGAGGAAGGATTCCGTAACCCCGATAAGGCTGGTGTTCTGAATTTTTTTGCCACCATAGCTGGCCTCCCCGTTTCCCCGCATCGAAGGCGCCACGGCGCTTATGCCGGAACATTGAGCCGGAAGAGCGAGTATGTCTGCCAGTTTGAGCCTACCCGGCGGCGCAGATCGTGCGCGCCGCCCACCTCCGGAGGAATCGCCGCCGCCACCGGAATCATTTTCTATGGTAAGGATATCGGTGCCCATCTCTTTGAATTGACGTAACGATTCTTTCTGGACGATCTTGCCGATTGAAACCATGGCGATGACCGATCCGATACCGATGACAATACCGATCAACGCCAGTATGGTGCGCTGTTTGGACGAGAGCAGGCTACGGACCGCTTCTTTAATATTTGCCCCGATTATCATGGTACAATCACACCGTCGCGCATGGCCGCCACCCGCTTGCATTGGCGGGCGATTCCCGGATCGTGGGTAATGATGACCACCGTTATGCCCTCTTCGGAATTGAGCTCTTTGAACAGCCCCATGATTTCACTCCCGACGTTGGTGTCCAGGGCGCCGGTCGGTTCGTCCGCCAGAATCAGGGCCGGGCTGCCGATCAGAGCGCGGGCAATGGCTACACGCTGCTGTTGCCCGCCGGAAAGCTCGCTTGGCCTGTGACCGGCGCGATCCGCCATGCCGACCCGGCGCAACAGCTCCATGCTCCGCTCATGGGTGATGCCATGTGCATCGCCCCGGTACATCAACGGCAGCTTGACGTTTTCAATGGCGGAAAGTTTTGAAAGTAGGAAATATTGCTGGAATACAAAACCGATGCTCCGGTTCCTTATGTCCGAGAGGACATCGTCATTGGTGTAGAGCACCTCCGAACCATTGAGTACGAAACTGCCGGAGGTCGGCCTGTCCAGAAGGCCTATGATGTTCATAAGGGTGGATTTGCCGCAACCGGACGGCCCCATAATGGAGATCAGCTCGCCCGTGCCCACATCCAGGGAGACCCCCTTCAATACGTCCACTTCGGTGGGGCCGATACGGTAGGATTTCTTTATTTCGCGCAGTCTGAGCATATTATGGCTTACCGCTCGTGCCACTATCAGGTGGAGCGCCTCTCCCGGCCATTCCGTCGACTTCTATGACATCGCCCGCTTTCAGACCCTTGAGGATCTCCACCGCGTCCTGGGTGGTGTAGCCGGTAGTTACTTCAACTTTGCTGCTGTTGCCGCCATTTTTCCTGATAACAAAGCGTTTGCCCTGCTCTTCCTTGACAGCGGATAACGGTACCATCAGAGCATTCGGATTTTCGTAGATAAGAATATCGAGGTTGGCGGTCATGCCGGGCATGATCCGTTTTTTCAGTTCGGGAGGAACCGTGTCTATGGTCACCCTGATGCCGAAGGATGGGCCGGAACGACCTCCTTCACCCTCTTCAGCCTGAGGGGAGATGCTCTGGATGACTCCGGTCAGTTGTTCTCCCGGAAAGGCATCGCCTGTTACCCGCACCTTCTGGCCAAGTTT
Source organism: Desulfuromonadales bacterium (assembly GCA_037129255.1). Classification (GTDB taxonomy): domain Bacteria; phylum Desulfobacterota; class Desulfuromonadia; order Geobacterales; family Pseudopelobacteraceae; genus JACRCG01. The sequence goes on along the minus strand of JBAXVG010000045.1, from coordinate 31,336 downwards.
GACTTTGGTGACATCAACTTCGTCTACCTTGCAGCTGACTGAAAAACCGGACAGATCGCCGATGGCAAACAGTACCTCACCCTGCTGGAATGAACCGCCACGCTCCACTGCTCTCCCCTCTTTGGACTGTCCGCTGGCCTGCGGTTTCATGACAATGCCCGATACCGGCGCCAGCACTACGGCTGATTCAATGTCATGCTCCAACTGTTTCATGCGTGTTTCAGCGTTCTCCATCTCATAGCGCGCAACCTTCCGGTTTTCCGGATTCCCCTTGTCTATCGCCGCTTTGAGCTCTTCCTCGGCACTCTGGTAATCCATTTGCTGATTGGTGTACTGCATTCGTGCGGATTCATTTTCGCTGGCCGGAATGATACCCTTTTTGAAGAGCCGCTCCGATTCATCCAGCGTTTTCTTCTGGTTTTCGAGGGAGAGCTTCGCCTTTGCCAGAGAACGGTTGGCTCGCGCGACTTCTGTGCCGACATCCCATTTATCCAGTTGGTTGAAGTTGGCAACCGCCTTGATGTAGGCCGACTTTGCCTCGCGATACTTCACCTGTGCCTCGGCTGTATCCATCGAGACCAGTGGCTGTCCCGCATTCACCACTTCCCCGTAGCGGACTCTGACCTGTTCCACCTTGCCAGATAATGGACTGTTACTATTGACCATCTGCAGTGGTTGCAGTTTACCGATCAGCGATATGCCGGTCGAGATTGATTGCGGCGCAACGGTTGTGGTCGCAAGCGTGCCGCTCTGGGCTGTTGTTTGAGGTTGGGAAGACGAGGTAAAGCTGATTGGTTTCCGATTCCAGACAAACAGGCCGATTCCCAGAAACAGAATAATAGTGAAGGCTGTCGCAGTAATCCTGATGACCTGCACCTTTTTCAGGGCCGCCTGCAGCTGCTGGTTGCCCTGCTCGGTTTTCAGGTAGGCGTCCTGCAGTTCGCGATGCCTTGCTTTAAGCTCCTCGGCATGCTGAATCTCGGCCTCCTTTAGTTTCTGCAGTTCAGTAATGTCTTCGAATACTGCTATCACACCGATCTTCTGACCTGTACCATCATCAGCCTTGAGAAATGTCGTGGTCAGGGTCAGCACGGAACGTTTTCCGTCACAGCTGTACGGAACAGTCCGATTATGGTTGGTGGTGGATTCGTAGACCGCATCCAGGATCGTTTGACAGAACTCGTCCGCCCCCTCCCGCTCCAGAAACACTTCTCCGAACCGGCGGGAGGCGGCCTCTTCACCCCTGATTCCCAAAATATGGGAAGCTGCTGCGTTAAACGTGGTGATCCGTCCATTGAGATCGACCACCATGACCCCGTCGGTCATATCGTTCAGTATTCTGTCAGCAATTAGAGAGTTCTGTTCCATAGTGATCCTGTCACTGCTTTCGTTCTGCAAGCGATACACCCCACCTGTCCAAAGTTATTCCCAGTGTCCTGTCAAGGGCGGTAAGGGCATTCAGATAGGTGATGATTGCACCCAGTTCACTGTTGCGGGCATTCACCAGATCATTCTGAAAGCTGACCAGTTGGAAGTTGGTGGAGCGCCCGGCTTTCAGCTTGTCGGTTTCGATCTCGACCTTCTTTTCCGTCAACACCCGTGACAGAGTGGCAAGCTTGATCTGACGAAGGTTCATCTCGGCGCTGCGCAGGGCGTCCTGCACTTCGATTTCGATGTTTTCCCGCTGCCTAGCCATATCATGTTCCAATTTTTTCAAGGCGATTTCAGACGCGATCAACCCTTGGCGAATCGACAGATCTCCGATCGGCACGGTCAGTTTCAAACCGGCATTCCAGGCGCCGGAGAAGGATTCACTCCCCGGTGCGCCCTCACGGGTATAGCTGTTACCATACCCCCCAGCGAAGGATAGATCCCATAGTGTGTTATTCCTTGCTGTAACCAGTTGAATTTTTGCGTTTTCATAGCTCAACAGTGAACTCAGGTAATCAGGCCTGTTCTCAAAAGCCAGCTTCTTCCCCTGTTCAAGGTTATACGGCACCGGGGGAATCTCTGTCTCTTCAATGAGGGTTATTCTGCTGTTCTTGTCGATGTCAATGGCTTTGGTCAATGCAAGACGCGCCGCATCCACGGCGTTTTCAGAGGAAAGCAGGCTGAATTCCCTGCCTGCCACATCCGCCTCGGACTGCACGATCTCAATAGCAGCCATCCGGCCGGCAGCAATCAATTCCCGGTTGGTATCTATCAGTTCCTTGCTGCGTTCCAGTGACTGCCTGCTGATATCCAGCGCCTTGATGGTCTGGATATAGCTGCGATAGGCTGTCACCACCGAAGTCAGGGTGTCCGTGATCGTTGACTTGAGTGAGAGTATGTTGTTCTGCTCGCTCAATCGGGCAGCGGTAACCGATGCCGTGTTAACGTCGAACCCCGCCCCTTTCAGGAGCGGCTGAGTCAGACTGACATTCCATCCGTAGGCACGGCCGGGGCGCACGTTATCCGTGCTGCTGATATCATGTTTTGCATTAAGGTTGATGGCGGCGCCGGTGGGGAGCAGTTCGTAAACCATACCGGACAGATCAGCTATGGCAGTGGTCGCGGTAGTACCGCTGCCACCACTGGCCTGCACCGAGGGGGAGAGCAGCAGCTTGGGAGTGAACTTGTCTTGCTATCCGCAGATCATATTTCTGAACTATCCGGTCGAGGTAGGCATTTTTTATGGTCCGGTTTTCCCGCAGGGCGGTTGCAATGCAGTCAGCCAGCGTCATTGGAGTTTCAGCGGCCGATGACTTTGCAATGGCACTGACGAGGAGAAATAATAAGAGAAGCAGCGCACAGGCTGTTCGATGTATGGTCATGAATAAGTGTCCCGTGTGCGATTAATAACCCTTCTGTATTTCGGGTCGGTTCGCCGTTCTACATACTCTCCAGGAATTACTTTGACGGAGTCCGTTAATGAGAAGTGTTCCTGTTTATATTCCAATTCCTGGCGAATGGTCAACAACTCCTTCAGCAAACGTTCCTCGTTTAGCACCATGCTCCGGATTTACCAATACAATGAACAAATGCTATCGACAGTAAGTATGTTTCTATTTACGTCAGTAACAAGAGTAATTGCCTGATCTGTATCCCTTGTTGGCAGTTCCGTTTGCAACTGGCTGATATAATAGATATTGATTTTTTCATGGATACTGATATACAGCTACCGGGAAGTTCAATTTTTAAATCAGTAGCGAGGAGAGTAAAACTATGAAAACAGCACACATCAGGGAAATCACTGTCATTACTGCAGCAATGATCTTTATCGGGATTTCGGCGGGAAAGGCGTCAGCTTTCATTGTCACTGATGTTGTAAGGCTTAAAGCGACGAAAGTTTGCACGAAACCATGTGACCTGAGTGGTGCGGATCTAAGTAAACTGGCATTATCAAGCGCGAATGTAAGTGGTGCAAATATGTCTAATCAAACAAATTTGTCCGGAACAGTTCTTCAAAATGCAAATATGACCACCACAAATTTGAAAGGTGCGATCATAAGCTCAACAACTGATTTTACAGGAGCGGACTTGTCAGGAGCCATATGGACTGACGGATCTGTATTATTGCCCGTTCAAAAGGGAATAAAAACCTTAAACCCCAACAACCACCTCACTAAGCTCCGGCTGACACCAACAGCGCAAAAAATCCGTTATCTTATGGGATAGTAGTTTTCATTTAACTTTCGATGTATGATCTGCCATTATCACGACAATCAATTTAAATGGTAGCTTGAACTCTGTCTTTTTCGGTTTGGCGTTTTTCTCCTTTTTGGCGGTATCCGGTTTGTGTTTTGGAGTCATGTTGCTTTGAGTTATGGAGTCATGCCCCTACAAACGACTCCATAACTACCGGAAGTAAGCATACCCAAACGGATTATAACGGACAACACAATAAGAAAAGCCCCTGATTTCTCAAGGGCTTTTGGATTTGTCCGGATGGTGCCGGACTGCTAAATGGTGGAGGCGGTGGGAAAGTAAGACGTGACTTCCCGACCACCATACCACCTCCTATCATATTGAGTCTATTACTTTTTTTGCGTTCGTGTCCTAAACTCTTGAAAACCAAAAGTACCGGGTTTTATACCAGACAAAGTGCCAGTTATTGTGCCGCTGTTCGATTCCTGTTTTGGGAGCCAATTCGATTCCACAGTTGTATGGAGTGTTTGGGAATAGAACTGCTACAGCAACCCCCGCGTTCTTTTTTCATCGACGATCACGCCAGATGATATTCATTCCAGCAAGGGAACTGGCAATCTCATTCCATTCTATCACCGCTATTTTCGAGCGTGATGAGATGATGGAGCGTTTCCCAGCATCGTTACAAAGTTGAACATGCAAAAATACTCGGTCTTCATTAGCAGTTGAGACAGATTTGGCAAAGATAACTTTTTCAGCTTTACTGCCAGAAACAATTATAGCTTGCGGCAGTAATACCGTCTCACAGCAATACCCATCAAGTTTGAGGCGGTCTCTAAGAACAGCTGAGCCTTCCGTTGATAGTGGCTTATCCGTTTCAACCTTTGGTTGTTCAGGATGACGCCTGGACTCCCAGGCAGCAACAGCGGCGGCATGTTCCGGCGTTTCTTTGTTGTCAGGGTGGAGGTGGAAACCTTCAACCGGGTTTGTTGCCGCTGGATGGCCGGTGCATACACTGTGACCAGCAAGTTTTTCAAGCACCGGCTTAGAACTGTACTCAAATCCGCCACAAAAACAACACACTGCCTTCCAGACAACCCGTTTTGATGAGTCGCGCTTTTCAGTCGGCTCGATGATTTTTAACGTGCCTGTGATAAGTCCTGCCAGATTTTGCATTTCTTTTGCCATGGTATTTCTCCTTTTTGTTTGGTGTTGGTTGGTTTGGCGCAGGCAGAGGAAAGCAACTCAAAACATTGCGCGTTTCCTCGGCCAGCGCCGGTTTCAGTATCAGTCTTCGGTTGGCATCATTATTGTTAGGCACGGCGTCGGATCGTCAAAACCGACAGGGCCGGAAACCATTTTCAACTTCTTTTTCGGAGTGTCAAGCGGCAGGCAGACTTTGAAGTACAGTTCCGGGTGACCGGAATCGCGGAGGGCAGCAATTGCCAGGTGGGACATATAACAAACGTCCCAGACGTAGACGGCAACTTCTGTGGAGTCGCATTCTGCGGCGCGTTCGATCAATGACCAGACAGAATCAGTGCAGCAGACGTTCCAGCGATACATTCTAGTCTCGTTTGGGAACGAGGAAGTGAGGTCAATGAGTACGCCGTCAGAAATCGCTTGAGCACGTGTATATGTATGCGCAATTTGGAAACCTGCCCAAGGGCCGTCTTTCAGAACTTCATTCATGGTTATATCTCCTAATATCAAGTAGTTACCAGGAAACAGTATATTAGATACTGCAAATGATGTACAACGTTATTTGCACTTTATTTGCAATAATATTCAATATTTACGCGATTTATCGCTGTTATGACATTTGTGATTAAGCAAGCCGAAGCACAGCTACCAAAATAAAGTAGATAGAAGGCTATAATTCATAGTGTTATAGTTTGCTTAAGGGGATGGGTTGATGTGCAGATATGAAATTACGATGAATTACTTTCAGAGGAAATGAACGATGACAACAAAAGAAAATAAAACCAGCCCATTGACACAAGCACTGCTTGAAACTGCCAATGACATGCACGGCATCGGAATTCTGGAAAATGATGCTTACGAAAAAATCACCATGCGACACTTTGGAACAAAGAAACTGGAAATTGAGCCGTTGTCGGCGGAAGAAATCTGCAAGATACGCGAACAAACACACATGAGCCAGTCAGTATTTGCGCACTGCCTCAATGTGACGGTTGGATACATATCGCAATTGGAACGTGGAGCAAAACGCCCGACAGGGGCAGCGCTTATGTTGTTGAATGTTATTCAACGCAAGGGGATTGAAGCGATTCTGTAACATTCACACTTACAAACTGTTTATAGCGTCCACCCGTTTCTTCGCTGATTTGATGAAGCGGTTATAAACAGAAGCCATACAAAGTCCGCACATTACAAACCGGTCTATGGTTGAAAGGTGGCATTCGCAACAGTTGTAGAGGCTCTGTGCTCTGTGCTCTCAGATTTAGTGTACTGTGAAATAAAAAGCCCACTGGTTCAAAGATTTATCATTGCAAACACCAATAATAACGATATACTTGCGCCTGAAAATTCTGCACAGGAGTTCACAAAGTGGCAATAATATTGCGCAGACAGACAGACAGACAGACAGACAGACAGACAGACAGACAGAAAAACTCCTCCTGACAAATACTGTTGTCAACAATTATTCTGATTGATCCCGTTATAAGCCGGCGTTGCAGTGTTTTCCGTGCGCCGGTTTTTTGTATAAATGTGGCGACTCAGGTTTTAGTAAAGGACCGTCATGAAACAAGCGACACTGATAAGAATATTGGCGGTTGATGATGAACCTTCTGTACTGAATTCGTTGCGCAGGATTTTTGTTGAGGCGGACTGCGTCTTGGCAGCACGTTTGATGTAATCATTTCCGATTACCGAATGCCAGGCATGAATGGCTTAGACTTTCTGACATCAGCAGGTGAGCTGCAACCACAAACACTACGCATACTCTTGACCGGACAGGCTCCAGGGAAGGACGTTGTCGCCTCACTTAAGTCAGGAGTTGTTACCACATACATTCCAAAACCTTGGGATAATGAACAATTGCTTACATTGGTTAAAAACTGGATAGCCGATAATATAGGAGGATAGCAAATGTCAACAAACGCACTGGTAAAGTTGGATGATGTCGCAAAAAGCAACGAACTGATCCAGTTGGTCAGCTTCATGCTGGCTGAAGAAGAATACGGCGTCGAAGTGTTGAAAGTGCGTGAGATTATCCGTATGCCGACAATCACCAAAATGCCGAACGTCCCGCAGCACGTCGAGGGGATCATCAACCTGCGTGGCAAGGTCATTCCGATCATCTCCATGCGCAGACGCTTCAACCTGATGGAGAGTGAAGACAGCAGCCAGACCCGCATCATCATCATGGATGTCTGCGGCAGTCTAACCGGTTTCATCGTCGATTCCGTTTCAGAGGTCATCCGCATCCATAGCAGTGAAATCCAGCCGCCGCCATCAATGGTGTTGTCTGGCGGCATTGGTCAGGAATTTATCACCGGCGTATTCAACCACGCCGAACGATTGCTGATTATCATGGATATTGACCGGATGTTTTCGGATGCCGAACGGGATAGTTTTAGTGAGATATAGCAATAAATGACCTGCAATGTCAGATAAATACAAAAAGGAGGAGAACAGGGATTATGAGTATCAAAATCAAGCTAATGATTATTTTACTGGTAGGATGCGTATCGGTTATCGTAGCAGGTGTGCTTGGGTTAGTCGGCATGAAATCTGCGAATGGTGCAATCGAAGAACTGTACAAAGAAAACCTGACAAACGTCACGCAGATCAGCCAGATTATGGGGCTCATGCGTGACAACCGGATTCAGCTTCTGCTTGCCCTGCAACATAATCCGGACAATCCTGACATAGTTAAGCTGCATGACCATGCCACGGAACAGCATCTCAGCTCCGTAGAAAAGAATATTGAAGAGATCACAACAATCTGGAAAGAATATACCAGCGGTGCATTAAGTGCAGAGGAGAAACGCATGGCAGATGATTTCGCTGAAAAGCGGGGTAAGTTTGTCAAGGAGGGTCTGTTACCGGCGCGAGATCTTATTAAGGCCGGAAAATATCATGACGCCACGGAACACACCATAAAAGTAATTAACCCGCTCTTCAAGGCTGCCAATGAGCCTGCGCAGAAACTTTTCGATAATGAAAAAAATCAGGCAAAAAAAGCCCACGAAGATGCTGTTAAAAAATATCACACCACCCTTTCTCTGGTTCTCAGTGCCATCGTCGGTTCCATACTGGTGTCACTGGTACTTGGTTTCATGATTATTCGCTCCATCTCATCGGCTGCAGGAGCTCTCATAAATGTCAGTGGTGCCATGGCCAATGGTGATTTGTCCCAACGGGTGCGCCTGACAACTACAGACGAACTGGGCACAATCGGCCGATCATTTGACACCATGGCAGACGCCTTCAGTCAGGCACTGGGGAAAGTTACCGATAGTGCTACACAGGTGTCAGCAGCCGCAAATCAGGTGCAGTCTACCGCAGAAAGAATTGCAACCGGTTCTGAAGAAGTGGCAGCTCAATCCACAACAGTCGCTACAGCCGGAGAGGAAATGGCTGCGACATCCGGCGACATCGCCCAGAATTGCCAACTTGCAGTAGAGGCCGCCAACTTGGCGACACAGACGGCAAAAAAAGGATTCGATGTTGTGCAGCATACGATAGACGGCATCAAGTTCCGTGGGGCGAAGACCAAAGAGAATGCCGTGATTGTTGAGTCCCTCGGAGCACGATCCGATCAGATTGGCGAAATTGTGGCAACGATCGAGGATATTGCCGATCAGACCAATCTGCTAGCCTTGAACGCGGCAATTGAAGCGGCCCGTGCCGGAGAACAGGGGCGCGGTTTCGCGGTAGTTGCTGATGAAGTAAGGGCGCTTGCAGAGAGAACCACGAAAGCGACCAAAGAGATTAGCGGCATGATCAAGGCGATTCAGACCGAAACAAGGCAGGCTATCATCTCAATGGAAGATGGAGTAAAGGGAACCGAACGCGGAGCGGCTGAGGCAGCGCAATTGGAGACATCACTAAACGAAATACTTGAACAGATCAGTTCGGTAGCCATGCAGGTTAGCCAGATTGCGACAGCCGCCGAAGAACAGACCGCCACAACCAGCGAAATTTCCAGCAACATGATGCAGATTACCGAAGTGGTGCAGCAGACGTCGCAGGGAGCACATGAATCAGCTACAGCTGCGGCACAATTGAGCGGCAATGCCGAAGAGTTGCAACGGTTGGTGAGGCAGTTCAAGTTGTAATAACTTGTAATGTGCGCCATACGCACCTATAAGGAGTTCGTTTGTTGCAAATTACTAAAATTACGATACAATCAGACAGCTTTATTCTGTATCAAAAAGAGGTAGCAAGTGGCGACACTATTGCACAGACAGACAGACAGACAGACAGACAGACAGAAAAACTCCTCCTGACAAATACTGTTGTCAACAATTATTCTGATTGATCCCGTTATAAGCCGGCGTTGCGGTGTTTTCCGTGCGCCGGTTTTATTGTATAAATTGAGGACACCGTGACAACCAGAAAAGCAAAACAGATCGTCAGCCTGGAAAGATCACAGCCACTATTCCAGATAGTCGGCATCGGCACCTCTGCCGGCGGTCTGGAAGCGCTGGAACTGTTTCTCAGTCATGTGCCTGTCGATTGCGGCATGGCCTTTGTCATCGTTCAGCACCTCTCCCCTGATCACACCGGCAACCTCCCCGAGTTGCTGCAGCGCTCCACCACCATGAACGTCCAACAGGTCAATGCCACGGCCACGGTTCTGCCCGACCATGTCTACGTCATCCCCCCCAATAAAGATCTGACCATCAGCAATCGGACGCTGCATCTTCAGGTGTCGGATGTAAAGCATGGTCTGCGGCTGCCAATCGATACCTTTCTCCGCTCGCTGGCCGCCGATTGCGCCGAACAGAGTATCGGCGTGGTCCTCTCCGGTATGGGATCAGACGGTACCCTGGGGATGTGTACCATCAAGGAACAGGGTGGCCTGACACTGGTACAGGAGCCTGCCTCGGCCAAGTTCGACAGCATGCCCAGAAGCGTCATCGATTCAGGCTATGCCGACATCGTTGCCCCGGCCGAGGAACTGCCGGTCCGGATTATGGACTTTTTCGGCTGCGCCGCCCCTCGCTGGAAGACCGAGCAGAACCAACGGGATAAAGAGCAGAGCAACCTTGAAAAGATTGCCGTCATCCTCAAGACCAAGACCCGGCATGACTTCTCGCTCTACAAGTCGAACTCGGTCTATCGCCGTATCGAACGGCGCATGGCGATCCACAAGATAGATTCCATCGCCGAATACGCCCGTTTCCTGCAGAAGAACGCCCAAGAGGCCGATCTACTGTTCAAGGAACTGCTGATCGGCGTCACCAGCTTCTTCCGTGATTCTGCCATGTGGGAGGAGCTCAAGGCCGATGCCCTGCCGAAAATACTGACGGACTATCCCGAAGGAGGCACCCTGCGGGCCTGGTCGTGTGGTTGTTCAACTGGAGAGGAAGCCTACACTCTGGCAATGATATTTTCGGAGGCGCTGGATCAGGTGCAGCAACCGGACAACTATCACCTGCAGATCTTCGCCACAGACTTGAGTGCCGATTCTATTGAAAAGGCCCGCAGAGGCATTTATCCCGCTACAATCGAGGCCGATGTCTCGCCGGATCGGCTGGCGCGTTTTTTCGTCAAAGAGGACAACCGCTACAGGATATGTAAAGAGATCCGTGAGAAAGTCACCTTCGCCCAGCAGAACGCCATCATGGATCCTCCCTTTACCAAGCTGGATATTCTTATCTGCCGTAATCTGCTTATCTATCTCTCCAGCGACTTGCAGAAACAACTGCTGCCGCTGTTTCACTACTCCCTGAAGCCGGGTGGCCTGCTTTTTCTCGGTAGCGCCGAGACGATTGGTTCGCAGATGGAGCTGTTCACAGCCGCTAATGTCAAATCAAAGCTCTTCTGGCGCGCCGCAAACCATTACCGCAACGGAACGACAAACTTCCCGACATCGTTAACCTTTCACCACCCAACTTCACCGCATCAGGAGTCTCTTATGCCTTCAGCAGCCGACAATCTTCAACCTCTGGCTGACGCTCTAATCCTGCAGCACTTCTCGGCACCGACCGTTCTGGTTAACGATCAGGGTGATATTGTTTATATCAGTGGTCGTACCGGCAAATACCTGGAACCGGCGGCCGGCAAGGCCAATATGAACATATTCGCCATGGCTCGTGCAGAACTGCAGTACAAACTTGGGAGCGCCTTCGGTCAAGTATTGCGGCAGACTGATCCGCTTACCGTCAGGGGTGATCTTCTTGAGGGTGGCAAAACAATCCAGAGTGTTGATATGACTCTGATGAAGATCGAAGCACCGGAGGCGCTGCAGGGCATGGTGATGATCGCCTTTAAGGATGTGCCACAGACACCAAAACCGCGCCGAAGACTGGCTGGATTGTTGCCTAATAGCCAGCAGGTGGAAGAGCTTGAGCAGGAGTTGCTGAAAAGCAGGGAAGAACTGCGCACCACCCGTGAGGAGATGCAGACGACACATGAGGAGCTGAAATCTACCAATGAGGAACTTCAATCCACCAACGAGGAACTGCAGTCAACCAACGAAGAGCTGACCACCTCGAAGGAGGAGATGCAGTCCATGAACGAAGAGTTGCAGAGCGTCAACGCCGAGCAGTCCACCCGGCTGGATGATTACCTGCTGGTCAATAATGATATGGAGAACCTGCTCAACAGCACCGAGATTGTCACTATTTTCCTGGACAACCATCTGCAGGTGCGCAGATTTACTAGCGGCGCCAACCGCCTGTTCAAGTTGATTCCAGGCGATGTGGGCAGACCACTGACCGATATCGTCTCAAACCTCAACTATCCGCAACTGTATGACCATGTGCAGGATGTACTCAGAAAGCTGATCTCGCTGGAAAACCAGGTCTCAACCGTGGATGGTCGCTGGGTTCTGGTTCGGATCATGCCGTATCGCACCATGGACAAGATGATCAACGGCGTGGTTATTACCTGCAATGACATCACCGCTGCCAAGCAGACCGAAGATGATTTGCGAGATGAGATTGCAAAACTGAAAACACCGATTGCAGGCTGACAAAGGAGTCACGCCATGGCCGAGACCACAGAAAACAGTACCACTGCCGCTAAGCTTCGCCGTAAGGCTGAGGAACAAGTCGCCTCGCAACCAACGCCCACAGGTGAACTGGACGCAAAGCGTCTGCTGCATGAACTGCAGGTGCATCAGGCTGAACTTGTGATGCAGAACGAAGAGTTGCGCCGGATTATCGAGGAAAAGAGCGAGCACGAGGCGCACCTGAGCAACATCATCAATAATACGCCCGCCGGTTACTTCCGCATCGACCTTGAGGGGCGTTTTCTCGATGTCAATGATGCCTGGCTGCGTATGCACGGATATGACTCCAAAGATGAGGTTGTCGGTAGGCACTTTAACATTGTGCAGGTTGACAGCAGTTCGTACACAGCGCGCGCCCATATGGCCGAACTGCAGAAAGGCAAGGCCATTCCGTATGGCGAATTTGAGAGCCGCCGTAAGGACGGCTCGGTTGGCCACCATATATTCTCTGCCCATCCGGTGGTGCATTTTGGCGCAATCGCCGGGTTCGAATGGTTCATTATTGATATCAGCGAACGCTTAGATCATGAAAATGAGAAGCTGTTGCTCCAACAGCAATTACAGCAAGCGCAGAAAATGGAGAGTCTAGGTGTACTGGCCGGCGGTATTGCTCACGACTTCAATAATTTGCTGGCTATCATCGTCGGGCATTGTTCGCTGGCTGGGATGAATACTGACCGAGCAAGCGAACATATACCGCCTATCGAACTAGCAGCCAACCGCGCCGCCGCATTGTGTCGCCAGATGCTGGCTTACGCCGGCAAAGCTACCTTCACTTTGTCGCAGATAAATATGGTGGAACTGGTTAATGAAATGGTGCTGATGCTGAAAGCCACCACCAATAAGAACGTAGCTATTAAGCCTGATCTTTCGACCGATGTTCCCACTATCAGCGGTGATGCCAGCCAACTCCGTCAGATTGTCATGAATCTGATCATAAATGCCTCAGAGGCCATCGGTGAAGCGCAAGGGGTAATACAGATATCGTTGACAAAGAAGGCCATCGAAGAGGGACAAGCGGCCAAAGACCACATTGGCAATATCATTCCGCCCGGATGTTATGCTTGTCTGGAGGTTGCCGACACCGGCTGCGGAATGGATGATGAGACCAAACGTAGAATCTTTGAACCGTTCTACACCACTAAATTCACCGGACGTGGCCTGGGAATGTCGGCAGTGCTTGGTATTATCTCAGCACATAAGGGAGCTTTACAACTGACCAGCCAGTCGGGTCAAGGAACTACCTTCACTATTTACCTGCCGATTGAGAGCAATATACCGACTGGTGATGAAGCAAGTGAGCAAATAGCATCAACGCTGTGGCAGGGAAGCGGCAGAGTTCTACTGGTAGAGGATGAGGATCAGGTCAAATTGGTTGCCAAAGCCATGCTGGAGGCATTGGGATTCAAAGTTTACGATGCATCAAATGGCAGGGAAGCACTGGATCTGTATCAGAATAATTCCGCTGACATCAACCTTGTTCTGACTGACATAGGTATGCCGATTATGGATGGCTATACGCTCTTCAGGGAGCTGAAGGCACTTTCGCCAGAGCTGCCAATAATCATCTCCAGTGGTTTTGGCGATACGGTGGTTACCACAAGGATTCCAGTCGCGCAAATAGCCGGACTGGTCAGCAAGCCGTACCGGTTTGATCAGTTGCGAGATGTGTTAAAGGGGGTTGTGGATGGTAGCTGAATCTTGTCAGTCATGAGTGTAAATTCTACCAATTTGCAGAATAATTTATCGCTTATAAAAATCCGAACTTCTATTTACACAATCAGATTGACATGCCCTGGCGGTGGAGTACATCCCTCCACGATTGCGTATTATCGCCCTCAACGTATGATTATTACCCCACCCCCCGTTCCGACGTTACTGCCACCAGCAACCCTCCGCACTCTGATTGCTCCTCATTGACAGACAATTAGACAATGTGTGATAACGCGGTCATGACAACAACCATTCAAGAGAACAATCAACTTCTTCGAGCAGCCGGTGTTATAGATACTATCGATACACTGCGACTACTCAAATCTCACCTTGAAAATACTAAGGATCATGAACAAGGTATGGATGCGGGAATTGAAACGTGCCTAGCAAAGATTGTGTTATGGCAAGCGGACAGTAAGTTAAGCCTCCCTCTACAGCAGAAATTCTGCGAGGGGCGATTCACCTATCACCCCCTCGCTGTTGATTCGGATCTGTGCTCAATGATCTGGAATCTGTGTACTGTGCAATAAATGACTTGTCGATGCAGGTGGCGGTCGCAGTGGTGGAGAGTGAAGTACATCCCTCCACGAACTAAAATATCATTCCCTGCATTGATTTGCATTCCCCCGCCCTGATTCGATTATCCGCGAAGGTAAGGCCAGTCCGTTACACGTTCTCACATCCCCTCCGCGCCCTTGACACCGACTCCAGTTAAAGGACATAATCCAAAAAAAAAAAATTAAATGGGTGGCAGTTTGAGTGATATTGACCGTGATCTACGCGAAAAATTCGGTTGGGATAGTATCGACGTTCTTGAATATTTTGCACTAACACTTAAGAATCCTGACCCAGATGCTGAGGTTGAATACTGGGACAGGGCGCTGATGGAATGGGACAAGTGCTGGAACGTCTGTAGTTCTGCCGGTGAGGTATTTGACATATACTGTGGCATGAACAGTTACCCAACGACTGAAATACTTTATGCCGGGCGTGATTACGGCACAGAGTTACTTGAAGAACTCATTGCGTATAAGAAAAAACACCCTCGACGGGAACTGACACCGTTTTTGCGTGAAATGATTAATATGCTGGCAGAGACTGCTGGTTGCACCCCTGCAATAGCCGCCATTGCGATAAAAAATAAAATAAAACCGCCAAAGGCTAAAGTATTCGGTCATAAGCTATAATGCCGATGTGTTCGCATCCCCCCATTACTCAAGCGTTACGGAGTATGCACTATGACTGAAGCTGAAGAGTTGATCTGTTATCAGGTTGCCCGTGAACAGTACGGCATCGACTGCACCGACGATTTGGTAAAGTGGCTGGACAAAATTAATGCCACCCCAAATTACTTTAACGTTACAGACCCTGTTCTTGTGGAGGTTGCACCTGATGGCAGAAACAAGGCCGCATATCTGATCCGAAACGCAGATGGTAGCGGTCATGTGATAACGCAAGAGCTGTATCATCTGGTTGAAAACTTCGGTTCAAGTCTGCTGGAACGATTGATTCCCATTTCGGAAAAAGGAAATATTACTGAACCACTCCGAAAGGCGGTGGAGTTATCGGATAACTCGGAGGGTAGTATTTCAATTGAGGACGCTTTGGCTGGTGCCAGTGCTGCCGTTGACACAATGTTGCGAATGCCAGCAAAAAGAAGGACGGGCGGTGCGGGTGGGTTTTAATCTCCCTCCACGATGCAATTGACCCGCGAGGGTTGATTCAGTTTACATCCCCTCGCGTTTGTTATTGCGGCACCCTTTATCTGTATTCGTTGTTTAATAATAGCAGAACAGTGACAATGATGTATCATGTCGAAATTACAGACATAAATCATGCTATTTTTTGCACTGGATAATGGGCCAGTGCATTATTGGTGAATTGTACAGTCAGAACCCATTTCATCCTTTCTTCCAAAAATCAATTCCGAGCTGCTGCAATTCATTTTGCAATTCCCAATATTGTTCTGCCGTCAAATTCCTTTTGGCTAGACGTCGCATCAGGTTAAAATCATCCACGCAGTAAAGTGGAACGGTCTCAAACGATACTGAATCATAATTGACACCCTGAAAAGTAAATCGTGCCGGTACTGGTTTTACCGGCACTCGCTTGAAATCAAAATTACAATTGACATTGTTCTTCGCGATTACCTGCATAGGCGGTGCATCCTTGCGCTTGCGGCGGAGTTTGTTCTCGCGTTTCTTCGCCTTGATTTCTGAGCTGATTGCGTCGTCGCCGAACTGATCCTGTTCCTCTTCTTCCGCCTGTAGTTTCTGGAAAATGTCACTCAGTACGGAAATTGTGATGCTGTCATTCTCCCGAATCTCACCGCGCAATTGCTCGAAGTTTACCCAGCTTTCTTTCATATATTCCTTATCGGAAAGAGCTTGCAGGAATCCAACCACTTGATTGTCGGCGTCATTGAGGTTCTTACTCTTCTTGACCTGCACTCCCATCCTTGCAAGCTTGAAATACTCCTTTGTCGGCTTAAACAGCTTGCGGAACTTCATTAATGTGTCACGTTGTGTCTGTAGCTCTTCCTTTGTCGGTCGCCGAGGGCTAAGTGGTATGCGCTGCGAACTTGACCGGATAAATTTAATGGCATCGCGTCTTTTCTGCTCAATCTCTGCTTGTTTAACCGGATTTTCAACAAATCCCTGCTTATTGAGAATGAGGTATCCACGAGTTTTGACGAACAGGCTTGGCGACCCTTCAAATGCAATCTCGATAAACGTGAATCCGATGTCATCCATGCGTTTCTGGATAATTTTGGAAAGGTAGCCTGTTTTTAGGTTCTTCTCTGGGCTGATGAATCCATCTGTGGTAATGGCGTGGCAGGTTGGATTCAGGTTATAAAGTTCCCCCACGACTGCGCGGCACACGCTAGTGATGTATGATGCCAGCGGAAAACATGTCAGGGGACTGGTAGGCGCATCGCCTATGTTTAGGCGCTTGCTGATTCTGGCATTGATTTTACGAACCCCTTGGGCTGTCTTGCCATAAAAGAAATTTAATAAGTTTTTGTAAACAATCTTCATTTCTATGTCTTTGCGCTTTTCCAGCAGTTCAGCCGTTTTTTCTGCCAATTTGTTTGTTTGCAGTTGGGTGAACTCGCTGACGCTGTAGACTGTCAGTTGCTCGAACAAATCCATTTCGATGGCAGTCCAGAACTCCGGCCACATGATGTAACCAAAACCTGTTCGTGGGAATACCGGCCCCGGTTCTGTTTTTACCGGAAAGATCGGTTGTGCATCTTTCTTGAAAGTAAACGCGCAGGCAACGCCGATGATCAGGAATGGCCCGTCTTTATGCAATACTTCTGTCCTCTTTTTAGCTTCCTGAATGCCACGGGTAACTATAATTTGGCTGAAGTCATAATCTTTCGCCATGATGACCGCTGTTGGATAGGCACTTTTGAGGTCGTAATAAATGGCGTGTTCCCGAGGGCCTACACTCATAACCTCATTACGACCGCCAACATAGTACGGTAGAAAACTGAGGGAAGCATCCGACACTTGCCATCTTTTATCAGTTTGTTTCCATCCCATGTACTGCCGCCACTTGTCCTTGTGCATATCTCTGAAGAATTTTTTAAAAAACTCCTCGCTGTAACTGGCCATACGGGTTTTGGTCTTCAACCCGAGTTTTGCGAACAGTTCCTTGAAGTAGGCAAGAGCTTCGGCCGATATGACACTATCCCTGATTCCGTACCGATAAAACTCATCTGGATATTTTCTGAGGAATTCTTCCATCCGTTCAATGTAGTCATGATCATACTTGTTAATACCGATAGTCTCACCGAGGTCTTTGAGGCTACCGGTATATAGATCCATCGAATCGGCGAAATGGAGCCACACACCAACGGGGCTTGCACCTGGCTTCGCTTTGCGTGGTTGCGTTGGGCGATCCATGAGCCGTATTTTACCAATCCATTTTTTACCACGTTTTCCGATTACGGGCTTATTGAACGAAACAGTCTTGCCGTCTTGTTTAACCTTATCAATTTTGTCGTAGCTGGGAATCAACCAGCCACACTCATACAACGAATAATGGGACATAATGTACAAGTCGGAAAGCTTTGCATCGCTTTGGGGCGCCAAATCCGTTATGAAATTTTTGAGTTGCAGTTCGGTCAATCGTTGTGGGGTCAAGAGGATGATACCGAAACGGTACGTTGGGTATGAAAAGTACCATTGATGCGACAGGAGCTTGTCTGCACGTATCATTTTGCCATTATGGTCGGCTGATCCGATTGATTGCGATTCAACATCATATCCGATAATATATGAATTCTGATTCAAGCGCGGCGAGTCTTCTTCAAACGTGTAAATGTGTCTGAATACAAATCCGTCGAGGTCGTTGTATACAAACACCGGGCAGACATCCTTTATATCCCGGCCAAGTTGGGACTGTTCCTTTACCCACGAATTGATTTTCTTGTTGGCCGCTGACCCGAAACTTTTAAATACATGGGTTGAACTCATATTGTACCTTGTCCGCTTTAACAGTCAGGTTAATGTTAACGATTGGATTCTATCATCCAATATAGTGTGGCAGCAATAAATGTCATGAAATACGAATGAAAAGTCTCTGTTTACCGGTACACCAGTTACATCTTGCCACGTTTGGCACCCGCCCGGACGATTATCGGATTCTGTATCGTTATCAGAATCCGTAACGTAATCAGAAAAAGAAAAAGGCTGGCACCGCCCCAAAAGGCGGGTGACAGAAAGAGACTAACCGGTGCATGGGCACGGGCTGGTACGCGCAAGCTTTCTGGGCTTGCCGCGTGGCCCGTGCCGTACCGTATGAATTGGAGGGCTAACTCTCGGCACCACTCCGTTGAGTAGTAGGATTGAAAACAGAGCGCGCGCGGTCCCTTAAAGAATCCGGTTCATAAACGGGACCGTGCGGGTATGTGAGTAAAATCAACTTTTCAAATATAATTTCATTCCCGCCTCAAAGCTCTCTGATTACTCCAGAATCGCCAAATAGTTTTTGCTTATGGAATCATATTAGTAGGACGCCATTATTGCTTCCTGTGAAGCCCTGTGAATCCGAGCAAATCAACCCGATACATCTGGTAATATTTTTTGTTTCGTCTTCGTCGTCGCCGGTCAAAGTGGAACAGGGCGACGACCCGACTCAAGGTTTTTTTTTTTTGCTGGTAGTAACTGCCAATATTCGGGCGAGTCGCCCGCAACCCTAGATGGTTTGCGCACGTCAAAGCATTATCAACAGCCATATGTTCCAGTGGTGGTTGATTATGCCGTGCGCATAATGTGCAGGCCGGAACGGCTTGCACAGGTTCCAGCATCCAAGCCGCCCAAGAATTCCACCATTGTCACGCCCTCCAGGGACAATGGGTAAAGGCGCCAGAATTGTTTTCTTCTTGCGACAACTTCTGCTTATTTATCTATAACAACGCAATGATGCACAGGCAAATTATGAAACTACAGGGTTGCACAACTGAACATGGAAACGCATCGGCATTTGTTGGCTACTTGATGAGAAGTGGCGAAACGGGACTTCTCTGTGTGTCGGAAATTATGCGTGATGAAATATTCCAGCAGGATCTTGAAAATTTGCAGAGGCATCAAAAAGACGATTTTATAAGACAGTTCGGTGAAAAGTTGGATTGGTGGCGGCATCGTGAACTGACAAAAAAAGATTCACCGAAAGTTCATGCCAACAAGGCCCGAGTGTTGGCACGTGCTGTGTTAGTGGAGGATAAAGGGACAACGAGGAAAATTCACAGAACGCCGGAACATACCCGAGTTCAGGAAGTGGTTCATAGTATCTCTTTAACGCAGAGATTCCACCAGACAGCTGGAAAAGCAGCCGGCAAGGAGTTTATCGAACCGTTGCCAAAGTCGTTGTTAACTGACCCTGATGGTGCAGAAAAGATAAAAGCGGCTGTGCTGGCGGTGCGTAATTGCTTTCCAAGTAATCTGCCTTTAGTCCTGACAGTCCATGTAGATGGCGGTCATAACCCCCATTTACAAGGATGGCTTTCGGAAAAAACTTGGAATGTGGAAAATAAATGTTGGGATAAACCGCATGAACTGCTGGATACGGCGGCAGGTCTTGAAAAACTATGGGGTGATGTGGCAAAGGCCGTAACAGATGCTACCGGCACTTCTTTTAATCGCAACACCACTGATGATCCGGTGCGGCCAAAACGAACGGTCTTTCACCCGCGTACTGCATATTGGGTACAGCAGTATAAACATGATGACCTGATAACAGGTGATTTTCTCCGGCTGGAACAAAACCCAAAGGCTCGGGAGGCGGTTCGGCAATTGGTTGAACAGGTTAGATATGACCGCGATAAAATGTTGCAGTTAAAGAGTGTGGCACGATTCAATGACGTTATATCGATAGCCGAAGAAACAAACGGTCTGTTCAAGTCCCAAGCTGGGCATACGATAAAAGGTGCAACGGCGTCATCTGCGACCTCTTCTGCCAACGAAATTACCGCCGCTATGGAGCAATGCTCCTATGTTAACCGGAAAGCTAATAAATCCAGATAGGAGATTGTATGTTAACACCATATCTGTTTGACCCCACCTCGCGGAAAAGCGTGACGGAGCAAGTCGAGTACAACGATAAATTGAACCTTGAAAAGGCACATCGCCCACTTAACATGCGTATTTATCTGGATGATGATGAAATTGATCAATTGCAGGCAGCATTTAAAACCATTCCGATTTCGGAAAAGCCTGTCGCAATCTGGCGCTCCTGTTTCGAGCTGATTACCAGGGCACTCATTGTTGAAGAGGAGTTCACCCCCGAAACCGCCGCTGATTTCATCAATGCCGGTATCGGCTGTGAACAGGAAATGTTACCGCAAATCCGCGAGGTTGTTACTACCAGCATATTTGCGCCAATTCAGATCTTGCTTGATATGGCGTCTACCCTCCATTTTGAACTGACCAAGAAAATATTTGTGACATCAATGGAGTTGCACAACCTTGATTACCGTTCACTGTTTCCGCAACGGGTTTGTGTGCATAGCCCTGATATGGTTCTCAAGAGGATGAAAAACCCGAAATTCAAACCGACAGCGGAAGAGCGTAAAACATATTTCAAGGAATATAAAGAGCAGTCATTTTCCATAATGAACAGCATGTCAATTTGGGAAATAGCTGATATCGTTCCTATGGAAAGTATGCAGACATTACAGAATGCCGGACGCTACAGCATATTGAAACCAGTTTATGCGGATGATTCACCTACCACCGCACCGGCAAAAAAATCTGAGTCGATAAAATCTGAACTGAAAGGTAAAGTGCTATGAAACCAATCGACAGCCCTGTTTTTAAAGCGTTCCACAGCTATCAATATGCCGCCATGGAAATTGCCGGAGAGTGCGACAAACTTTTGGAGGAACAGCGAGAGGTGGCATTTTTCGCGGATCAACTGAGATTCTTTCTGGCGGACCTCCGAAAAATCGTCGGATCGGCGTTACCGACTGAATCAGGGCATACTATTACAATAACGGCGGCAGAATTTTCAAAAATGACAGATGAACTTGCAAAAATGGAATCTGCTGTCGGGAAGGGAAAACAAGACGCTACGCCTGTTTCAGCACAAAGGTCACAGGGGCAAGGGCTTTCACTACTGGCGAGAAAGACAAATTAAAAAACAAGTATTCTGCTTTGATAGAAACCAAACAACCAGCACCCGATAATTAAATAGCGCCGCAGTAATGCGGCGCTATCAAATCGACAATAAGTTACTGTATTATCGAACTAAAGTTTGGTGGAGGTGCAGGGAGTTGAACCCTGGTCCAAACGCTCTTCAATACTAACCTCTACGCTGATAGATTGATTATGGGTTTAAATTCGAGGTAAGCCATCACTCACGGCACCAAGAATCGATTCCTAAATACGGTGACTATCGGACCATCCTCACCGTCCCATTACAATTACTTCTTTTTGACAGCCGAAGGGTTACACAGGGAGTTAAGTCTACCCTCTAGCTCGCTTGGATTCCGAAGATTCCAAGGCTGGTACTAAGCAGCAATTGCACCTGCAAAGGCGTAATTGTCTGCAGCAGTTGTATTGTTTGCATTTATTGTGTAGTGGATTATTCTAGAGGCCAACCACCATCCTCCCAGCGCAATCAGTACTTATCTTCGCCTGTCGAAACCTTTACACCCCCATGAAGTTGAAACCCGTAAACGGGATTCGTTCTTTCTACCTTACAGAATATACTATTTTTGAATAATTTGCACTAGATTCTGAAAAAGGAGGGTCTCCCAGATTGTCCCTGAGAGACCCGTTTAGTTGTTTGTATAGGTTACTATGGGCAAAAAAGCTGGAGTGCCTCAGGAGTGTCCAGAAGCTAACTCATTTACCCCCAGTTCACATTCCACGGTACGATATTGACAAAAGCGGCACTAAAATCAACATCGTCAACGAAACCTTTTAAAGTAGGATAGTTGAACTCTGTGATATATGCGTCGTGAGTATCGCCGTCCTCATGGCCAACTATCTGAGTACGGTTTTCCTTCGGAACACCATTCACGGCCATTTTGGTGATAAAGTTTTTCCGGAAACTATGAAAAACTAATTTTTCACTGGTTATCCCTATACTGTCGAGAAAGCGGCCCTGACCATTGAACCATTTGGAGATGGTCTGCCCGACGTAAACTTTTTTAGACTTTTCACGGTTAGGGTCGGTTTCCCATAGATACAGTTCTGGAAACAGTCGCTTTTCGCCTCGCTCACGTAGTCTGTCTACTCTTTCTTTGAATCCGAGTCGTATCAAGTCCTTATGAATTGGGGAAAATCGGCGGCTTTTGGTGGTTTTGATCGTATGTCCTGGTTCATCTTCATTCATGTTGATGCCGTAGACTCCATCACGATAGCAGATATCTGCAATACATAATTGAGCTATCTCGGTCTGTCTCATACCTGCCAGCAACGCCATTATTGGCGACCAATATTGATAAACCTTATTCGGCTTTTTGCCGGTAAATGTCTCGTGGCTGAATATCTGCAACAGTTGAACTTCATCGAATGCGTCCCGTTTTGCATGTTTCGCACCGCGTTCTTTTTTCTTCAGATCTGTAAATGGATTATAATTTCCGCTGAAAGCCCAGTTATAGAAACCGGAACATGAGCTGATAATACTATTGATATAGGTTTCTTTAAAAAGATCTTTTTGGGGAATTGTCGCGTCATTAATCAACTCTTTGATAGAACGGCCAGCATATTCAGTTTTGGTTTTTCGATACTTGGGAATCTTTGTCAGAACTTTCCGAAATTGAAGCGCCATTTTGGGTGTTACTTTACCAATAAGACGATCACCGAGTATTTCTACGAGCAATACCAAGTCAGTTTCCGCTTCAGTCGTAATTTTGTCGTTCTTCCAGCGATCCATATCATCACCGAACGCCATGAACTCTCGGATTGCGTCAGATAATTTTTTTGAAGTCACAGAAACTTCATTTTCATCATGGTCAATAACACAATCTATTTGTTCTTCTGGCGCTGTTAGTTGGAGGGTGGTGATAGGCAGAGATTGAATCTGCATAGGTGGAGAAGGCGCTTGAACTTGTGCAGCAGACATTTGATACGGAGCTGTATGCGATCCCGGCGGTTGCAGGATGCTCTCAATCTGCTTTAGCAACCTATCAGCTATAACAGGATCTGCATTGCTGACCTGGGCCAATGCCATGAGGTCTTGCGCAGACATATCAAGTTTGCGACAAAATGCACCGTCACTGGTGATTTGAGATTCAACAACCATCTCAGTTAAGCCAGGTATGTTTATACGTTTGGACGACATAGAAATACCTCTCATTGTATTGAAAAGCGTATCAGTCTCGACGACGAGCGCACGGGCCAGTTTGATGGCGGCTTGCTTGCTACCAGTTTGGAGTGTAACTTTTATTTCGCGCCGTCCAAGCTTGTCACGCAGGTCAGCAGGAACACTGCGCCTGAAGAACCAATTGGCCGGGGTTTGCAAAATGTAGCATTTAGACATAAAAAAGTCTCCTTTTGTACCGGTCGGTTGATAAAAAATGTACCGAACGCTAAAAAGGAGACTCTTGATTGGTGAAAATAGCTAACAATATAAGCTACTTACGTATTTTTTGGTGGAGGTGGTGGGAGTCGAACCCACGTCCGAAAAATCTAGCATCTGAGACTCTACACCGTTATTCCGTTGCTCAATCTAACCATCTGCCTGCGCAACGAACAAGGCAGTCAGACGGCGATCCCGTTGGGTTTCGGGTTGCGCTACGGGCGTTGCGCCTCCCTATCCGATAGTGAGTGACGCCCCCTTCCTACCATCGGCATCTCAGTCGGGGACGCCTGTTAAGCAGCTAGTGCAACAGGAGTGTAATAATTGTCGGCAATTAATGCCGTGCAGGTTTATTAAGGTCGGCCACCTGCCCCGACCCGGTGCTCCCCAGATTTTCAATTCCCCGTCGAAACCTTTACGCCCCCCTTGGTAAATCCAGGTAGAGGAAATCCAGGTAAAGGTAGAGATTTTTCTCATCCTCATCCTCATCCTCTACCTCATCCTCTACCTCTACCTCTACTCCCTGTTTCTGGCCTTCAGCGCCTGCGACATTTCGCGTTTGCTATCCCTGGCTTTCATATCTTCCCGCTTATCGTACAGTTTCTTACCTTTGGCAAGCCCGATCTCGACCTTTACCAGGCCGTTTTTAAAGTACAGGCGCAATGGGATGACTGAAAGCCCCTTTTCGCGAATCCTGCCATACAGCCGGTCGATTTCCCGTCGATGCAGCAGCAGCTTACGGTTACGGTCCGTTTGATGATTCTGGCGGTTGCCGAATTCGTAGTGGGAAATATTCAGGTTGTGAAGATACGCCTCCCCTTCACGTACCAGCATGAACGAATCGCTCAGATTGGCCTTGCCGGCTCTGAGTGATTTTACCTCCGTCCCCTGCAGAACCAGACCGGCTTCAAGCTTTTCCTCGATAAAATAATCGTGATAAGCTTTTTTATTGTTGCAGATCAATTTCTCTCCCATATACTTAACAGTAGCAGAGTTTTGGTAAAAAGGGAATGCACATACTTGCATTAAGCCTTAGAAATCTATATAGTTCGTTACCCCCCAATCTCCGACTCAAAGGACAGATACCATGACCACAACTGAAACGCCCGCCACCAACGCTTCCAAACCTTCCTCGGCAGACCTGCAGCGATCATTCCTGCGTCACTTGCAGTACACACTCGTCAAGGATAAATACTCGGCCACCAAGACCGATCTCTATCTGGCACTGGCCTACGCCGTCCGCGATGTACTGGTTGACCGCTGGCTCGATACCCAGCAGTCGTATTATATCAACGACGCCAAGCGGGTTTACTATATCTCGATGGAATTCCTGATGGGACGCGCACTCGGCAACAGCCTGATCAACCTGGAGATCATGGAAGAGTGGCAGACCGCTCTCAAGGAGATGGGGATTGATGTTGAAGAGCTGCTGGAGCAGGAGTGGGATGCGGGCCTGGGTAACGGCGGCCTCGGGCGGCTGGCGGCCTGTTTTCTCGATTCGATGGCCAGCATGTGCCTGCCGGCCTATGGGTACGGCATCCGTTACGAATTCGGCATGTTCTATCAGAAGATCGTTGACGGAAACCAGTTCGAAGCGCCTGACAACTGGCTGCGCTACGGCAATCCGTGGGAATTTGACCGCCCGGAACATCTGCACAAGATCAAGTTCGGTGGCCGGGTGGTCAACTACAGCGATGAACTGGGTGGAACGCGTTACTCCTGGGTAGACACCTCCGACGTCATGGCGCTGGCCTACGATGTCCCTATTCCCGGCTACGGCAACGATACCGTCAATACCCTGCGTCTCTGGAGCGCCAAATCGACGCGAAACTTCGAGCTGGACTTCTTCAACCAGGGCAACTACATCGGAGCCGTCGAAACCAAGATGCGTACCGAGAACATCTCCAAGGTGCTCTATCCTGCCGACCATGTTGCTGTGGGGAAAGAGCTGCGTCTGCGCCAGGAGTATTTCCTGTCGTCGGCTACCGTGCAGGACATCTTCTATCGCTTTGCCAAAAAACATGACGACCTGAATCTGATGCCCGA
Organism: Desulfuromonadales bacterium; assembly: GCA_037129255.1. Taxonomy (GTDB): domain Bacteria; phylum Desulfobacterota; class Desulfuromonadia; order Geobacterales; family Pseudopelobacteraceae; genus JACRCG01. Next base: position 5,703 of record JBAXVG010000045.1, on the reverse strand, counting down.
CAAGGTGGCCATACAGCTGAATGACACTCATCCAACCCTTGCAATTCCCGAACTGATACGGATTCTTCTTGATGAGAAGCGCCTGGGATGGGACGCTGCCTGGAATATAGCCACACATACCTTTGCTTATACCAACCACACCGTGTTGCCCGAAGCGCTCGAAAAATGGCCGGTGCGGATCATGGAAGAGATTCTGCCGCGCCACCTGCAGATCATCTACCACATCAACGAACTCTTCATGCAGCAGGTAGCCAGTCATTTTCCGGGTGACTTCGACCGGATGCGGCGCATGTCCATCATCGGCGAGGATGGCGAGAAGCACGTCCGCATGGCCAATCTGGCCATAGTCGGCAGCCACTCGATCAACGGCGTCTCCGCTCTGCACAGCCAGATACTTAAAGACGATCTGTTCCGCGACTTCTATGAACTCTGGCCGGAGCGCTTCAACAACAAGACCAATGGCATAACCCAGCGCCGTTGGTTGAAACACTCCAACCGCTGGCTGGCCGACCTGATCTCTTCCAGGGTCGGTAATGGCTGGGTTACGGACCTGGATCAGCTGAAAAAGCTGATTCCGCTGGCGGATGACCGTGAATTTCAACAGCAGTGGATAGAAATAAAACGCGCCAACAAGCGTGTCCTGGCTGATTATATTTACAGGAAAAACGGGGTCGTGGTCTCGCCCGATACCATGTTCGACTGCCAGACCAAGCGTATCCACGAATACAAACGACAGCTTCTGAACGTTCTGCATGTCATCACCCGCTACAACCGTCTCAAGGCAAATCCGGGCGCCAATGTCGCGCCGAGGACGGTCATTTTCAGCGGTAAGGCAGCCCCCTCCTATGTCATGGCCAAACTGATCATCAAACTGATCAATTCGGTCGGGGCGGTCATCAACAACGATCCGGCCGTCAACAGCCGGCTCAAAGTGCTCTTTCTGGCCAATTACAACGTATGGCTGGCCGAGATGATCTTCCCGGCTTCCGACTTGTCGGAGCAGATCTCAACAGCCGGCACCGAGGCGTCCGGTACCGGCAATATGAAGTACTCCCTGAACGGAGCGCTGACCATAGGCACGTTGGATGGCGCCAATATAGAGATAATGGAAGAGGTCGGGCGCGAGAACATCTTCATCTTCGGTCTTACCGCCGAACAGGTCACCGGCCTCAAAAACGCCGGTTACAAGCCGCAGGATTACTACTACCGCAACCAGGAATTGAAACAGACCATCGACATGATCGGCAACGGCACCTTCTCTTATGGCAATCCGAATCTCTTCAAGCCGATCGTGGACACCCTGCTGGGTATCGACCATTATCTGCTGCTGGCCGATTATGCCTCTTACATGGCCACTCAGGATGAGGTTGACCGGCTCTACCAGCAGCCTCACGAGTGGGCCCGCACCTCAATCCTCAACACCGCCGGTATGGGCAAATTCTCAAGCGACCGCACCATTTCAGAGTATGCCCGCGAAATCTGGGACGTCAAACCGGAAAAGATCGCTCGTCACAGCAGACGTGATCTGCACTGAAGCCGGAAGTTGACATGAATACACCCGGCCTCTGGGATCAGACCTCCGGGGTTCGTAACTCCCCGGAGGTTTCCGCACATGCGCCGCTGGCCGAAAGGATGCGGCCACGGGGAGTCGCCGAGTTCACCGGCCAGGAACATCTGCTTGGTGAAGGGCGCATCCTGCGGCGAATGATTGAATGTGACAACCTGTCATCGCTTATCTTCTGGGGACCGCCCGGCTGCGGCAAGACAACTCTGGCCCACGTCATCGCAACCGAGACAAAATCTCACTTCATTTTCTTTTCTGCCATCCTGTCGGGCATCAAGGAGATCCGCGAGATATTCCGCGAGGCCGAAAGGTACGCCGCCCGTGGCAAAAAGACCATCCTCTTTATCGATGAAATCCACCGCTTCAACAAATCCCAGCAGGACGCCTTCCTCCCGTATGTAGAAAAAGGTGTGGTCACGATCATCGGCGCCACCACCGAGAACCCCTCTTTTGAGGTCATCGCCCCACTGCTCTCCCGTTGCCAGGTTCTTACTCTCAGTCCACTCAACGATGAACAGATAACAACCATCCTGCAGCATGTATTGACTGACGACGAGCGGGGACTCGGTAAACTCTCACTGTCGATGGACAACGACGCTCTGCAGTTCCTGGCGGCCCAGAGCGGCGGCGACGCCCGCATCGCTCTCAACACCGTTGAAGTGGCTGCCGGACTTATCAGGCAGGGGCAAGGGGCAAAAGGCAAGGAAAAACTCATAACCCTTGAAATAGCCCAGGAAGCGTTGCCGAAGAAGGCGATGCTGTACGACAAGGGGGGGGCGGAGCATTACAACGTCATTTCGGCCTTCATCAAGTCCATGCGCAGCAGCGATCCTGATGCCGCCCTGTACTGGCTGGCCCGCATGCTGGAAGCAGGAGAAGATCCGCTCTTTATCCTGCGACGCATGATTATTCTGGCTTCGGAAGATATCGGCAATGCCGACCCGCGTGCCCTGCAGGTGGCGGTCGCGGCTCTGCAGGCTTTCCGGATGATTGGCATGCCGGAGGGGCGCATCACACTGGGTCAGGCGGTAACCTATCTGGCGACCGCTCCCAAATCGAATGCATCCTATGTCGGCATTGACGCCGCTCTGTCCGAGGTCAGAAAAAGCGGCGCGTTGCCGGTACCTCTGCACGTCCGCAATGCTCCGACAAAGCTGATGAAGGAGCTTGGCTACCACAAGGGATACAAGTATGACCATGACTATGAAACGGGCTATTCAGGACAGGAGTGTCTGCCGGACAAACTGGCTGACAGGAAGTTTTATGAACCCAAAGGGCATGGGTATGAGAAGAGTATCGTTGAGCGGATGGAATGGTTGAAGAAGAAGCGCGGGGATTAGAAATTATATGGTTTCCAGTTTTACGATGTTATTGACTAACAAACAGGACTTGACTAATATTTATAGTCATAAATGGGATTATTCTGCAAAGGAGCTTACCTCTTATGACAACCGTAAATGTACATGAAGCAAAGACACATCTGTCGCGACTCATCGACGCTGCGGTAGCAGGCGAGGAAATTGTGATCGCCAAGGGAGGCAGACCGTTTGTGCGTCTGGCACCGGTACTGGAAGCCAATCGAGCCCCCGGTGCGGCAAAAGGTAAAGGGCGACTGACCGAGGCGTTTTTCGAGCCGCTCCCTGACGAAGAGTTGGCAGCATGGCAATGAAGGTGCTCCTGGATACTCATGCCCTGCTCTGGTGGCTTTTAGATGACACACAACTGTCGGGAAAAGCCCGTTCCGTCATAGCTGCCGCTACCAACCACGTCTTTGTCAGCAGCGCTTCGGCCTGGGAGTTATCAACCAAATACCGGATTGGAAAACTGCCGGAGATCGGAGATATAATTGACAGGCTCCCTCTCTATCTCCGTAAGGACCGTTTCGAGATACTGCCGATCTCACTTGAACACGCCCTGTACGCCGGAAAGCTCCCCGGCCCGCACCGCGACCCGTTCGACAGGATGTTAATGGCCCAGTCTGAGCTGGAAAAACTGACAGTTATCACCTGCGATCCGGTGTTTGTCGAGTACGGTGTCAAAGTGCTCTGGTGAGTATTGTTTATTCTCGCAAGCTCCAAAAACCAGGCTGCTATGGAAGGATATGAGGGACACGACGTCTTCAGCTATACCGTCCTGGAAGGTATCAAAGGCAAGGCCGCTAACCGGGGTGGATCGATTACAGTCAACCTGCTGGCCAACTTCATCGAAGAGACCCTGCCTGAATTAACCTACAAAAAATGGGGCTACGAACAGATTCCCCAGAAAAGTTTACAAGGGATGGATTTTCCGATTGGGGTTAAATAATAATGAAGCCATTTACTCTTGAACGCACTCAAATCCTGCCTGTCAGTATCGACAAGGCCTGGACTTTTTTCTCCGACCCCGCCAACCTGTTAAAGATCACGCCGCCCAACATGGACTTCCGTATAACGTCGCCGCCCGCCTCGGAAACCCGCGCAGGTCAGATCATAACGTACACGGTTCGACCGTTTTTTCACCTCGCAGTGACCTGGACAACCGAAATCACCCATGTTGAAAAACCGTATTTCTTTGTTGACGAGCAACGTTTCGGACCGTATCGTTTCTGGCATCATCAGCACCGCTTTCGTGAAGTGGAAGGCGGTATTGAGATGCACGACCTGGTGCATTATCTGCTTGCTCACGACCATTTGGCCACTCTGGTCAACCGGCTGTTCGTTGCGCCGCGACTGAGAAAGATTTTCGATTACCGATGCAGAGTACTGAAAGAAATATTTCCGACTACTTAATGATGTTACTCTACCTTACCTGGGAGGCCATACCATGAAACGACTTGCAATACTGACCAGCGGCGGTGACTGTTCCGGCATGAACGCCGCCATCCGGGCTGCAGCCCGCACCGCCATCGCCAACGAAGTGGAGATGATCGGCTATCGAAAAGGGTATGCCGGACTCCTGAAAAATGATTTTATCGTCCTCAATTCTCAGGCCGTTGCCGGAACACTGCAACGTGGCGGGACATTTCTGCAGTCGGCCCGTTCGGCAGAATTCCGTACCGAAGAGGGGCGTAAAAAAGCGCTGGACAATCTGCTAAGGGACAAGGTTGAGGGACTGATCGTGATCGGTGGCGATGGCTCTTTGAACGGCGCACTGGCTCTGGACAAGATGGGGTTCCCGGTGATCGGCATCCCGGCCAGCATCGACAACGACATCGCCTATACCGACATGGCTCTGGGTGTTGATACCGCGCTCAACAACATCATTTACGCCGTGGACTGTATCAAGGACACCGCCAGTTCTCACGACCGGGCTTTTATCGTCGAAGTGATGGGACGTAATTCCGGCTACCTGGCTTCAACGTCGGCTATTGCAACCGGCGCCGAATTTGCCATCGTACCAGAGGTGGAGCTCGATCTGGTTGAGATGTGCCACCAGTTGCGACAACGCTACGACGAGGGACGCACCAACGCCCTGATCATAATGGCAGAGGGAGCCGGACATGCGCAGGAAGTTGCTGAGGGTATCAAAAACGCCGTCGGCTTTGAAACCCGCGTAACCGTACTGGGACACTATCAGAGGGGCGGAGCGCCATCGGTTTTTGACCGGTTGTTGGGGAGCCGCTTCGGCATGAGGTCGGTGGAACTTCTGCTCGCCGGCACAAAAGGGGTCATGGTTGGCCTGTCGGCCAACACGCTCACCGCCACGCTGCTGGAGATGGTGGTAAACAGCGGGCAGAAGAAACTGAACGATGACCTGCTGCATATGGGGGAAATTCTGGGTATTTGACACACTGAACACAGGGATTTGCCGCCACCTGTTTCTTACATGCTCATCCTCTCCCTGAGGGCTCTCAGGGAGCTGGAGTCTGGACATTTTCAAGGTTTTAAAAAGTCCCCCCGCCCCTTGCGGGAGGGGGTTAGGGGGTGGGGGAAGCCGCAATGAAACCACGTCATTCCCTTCAAGAATATGCCATAGAATTGAGACATAACGTTACAGATGTTGAACGCATACTCTGGCGCAGATTGCGCAACAGTCAGCTTGAAGATGTCAAATTCCGCAGGCAGCAGCCGATTAAAACATACAGATTTTTAGAACAACGATGTAGTTGAGAATATTGAGGGAGTGCTTGAAGTTATCAGGGTGCATTGCCTGTAAGTGAC
>JBAXVG010000044.1:0-39784 GCA_037129255.1 Desulfuromonadales bacterium | reverse complement strand
TCCTCCCTTGGTCACCCGTATTGACGACGGTGCATGGTTCATGCGTCAGTATTGTTTTGTTTGTATGGCATTTGATCTGGTGTTTTGCTATAAGACATCATTACTTTTCTCAGTTGGAGCCTTGATGTCCCTTTCCCTCAACAAGCAAAAACTCGACAATCTTGCCACCGAAATATGGAAATCCGCAGAGCGTTTGCGCGGCAAGTTCAAAGCATATGAATACCAGAGCATTGTCCTGCCGATCATCGTTATCCGTCGCCTGGAGTGCGTACTGCTGAAGTGGCGCGAACAGAAGAAAGTCGAAATTCGCGGTAAACAGCCAAAACTGAGCGAGCAAGAGTTGGTCGATCTGGTGAAGAAACTGGAGCAAAACCCGCAACAGGCCCCATTTTCCAACCAGACCGACTGGACGCTGCGCAAGGTTTATGAAGAAGACCAGACGCTGCTCGAAGCAAACTTCCGCGCCTACATAAATGGTTTCTCAAAGAATGTCGATGACATCATCGAACATTTCAATTATCGGGCTACCATCACCCAGATGGTCAAAAACAACCGCCTGGCCCCGATCCTCAACCAATACAAGGAGATGGATCTTGGCCCCGACAAGCTCTCCAATCTGGAGATGGGTTACATCTATGAAGAGTTGCTGCGGCGTTTCTCTGAGCAGAGCGGCGAAGAGGCCGGGGAGCACTTCACCCCCCGCGAGGTTATCCGCCTGATGGTGGAACTGCTGGAGATACCCATCCCTGACAAGAAGAACATCGCCATCTACGACCCGGCCTGCGGCACCGGCGGGATGCTGTCAGTAGCCAAGGAACACCTGTTGGATCGGGCTGCAACTGAGGCGGAAAAAGAGCGGGTCGAGAAATTAGTCACCGTTCACGGCCAAGAGCTTTCCCCCACCAACTACGCCATCTGTCAGGCCGATCTGCTGATCAAGAGCGACCGGCAGGCCAAGGTTTTTCTCGGCAACTCGCTCATCCCCCACGAAAAGGAAAGCAAAGAACCAGGTGACCAGTTGCCTGAAGCCACCTTCCATTTTGACTTCATGCTCAGTAATCCCCCTTTCGGCGTCACTTGGGGCGGTAAGGACGGCTATGAGGCCGAGGCGAGGAAGCTGGCAAAGACCCGCTACAAGGCAGGCATGCCCCGCTCCAACGACGGTGCGCTGCTCTTCCTCCAGACCATGCTGGCAAAGATGCAGCCACCGGAAAAAGGGAGCAGCCGCATCGCCATTATCTTCAACGGTTCGCCTCTCAGTAACGGCGACTGCGGTTCGGGTGAGAGCGAAATCCGGCGCTGGATTCTGGAAAACGACTGGCTCGATGCCATTGTCATGCTGCCGGACCAGCTCTTCTACAACACCGGCATCTTTACCTACATCTGGCTGCTGCGGAACGAAAAGCCGAAGAGCCACCATGGCCGGGTGATGCTGATCGATTCCCGCAAACAGTTCGAAAAAGAGCCCAAATCCTTCGGCAACAAACGCAACCGGATTACCGACACCCACCGGGTCTGGGTTGAGGAGCGTTATCGGGATGGCTGGGCAAAAGGATATGCCGATGAGGATGTGAAGCTGTTCAAGACCACCGATTTTGCCTTTCATAAGGTCAGTGTTGTTTTCTGGCAGAGTGATGAAAACGACCAACCCGCCATTGTCACTGAATCGTACGAAAAGACATTCTCAGCCGCGAACATCGCCAAGGAGCAGGTGTTTTACGGCAGTGAACTGCAATTCAGCATGCGCGCTACTCTCCCTCCCCTTCAAGGGGAGGGTCGGGGTGGGGATGGGGTCAAAGTTCTTTCCTTCACCCTCAAACCAAACGACAGCTTCACAAAGGTGTTCGACAAGTCAGTAAAGAAGGCCTTTACCTCAGCGCCTGCCGACACCAAGGCATTCAAGGAGTTCGTGAAAAGCCTCATCATTGAGGAAGTTATCTGGACACACCGCCACTATGTGAAGGATGATGAATACATCCCACATGGTGAGAATATCGAGGAATTCCTGAAGCGTGAAATCGGCAAGCCGATCATTCGTTGTGCCGACAGTCCCCAGCTTGGCTACGAAATCTTGCCGAATAAGTATTTCTATCGTTACCAGGCGCCTATGCCTGCGAAAGATCTATTGAAAGAGTTCTGGCGGTTGGAGAAAGAGGCTGAGAAGATGTTGAAGGGGTTGGTTGAATGAAGAATGTTACGGACACGACACAATTGCTATCACCTGAATATCGACTATTTATTGAAGAATTGAAGGTAAGAGTCACATCTGCCCGTATTTCAGCTGCACGGACGGTTAACAACGAACTGATTATGCTTTTTTGGGATATCGGGCAGGCCATTGTGGGAAAGCAAAGGACGCATGCCTGGGGAGAGTCGGTAGTTGAGATGGTAGCGGCGGATCTCAGGAGGGCCTTTCCTCACAGCAAGAGCTTTTCGGCTGATAATGTCTGGCGGATGAGACAGTTTTACCTTGCTTACAGCAATGATGATTTTCTGGGACAGGCTGTCCCAGAAAATGTACTGCCAAGCTTTCAAGAAGTTCTGGGACAATGTGTCCCAGAAACAATCAAAGTAGGCAATGTGGCAATCAATAGCAGCGGAGGCACTCTGGCCATTAATCTTTTGCGGGCTATTCCGTGGGGCCAGCATTTGCTCATACTCAAGAAGCTTACCGATTCTGCGGCTCGGCTCTACTACCTCCAGGCCACTGCTCATTTCGGCTGGTCGCGTAAGGTACTCCTTAACCAGCTCAAGGCCGGGGCTTATGAGCGGGCTGTGACGGAGAAAAAGTCGCACAATTTCCCTGCTGTGTTGCCTGAATACCTTGCTGAACAGGCTGACGAAATGCTTAAAAGTTCATACAATCTTGAGTTTCTAGGCATCCGGCGTGAAGTGAAGGAGCGAGAGCTGGAAGACCGGCTGGTCGAACGGTTGAAGGATTTCCTCCTTGAACTGGGCTACGGCTTCTGTTTTGTGGGGCGTCAGCACCGGCTGAAGCTGGGTAAAAAGGAGTATTTTGTTGATCTTTTGTTCTATCACCGTTTTCTCAAGTCGCTGGTGGCGTTCGAGCTGAAGGTGGGAGAGTTTGAGCCGGAATTTGCCGGTAAGATGGATTTTTATCTGAACCTGCTCAACGAGCGGGAGAAAGCTCCCGACGACAACCCCTCCATCGGCATCATCCTCTGTGCTGAAAAGGATGATGTGGAAGTGGAATTTTCTCTGAAGACCAAGCTCAATCCGATTGGTGTGGCTGAATATCAACTGCAGGCACAATTGCCGGGTGAGATGAAGGGGAAGCTGCCGACGGCCAGACAACTTGCCGATGTGGTGCGGGCGGAGTTGGGGGGTGTGGAATGACCGTCCTATCATCAAACGATAGAGTAAAGATAATCCCGACTGTGTGGCGGGAACGTATACTAAAGCGTGATTACTGCGTCGAGCTTGGGAAAATGCTTCAACCACTACAAGCTACACCGGAGGATACGGAAGAACCTTACCTTCGCTCTGCAAACGTGCAATGGGATGGCGTGAACATTTCTGACGTAAAAACCATGTGGTTTTCACCATCGGAAAAACGCGACCTTTTGCTTCAGCCTGGCGATCTGCTTGTCAATGAGGGTGGCGATGTCGGTAGGTGCTCGATTTGGAATGGAGAGCTTCCAGTTTGTTACTACCAAAACGCTATCAATCGTGTGCGCCCAAGAAACCTGCAAAGCACACGTTTTCTCTATTACTGGCTCTTCAACATCAAACATTCTGGTTATATTGATGCCATTGTTTCAAAAACAACAATTGCTCACCTCACTGCTGAAAAGCTAGAGCGTTTGCCGATGCCTGATGTGCAAACTGATGAGCAGTACCGGATTGCTGCATATCTCGATGCTAGTTGTGCCGCTCTGGATGCAGCGGTGGCGGCGAAACAGCAGCAGCTTGGAACATTGGATGCACTTCGCAAAGACGTTATTCAACGTGTCGTGACACGTGGCCTTAGCGAGCAACCTAAACTTCGCAAAACCGGCAACATCTGGATGGAGGAGGTGCCGGTCGGGTGGGATCTGGTCTGTCTCAAACGCGTGTCCGAACTTCAAGGCGGACTGACACTCGGCAAGACATACGACGGGCCGCTCATCGAAAGGTCTTATCTGCGGGTTGCCAACGTGCAGGACGGCCATCTCGACCTGGATGATGTCACCATGATTGAAGTCCCTTTGGATGTGGCAAAGCGGGTTGAGCTTCGCGTGGATGACGTGCTCATGACCGAAGGGGGCGATTTGGATAAATTGGCCCGTGGTTACTTGTGGAAGGGCGAGATTCCGGACTGTCTGCACCAGAACCATATCTTCGCAGTGCGCTGTTTTCACCATAAACTGCTGCCGAAGTTCTTGACCTACCTTACCGCATCCAGTTATGGCCGTGATTACTTTGAAGCCACCGGCAAAAAAACAACCAACCTTGCTTCGACGAATGCAACGAAAGTGGGCGCATTCCCGCTGCCGCTTCCTCCAGTGAAAGAGCAAGCGCGGCTTGTCGAATATCTTGAAGATCAACTGGAAAGCCTGCGAACGCTCCAGAACAATCTGCAAACCCAAATCTCCACCCTCCTCGCCTACCGCAAATCCCTCATCCACGAATGCGTGACTGGTCAGCGGCGGGTAACGGTAGTAGATATAAATCAGCTTTCTAACTAAATGACATTTCAAGCTAATTGAGGTACTGTCGCCAACCATGAACGCACCTGAACTCGATTACATAACCGTCAAGGGATTCAAAAGTATCGCATCCGCTGAGAAGCTGGGGCTGCGTCCGATTAACGTAATCATCGGGGCGAACGGTTCTGGCAAGTCGAACCTGGTAGCCCTGTTCCGTTTTCTTCAGCATATTCGTAGCGGACATCTCCAGGATTATGCGGGAAAAATAGGTGCAGATAATTTACTCCATTTCGGGCCAAAGACCACACCACGTCTCAGCCTTGAGCTAGGCTTTACGGGAGTGGAGCGTATTAGCTATGCTCTGGAACTGGAGCCAGGTCATGCGGTGGAACTGCTGCCTGTTTCGGAAACGGTAACTCATGTAACCGACGGCAAGACAGTGAAAGAACAGCTCGTTCGCAACGGCAGGGAAGCCGGCATCAGCGGTGATGGGTTACAGGGCACGGCGAAATGGATTGCCGGACGCATACAGCTATGGCGTTTGTATCATCTGCACGATACCGGCGATACTTCACCTTTGCGACGTGCCGCCGATTTGGAAGATAACCGCTCGCTTAGGGCTGATGCTGGCAACCTGCCTGCCTTTCTCTACTTGTTGCAGCAACGACACCCCGTATCGTATTCGCTACTCCGCCGCACGGTACAACTGGTTGCGCCGTTCTTCGATGACTTCATCCTTCGTCCGTCCGAACTAAACCCTGATCGAATAAAGCTCGAATGGCGGCATCGAGAGAGTGACGCTTATTTTGATGCATGGGCGCTCTCAGACGGCACATTGCGCTTTATCGCCCTGGCAGCCATTTTCATGCAACCTGTAGAGCTGCGCCCTCGCTTGATTGTAGTGGATGAGCCCGAACTCGGGCTGCATCCGCTGGCAATTAACTTGCTGGGCTCAATGATAAGAATGGCTGCTGTGGATTCACAGATAGTGCTTGCCACCCAGTCGTCACATTTACTTGATGAATTCACCCCAGAGGATGTTCTGGTGGTTGAACGGAGCAGGCATACTACAACTTTCCAGAGACTGGATGGTGTGAGACTGGAAAGCTGGCTTGAAGATTACAGCCTGGGCGAGCTTTGGGAGAAAAACGAGTTTGGCGGGAGACCTGGATCATGTCGCGACTAATTGTGCATGTCGAAGGTGTCACAGAAGAAGATTTTGTAAACGCCGTACTGGCACCCCACTTACTGATGCACGGCTGGGAAAAAGTCGCTGCTTGTCGCATCGGGCGAGCCCGTTCCCGTGCTAAACGACATGGAATCAAGGGCTGGGACGTGACCAGTGCAGGAATTATCCGACATTTAAAGGAAGATGCCGGATGCTGTGTCACAACCTGCGTGGATTACTATGGAATGCCGCAGACTGGTGAAAAGGCGTGGCCCGGTCGTGCAGAAGCTGATTTACTCCAATTTTATCAGAAGGCCGCTACTATTGAAGACGCACTCAGGCATGATCTTTCTCAGGCAATGGGGAAAAGTTTTAACCCGAACAGATTTATCCCTTTTGTCATGATGCATGAGTTTGAGGGTTTGCTTTTTAGTGATTGCGACCGTTTTGGAAAAAGCATCGGTATGCTGGAGTTGATAGCACACTTTCAAGCAATCCGTGACCAGTTCAACACTCCCGAAGAGATTAACGATTCACCTCAAACCGCGCCATCAAAGCGAATTTCAGCACTGCTGGCAAACTATGATAAACCCTTGATGGGGACACTGGCCGCACTCGAAATTGGCATTGATACTATTCGCAAAGAATGTCCCCACTTCAACCAATGGCTGACCCGTCTGGAAGCCTGGCCTCATTGAGGAATCAGAATGGCAAAACGTAAGGCTCCCGAAATAACGTTTCAAGAGCACATCGCGGATTTCTTCATACGCCACCACGGCTATGCTCTGCTGGAACAAGCCGATATCACCGACACCGAACACTCCATCGCCGAAGACCATCTCTGGGCCTTTCTCACAGCAACTCAGCAAATCACCCTCGACAAACTGACAGCCGATTACGGAACCGATGCACGGGACGAGGTATTCAAGGCGCTTCGGGCAGAACTCCAGCACACGCCGCTCTGGCTCCTGTTCCGCCATGGCCTCAAGGTACGCGGGCTGGAGTTTCGGCTGTTTTACCCCAAACCACGCTCCGGCGAGAGCGAGGCCAATAAGCACTTTGGACAAAACCGCATCACCTTCCGGCCGCACTTCTATTTCGGGGAGACACACCAGGAGATCGACTTCGTTCTGTTTCTGAATGGCCTGCCGATTGTGGCCCTGGAGTTGAAGCACGAAAAGAATCAGAACGTGCATGACGCAGTAGCGCAGTTTTCCAGGCGCGACTTGACCCGGAAGATTTTCCAGCATCCCTTCCTCTACCTGGCCGCCGACACCAGCGATGTCATGGCCGCCACCGATCCCAGCCGGGAGCAGAACTTCCGCTGGCACAACACCGGCCTAAATAATGAGAACATAACCGAAGGAGAATATCCGGTGGAGTTCCTCTACCGCGAGGTGTTATCCAAAGAGCACCTGTTGGAGGCGTTGTCGTTCTTCCTCGTTCGCGTACCAAAGCGCGACGCTGAGGAAAATCGTCCTGCGAACCCGGCTTTCACGCTTTTTCCGCGTTATCATCAGAGCCGCATGGTGCGGAAAATATCCGACACCATACAGACACACTTCACCGCCACCGGCAACATCGGACGAAAATTCCTCATCAACCATTCAGCGGGCAGCGGTAAGACCCTCTCGATCTGCTGGCTGGCCGACCGTCTGCACAGCCTCTACAAACCGGGGACCGGTGAAAAACTGGTGGACCTGATTTTCATCCTCACCGACCGCAAGTCACTCGACAAGAACATCAAGGACGACATTGAAAACTTCACCCACCTGAAGGAGGTAATCGGTCTGGCACGGAAGGCCGCCGACCTGCCGCGCTTCCTTACGGAGCGAAAACCGATCATCGTTACTACCCAGCAGAAATTTGAATGGGTGTTGGATGAAATCAAGAAGAACAAGGAACTGGCAAATCTTCGGGTTGCCTTCCTGATCGACGAAGCGCACCGTTCCCAAGAAGGGAAGATGGGTGCCGCAATTCGGACTCCGTTCCGTTCTGCCGACGCCCCCGACACTGATCTGCCGGAAGAGGATGAGGAAGAGAAAATTGCAAAAATCATCCGCGAGCACGACTTGAACCAGCTTTTTATTGCCTTCACCGCTACTCCCGCCCCTGCGACGGTGACGCTCTTCGGTGAATCGTTCGATACCTACAGCGAGGCTGAAGCCATTGCCGAGGGTTACATCGTGGATGTGGCGGCAAGTATCCTTTCCTTTAAAACGCTCTACCACCTTCACTGCCCCATCCTCCCTGAACCGAATGAGGAAAAGCTCTATCCCGCCGGGGTGGTGGCCAAAGCACTGAAGAACAAGGCGTTCATGGATGACGGGCTGATCCAGTACAAGGCAGAGGTGATGTTGCGTATCTTCGAGGAAAACGTGAAGCAGCTTATCGACGGGCGAGCCAAGGCGATGATCGTCACCAGCTCACGTGTGTCCGGACTGCGCTATTTCCGCATCATTCAGGAGAAGCTGAAAGAGCGGGGCGCAGACTACAAAGTACTTTACGCCTTCTCAGACTTTGTCCATCCTGAGACAAACGCCGCGATCAGTGAGTACGCCGTGAATGACCTCAATGAAGGAGAGCAGATCGAAGAGCGTTTTGAAGGTGACAACTACCGCCTGATGGTAGTGGCCAACAAGCTTCAGACCGGCTTTGATCAACCGCTGCTGGCCGGAATGTTCCTGGACAAGCCGGTAGTGGACCGCAACGCGGTACAGACGGTGTCACGGTTGAACCGCTGCCATGAGGGAAAATCGGATGTTGTTGTGGTGGATTTTACCAACAACGCCAAGGAGATCCTCAAGGCATTTGTCAAATATCGAAAGGGAACACCTTTTGAGCCAGGCGACCCGGACGAACAGCAGTGCGTGAAGCTGTTTGCGGAGATTCTGGAGTTAGGAGTGTTTACCCAGGAGGATGCCGACAGCTTTGTAAAACTGCTGGCAAACGGAACCGATGCGCAGGTGCAGATGGTTGTGAACGGGCTGAGGGTACGTTTTCAGGCAAGTATCATCGACCTTGAACAGCGTAAGACGTTTGTCTATCTGCTCGGACGGTTCGTAAAGAGTTACCATTTCCTGACCTGTTTCTTCTCCTACCCGGAAGAGCTGGCTAGCTTTGCCGCTTTTGCTGAATATGTCGGTCCACAACTGATCAAACAGGGGAGTGTCTCTGAGCTGATGCAACTGATTCGGAAGACGGAAGTCGTCAAGGCGGCTGTCCAGTTCATCGGAGAAGTCCGCACCAGTGGTACGGTGAAACTGAAACCTGGTAACGGCGGCAACAGCGCAGGGCCGCCTCTGAAAAAGATATCGGTGCAGGATATGATTGCGCAGATTCGCGCCAGCTTCGCCATTTCTGACGAAGAAGCCCTTTTGATCCGCCAGGTGACAGAGGAGAAAACCGGTGATGACGAAATACGCACAACCGTCAATGCCCATCGCGATAACGTGGTTTATCTGGAAGAGACGTTCAAAGATCGAGTGGACGGGCTGATTCAGAATCGTTACGAAGAACTCAGCCGCTTTAACGAGCTTACCGACCCGAAATACACTGACCAAGGTGCAATTTTCGATATCATGGCCGTCACAGTGATCCAGCATCACCTGGCATGCGCGGTGTAAGCCAATGAACAAGCCCATGAGCCAGATTCCCAAGCACGACCGCCCTCGCGAAAAACTGGTCGCCAAGGGATCGCGTGCTCTCAGCGATCAGGAACTACTGGCAATTCTGCTGGGCAAGGGGACACCCCAGATGGACGTGATGACGCTGGCGACCAAAGTCGCCAGGGTTATCGACGACAAGGGGCTTGATGTACGGGTGGAAGATCTGACGAGTTTTGATGGGGTCGGAGAAGCCAAAGCTACGTTGATTCTGGCGGCCATTGAGTTCGCACGGAGACGCATTAAACCTGAAGGGGTCAAGATCACCACGCCATCAGATGTTCTCCCGCTTATCCGGCATTTTGCCGACCGCAAACAGGAGCACTTCCTCTCCATCACCGTTAATGGCGCAAATGAAGTACTCAATGTACGGGTTGTCTCCATCGGCCTGGTGGACCGGACTCCGGTTCATCCGCGAGAGGTATTTGCGGACGTGGTGGCGGATCGGGCTTCCGGCATAATCGTAGCTCACAACCATCCGGCTGGCAGCCTTGAGCCTTCGTCCTCTGACGTGGAAGCTACGCGACAACTCAGGCAAGCTGGGGAGATAATGGGAATTCAACTCCTCGACCATATCATCTTCAACCGGAGCGGCTATTTCAGCTTTTTGGAATCAGGGAAACTATAAAAACAGGGGAGCCCCTGCGGGGTCGGGCTTGCTTTATTGCTTTAATTCTCACTCCCCAATCCGAAACAACTTATCCCCCTGCGACAACTTAACCACAAAATACTCTTCTCGATTCAACTCTTCCGGCAACTTATCCTTGAGAATCGACGCCACAAATTGAATGCCTTTACTGTTCACCAAATAAGCAATCTTCAGAAGCTGATTATCGTGCATTAGCTCCTTCTTGTCGTTCAACAAAAAGTGCAGACACGGGATATTCTCTTCATCGGCAAACAGAGTGTAGGCAATATCGAAACAGGAAATCTCCCCCTGCTTTTTTCCTGAACTGAGATTGGTATTGAAAGCGCTGAACTCGTACAAACGCTGTCCTTTTTTATTTACGGTCGGATCGACCTTCAGGGCGTATTGCTCACCATAAAGTTCCAGTGAAATCGAGGAGAAGTAGCGATTGAACTTGTTCACCTGCCCTTTGATCTTCAGTTCGAACTCTTCCGAAAAAAGCGCATTGTCAATTGCGTCCAGGCGCAAATTTAGCGACTTTAGGTTCGCCTCCACTTCGGCCAACTGCTGGATGATGCTTTCGTACTCCCCTTTTTTCCGGTACTTTTCGTTAAGCTCATTAATCAGCTTTTCCAGCTCTGCAAACGACTCGCTGCGCGAGATCGCCGCCGTCAACTCCGCCTCCTGCTGCAACAGCCGGCTCAAATGCTCTGACTTGGCCTGCAAATCGCTGTCAAGCCTCGGCAGATCCTTGGCGATATATTTCACCTTCTCTGCAATCATCCGGTTGTGAAACATGGTCAAAATCACACCCCAGCAAAAAGAGATACAGGGTTTCATACTCGTCGGCACGGGTGTAGTGGCTGAGCGTCTTGAGGGTATTGGTGAGGCTCAGCTCCTTGTAGCGGATATTGTGGGAGATGATTTGCCAGATGGTCGGTTTCTTGCCGTAATGACCGGGAAAAAGGACGTTGGTCAATGCCTCTTCAAATTCGTCGTCGGTCTTGTTGACGCCATTGAACTTTTGTATCCGCTGCTTTCTCGACAGAAAATTCCGCTCGATACGGACTTCCGGCGAATCGTCCCTGAACAGATCTTCCTTGAGCACCAGCGTGATCAGCACTTGATTCTCAATCAGAAAATCCTTTACCAGTTTGTACTCCTGTTTTTTATGTTCCGGCTCGGTATAGATCTGCTTCGCATCACCCGACAGGCAGAAATCGATCAGCATGAGCACCGTGGTTTTACCCACATTGTTGCCGGTGGCCGTATCTTGAATGTTCGTGGTTTCATCGACAATCAGGTTGATACCGTTGTGAAAATCGATCCGGCGGATGACATCGTCATGGCTGGAGATGGTCAGCGACTTCAGGAACATAGTTCGACATTCCCCTGGTTGTTCAAACTGACCAGATTTAACAGGTACAGCCAATCCAGACACAGCACGAATACCGGCGCCTTAAGAGCAGAGAGCTTGCTGACGATGTAATTGAAATAGCGCAGACGGTACACTGCATGATCTCCGGGAGGTAAAATCAGACACGCCAAAACGACGCATTTATGGCACCTTTACTGCCTTAAGTCAACGATTCTAATGCGAATTTTCTCCATATGCACATCAATACAATCTAGTTCCAGACAACCAGCATCATGCCTTGATACCTTCTTGACATCCTTCCCCCTCATTTTGACACCCAATTTATATCCTTCCTGCTACCCTGTATTCATGGAAGTTATTTCGAGTCAGGGAGCACAACCATGAAAACCTATCTCTTCAATACAGAAAACGGACTGTACGAAGGTGAAACTTTCGAAGAACTTGATATGCTTAAGTATGAAGAGGGTATGACACCCGTTCCGGTCCCTGATTATGATCATGGTGAGGTACCAGTGTTCGACCGCCGGAGGAATGAATGGGCCGTGATACCGGTCACCATCGCCAAACAATTGCTTCGTCTCGGTGACGAAGCAAACAAGGAGAATATACCATGAACAGCTACGAATGGCTGCAAACGATCATCTTTTTTGTCGTATTACTGGCCCTGGTCAAGCCGTTGGGCAGTTTCATGGCCAAGGTATTCCAGGGTGAGAGAACATTTCTGTCACCGGTCCTTGCCCCCTGCGAAAAGGTGATCTACCGCATCAGCGGAGTACAACCGGAAGACGAGATGGGATGGAAGCGCTACGCCGGCTCCGTTCTGCTCTTAAACTTGGTGTTTTTCGTTGGACTTTTCATAATGCTATTGACCCAACACCTTCTGCCTCTCAACCCTCAGAAGGTTCCGTCATTCACGTGGCAGTTAGCGCTCAACACCGCCGTCAGCTTTGTAACCAACACCAACTGGCAGGCCTATGCCGGCGAGCAGGCGGCCAGCTACTTCACCCAGATGGCGGGGCTGGCGGTGCATAACTTCGTCTCCGCCGCCACCGGCATAGCGATAGCGATTGCCGTGATCCGCGGCTTCGTGCGCCGCAAAACAGCTCTGCTGGGTAATTTCTGGGTCGACATGACCCGCTGTACGCTCTACATACTCCTTCCTATATCCATTTTTGCCGCTCTCCTGCTGGTTTCCCAGGGGGTGATTCAGAACTTCAGCGCATATAAGACGGTATTGTTGGTTCAGTCCACCAACTATGACAAACCCAAAATGGACGACAAGGGCAACCCGATCAAGGATGCTGCCAGCAAACCGGTTACCGAAACCGTAATTGTCAAAGAAGTTACCATTCCGATGGGCCCGGTCGCCTCCCAGGAAGCGATCAAGGAACTGGGAACCAATGGCGGCGGCTTTTTCAACGCCAACTCGGCCCATCCTTTTGAGAACCCCACGCCGCTTTCCAACATGCTGGAGATCCTGCTGATCCTGCTGATTCCCGGCGCTTTGACGTATACCTTTGGCGTCATGGTAGGCAACACCCGCCAGGGATGGATGCTGCTGGGGGTGATGCTGTTGATACTGGTGGGATGTTTCGGTGTCCTGCAGGGTGTCGAGAGCAGCGGCAATCCGCTGGTGGCGAAACTGGGCGTACAGAGTATCAACATGGAAGGCAAGGATGTCCGCTTCGGCATGGCAGGGTCCAACCTGTTCACGGTTGCTACCACCGGTACCTCCTGCGGAGCGGTCAATACCATGCACGATTCCCTCACCCCAATCGGCGGCATGATCCCGATGAGCCTGATTCTGCTGGGCGAGATCATTTTCGGCGGGGTCGGTTCCGGTCTCTATAGCATGCTGGCCTTCGCCATCATCGCGGTTTTCGTCTCCGGGCTGATGATCGGCCGCACGCCGGAATACCTGGGCAAGAAGATCGAGGTGCGCGAGATGTGGATGTCGATCCTTGTCATCCTGACCGCCGGTGTCACGGTGCTGATCCTGTCCGGCATCGCCATGATTACGCCGCAGGCCGTGGCTTCCATGTCCAACCAGGGGGCTCACGGCCTTTCCGAGGTGCTCTATGCACTGGCTTCAATGGCCAATAATAACGGCAGTGCCTTTGCCGGGTTGAACGCCAACGTCAATTTCTACAATCTGTTCGGTTCTCTGGCTATGACCGTTGGACGATATATCCCGGCTATCGCGGTATTGGCCATGGCTGGCTCTCTGGCTGAAAAGAAATATGTCCCCCCCAGTCTGGGCACCCTGCCGACCGACAAGGCACCCTTTGCCATTTGGCTTACGCTGGTTATTCTGATTGTTGGAGCACTGACTTTCTTCCCTGCTCTGGCTTTGGGGCCGATTGTTGAACATCTGCAGATGATTGGCGCGTAGGGGCGAATCTTGTATTCGCCCGGTTGCAATTGCATTCGCCCGGTTGCAATTGCCATCAACATCAAAAGTCAAAAGCGGGCGAACACAAGGTATCGCCCCTACGGAGAAATCAAAATGTCAAAACTTATCCAACAGCCGAAATCGGCCTTTGATACCGAACTCATGAAGGGCGCTCTGATTGACTCATGTAAGAAGCTTGATCCACGTATTCTCTGGCGCAATCCGGTCATGCTCTGTGTCGAGATTGCCAGCGTTATCACCCTGGTGACCTTTGTCATGTCGCTGACCGGCGCCAACAAGGAACCGGCCTGGTTTACCGGCAGTGTCTCCATCTGGCTCTGGCTGACCGTTATTTTCTCAACCTTTGCCGAGGCTCTGGCCGAGGGGCGCGGCAAGGCCCGTGCCGCCAGTTTGCGCAAAAGCCGCACCGATGTAACTGCCAAAAAGATGGAGAAGCCGGAGTTTGGAGGCAACTTTACCACCGTCGGCGCCAGCCAGCTCCGCAAGGGTGATCTCATCCTGGTTGAGGCCAATGAGATGATTGCCGGAGACGGCGACATAGTGGCCGGAGCAGCCTTGATCAACGAATCGGCTGTGACCGGAGAGTCAGCCCCGGTGATCCGTGAATCAGGTGGGGATCGCAGCGCCGTCACCGGCGGCACTACGGTCATTTCCAGCTCCATCATCGTCAGGATTACCGCCAATCCGGGAGAGACCTTCCTGGACCGGATGATCGGTCTGATTGAGGGGGCAAAACGGCGCAAGACCCCCAACGAGGTTGCCCTGGAAGTATTATTGATTGCCCTGACTCTGGTCTTTCTGCTGGTTTGCGCCAATATCAGTCCGCTCTCGATCTACAGCGTCAAAGTGGCTGGCCAAGGAACACCGGTGTCGTTGACCATTCTGGTGGCATTATTCGTCTGCCTCGCGCCAACGACCATCGCGGCGCTGCTGCTGGACAAGACCGGCACCATCACCCATGGCAATCGTCAGGCAGTGGCATTTGTACCGGTTGGCGGGCACAACGAACGGGAACTGGCCGAAGCGGCTCTGATGGCGTCGCTGGCTGATGAAACTCCGGAAGGACGCAGTGTGGTCGTATTGGCCAAAGAGAGATATGGATTGAGCAGGGAGAAGCCAAAGGAAGCGGAAGTGGTTGAGTTCAGCGCCGACACACGCCTCTCCGGCATCAATCTGGACGGCAATCAGTACCGCAAGGGTGCTTCGGATTCGACGATTGCATTTGTCAAAAAACTGGGTTGCACAGCCATACCTGCGGACCTAACCGAAGTTGTCGACCGTGTAGCCCGTGCAGGTGCCACGCCACTGGTCGTCTGCAAGGGGTGCGAAATTCTGGGCGTCATTAACCTGAAGGACATCGTCAAAGCCGGAATTCAGGAGCGTTTCCTGCAGCTGCGCAGCATGGGTATCAAAACCGTGATGATCACCGGCGACAATCCGTTGACCGCTGCCGCCATTGCTGCCGAGGCCCAGGTAGATGATTTTCTGGCCCAGGCCAGGCCCGAGGAGAAGCTGCGCCTGATCCGTGAGTATCAGGAACAGGGCTTCATGGTGGCCATGACCGGCGACGGCACCAACGACGCCCCGGCCCTGGCCCAGGCCGACGTGGCCGTGGCCATGAACACCGGTACCCAGCCGGCTCGGGAGGCGGCCAATATCATCGATCTGGACAGCAACCCGACCAAGCTGCTGGATATCGTCGAAGTCGGCAAGCAGATCCTGATGACCCGTGGCAATCTGACCACCTTCAGTATCTCCAACGACATTGCCAAGTACTTCGCCATCATCCCGGCCATGATGCTCTCCATCTATCCGCAACTGGGGCTGTTGAACGTCATGCACCTGGCAACCCCCATGAGCGCCATTTTGTCGGCGGTCATCTTCAACGCCATCATCATCCCGATGCTGGTGCCGCTGGCGCTGAAGGGGACCAAGTTCCGTGCAATGCCCGCTGAGAAGCTACTGATCCATAACCTGCTGATCTACGGTGCAGGTGGGATTATCTCCCCGTTTGCGGGGATCAAGGTTATTGATATGGTTATTGGAATGATGGTGTAAGGGTTTTGTAGGGGCGAATCTTGTATTCGCCCTGATGCAATTGCCACCAACGGAAGAAGAAAAAGCGGGCGAACACAAGGTATCGCCCCTACGGGAGAACAAAACCATGCAAGATATAAAACCAGCAATTCTGCTCTTCATCATCTTCACCATCATCTGCGGCGGCATCTATCCGGCCATAGTCACCGGTGTCGCCCAAGCACTGTTTCCCAACCAGGCCAAGGGGAGTTTCATAACCGACAAGAGTGGCAGAGAGATCGGCTCCACTCTGATCGGCCAGCCCTTCTCCGACCCGAAATACTTCTGGCCTCGCCCCTCGTCTGCCGGTGACTTTGGCTACAACTCAATGGCCTCGGGCGGCTCCAATGCAGGGCCGACCAATCCCGATTACCTGAAGACAGTTGGTGACCGGGTCAAAACTCTCCGCGACAGCGGCGTCACCGGAACTGTTCCGGCTGATCTGGTGCAGGCCTCGGCCAGCGGCCTTGACCCGCATGTATCACCAGAGTCGGTGTTGATGCAGATACCACGGATCGCAAAGGCCAGAGGTATGAGTGAGGACGCCCTGCGCAAGGTTGTCAGCCAACACATCGAAGAGCGTCAGTTTGGTTTTATGGGAGCACCAAGGGTAAATGTGCTGGTGTTGAATCTGGCGCTGGATGGGGTGAAATAGCCAACACTGTTTAATAAATTTAGTGGCTAAAACCGAAAATTTAATATAAATTGATCGTATGAATACGACAAATTCAATCAAAAGAAGTGTTGCGAATCAGATACGCGCCAGACTGGGCAAAGGCAAGATTATACTGCTGTTCGGCCCGCGCCAGTCAGGCAAGACCACGCTGGTCAGGGAGATTGCGGCGGATTCCGGCCTCGACACGCTTTGGTTGAGCGGGGACGAAGCCGATACCCGCACCCTGCTTTCCAATACGACCTCCACGCGCCTGAAAACCCTCTTCGGCTCGAAAAAGCTGGTGATCATTGACGAGGCCCAGCGAGTCACCAACATCGGCCTTGCCCTAAAGCTGTGTGCCGACATGATTCCGGAAGTCCAGGTTATCGCCACCGGTTCGTCGGCCTTTGAACTGGCCGATGCGACCAGTGAACCGCTGACCGGCAGGAAATTCGAGTACCACCTGTTTCCGTTATCGTTTGGCGAGATGGTGGCCCATCATGGCTTGATGGTTGAAAAACGGTTGCTGGAACATCGGCTGACTTACGGCTGCTATCCTGAAGTCGTGACGTCTCCCGGCGAAGAGCGGGAACTGCTTTCCCTGCTTGCAGAAAGCTATCTGTACAAGGATGTGTTCAGCTTGGGATTGACCAAAAAACCGGCGCTGTTGGAGCGTATCGTTCAGGCGCTGGCACTGCAAATCGGTTCGGAGGTCTCGTATAACGAGCTGGGGCAACTGGTGGGAGCGGACAAGGAAACAGTAGAACGCTACATTCAGATGCTGGAAAAATGTTACGTGGTGTTTCGCTTGTCCTCGTTCAGCCGGAATCTGCGCAACGAGCTGAAGAAAAGCAGGAAGATCTATTTCTGGGACACCGGTGTGCGCAACGCAGTCATCAAGAATTTCAATCCCATACATCTGCGCCAGGACATCGGCGGTTTGTGGGAAAATTTCCTGGTGGCCGAACGATTGAAAGCCAATCACTATGGTGGGCAACCAGCGAATTACTGGTTCTGGCGTACCCATGCGCAGCAGGAGATCGACTATGTTGAGGAGCAGGGTGGTGTCCTTTCGGCCTGGGAATTTAAATGGAAAACATCCAGACCGCCACGGATACCAAAAAGCTTCCTCGACGCCTATCCCGGCTGCGTCACCGGTTATGTCACTCCGGAGACAATGGAAGCGTTTTTGTTGGGCGGGGAACAGAAATCAGGATAAACCTATAAAAAGCATTTGAACCGCTGAGACGCAGAGAACGCAGAGTAAAACCAGACAGTTACACAAAATATCCGATAACCTTTTCGGTGACGGTATAACTCCATATAAGTCTTTGATTTTCTCCGCGTACTCCGCGTCTCTGCGGTTCCAACTGCCGATTTTAGGATAAATGTTCCATTTGGGAAGATCACCAGTTCACGCGCACGCGCGCGTGAACTGGTGAATAGTGAGTTGGATAAAATGACAGAACATGAAAACAGCAAAATAAATAAGGCTGGGTATACAAAGTCCTCTCGTAACTACGGCGGGATTCTTTGGGGGCTAGTTCTTGGAGTATTTGTTATCGGTGCATATGTGCTGGAGTTATCCCCTTCGGAATTTAGGAAAACTTCAAAATTGGGTTTAGTGATCGGAGTCTTGGTGTTTGTCGCGTTAGGGGCAGTTTTCGGCGAAAAATTTATGGAAAAATTAGGCGAATGGTTGAAATGGTTTTGGTTATCACAGTCAACTTCGGACATCCCGTAGAAGAAAACCGGTGGAGAGTTAACAACAAATGAAAAAAAATCCATCCCATCTGCGGCTGTCGGACAAATCACATTTACGAATGCTGCGGTATCAGCCGAATTTCCAGTTTGCAGTTAACAGCGGCAGCGTATTTGCGGAGCATCTCCAGAGAGGGAGAATGACGGTGAGAACCGAGCGATGCCTCAACCCTCGCCAACGATGGCTGTGAAACTCCCATTTTAGCCGCCACTTGTTCCTGCGTCATCCCAGCCTGACGCCGTGCCGCTAGCAGGGCATCCAGAGCGACAAATTCATCATCCAAGGCTTCCCATGCGTTCTTGAAATCGGGGTCTTGAAGCTCATTCTCCAATTTTTTCTTGGGGTGGTACGAAACCGGCTTATAACTCATGACTAATTACCTCCTTCTGCCGAGTGAGCGCTATATCGAATTCCCGTTTTGGTGTCTTGTCCGTCTTTTTGATGAAACTGTGAAGAATAACAATTTTTCTTCCGACCATGATCCAAATATATCACTCATGTTATAAAAGTAAAGGATTTTAAAAGCGCGGCCCCAACCATCGGCAAGACCCGCCGAGGGCGGGTCAGCCTCAGACCCGATAAACGAGACACCAAATGACCAACAGCGACGACATACGCCCTACTCCGGAGGCGATGCTGAAGTTGGCCCAAGCAGAAGAAGTTACGGCTGAACTGGGCAAGCTGAAAATTTTTCTTGGCTATGCAGCTGGTGTCGGCAAAACCTACGCCATGCTGGAGGCGGCCCGTCAGAGAAAGAAGGATGGCCGCGACGTGGTAGTCGGCTATGTCGAATCTCATGGCCGTAGCGAGACCGATGCGCTGCTGGATGGAATGGAAACCTTGCAGCGTAAGGAAGTCCTCTATCTGGGAGTCGCGCTGCCGGAGATGGACCTTGATGCTATTTTGAACCGTAAACCACAGATTGTTCTGGTGGATGAACTGGCCCATAGTAACGCCCCTGGCTCAAGACACGAGAAGCGCTGGCAGGATGTTGAAGAGATTCTGGAAACGGGAATTGATGTCTACACTACTGTCAACATTCAACACTTCGAAAGTCTGAATGATGTAGTGGCACAGATCACCGGCATCATCGTGCGTGAAACAGTTCCGGACCGGCTATTGGATCTGGCCTTTGAGATCAAGCTGATCGATATCTCTCCTGAAGATCTGATTCAGCGTTTGAACGAGGGGAAGATTTACATCCCCGATCAAGCTGCCAAAGCCATCGAGAAGTTCTTCCGTCCCGGCAACCTGATGGCCTTGCGGGAACTGTCGCTACGCCGTACCGCGGCTCGGGTTGATGACCAGATGAGGGCTTATATGGAGACCCAATCCATTGCCGGCCCATGGCCGACAGCGGAACGTCTGCTGGTCTGCGTCAGTGGCAGCCCCTACAGTGAAAAACTGATCCGCGCCACCTTCCGCCTGGCTGAAGAGCTGAAGGCACAATGGTTCACCGTCTACATCGAAACCCCGGCCGGCGGCCGGCATGTTCAGGAAAACCGTGAACGGGTCTGGCAGAACCTGAGACTGGCAGAGGGGCTGGGCGCCCAGGTCGGCACGATAACGGCCACCGATGTCACCGATGCGGTTTTGGAGTACGCAGGCCGACATAACATCACCAAGATCGTTATGGGCAAGCCCAACAAGCCCCGCTGGCGTGAAGTTCTAAGTCCCCCTGTCGTTGACCGGATTATCCGCAGAAGCGGGGCCGTAGATGTTGTTATTGTCAGCTTTGAGCAGGATACATCCGCTGAGGCCCATCCTTCGCCGAAGCGTCGGCGTCCGTTTGAACTGCGCGGGTATGCAGCAAGCCTGGCTCTCATAGCGGCTGCAACAGTGCTATGCGAATTGCTGCGCCCCTTTCTGGCACCGACCAACATGGTCATGTTCTACCTATTGGCAGTTGTTATCGCTTCAGTACGACTCGGTCGCAAACCGGCCATTGCCAGTGCCTTTTTGGGCGTACTTGCTTTCGACTTTTTCTTTGTCCCCCCCCGCATGACCTTCGTGGTGGCCGACACCCAGTATCTGCTGACCTTCCTGGGACTGTTCGTAGTGGGGGTTGTCATCAGTACCCTTGTCGCCCGTGCTCGCGAGCGGGCGGAAGTGATGCGTGCACGTGAGGTCCAGACCGCCAGCCTCTATTACCTGAGTCGCGATCTGGCCGCCTCGGCCAATAGTGATGCCGTACTGAAGGCGGTGCTCAGAAATGTGGAAGAGGCCCTCAATGCTCAGGTTGTCATTATGCTGCCGGAGGGTGAACGGCTCGACATAATGGCGACAAGTGATGGGTTGATACTGGACATCAAGGAGCAGGCCGTGGCTGATTGGGCCTTTCGAAACAGCCACCCTGCCGGGCGAGCAACTGATACGCTGGTATCAGCCGACCTGATCTATCTGCCACTGCAGACACCTGCCAGTGTCCTGGGGGTAATGGGCGTCAAATTGGCGAGTCAACATGACTACCATTCACAGGAAACCCGCCGCCTGCTGGACGCTTTTGCCACCCAGGCAGCCATGGCCATGGAGCGTATCCGTTTCTCCCACCAGGCCGAACAAGCCCAGATTCTCCAGGCACGGGAAAACCTGGAACGCGCACTGCTGAACTCAATTTCCCATGATTTGCGTACGCCGTTGGTTTCGGTAACCGGCGTCCTTTACAGCTTGAAAGAAGAGGAAGCTCACTTAAGCGCCCAGGCACGGCGGGATCTGCTGGATTCAGCCTGTAGTGAGGCGGAGCGGCTGAACCGTTTTGTCGGCAATCTGCTGGATATGACCCGTATTGAAGCTGGAGCAATCAGGCTGAATGCTGAACTTTGTGACGTGCAGGATCTTTTAGGTTGTGCGATGGCTGCCACCGAACAGCGAATTGGCAACCGTTCTGTTGAAATCAAGTTATCCGGTGATTTACCTCTGGTCTCCATGGATCTAGTGCTGATGACCCAGGTGCTGGTTAATTTACTCGACAACGCACACAAATATGCGCCGGTGGAGAGCACTATCGAAGTGAGCGCTACCTTGGATAACAGCACGCTTTCTCTGGAAGTCTCTGACCGGGGCCCGGGGGTTCCTGAACATGACCTGAAACGGGTTTTCGACAAGTTTTATCGAATCCCGATTCCCGAAGGAACTGGCGGAACCGGACTGGGGCTGTCAATCTGCAAGGGGATAGTAGAGGCTCACGGAGGAACTATAAGCGCCGAAAACCGCTCTGGCGGGGGCTTAAAAATCGTGATACTCTTGCCAGTAGTAAAAACCAGGGAGCTGGGCTATGACGGCTGAAAAAAGTACGGATAATCTGCCACGCATTCTGGTCGTTGATGATGAACTGGCCATCAGGCGTTTTCTCCATACGGTATTATCCAGTGGAGAATTTATTCTGCACGAAGCAGATAATGGCCATGCCGGTTTAGCTTCTGCCACTGCATTTCGACCGGATGTTATCTTGCTCGATCTGGGATTACCCGATTTGGATGGTATTGAAGTAATCAAAAGAATCAGGGAGTGGTCACCAGTACCGATTATTGTGTTATCAGTGCGTGAGCATGAAAATGATAAAGTATCTGCTCTTGATGCAGGTGCGGATGATTACCTCACGAAACCTTTCGGAGTCGGTGAACTTTTGGCACGTATCAGAGCTGCGCTGCGGCGTTCGTTGTTGGAGATCTCTGAGCCGGTTTTCATCAGCAATGACCTGCAGGTGGATTTGGGCAGCAGGCGGGTGACTGTCAACGGGTTTGATATTTCGTTGACTCCGACAGAATATGATATTCTGCGTTTTCTTGTTATTCATGCCGGCAAGGTTTTAACCCACGGTCAGATACTGAAACAGGTGTGGGGAATGACCAACCTGGAGCAACCGCACGTGTTGCGGGTCAATATCAGTAACTTGCGGCGTAAGATTGAGGTTGATCCGTCCCGTCCGAGGCATATCATCACTGAACCGGGAGTCGGCTATCGTCTCAAGACATGATCAATGCCCTCGATACAGTTGCATCAGATAAATCACGATTTCAATAGCTATCAGGATGATGATGATCCATTCAAGGCGGGCGGAGCGGCGGGCGTGGGAGAGGCTGGTAAACACATCGGTCATGTCCAGCAGAGTCTCGGATTTGTGCTTGATCTCAAGGTAGCGCTGGTTAAGTTCAAACAGGCTGGCCATGGTGGTATAGAGGCGGTCGGCTTCGGGGTTGTCCCAGGTGATGTCAGGTTTGTCCAGCACCATGATGTGGGCGATGGAGGTGAATTTGAAGCTCAATATCGAAGAGGCCAGACGGGCCATGTCGCGGTCGGGCAGTTCCAGTTTGCCACGTCCCAGGTTGGCGATCAAACCTTCAACCTCGTCAAAGACCACGTCGATCTTTTCTTCAATCCGCTCCAGCGCCACAGATTTGGCGATTACGAAGCAGATGATATCAAGGAAAGCGAGGTTGTAGCGTGGCATGACAGCACAGGCGTTGGCGATGGCCGGCTCGCGCTCCGGATCGATTTCCAGCCGGTATTCTTCACGATAGGGTAATTGAATCTGTCCCTTCAGAGACTCGGCATATTGAGGAATACTGTCCAGAAAGCGAACAATGATATCTCCCGAGCAGTTGAGAAAAACCACACCGCCGAAGTAATAAAGGTAGACCCGCTCCTCATCGTTGCCGGCAGCTAATGAAAAGGTCACCGGGTTGAGCTTCATCGGCTCTTCCCATCGATATTTTCGTGTAATGTTAAGTTTGGCAGCAAGGCGGTTTAAGTCAAGTTCGCCACCGAACGCAAAAGCTTTGAAAGTAAAGAGTTCCATCCGTCCTTCTATTGAATGATCATAATGCGTTTCTGTTTCAGTTCCCCTTGTTCTCTGATTCCAATTTCATGAAGTCCCGCGTCACCTGAATCACACAACTTCTGCACAAGTTCTTCCCATTCATAACTCGCATCATGCTTTTCAAGAGGGAGCGCTCTCATTTTCCGTCCGATTTCGGCGTACTTCGTTGAATTAACACCGGTCATAGTTGTGATCCTCCGTCTTGAAAACTTGAACCGCTTTCAATCGGCTATTTTCGTTTACTTTACCGCATTAATGTTACAGAAATGTTTCGATTGTGAAATTTTTCTGTTACATTATGGCCTGATTCTGTCTGACTTTTTGATGCTGCTTATACGTCGGGTACGGGTGAGACCAGTAGCCACATATGACGCACCTCGTACAATGGATGACTCCAGCCTCAAG
This sequence comes from Desulfuromonadales bacterium, assembly GCA_037129255.1. Classification (GTDB taxonomy): domain Bacteria; phylum Desulfobacterota; class Desulfuromonadia; order Geobacterales; family Pseudopelobacteraceae; genus JACRCG01. The sequence goes on along the minus strand of JBAXVG010000044.1, from coordinate 16,166 downwards.
CACGATCTCATGCTTCGTAACCCCGATCTTGGCCTTACACTTTGGGCAACTCATACTAACCTCCTGGGAATATAAGTGGTGTAGCATAATCAATCCGTTACGTGACGGATATTTATCTCACAGATATCGCTTCCGATTGTCAACATGTGGCAAATACCTCCCGTCCTCGTATGAACGTCTTCAGGATCCGTGGAAACTGGTCGGAGTGATCCACAAGCAGCAGATCGGCATTCTTGCCAACCTCGACTGAGCCGGTATGGTCTGCAATACCGACAGCCTGGGCCGGGTTGCGACTGACCATGTTGACCGCCTGGTGGAGCGGCAGGATATCCAGCCGTTCCAGGGTCAAAACTGCATGCAGCAGGGTCATGGGGGCATAATCGGAACAGAGGATATCTCCAAATCCCCGGCTGATGGCATCCCGAACGCTGAGATTACCTGCCTGCGACTGGCCGCGAACCACATTGGGCGAACCCAGACAGATCTTGATGCCAAACTCTTTTGCAGCGCGAGCCGCCTCGATATTGACCGGAAACTCGGTCATGGCAATCCCCATCTCCTTCAACCAGGCAAGCTTTTCCGGCGAATCATCGTCATGTGAGGCAATCGGGATCCCATGTTCGTTACAAAGACCGACCAAGCGGCGGATAGCCTCCTGGGAAGGCCCGCCTTTGGCCTGGCGCTTGCGTTTGATGATCCGGTCCATTTCGTCATCGTTTTTCTTATACACCGGACCGTAGTAGTTTTTGAAAGCCACGATGTCCCGGAACTGTCCCTGCCCGGGGGAGTGATCCATGAAAGAAAACAGGTTGATCAGGTTATGCGTGATCAAATCTTCGAGATAGGGAACCGCATCAAGATCGGTGACTTCAAAACGGGCATGCACTCTGGTAGTAACCCTGAGATGACATCCCAGTTCTGCAATCTGGCGTATGATGCCGGCCGCGGCGCTGTTTGAGCGCAGCCCCACTTCCATCTCGGCGAAGGAGAGCGAGTGAAACATGGTGGTAATTCCGCAGGCGGCCAGTTTTTTGTCCAGTTCGCGTACAGCTATATCCACCGGAAAGAAGGTGTTGGGTCGCGGCTCGATCCCCTTCTCGATGGCGTCGGAATGTATGTCCACGAAACCGGGGAAGAGGTAGTTTCCGTGTGCATCAATCTCCTTCCGGCTTGAAAGTGAGATCCCCTGGCGAATATCAGCGATAAGTCCGCCTTCAACCTTCAGGCAGGCATCCTCCAGGATGGCGTCAGGCGTTACAATGCGGGCATTGGTTATGGTAAAACTGTTCGGCATCTTCAACTTCCTGTCTTGATTCAGCAAACCCGGTAAACGGAATCCGTCATCGATTCCATGAGTTCGGTGTCGTGGAATATACCGACCATGGTAGTGCCTTCGTCACGCAATTCCCTGAGCATCTCCTTGACAATTGCCACCGATTCGCGATCCAGCGAGGCGGTCGGCTCGTCCAGCAGCAGCAGACGAGGCCTCCAGCCAATGGCATGGGCGATGTTGATCCGCTGCTGCTCCCCGCCACTGAAGGTCGACGGGTAGGCGTCAAAAAGCGTGCGGGGTATCCGCAGCCGCTCCAGAAGTCCGATTGCCCGTTCGCGGGCCTCTTCCCGCGTCACGCCATTTCTGGCGATGATCGGCTCCATGATGACCTCCACCGCAGAAACCCGCGGAATCACCTTGAGGAACTGGGAGACATAGCCGATTTCACGGGTACGGATTTCAATCATCCTGCGGTCGGAAAGGGTCGTCAGGTCGACCGTGCCGTACCCGGCCGAATCGTAGCGTACCGCGCCGCCACTGGGAAGGTAGGTGCGATAGATACATTTCAATACTGTGCTTTTGCCCGCGCCGCTGGGACCAGCCAGACCGAGAAAACCACCGGCCGGGACGGAAAACGAGATGCCCCGGCACGCTTCGATGCACTTGTCGTTGAGGATGTGCAGGGTAAATTGTTTGCTGAGATTTTCGACCGAGATCATCGGATTTGCCTCTGTTTGCAGGTAATCCCCCCTTTGCAAAGGGGGAGGAACAACTACAGTTGTGACGCGACCAGCAACTGCGTGTACCGATGCTGCGGATCCTGCAGGATCTGGTCGGTCAACCCTGCCTCCACAACCCGGCCGTTTTTCATCACCATCGTGCGCTGACACAGGAGGTTGATCACCCCCAGATCGTGGGAAACCACCAGCATGGAGAGGCGGTACTCTCTGCGCAGAGTGCGGATCAGGTCCAGAACCCTGGCCTGCACCGAAAGATCGAGACCGGTCGTGACTTCATCGAGGAACAGGATCAGTGGATTGTTGGAAAGAGCCTTGGCAATCTGCACCCGTTGCTGCATGCCACCGCTGAAATTCGACGGGGGTTCATCCATCCGCTCCACCGGAATCTCGGTCCGCTCCAGCAAATCTGCAGTGCGTTTGCGCATCGCGGCGATGTTTCGCCATCCTCCGCCGAGAAGCCGTTCGGCAACATTTCCACCAGAGCTGACCTGCATCCGCAGACCGAGGTTCGGGTTCTGGTAGACAATCCCCATCAGAGCGTTGCGGATCAGACGCTTGCTGAAGGTATTCAGCTCCAGCAGGTTACGGCTTGAACCGCCTCCGTTGAACAGACCGGGAATCTCACCCAGACCTGCTTCGCGGCTGATCTCGAACCTGCCGGCAGTGGCTTCCCATTCAAAGTGCAAAAGCCGCACCAGCGTGCTCTTGCCGGAACCGCTCTCTCCCACGATACCCAGGGCCTCGTCGCGGTAAAGATTGAAGTTGACATCATTGCAGGCTATCACTGTTCCGCAGTCACTGCAGCGGTTGGTCTCGCTGTCGGGCCCGGTGCTCTCCGGACAACGGCTGCAACCGTTGCCGAAACGTTTGGTAAGTCCGCGCACCCGGATCAGCGGTTCCATGCTGCAGACCTTTTGTCGCAAAATCCCGAATCGGAACAGAAGAATTTTCGGCCGCCATCCGCGTCGCCGATGATCTCGTCAAGGAACGTGTCGGTTGCGCCGCAGCGGGAACATGACTTACCGCCGAAATCCTCCACCCGGAAGGTATGATCCTCGAACTCAAGCGGCTCGACCCGCGTATGGGGGGGAATGGCATACAAGCGTTTTTCCCGGCCGGCCCCGAACAGGAACAGGGTTTCCGCCATATGCAGCTTGGGGATGTCCCAGCGCGGGATCGGGCTGGGATCCATGATGTAGCGCCCGTTGACCGTGACCGGGTAGCGGTAGCTGATGCTGATTTCGCCATACCTGACGATGTCTTCGTAGAGGAAGAGCCACATCCGGCCGTAATCAGCCTCGGCGTGCATGCGCCGGGTCTCCGTCTCGGAAGGTTCAACCTCGCGCAGCGCCTCGGGATAGGGAACCTGCAGCACCAGAATCTGGCCGGCGGTCATCGGTTCCTCGGGAATGCGATGGCGGGTCTGGATCAGGGTTGCCGCAAGAGTATCAGTGGTGACGGCCACGTTGGCCACACTCTGGTAGAACTTTTTGATGTTGATCGCATTGACGCTGCCGTCACACCCCTGGTCGATCACCTTGAGGATATCGTCCGGCAGGATCATCGACAGCGTAATCTGAATGCCGCCGGTTCCCCAGCCGCGGGCGATCGGCATCTCGCGCGAGCCGTACGGCACCTGGTAGCCGGGGATTGCGACCGCCTTCAGCAGGCCGCGCCGGATTTCCTTTTTGGCGCCGTCGTCCAGAAATCCGAAAGGATAGCCGCTGCCGCTGCCGTTGGCATCATCAGCCAGCCATTCGCTCATCAGCATGGCAACCCTCCTTTCGTGCGATCTGCTGGGCCGTGCGCAAGCGGTCCAGGTCTGAGAGGAAGTCGACATAGTGGGGCAGTTTCCAGTGGTTGCAAAAACCCATCGCCTCGATGCCGTCGATGTGGTAGAGCACGAATTCCTGATCCTCGGCCGGACAGCCTGGTCGTTCGGAGCGGCTGCAGCGGTCCAGCACCGCCATGGAGATGGCCTTGATCTCGTTCTGTCCGAAACAGACGCCATACCCCAGGCTGAAGCGAGGTAGACCGTCCTGACCTTCGAAACGGGCCAGCACCTCGGCCTCGGTCACTTTGACCTCGCCCACGGTATACGGTTCACCGCTGTCCGGGTGAGGCACAACCAGCGGCAGATATCCGACACGCAACTCGCCAAGCGTGGGATGGATGTTGCCGTAGCCGCGCATGCTGGAATAGGCCAGCAGCAGCATGCCTCCGGTCTCGCCCCTGGCCATGGCCTGCAGACCGACGCTGCGCGGAGCCGGGAAATTGAGCGACTGACGTGTGATGTCGGGCGGTGCCTGCCCCGCTTCTGTTCGGCGCGCCTCATCCAGCAATCCCTCGCGGCGCAGGATATCGATCACCTTGGGAAATGTCTCCGGGACTTCGCTCCCATCGGGAAGATCGTTGAATATCCGTTCGCGAAAGGCCGCCCGCCGGGCTGCGTCATCCTCAAGCAGATCGAAATCGAGCAGTCGCAGGGTATAATCGCTGGTCGGGCCGAGAATCTGCCCGCCGGGTACGTCCTTGAATGCCGATGATATCCGGCGGATTACCCGCATTCCCTCTGTCGTGGCGGGAAGCCCGTAGCTGAGACGGGGCTGGGTGGCGCGGTAGGCCCTCAACATGAAGGAGGCCTCGAAGGTGTCACCGGCCGCCTGTTTGAAGGCCAGTGCCGCCAGATCAGGCGCATAGAGCCCCCCCTCACCCATGATCCTGTCCACCGCCAGATAGAGCTGATCCCTGATCTGATCCACCCCCAGCGGCGATGATTCCCCCTTGCTCCGCTCCAGGGCAAACAGCCGGCAGGCGTTTTCAATCGCCTCAATGCCCCCTTTTACGGCAACATATCCCATGTCATGTTACTCCGATCTGCGTTGACCGGGGAATACAGGTCATCTTGCCTGTACGGTCAAGAAATATGGCATCGACACCAAGGGGGAAGCCGCGGTTGATCTCACCGAGCAGCTTCAGCTCGTCGTCCGCAATCCCGCTCAACAAGGGTGCGACGCTATCCCTGATGCCGGGGCCGGTCAGGGATACCACGCCACCTTCCGCAGCAACCTCATCCGGCAGGTAGAGCACCGTGGCTCCGGTCTCGGGATAGTCGGAAGTGCCGCGGCGCAGTTCGGACAACCGGCCGCCGCTTGAAGCTCCCAGAACCAGCAGGAAGTCCGCTTCCGTCACCGGGCCGGGGCGGCAACCGGTGACCCGGACGATCTTGTCCAGCACGTCATCCCGGTCTGCACCGACGGCAGCCACGGCCACCTCGTTGTCAAGCAGGGAAGAGAGCAGAGTCAGCAGGGGATCTGCGCCACCATTGTCAGGCAGGTGCCGGATGGTTCCGGGACGGCTCATAGCCTGCAGAACGGCTCTGAAGGCCGCATGATCGCGAATGGTCTGCTGCATCTTCATGATCAGGCTCCCGCCATCAGGTCGAAATTGACCCTGGTTGATTCAGTCAGCAGCCGCTCCCGGGTATGGGCCTGCAGCCGCAGCGACTCATGTTTCTCCAGCAGGGCCACCAGCCTTGCCCGCAGCGGCGACTCCCCACCAGTAAGAATAGCAGCAGCGGCGGCGCGGGCCAGAGCGCGCCGCGGGTCATCGCCCGTCACCATGCCATATCCTTTTATGCCGTCCACCGAGACCCCAGCCTCGGTAACCAGCACCTCGCCCAGATTGAAATCGGTCAGAAAACTGTCGGTCAGCGGCATCATCACCAGGCCGGTACGGGGCTGCATCACAACTTCAATCTCCTGTCCGGCGAGCAGCTCCAGAAGGTCATCCACGGCACGGTCGTCCATGAATGCCACGATGGTGGTTTTGTCGCTTCTGTTCAAAGTGTTGCTCTCATTCATAATCAATATAGAAACTGTATCCGTGCCGTCTGAAGCCAAGCGACTCGTAGAACAGATGGGCGGCCTCGCGGTTCATGTTGCTTGAAAAGGTCATCTTGTAGCACCCCTGCTGACGGCAGAGTAGATTGGCATACTCCATCATCTTTTTGCCGATGCCCATGCCACGGAGGCTTTCATCCACTACCACGTCTTCGAGAATCGCGCTGGGAGTGCCCATATGCCCCAGGTTGTCCATTACCAGCAGCGCAAAGGTTCCCACCGGCTTCCCGTCCATTTCAGCCACATGCAGTCGGTAGGAAGGATAGTCCCGGAAACGGGCGAAGATGCGCCGGGCATCCTCAAGGGGAAGAACTCTGCCGTCGTCCTGTCCGAGTTGAGCATAGAGCAGAAGCAGGGCCGGCAGGTCATGTTCGGTTGCTTCTCGCAGAGTGATGTGCATTGGATACTCCTCTCAGGTAAACCTGGTCCTGATGACGGCGCTGATCCGGTCGATGACCGCCACGGTGATAACGATGATGATCAGAATAGTGGTCACATCACGGTTCTCATAGCTCCTCAGCTTGTCGAACAGATAAACTCCGATCCCCCCGGCTCCGGTGAAACCGAGAATGGTCGCGGAACGGACATCCGATTCCAGCCGGTAGAGCGTCATCGAGACGAAAAAAGGGGTGATCTGCGGACAGACCGCATAGCGGATAACCTTGATGAACCCGGCTCCGGTGGCCGTCAGGGCATCGATCGGTTCCTGCTGAATCGCTTCAATCCCTTCGGAAAAGAGTTTCAGAAGTACACCGGAGGTATGGATGCCGAGCGCCAGAATGCCCGGCATCGGACCGAGTCCGACCGCTGATACGAACAGCAACGCCCAGATAATCTCATTGATCGAGCGGGACAGGTTTGCAAAGAATCGGACGGATGCGTAGATGGCATCCTTCAATAAACGTTGGATGCCGTTATTACCCGGTATCATGATTTCAAGGGTGTTCCGGGAGGCGAGAAACGAGAGCGGAAAGGCAATCAGAACCGACATGATCAGGGCCAGAAGCGCCATCTGTACCGTCTCCAGCATGGAGAGCAGGTACGTGCCGATTCGGCTCGTCGTCAGGTCGGGCGGAAAGAAGCCGCTGTCCTTGATCCCCGGGTTGCCCCCGATATAGGTCAGCATGTTCCCCCACCCCTCCAGCAGCTTGCCCAGGCTCATCTCGGTGGAGTGCCAGCACCAGCCCACCACGACCAGCGAAGCACCGGCCATCATGATGTTATAGGGGTGAAACGGGTTGGTCCGACGCTTTATTTCGTCAAGATTCATGATTCAGGATCTCTTCCAGAAGCCTCTGCTGCTCAAGCGCCGGTGTAACCGCAGCAGGCATTCGGCCATGCCTGCCGCGACCGGTTATTACTTTTTTGACAACTGCTTTTTGACCTCGATCTGCTCGCGGATCGGATCGTAGACATCATCGGTTACCGGTGCGTATCCGCTCAGTTTGAGCTGCTTCAACCCTTCCTTGTCGTTGTAGGAGAGAAAGGCCTCCCTGAGCGCTTTTTTCAGGGACTCCGGCAAATCCTTGCGGTACGCCATGGGAGAACCCGGAATAAGCTTGGAGGTCCACAGTATGCTGAAATCTTTCTCCTTTTCCCAAGATTTCCCCTCACCCCGCTTCATGTCCAGGTCGTTGGTCGAGGCGATGTCGATCCTGCCTCCCTTAACTGACAGCATGGAGGCTTCGTGGCTGCCGGAATAGATAACTTTTGAAAAATACTTCTCCGGTTCGATCTTCAGCTCCTTGACAAAGTATACCGTCGGCACCAGTGTGCCGCTGGTGGAATTCGGGTCGGTAAAAGCGAACACCTTGCCTTTGGCAGCCTGGATGCTGGTGATCGGAGAACCTTTTTTGGCAATTATGACACCGTGATATCCCTTGCTGCCATTTTCATCCACTTCAATGACAAAACATTCGGCATCAGCCCGCTGGGCGGCCTCGACATACGATTTGGGACCGAAGTAGGCCAGGTCGACATGCTTGAACTGCATGCCGGTGATTATCCCCGCGTAATCCGTGGATGTCTTCAGTTCAACCGGTATGCCCAGCTTCTTCTCCAGGTATTTGTGCAGGTTGTCGAAACGGTCGGTTATATGTGTGGCAGATTCAGTCGGGATCAGACCGACAATCAGTTTTTTGGGCCATTCAGCAGGAGCGGCCAGGGCAGCGACCGGCAGACAGATGGTCAGGGCCAGGATAACCAGTGCTTTAAGCGTATTTTTCATGAGTGAACTCCTTTACCAAGGTTGATATGATGCTGAGAGATGTCAGGCTGCTGACGCAGCAGCGGGCGAAAACGGGTAATGTCGTACTATCTGCTCTTCCCTCTCTTTTTTGGCACAGCAGTAAATCCGGTTAACCGTTGTCTGGCAGAGGTTGCCCGGTGAACCATCATAAACTATTCGTCCGGCATTCATCCCGATCACCCTGCTGCAATATTCGCGGGCGTAGTCGAGTTGATGAAGATTGGCAACGACGGTGATGCCGTACTTTTCGTTGGCATTGCGGAGCGTCTCCAGAACGCTGCGGGCGCTGACCGGGTCGAGAGACGAGATCGGCTCATCGGCCAGGATTATCTCGGGATGCTGGGCTATTGCCCGGGCAATGGCCACCCGCTGCTTCTGCCCGCCGGAGAGGCGGTCGCAGCGGCTGAGCGCCTCATCCTCAATGCCTACCACCTTCATATACTCGTAGATCTCATCATACTGCTGTGAGGAATAGTGCTTGAAGATGGCCGAAAGGAGCGGTCTGCGGTGCAGCATGCCGCTGGCGATGTTGTCCAGTACTGACAGACGCGACACCAGATTGAAGCTCTGAAATATGACGCCGACCCGTGAGCGCAGATTTTTCAGGTCGCCATGACGGATAGATGCGACATCGCATCCCAGAACGTTCAGGTGTCCTCCCAGGATTGAGGTAGTAGCGTTGATCCCCATCAAAAGTGTTGATTTTCCTACTCCGGAAGGGCCGATGATGCTGAGAAATTCACCCTTCCTGACGGTCAGGTCAACATCCTTGACCACTTCCTTGCGGCCATAGCCGAGCGTCAACTGTTCTGCGCGAATCTGTTCCATGATTATCGGTTTTTTTCAGAAGGAGCGCCGTCGCTGGTGCTTTCCTCAACGTTACTACACCCTTCGTGCGAGATGCTCCCCCGCGTTCCCCCGGATGCATACATGGAACGCAACACCGCCCCGCACGTGTAATTGACTACTTCCTCCCGGTACACCGGTTTCACTTCGTCTACCGTTATCTGCCCGGCTTCGCTGCCGCAATCCATACAGGTGCCATATATGCTTTTCCGCATGCTACCTATCCTCCGAAATCAATTTCAATCAAGACGACCAGAAATATTAGCGTGGTTCAGCAACAGGGAATGTATCAAATCATCGGTTACAACGGTGTGCCATGTTTTCAAATTTTGCGTTACATGGCACTAGGCCCGGTCGCCATCCGCCAGCCGGCGGTTAATCTCTTCCACGATTTGTGGAACATCCGCCAGTGAATCAACGACATAATGGGCACCCCCTCTGGAAAGCCTTTCACGGGCCCGAATTATCCGCGCGTTTCTCTCTTTCTCGCTCAGAAGCTCCAGCTCTGATTCATCCAACCCCACCTCATTGCCGGTTCCGGCGATTGCGATGGTCCACATGCCGGCATTCAATCCTTCTTCAATGTCCGGCAGAGTATCACCAACCTTGACTATCGCCTCCATCGGGTAGGTTTGCATCTCCAGGGCAGCCTTGAAGCACATCCATGGGTGTGGGCGAGCGGATGAAACATGGTCGGTACAGATGCCGGCGTCCGGTTCAAAGCCGCACCTGACGGCTTCAGAGGCTAGGATGCGCAGCATTTCCGTCGTGTGGTTGGTCGTGGTACCGATCAGCATCCTCATATCGCGCAAAACCCGGATCGCTTCCAGCGCCCCGGTGATCGGTTTTTTGTAGTCACCCAGGCTGGCACTCTGGAGCGCTATCAATTCGCGGTTCAGGTTGTATATATCCCGTTGTGTTGGGTAGAGGCCGTAAATCTGTTCCCACTGAAGAGCCACCTGATCCATGTCAGTTATCTCTTCCAGCTGGGCTCGCTGGCTGACTCCCATTGTAGTCCGTATCTGCGATATGCCGACCTGAACGCCATGTCGTCTGAAAAGCTCGGTAATGGTTTGGGCTGATGCGCATGAGCCATGATCGACTATGGTACCGTCCCAGTCGAGAATCACAGCCTTGAGCGGCCCGGTATAGGTGCGTCGGTAGGTATAGGTATCCAATGGCAGGTCTCCTTGAAATCATGAGGATAATAAAAATGCGGCTCTGTCGGAAAACAACAGAGCCGCATGTACATCATATGTACTTGATCCTAAATACCGGAAACCGCCGCAAAGCTGCTGTTGTAATTGATGACAGCCCAGACGGTGTTCCGGGTTACATCCACGCCGTAGGTGCCGAGCGGATAGCCCGGATCGCAGGGGCCGAACACGAATTTCCTGGTTCCCCCGAAATTCTGGTTTACAGCATTGATCCAGTTGCCGCCGGAACCAACGGTAGCAAGTCCGAATGACCCGCTCTGAAGCTGCGCCGTGGTGTATCCGGTGGGATCAAATGAGAGTGAAAGCGCATAGGTATCGGACGTTGAGCTGCCTAGACCGATCGCCATTCCCCACAGGGTAAGAACGTCACTTGCGGTAGCGCTGGTTTTGGGGGCCCAGCCGGTGTCAACCGCTTTGTTGAGCGGTCGGCCGCTGCCGTCGAAAAGAGCGGTGCCGTTTACGCCACCCAGGATCTGGGCGGTAGTGGTTTTTCCGGTACTGCTGTTTTTGTAGCTGTCCTGTACATAGCTGTTGTAAGGCATGCCCTGGGCGACCACGAACTCCTTGCCGTTCAGGCTCTTCCCGAAGGTATCCCGCTTGCTGAAGACGAGGGTCGGTGAGGCCGATATCAGGTATTCACCGCTTGAATACGTCGGATATACCGGGGCGGAATAGTAATCGACCGTAACAGTGGGACCATCGACCGTGAAGATGTAGTAACCGATGGTGTTCAGCTCCTGAACTATCTGGGTCTGGCGGGCGATCTGTTTGGTGGACTTGCCGGTTGTGGTGCCAAGTCCCATCAGGTCGTACAGAACATCAACGGCAGGGGTTGAAGGAATATAAAATTTGGAGCTGTCGGAAGCGCAAAGGATCTGGTGGAACTTGTACGAGCCGCCATCGGTCGTGGTAATGATGGAGCGGTCATAAATGTGGTCGTGCCCCAGCATATGATACGCAACATTGTTGGTGGCCAGGCTCTTGATGAAGGCGTCCTGGGCGACCGGACTGGCGGAAGGGTCATTGCCGAAAAGCGCGTCCACATGGTTCTCAGTGATGACTCCTTTATGGCTGAAGGTGAAAGCGTGGGTATTTGCAGCTCTGCCGGAGAGCACGCTGTCGATCCAGCTCTGCTGAGCGGCTATCGCGGTTGCCAGCGAAAAGGTGGTGCCGTCCACATTTTTGCCGTCGGCAGGCGTGAACTGGTCGAGAAGGACAAAAGTTGCGCCGGTTCCGCTTGTCGGGGCATAGTCAAAAGCGTAACTCAGACCTTTCAGGTTCGTGCTGCCGTTCACGCTGGGGCTGCTGAAGTTGGTTCCGATCGTGAATGCGGAGCCGGTGACGGTTGGGGATGGTTGAAGAGCGGCGTCAGGATTAACTCTTTTGGCGGAACTGATTGATGCGAACGGCGTGGCGTTCATTTTGCCGTTCTGCGTTTGAGGGAACACATTTTTATACTCGGCGATGGAGGCGGCGCCTTTGTCTTCGTGATTGCCTCGCAGAGGGAAAAAGCCGATCCCGGCGTTATAAAGGGGCTGCCTGAAGAGGGCGGTGGTATCGATGGCGGTGACGGAGCCGCTGTCGGTAATGTCGCCGACCTGGACTACGAATTTTACCCCTTTTTTGATGAATTCCTGGTTGAGCTGCTGGATGATGCTTACGGCAACAGTATTCGGATTTTTGCCATCATCGGCTCCGATCCACTGGGTGTCGGCCATGACGCCGAAACTCCAGGCAGCGGCGGAGGGCTTGGTCAGAGAACCGGGAGTCGAAGTCTGGAGCGTTCCGTTCAGGCTGAGGCCGGAGTTGCCGTACGCGATAAACATGCCGCCGAACTTGAGTACACTGTTTTTGACATCGGCGAAGGTTTTGCCCGCAGGGACTTTTATGTTGGTGTCACCGAGGAGAGTGCCGCTTGCCAGCCCAAGGTCGGCCGATGCCGACTGTACAATGCCGTCCGAGGTGGATCCCAGAACGATATTCACGCTGCTCTGGATATTCAGGCCGCCTTGCGAAGGTGGATTGCTGAGATCAATGGGAGCCAGGTACCGGAACGTAGCACCGGCGTTAAGTTTAGCGACCAGAACGATCGCGGCCTGAGTCGAAGGGAGGGTAAAAGACAACCCGCTGAATTGGTTGCCGATAATGTCGGCCGGCGCACTGCTGATAACGGCGCCGGTCATGGCATCGACCGCAATAACGCTGCCGACGGAACCGGTGGCTGCGTCTACGGACTTCGCGGCAGTTTTGGCCGTTTCCGCTTCGAGAGAGCCGTTTATGGCGATACCCTTTTGCACCGTTTGTGTCATGGCGCCGTTGTTTGAGAGTCCGCTGCCACACGCTGTGAGTGCAAAAAGCCCCACCGCGAGAGCCATTCGAATTGAATACATCAATAATCTGTCTTTCATGCTTGCTGCTCCTTTCCAGAGGTATGTTGTTTCTATTTGTGAGGTCGGTCGGTTTATGGTCTGAAAAATACCGCGCCGTTTCCGGCGCGGGTTCCGGGAGGAATCACATGCTGCATATCAATCGATTAATTGGAGCGGGGAGCGAGGGATACCGTGGTTGAAGCGCCCCACTGTTTTGTGTTCCAGAGATATTCGCGAACCGTCATTTTCAGGGCAGTCGGATCGACGCTTACTACGTGGAACGAGAGTTTGGTCGCGTCTGTCGCCGAAAAGTTGCCCTTCATCGGAGAGTCAACCCGAAAGACATTCAGACTGATATCGTTATCAGGGCCGGTGTAGGTGTAGAATTCATTGGCGTTATCATTGCCGTGGAAGTAGGCCACGATGTTCTTGTGCGTCTTGAGCCAGGCCACTAAAGCCCGCTGTTCGATGGTGCTGACGATGGCGTTCTTGGCAGCGGCATCGGAATACGGAGTGCCTTGCGGCGTGGCTTCGGCAAACTTGTCGGAAAGCAGGTTTTCAAACTGGTTAGTGGCGTTTATGTCAAAGGGAGAAATCGGGTTGGTGAAGTGTTTTGATTCGGCATTCGGCTGGTCATGAGTGAAGATGATGACCGGAGTTGTGGCCGGCACATTTTTAAGATCATTGTCGATCAGCGGACGGGAAACGGAGTCGGGCCACATACCGACAAAAACCAGATGAACACCGTTCCAGTCACGGGATGTGACGACCCTGTTGCCGGCATAACTGGCGGCCGCCGTTGCATATGAGGGTGTACTGCCGATGAATGCGGCATTTGTCAGCGGGGTGGCAGGTTTCATCATCATGTTGTAGATCTGAACATACGATGTCGCGTCCAGCCCTGAAGTTGCGTTAAGTGGCGCCTTGTAAAAACCGATGGCGTTGGATACGTCATGATTGCCCGGCACAAGATAAATCGGAGCCTTGTTGCCGACTTTGTCCTTGAGATTCAGCGTGGTGAGATAGTCCGCTGCAAACTGGGGCCAGGTGGCTGCGGCTGGCGCATTTTTGTACGGATAAACGGATCCGTCCGAGCGATTGGAAATATCACCGGTATTAACGATGAAATCGACAGCGCCTAGCGGTTTGCAGGCATTGATGCCACTGTCGGTGCAGTTGAGTGTTACGCCGGACAGACCATTCATCACGTTTATCAAGGCGCCGTTGACCTGGGTAGCGGAGCTGTAACCGCTGAAAGCGGCTCTCTTGATGCCGTAGTGGGGATCCGAGGTGTAGATGAACTGGAACTGCATGGCCGCAGGATCCATGGAGCCGACGATCGTTATACCGTTTGCGCCGTAGGATAATACACCCCCCCCGTATGTGACCACCAGATTGGAAACAGCGGCAAAGTCGTATCCCGACGGTACTGAAGCACCGCTGTCAACGCCAATCCGCCCCTTGACTTTCAATGCCGCTTCCACGGATTGAGTAATGCTCTCGGATTTCAACCCGATGACAATGGTTACCGGGTTGTTCGTAAACAGTCCGGATGGCTGGCCGCTGACGTCAACGGGGATGATTGCACGATAGGCAGTGCCGTTGTTCAACTTTGCAACCAGCAGAAATACCGATTTTGACGACGGCAGGGTAAAAGCGAGGCCGGAAAACTTGTTATCGATGATGTCTACGGAAGCGGAGCTGATCGTAGTGCCGGTAAAAGCGTCGACTGCCGATACCGAGCCGATTGAGTTGGCCGCCGCCCCTACGCTCTTTTCCACCTCCTTGCCGAGCGCAGATTCCAGGGAGCCGTTGATGGTCAGCCCCTTCTGGGCGGACTGCTGATTACCGCTCATGCCGGTAATGTCACTCCCCCCTGAACATCCATTCAGCGCGAACAGGCCGGCAAACAGCACTGTCACAAGAAACATCAGGTACAAACTCCTTTTCTTTTTACTTACATCCATCTTTGTTACCTCCATAAATCAAATTTTTACTGTCCGGATAGGCTTCTAACACAAAGTTTATTACGATAGGGTTCCAACTCTGCAATAATTCTGTTACTATTTTGCAGATCGTCTCGTGAATATTTTGTAACCAAAACGTTGCCGAATCGCTACACAGCATCACTACGCGATCTGCTACACTTTTTCGGTTAGGGCATTCATTATTTACAGGATGCCCTCACATCAAATACATCAGCCAGGAATACCCGATCATGAAACCATTCCTGTTCGTCAACCCCCTGTCCGGCAGCTATGCCCGCAATAGAATCAACAGGGTCATTACCCGTCTGAAAAATGCCGGTTTGTCTCCGACCCTCTTTTCTGTAAAGACACCGGCGGAGATTATATCCAGCTGCCGTCAGATAAATGAGAGCGCCGATCCACCACTGGTGATAGTTGCCGGTGGCGATGGTACCTTCAATGTAGTTATTAATGCTCTCCGGCCGGGCAGCGCCACTCTGGCGGTGCTTCCCATGGGAACCTCCAACGTTCTGGCTGCCGAACTCGGCATCAAATCGGTTAAATACGGCATCAAACGCATCCTGAAAGGGAAAACGCGGTCACTCTCGCTCGGTTTGCTGGAACTGGAGCAGGTTAGCTACCGTTTTGCACTTATGGCCGGCATCGGACTGGATGGAAGCGTGGTCAGGGACGTGTGGCCGCTCGGAAAGCGTCTGCTGCGGCAGGGAGCCTATGCTCTTTCCGCACTATGCGGAGCTTTCAAGTGGGACCGGAGCCTGATTGAGGTTGTTACCGCAGAAAAACGGATAGAATGTCACAGCGTCATCGTCTGCAGTGCCTCACGTTACGGAGGGGACTACATCATCGCACCGGAGGGGGACCTGTTCTCGCCGGAACTCACGGCGGTCTGCATTCGAAAAAATAACAGGCAGAGCTATGTGAGACTGGCATATGAATTATTAACAGGAAAAGCGGATACCAGCAGCGAGCTTGTCCGCATCACTGTCGGCGGACTGGAAGTCAGAGGCATCAAGCCGATCCAGATCGATGGCGACTTTGTCGGCTACAGCCCGGCCAGAATCACGGCGGTACCTGATTTTGCCCGTATTATTGTCTGAACGATTTCCCGCCATGGCAAGACATGCATGGCTGAAATTCCTGACGGCCCTGACGGTTCTGTTCTGTGCGTATCAATCTCACGCTCATCCTCTGATCATATCCATCGACTCATCAAACCGCTTGCGTTCCGATCCGGTGGCTTCAATGGCCATTGATGACGTTGCCGGGCTGTTGCGCAGCGCTTTTTCAGGTGCGCAGGTAGTTCATAACGCCCGTGCCTGTCAGGTGCGGATCGTGCTACCCGATGTCGTCGCCACCAGGGATCACTGTATTCCAGTGCCGTCCGGACGACACTATTTCTGCACGGCCGTGCCGGACGCTTCCTATCGCTGGCAGTCGGGCAGACGTATGGGAACCATCGTCATTAAACTGGAGAGCGCAACGCCGGATGGTGTAGCGGCCGGACTGTACGGATTGTTGCAGGAAAAACTTGAACGGTCGCTGCTGCTCTTTACCACCTTCGAAATCAAGAACGGCTGCCGGGC
>JBAXVG010000043.1:0-41143 GCA_037129255.1 Desulfuromonadales bacterium | reverse complement strand
AACCGCCGACACGAGGATTTTCAGTCCTCTGCTCTACCGACTGAGCTACCTGGGCAAAATTGAGCTGGATATATAACCCAACATTTCAGAACCTGTCAACTACTTATTTTCCCCTTTGTCAGTGCCCTTGCGCTGGGTGCGGACAGGAACATAATTGCAGAACGGTTCCTCCTCCATGTAGTCGCCATAAACCGCATCAGCGCGGGCGCGGCATCCGCCGCAGACATTCAGGTATTCACATTGACCACATTTGCCCTTGTAGGATTTGAAGTCACGCAAATTCTTGAATATTTCCGAATTCTCCCAGATTTCCCGGAATGGGATCTGCTTCACATTTCCAGCCGTGCGGAAAAAATACGAGCAGGGCTTCACATTGCCAAAACAGTCTATCAGACATATAGATTGAGCAGCAATACATCCTTTGCCACCGCCGGTAGAGAATGTCAGCGAACGACGCTCGAATTTGGTTCCTTCCGCTTTTGCCTTCTGCGGGACAATCCGGTAATAGTGCGGGGCACACGTTGGTCGCATAAGTATTTCATCTTCCAACTTTTCCTGCTGGTAGTGCCAGTCCAGAATTTTCTCGTAATCTTCTTTTGATATCAGTTCATGCATAATATCTTCGCCACGTCCGGTCGGGACGATCATGAACATATACCAGGCGGTTGCCTCCAGAGATTTTGCCAGCTTGAAGGTATTGGCAATATCGGACTGGTTGCGTGTGGTAAATGAAGAATTAATCAAAAATTTCTGGCCGTTTCTACGGAATAACTCCGCCGCGCGCACGACCCCTTCAAACGAACCGGGGGCCTGGCGAAAATTATCATGAACATCCGCCGTCGAGCCATCAAGAGAGAGCGAAACCATCTTGATATCGGCCTGCTGCATCTGACGGCACACGTTATCTGTCACCAGCGCTCCATTAGTGGCCATGCACATCCGCAAACCAAGCGAAGTCCCATATTCGGCCAGTTCGAAAATATCCGGCCGCATTAGCGGCTCACCACCGGAAAGAACAACCACCGGCTTCGAAAAATCTGCGATCTCTTTCAAAAGATTTTTGCCTTCTTCGGTAGTAAAATCACCCTCAGACGACGTTAACTCGGATGAGCAGCGGCAGTGTACGCAGCTTAGATTACATTTTTGTGTGGTTTCCCACGCTATCCATTTCGGTATGAATTCGGTGTCCATGCGGCTCCCATCATGTAGAGTCTGTAATCTGGTAATATTTTGCACTATGCAGTAAAAGCGTACATGAACTACTATCCAAACTCAAGAATATATTCCTGTTGCTTCTCCTCCAAAGTTGAATCGGGCGCGTTGCCGCAGTCAATATATAGTTGCAGGACCCTTATGCAAACAACCCTTGCATTCATCCGTGACGTATAGTAGTATAACCCCTTCGCCGCCTATAGCGGCGTTTTGCGTACTCACTACCAAATCTCTTCAAGGAGCAACCACGTCTATGTTGGACATCATGCGCAAACAGAAAGAATCTATCATAATCAAGATCGTTTTCGTTATCATTGTGCTTTCGTTTGTCGGAACTATTTTCCTGGTATGGGGCAAGGGGAGTGATGCCATTGGCGGCAAGGGTAACGGCTATGCTGCGAAGGTCAACGGCACCAAAATAACCTTTGAGGCATACCAGAATGCGCATCAACGAATCAGGGACATGTATCAGCAGATCTATGGTCAATCTCTTTCGGTTGAGATGGAGAAAATGATGGGCCTGAAGAAGATGGCCATCGACGGCCTGATCGACAACCTGCTTGCCGTGAAAGAAGCAAAATCCATGGGCATTAAAGTCTCGATGGATGAGGTTTCCAGCGCTATTTCCGCCATGCCGGCGTTTCAAAAAGATGGTGCTTTCAACTTTGACGCATATAATCAGCTGTTAAAGAGCAACCGGTTAACTGCCAAGGATTTTGAAGAAGGCCAGAAAACCGAGCTCCTGTTGAAGAAAACCCGTCAGTCAATCAAGGATAAGGCCGTAGTATCAGACGAAGAAGCTCTGGCACAGTACAAAAAGGAGAACGACAAGCTTGATCTTGAATATGTATCTTATTCACCTTCTGATGTCGCTGCCGAAGTCAAACTGAGTGAAGTCGACCTCAAGGATTATCTGCAAAAAAACCAGAATAATTTCAAAACACCGGAAAAAGTAGCCCTTTCTTACATTCTTCTGGATCCGTCTGCACAGACTTCGAAGCTGGCAATCTCCGAGGAGGAGATTCAGACCTTCTACCAGAAGAATATTGACCGCTGGCAGAGCAAGGACGGCATCTTGCCGCTTAAGGATGTAAAAGACAGGGTCAAGGCCGACGCTCTCAGAGAGAAGGCTGCCAAGCAAGCCTTTGAGCTGGCCGCCGACACTCTTTATAAAAATATTAAATCCGGTGATCTTAACCTGATTGCAGGGCCTCTGGGTCTGAAAATCCAGGAGACACAGCTGTTCTCGGCAAGTTCTCCCCCAACCGCCCTGACCGGTGAAGCTGCGGTAATCAAAAAAGCTCTTGAGTTGAAGCAGGGCGAACTTGGAGGACCGGTTGAAACCGCAAAAGGAATTTATATCCTGAAAGCCAGAGAACGCAAGGCCGCAGCTGTTCCGGCACTGGCCGATATCAAGTCTGCCGTTGAGGAAAAGGCCAAGGCTGCCAAAGCGGTCGAGCTTGCCAAAAAGAACGCTGAAGACGCTGCCAAACAACTTTCGTCAAAAACAGATCTTAAAACCCTGACAACCGGCAATTTCGGCTACACCGCCAGCGGCACCATACCAATAATCGGAGCATCTCCTGAAATGGCAGAAGCAGTGTTCAAACTAACAGCATCGCAGGCCCCCGCTTCACCATTCAAAGTCGGCGACCGCTGGTATGCAGTGCGTGTGAAAAGCCGCACGGAGGCCCCGAAGGCAGAATTTGACAAGGCAAAAGAAGAACTGAAAAAGAAATTGCTTCCCCAAAAACAGGAGGAAGCCCTCGCTGCCTGGACCAAGGAACTTCGCGCGAAGGCCAAAATCGAGATTAATCAGGCGCTGGCCGCCGATAAATAGGAGATACTTTGTATGTCACATCTGGTTAAGCAGACTGATTTTCCTGGTTTGAATCTGGTGGCCCGCGGTAAGGTACGTGACATCTATGATTTGGGGGAAACCCTGCTGATGGTCACATCCGACCGTATCTCGGCCTTTGATGTCGTTATGAACGAACCGGTTCCAGACAAGGGTTTTGTTTTGACCCAGATTTCGGTCTTCTGGTTCCGTCAGATAGAGGATATCGTCAAGAACCATATCATATCGACCGATGTGGCTGATTATCCTGCCTCCTGTCAACCGTATGCCGGGATACTCAAAGGGCGTTCCATGCTGGTCAGGAAGGCCAGGCCGTTACCGGTTGAATGCGTTGTGCGCGGTTACATCTCCGGTTCCGGCTGGAAGGATTACAAGGCGACCGGCTCTATCTGTGGCATCCGGTTGCCGGCTGATCTTAAAGAATCCGACCGCTTGCCGGAACCGATTCTCACACCCGCTACCAAGGCCGAGCTGGGCGCCCACGATGAAAACATTTCGTTTGAAAAAATGGTTGAGCTCTGCGGAAAGGACTTGGCGGAACAGGCCCGTGATTACACTCTCAAGATTTACAGCCGGGCCCGTGATCTGGCAGACCAGAAGGGGATCATTATTGCCGACACCAAGTTCGAATTTGGCGTATATGGCGGAGAACTGATCATCATTGACGAATGCATGACTCCGGATTCCAGCCGTTTCTGGCTCAAGGACCAGTACCGGCCGGGTGGTCCTCAACCCAGTTTTGATAAGCAGTTCCTGCGGGATTACCTGGAAACACTCGACTGGGGCAAGACGGCCCCGGCTCCGGAACTGCCACAGGAAATACTTGAAAAAACAGCCGATAAATATCGCGAGGCGCTTCTTCGTATTACCGGAATTTCTGTGTAGCATCAGGGCACATCGGCATTGAGCAGGAAGGCGGTGGCGTTTTAGTCGGCCTTCCTGTTTTTTTGTCCGGTAAACTTGACAGTCCGGCCATGTAGGATAAACTACAGATGGTTAATATTTACGTGCAGGAGACATAAAACATGAAACTTGAAGAGATCAAAGTAATCGCCAGGCAGCACAACATCAAGGTGGGTAAACTCAAAAAAGCCGAACTGGTGAAGGCCATACAGCAGGCCGAGGAGAATGAAGTATGTTTTGCAAGCGGGCAGGCTTCCAAATGCGGACAGAGCTCCTGTCTGTGGCGTGACGACTGCGACTGATCATGGACAAATGAAAAGTCGCTTGTATATTGCCGGGGCGCAGGGTTTCGCGCCCCGGTCCGTTTTTCAAGGTTTCCCGGCTTTAAGAAACGCTCCCAGCTCCATATCAACTTTTGATATGTGGTTCAACAACCATTTCAGGAGCATGTTGTTGGTTTCGACAACATTATGGGTGGAAATTCCCTTTGCCAGAGTCTCCGATTGCAGTGTGTTGATCTGATCGATAAAATAAAGGTGTTCCGCGTGATGGGCTTCATATCCCGGATAACGATGCAGGAGCTGAAGAGCTTCCTCATCACTGAAATGGGTAAACACATACTCCCCGAGAAACGCCTGTAGTTTTTTCAGCTCTTCAATCCCCTGGCCGGCTTGACACGCACTCAGTAACCTGTCAAAACGAAGCAGAAGCTCCTTATGCTGATTGTCTATAGCTTCAACTCCGATTGCTAATGAATCTCTCCACTGTATGCCCATGAGATACTCCTTACTCGTCGAATTCTGTTTTCTGTTTTTTTGAGACGACTCGTTTATTCGTTTTCGATTTTCGCTTTTGCTCCTGCAGGCGCTCCCCCATAACCTTTAGACGATCCTCAACCAGCTGATAGACAGAGCCTTTGGCAAAGTTTCCGTTTTTGCCCCGCACGCCGGCTTTATTACCCGTAAGTATCGCGATCCCCTGTTCGACAGTCTCGATACTCCAGATATGAAATGTACCGGCACTGACTGCCTGCACGACATCCTCATGCAGCATGAGATTTCGCTCGTTTGATTTTGGTATCATTACTCCCTGCCTGCCGGTCAATCCCTTGGCCCGGCAGACCGCAAAGAAACCTTCGATCTTGTGATTCACGCCGCCGATAGGCTGTATCATGCCACGCTGATTGACACTGCCGGTCACAGCTATGCCCTGTTGTATCGGCAGGCCGGAAAGTGCAGATAGAAGGGCATACAGTTCCGCAGAGGAAGCGCTGTCCCCTTCAATGCCGTCATAGGACTGCTCAAAGCAGATTGATGCCGATAACGATAAAGGACGTTTGGTGGCGAAGGTTCCACCCAGGTAGCCGGTCAGGATCAAAACTCCTTTGTCGTGTATCGGACCGGAGAGCTTGACCTCGCGCTCGATATTGACCATTCCGTCCTGGCCGGTAAAAACGCTGGCGGTTATCCGGGTCGGCCGGCCAAAAGTGTAATCACCGAGACCGATCACCGACAGCCCGTTAATCTGGCCTACAACAGCTCCTTCGGTATCAACCATTATAGTGCCTTCTTCGAACAGCTCCTGCAAGCGATCCTCAATGCGGTTGACACGGTACAGGCTCTCCTCTGCGGCGGCACGCACATCATCCCCTTCAATAACTGTCCGGCCAGCTCTGCCGGCCCAGAAACTGACTTCTCGGATGAAATCGGCAATCTCCATGAACTGTGATGAGAGCTTGTTCTGATCGTCCGCCATCCGGGCGGTATGTTCCAGCAGAGCCGCCACACCGCTTTTGTGGAACGGAAGCAGTCCCTCTGACCGGCAGTGGCTGGCAACAAACAGTGAGTAATCGTGAATGATCTCCGGTGTACGGGTCGCCCGGCTGTCAAACTCGGCCTTGACCTTGAAAAACTTTCGGTAATCCGGGTCAAGGTGAAAAAGCAGATAGTAGATCCAGGGGGTTCCGATCAGGATGATCTTGGCTCTCAACTGCACCGGTTCCGGTTTGAGCGAGACTATGGTCATGAAGCGATATTGCTCCAGCACATCCTCAATTCTGATCTCACTGTTGCGTATGCAGCGCTTGAGTGAGTCCCATACGAAAGGGTTGATCAATACCTCGCGTGCATCGATTACCAGATAGCCGCCGTTGGCCCGATGAAGGGCGCCTGCACGGATCATGGAAAAATCGGTTACCGCGACTCCGCCGTACTGCATGACATGCTCTATGCGTCCGAAGAGGTTATTGTAGGTCGGGTTCGACTCAAACACCACCGGTGCTCCGTCTGTCATCTTGTTATCGACCAGGATATTGACCTGATAGCGATCAAAGGTCGGTTCCTGGCGAGGCATTTTGATGCCCGGAATCTGCGGTTGAGGCGATTGCGGCTTGAAATCCTCCAAAGTGTTCAGGATGTCTTCCTGAACCGAATCCAGATAAGCCAGAACCTTCTCCAACCCGGCATATTTTTCACGCAGCGGGTCAAGGCGGTGCCCCAGGCAGGACATGCCCAGTTCCCTGTCCGACCTGGACAGAGCCTCCTTGGTTGCCTTTTCCTGCTCACGCACCTGGCGCAGGACTTCATTCAGCCGTTCGGTCAGTTCCTTGCCCTGCTGTTCGAGTTTCTGCCGCCTTTTCTCGGTCAGCGCCTCATACTCTTCCTGGGTAAAATTACTGCCGCTTTTCTGAGGTACGATCACCAGCCCCGAAACAGTCCTTTGCAACGCAAAGCCCAGCTTTTCGGCAGACTTCTCAAGTTCCTGGAAAAGATTGTTGGTGGTGGACTGATAGTTATCGAGCAGTTCGGCCCGTCTGCTTTCATATTCGCTGCTCTCCAGAGCTTTGGGGATGTCTTTGCGGAAGGCCTCGATCAACTCTTTCATATCAGCTGCCAGATCACTTCCCATGCCGGCCGGAAGATCAAGGGCCATAGCCGAATCAGCGTTCTTGAAGTTGTTGACGTAAACCCAGTCGTGCGGTTTCGGCTCGCTTCTGGCACGTTTGTGAAGGATACTGGCAATGGTGTGCGTGCGGCCTGTACCGGTCTCACCGGAGATGTACAGATTGAAACCCGCGGCGTCCACCCCCAGGCCGAAGTCGATCGAACGCAGCGCCCGTTTCTGACCGATAGCATCTTCAAAATCGGTGAGTTCTTCCGTCGTTTCAAAACCAAGCGATTCCGGGTCGCAGTTCCAGCGTAATTTATCAACGGGCAGCAGAAAATGTTTAGAGGGCATCGGTGGCTCCTTCATCAAAAAGTGGGAGTGGCATTGTGTAAAGCCGGTGCGGATATGTCAAGATTAATTGTGTCGGCTCCCTCCGAAAGGGAGGCAAGCGCCTTGGCCACGGCCATTTTGATATCATCACGCTCCGGCAGGGACGACGCCAGAGCAGATATGTGGCCGCGCTCGCGCAGCAGGCGACGTGATGAAGGAAAGTTCAGATCATACACCCAGGATATCTGCATCAGTTTAAAATCGTTCAGTATCCTGATGGTATCAAGTTGAACGACAGAACCACCGGCTAGGGTTTTGATGCATTCCTCCGAGACCTCATCGGGAAGGTCGGCAAACCCCAGTGTTGCCGCGGAAGCCCGTTTGTGCGGAGGCAGTGCCAATAACTCGGTGAAAACACGCCAGATGTCTATTTTATCGGCATCCCGGATCAGATTGATAAAAAGCCGGTTAGGCGACTTGACCTGTCCCGGAACTTCAAGCAGATTATGAAACCGGACCGCCTCTTCGATCAACAGCCGTTCATGATCATCACAACCATCCAGCAGCCTCTCTTCGCGGATGACATCAATTGCCAGGCGGGCATGATTGTCGGAATCACTGTCCCGGAAGGTGCGCCAGCGACGATATTGAGGGAATCGCCCCACGTCATGCAGTAATGCCACAGCACCCGCAATGCGGCTTTCCGCAGGTGAAAGCGATTCTCCCGCACAGAGAAGCAGCATAGCCTCGCATACCTTGCGGGTATGCTCAATCTTGAGTCTGATATTTCCGGCGCCCTCCTCATCAGTGTCAAGATACGGCTGGACATAGGTATCAAACCAGGCGATGAGAGAATCAAGCTGTGTCTGTTCCATTCTGGAAACGGCCCCCGTAATCGTTGAAATCGCCAGCATAATACTGTACTCTGCCCCGATGTCAAATCAATCCCGTGCAATCCCGTGAGGATACTGATGCAGCCAGCTCTTCCCGATATCATCACCTCCCTGCAGAATGCAACCGAAAGAATCGAAGAGCTTCGGCGTCTGATCGAACATCATGACCGCAGCTACTACCAGTTGGATGCCCCCGACATCAGCGATGCCGAATACGACGCCCTTTTCAGGGAGCTTGCACTCCTTGAAGAGCGATACCCCGAACTGACCAGGCCGGAATCTCCCACACAGCGGGTCGGCGGCGCGCCGATTGACCGGTTTCGCTCCGTACATCACCGCATGCCGATGCTGTCACTCGATAATGCTGCTAACGAAAGCGAAATTCGAAGCAAACTTGATGCACGGGTAAAAAAAGAGCTCGGCCTGCCGGACTGCGCATCTGTTGAGTACATGTGCGAACCGAAAATGGATGGCCTCGCAGTAGAGCTGGTATACGAAAATGGTCTGCTGACAGTCGCATTGACTCGCGGCGACGGAATAACCGGTGAAGACGTAACGGAGAATATCCGGACGCTGCGGGGCCTGCCTCTGCGTTTGAGCGGTAATGACATCCCATCGCTGCTGGAGGTACGCGGCGAGGTGTTTCTTGCGCTGACAGCTTTTCAAAAGATAAACCGTGACAGGGAGGAAAATGGAGAGCCACCCTTTGCAAATCCCCGTAACGCGGCCGCCGGCTCGCTGCGCCAGCTTGATCCCCGTATAACGGCCCGCCGCCCGCTCTCTGTCTACTGTTACGCACCCGGTCATGTCGAGGGCAGCTCTTTCATGTCTCAACGTGATTTCCTGGATGCTGTCGCAGGGTGGGGGCTCCCGGTGAATCCATTGATAAGAAAGACGGTCGGCATCGACGGAGCGGTGGCCTACTATCACGAGATGCTGGAAAAACGTGAATCACTCCCCTATGAAATTGATGGCACGGTCGTCAAGGTGGATTCGTTTGCGCTTCAGCGTGATCTGGGTGAAAAGAGCCGCTCACCCGTGTGGGCTGTGGCGTGCAAGTTTCCGCCGCGCCAATCTGAAACCGTACTCGAAAACATCCTGCTCTCAGTTGGCCGGACGGGGGTTGTCACGCCGGTGGCTCAGCTAAGGGCGGTTGATATTTCCGGAGTGACCGTCTCCCGGGCTACCTTGCACAACTGGGACGAGATCGCCGCCAAGGATATCCGCATCGGTGACACCGTTCTTGTCGAGCGGGCCGGTGATGTTATTCCGGCTGTAGTGAGGGTGGTGGCAGAGCGGCGCACCGGCGCCGAGTCTGCTCTGCCGCCACCCGAAAAATGTCCCGAGTGCGGATCCGATGTTGTCCGGATTGCCGATGAGGTGGCGCTGCGCTGCATGGGTCTCTCCTGTCCTCCTCAGATACGGGAGTCCGTCAAGCATTTTGCATCCCGCAACGCAATGGATATTGAGGGACTGGGTGATAAATTTGCAGGTCAGCTTCTCTCCCTGGGGCTTGTTCGCAACGTTGCCGACATCTATCGGCTTACGAAAACCGATTTCATGCGTTTTGACCGTATGGGGGACAAGCTTGCCTCCAATCTGCTGGCTGCAATTGAAGCGAGTAAGAGCCGTGATCTGTCCCGTTTTATCTACGCGCTCGGCATTCGCCACGTCGGAGAGCGTACCGCCAAAGCGTTAAGCCGGGCTTTCGGAAACATCGATAATCTTGAAAAAGCGACTCTTGAGGAGCTGACCAGCATTCGTGATATCGGCACTACCGTCGCCCAGAGCATCCGCACCTTTTTCGACAACCGGGAAAATCTGTCTATTATCGGACAGATGCTTGAGTTGGGGGTTACTCCGGTGTCCGGCGACAAGAAGGTCGGAGGAAAGCTGAGTGGCAAAAGCTTTGTATTCACCGGCGCGCTGGCCCGCTTCAACCGTGACGAAGCCAGAAAACTGGTGGAGAATGAAGGGGGAAATGTGGTAGGGTCGGTTTCCGGAAAAACGGATTATGTTGTTGCGGGTGAAGAAGCCGGCAGCAAACTGGTAAAAGCCCGGGAGCTTGGTGTTGCCATACTTGGTGAGGATGAATTTATTGCCATGCTCGCCAGCCCCTGATGAAAGGTATAGAGCTCATGGATAAAGTTGCAATGATGATAAAAGCTCGCAGGCTTTTCAAGGATATCATTGATCTGCCGACTATTCCGGCCATCGTATCAAAAGTAGTCTCTCTCCTCGATAACGATGAAACGGATCCCGAAGACGTTGCCGACCTGATTCTTTCCGACCAGGTGCTGGCGGCCCGGGTCATACGAGTCGTGAACTCACCTCTCTTCCGCTCGATGAATCAGATCACCACGGTCAAACGGGCCCTGGTATATCTCGGTTTCAAGAGTATTCGCGAGATGATCCTGACCAGCTATTTCATTGACGGTTTCAACAATAAAGAGCAGCCCTTCGAAATGAAACTCTTCTGGATGCACTCCTTCAGTGTCGGAGCCATGTCGCGCCGCATTGCCATGCAGGTCGGTTACGCCGATACCGAAAAAGCGTACCTGGTCGGCATCGTCCACGACATCGGCAAGGTATTCCTGGGGCATTACTGCAAAGAAGAATACGGTAAGATGCTGGTCGGAATAAAAAATACCAGCTATACCACGTATGAGGCCGAGTATGAATTCTTCGGCACCACCCACTCTGAAGTCGGCCTCTGCCTGGGGCAGCGATGGAATTTTCCTCCCCTGTATTGTGATGTGATCTCCTACCATCATACGTCTGAAATGGCTACGGAAGACCCGCTGCTGACAGCGATCGTTTCACTGGCGGATTTTTTCAGCCTTTCGCACCTGACCGCCAGCAGTGTAGCCCAGGCAAGCCTGCCGGGCCCCTCCGAAGAAAACGCCTGGAATGTCCTCAGGCAACTTACCGAGAACCCGATCCCTGATGTACTGGAGCATTTCCTTTCCGATCTGTCAGAAGATTATGAAGAGGTCAGTCGCGAGGTCGATCAACTCTTCAATACCATGACCAAAAGTTGACAGCATACCGCAGGAGGATATCCCATGTCAGAGCAAGCATCCGTCACGTGTTCCAAATGCAGCACCGTTTGGCAGAATCGCGGCACCACCAATTGCTGGAGCGGAGATCCTGCTCAGGCGCCGCCCAAACCGGGCAACTGCCCTTCAGAAGTGTATGAAGAGATAGTACAGGAATCCTTCAACGAATATCGCGGGGATAGTGAGGATGCAAATATTGCCTTTGTTGCGGCCCGGGTAGAGGGTCTCTGCTACCAGCCTGTTCCGGGGAGCGATGCTGTCAACGCCCGCTGGACGAGGGTTGAAGACACTATTGCCTTCGCTAAACTGATGGGATACAGCAAGATCGGCATGGCCACCTGTATCGGACTGCTGGATGAGTCGGAGCGGCTGTCCAAAATCCTCACTGCACAGGGTTTTGAGCCTGTCAGCGTCTGCTGCAAGGCCGGCAGCATCGACAAGCTTGAACTGGGGCTGGCCGAAACCGACAAGGTCAGACCCGGCACCTTCGAGCCGGCCTGCAATCCGATCGCCCAGGCCGAAATCTGCAACAGTATGGGTACCGACATGAATATCATCGTCGGACTATGCGTCGGCCATGACATGCTGTTCAACAAGCACTCCAAAGCGCCGGTCACGACCCTGATCGTCAAGGACCGTGTTACGGGACACAACCCGATCGCCGTGCTGTATGGACAGAATTTTTACTACAAGCGTCTGCAAAAACAGGAGATGAAGGTTTGAGGGGTTTTAAGGTTTAAGAAGGAACCGGGCGACCTTGACGGAGATGGTAAAGCAGACATCGTCTGGCACAACAAAACAACCGGCTAGGTCTACGGCATGCAGACCAACGGCTCATCCGTATATGGAACCCAAGTTTATCGAAGTTGACCGGGAAACACTGTATCTCCTGCCACCTTCAGTGCAGGATTGGTTGCCAAAGGGGCATTTGGCTCGCTTTGTGGTTGACGTTGTTGAACAACTTGACCTTCGTTCTCTGAAAGCAGCATATGCCGGGCGCAGTTCCGCCGGGACGGTGAAAGTCACCATGAGGCGGTAGATGATCTGGGCAGCATCGACGTGCCCCTTGCAGGTGAGGTGCTTTACATATACTCGTGACCCTTGGTTTTATGGCTTTGGGCCGTATTCGTCGCCCTGAAGGGTTGCGTCATGGTATGGGCGGTCATAGCGATGATCGGCAGGTGGGTAAAGCGGCTGTCTGCTCTGATGAACCGAGTTGCTTCATAACCATCCATAATCAGCATTTGAACAACGGAATCATAGCGAACAGAATAGTCGGATTTAATGGACTGATGTTGTAGGGGAAAAATAGAGGCGTTGTAGGTGTTGTCCTACCTTGGAGTGTAAATGTTTGGCAGGGAAAGTTCCTATCCAATACATCCTTCTGTTGTTACTGCCATGACAAGACCATCATGGAGATGACTCCATAGGTGTAGGCATCATGAATAACCGTGCCCTTTTCCGCTCCTGCCATGGCAACATACAGCGGCAGAAAATGTTCAGGTGTCGAGTGATTTCTTATGGCATGTGGACCCTTGTTAACATAATCAAGCAGCTCATCTGTAGCACCTTCCGAAACTGAATGCTTAAGCCAATCGGCAAATTCTTTCACATACTCCGGCGGCTGGGAGTCAATACTCCTGCCAAAAAAATCTCTCAGGTTATGGGTGGCCGAACCGCTGGCAATTATAAGTACTCCATCGTCCCGAAGCGGTTGAAGTGCCTTGCCCAGAGCCATGTGATACTCTGTCCCTTTGTGCGGCTGTATTGAAAGTTGAATTACCGGGATATCCGCTTCCGGGTACATCAGCATCAACGGGGCCCAGGCACCATGGTCATACCCTCTGGACATATCCTTTTCTCCGGTAATCCCCTGATTGTTGAGCAGAGTGAGCACGCGTTTCGCCAGCACCGGGTCTCCGGGTGCTGGATAGGTGAGTGAGTAAAGTTCCTCCGGAAAGCCGGAAAAATCATAGAGTGTCGGCGGCTGCGGGTGCATGGTTACCCGTGGTTCAGCCGTTGTCCAGTGGGCTGATACAGACACAATTGCCTTTGGACGACCGATCTCCTTACCCAACTGCCGGAGAAAGTCACGTGTCGGACAATCCTCAATAATCATGCTTGGTGCGCCATGTGAAACAAAAATTGATGGAAATCTCTTTTCCATTGAAATTACCTCTCGTTATATGATCACTGATCAGGCCAGATCGAAAAGGAGTACTTCTGCCTTTTCCCTGCTGAAGATGGTCAGCAGGTCTTCGGTGCTTATTGCCGCTCCATCTCCCGATTCCAGCAGGTTACCATTAATCGTAATACTGCCCTTGGCAACTTGAAGCCAGGTATGCCGACCGTTTGGTATGATATAAACAAGTTCTTCGTTCGGCTCCAGGAGAGTCGTATATAGGTTAACGTCCTGATGTATGGTTACTGAGCCATTCCTGCCATCTGAAGAAGCAACTATGCGAAGCTTCCCCCGCTTTTCATAATCTGGAAAGAATGTCTGCTCATAGCTGGGTTTCACCCCCTTTATTTCCGGTTCAATCCAGATTTGAAAAAAATGAACCAATTCATCTTGTGAATGGTTGAATTCGCTATGGGTGATCCCGGTTCCGGCGCTCATCCGCTGAACTTCGCCCGGACGAATTACCGTACCATTACCCATGCTGTCTTTATGCTCTAAAGATCCTTCCAGAACATAGGAGATGATCTCCATATTCTGGTGTGGATGAGTTGGAAAACCTTCGCCCGGTTGAACCCGATCTTCGTTAATGACCCGCAATGCCCTGAAACCCATCTGCTCAGGATCGTAATATCCGGCAAAAGAAAAGGTGTGGAAGGTATTCAGCCACCCGTGGTCAGCATGCCCCCGATTATGTGATTTTCTGAGAGTGATCATGGCGGTTACTCCTTATAATGACCTGATCATGTTTGATCGAACGTATTGACAATTTTCTGTAAACTGCGCAGCAGCCGGTAATTAATTCCCCACAGCGGCTGTTTGTTGTCTTCAGTAAGTTTCAAAGCCGTAAAACTTTTCTGCCGGTTTCGTAGTAAAAAAATATACATCTGTTCGGCGATCCGGGTTATTGAGTTCCCTGACAGGTACCCAGAACGTATCCGCTATTTCGTGTTGGTCCGGAAATAATAGAACCGGTGGCTGCTTAACTGCATAGTGGTGTGCCTACTTCTTCTTGATCATCTCGATTTCAAGAGTAATAATTACTTCTTCACCAACGGCAACCCCTCCGGTTTCAAGTGCTGCATTCCATACCAATCCAAAGTCCTTGCGATTGATTTTGGTAGAAGCAGTAGCACCTTTCCTGATATTGCCATACGGGTCTTTGCTTTCCTGTGACGGTCCTTCCACATCAAGAACTACCGTTTTGGTGATACCGTTCAGAGTCAACTCACCGGTAACTTTCATCTTGTCCTTACCGCTTTTTGCAACTTTCTTCGATACGAATGTCATGGTAGGGTATTTGGCAACATTAAAGAAATCGGCACTGCGCAAATGTTCATCACGCTTTGCTACGTTGGTGTTGATAGAATTGGTGTCGATAATGACTTCTACCTTTGATTTAGTGATATCCATGTCGTCAATTTCAACGGTCCCGGTGTGCTTTTCAAAGCTTCCCTTTACGTTTGAAACCATGAGGTGTCTGACTTTGAAGCCCACATTGGAGTGGTCGGGGTCTATGGTCCAGGTTGAGGCAAAGGCAAAGGCCGGCAGTGACAGTGCGATGATGGTGCTGATTGAAATGATAATGCGTTTCATGATAATTCTCCTTTTAGGTTGGTCTGATGTTGGTTTATTTGATATTAAACTACTGTTTCAAAAAAAAGCGGCTACTTCAACTGTTCCCTCCTTTCATGCCAAGTTTTTTACATAAACTTCCCAATTGTTCCTGTTCAACTTCGGTTAGTGTTGCCATCTCGCCAACAATGGCTGCCTCTACTTCTGGAAATACTTTGGCAATAAGTACTGCACCCTCTTCGGTGAGGTGGATGGTGAAGTAGCGACGATCTCCAGCATCCCGCTCCCGGCGTACCAGATTTCGTTTTTCCAGGTTATCAATTACCAGAGTGATGTTGCCGGTACTCTTCAATATCTTGGCGGCAATATCACGCTGGCAGAGCGGCCCTTTGTGATACAATGCCTCCAGAACACCAAACTGACTGATGGTGAGGTTGGCAGCCGCCATGCAGCGGTTAACTCTGCCGGTTACCGACTCTGCGGCACGCATCAGTTTGGTGTAGGTGTTCAGTGCACGATATGACGGCTTAAGTAAGTCCATTTAATGCTCTCTTTGTAAATCAGTTTCAAATAACTTAATATCAAAATATATCATATTAATGTATCTGTCAAGGTATTTTTTCAGGATAAAAAATATACATTTCTCCGAGTGCTATTCCATAATGAGTACTGAAAAATATCAATATCCGTCCAGCGATTCTTGCATAACATGCTGATACCCTGGAAGCTAAGAGCGGCCGCGTGGAAGTGTCTTAAAATTGGCGATTTGAAAATGTCATAATGTCATAAACCAAGCATTTTCATTGCGCCGACCATATCTGATTATGAAGACATGCCACGGTCTCAGACCCCGGAGAAGCTGACTGGCACTTGCCAACTGCGCACCAGTCAGTGTCGGCTTCCACTCTTGCAACAGCGTCGCCCTTCCCTGTCAGAGCATTACGGGGCTAACAATCCCTTCAACCTTAAAGGCTTGCGGCCTATCTGCTTGCTGTCCTACGCATGAAACCTGTTGTTACCAACAACAGACCACCAAGGACTCACTACCCGGTGGCTGGCCTGCCGTCCGGAGCGGAAGTCTCACCCGCTAGATTACGCGACCTTGCCTGGCAGCAACTGCAAGAGGCTCATATTATTATATATATTTTATAGAGAAGTCAAAACACGGCAAATAAAACTGTAACAGTCTGATATTACTCATGCACGTTATGTCGGAGGAATACCGGAATGATGAACAGCTTAGAAAAATACTGGCAAGGCAGTATTGATAAGGTGCGGCATCAATATGGATGTCAATATGGATTGCCTGGCTAAATAGTTCCGTGTATTATCGGCGCATTACATGTGCATTCAAACGAAATAAGGATATATATGTCGAGCAAAAACTTAACCTTGAAGGATTTTGAAGTCCATTGTCTTGGCGAAAACCTGCATTCGTCACCGATGGCAAGCCAGTGTTTCTGCGATAGTTACGAGCGTCTTCTCTATCATTCAAGTTTTGACGAAATTCAGCGGCGCGTTGCCAACAATATTGAGCCGTTGTCATTTGAGGTGGCAGGTCCACGCCGGAACATTTTCTTTGATCCGGCCAAAATCGCCTGCGGCATAGTCACTTGTGGAGGTCTCTGCCCAGGAACAAATGACGTTATCCGCGCTATTGTAATGAGCCTGCATTACCACTACGGTGTTCAGAACATTTATGGGTTCCGCTATGGCTATGAAGGTCTTGTACGCAGCTATGGCCATACAGCTCTCAATCTGACTACGGAACTTGTCAGCCGCATAGGTGAGTCAGGTGGAACAATTCTTGGTTCGTCACGAGGTCATCAAGATCCAGCGGAGATGATATCAACACTTTCAGAACTCAAAATTGGCATTTTATTTACCATCGGCGGTGACGGGACACTTCGTGGTGCTGCTAAAATTGCGGAAGAAATTGCCCGGCAAGGAAAATCAATCAGCGTCATTGGAATTCCGAAAACCATCGACAATGACATTTCTTACCTGCAAAACACATTCGGCTTTGAAACTGCGGTTTCCGAAGCACGCAGATCAACCTATGCCGCGCATACTGAAGCACTCGGAGCACGTAATGGCGTAGGCCTTGTTAAGCTGATGGGCCGGGATTCCGGATTTATTGCCGCTTATACGGCGATGGCTGATTGTCAGGTTAATTATTGCCTGATTCCGGAAGCTCCGTTTACATTACCCGGGTTACTCGCTGATCTTGAAAAAAGAATCCGGCAACGCGGGCATGCGGTAATTGTTGTTGCAGAAGGTGCCGGTCAAGAGCTGATGACAGCTTCAGGTCAGGTTGATGCTTCCGGGAATAAGAAACTTGCAGATATCGGTGGATTCCTCAAAGAAAAAATAATTGCTCATTTTTCAGAAATCGGTCTCGAAATGACGCTGAAATACATTGATCCAAGCTATACAATCCGGAGCCAGCCGGCAAATCCTCACGACACAACATTCTGTCTGTCACTCGGCCACAACGCTGTTCATGCCGGGATGGCTGGACGAACGAATATGGTAGTTGGATTCTGGAATCATCAATTTGTTCATGTACCTATTAAGCTGGCAACGAGCAGCCGGAAGAAAATTGATCCATCTGGCCGGTTATGGAGCAGTGTTGTATCGTCTACCGGACAGCCAGCAAACTTGTAATGGCTTACGAATACGTGCCAATAATAAGGATCTTCATTTTCCAATGGCAGACAATAATGACATCCCACAGGAATATTACGGAGTGCTACAGCCGCTACAACACTACAAACGTAGCACCGTAGCGGCTGTAACGGCACTCCCCCCCACTCACAAGGCTGACCCAGACATATTGACATCCGTAAAATCATCATTTTCTCTTCCCACCTCAAAAAATACATTTACTACACATTTTAAACACATTTGCCTGTTATCACGACAATCATAAAACGTACAAAGGAGCTTATCATGTCAAAAAAGAAAATAACATTGCTGCTACTCACTGCACTTGGAACCCTCACGTTCCTCGGTTGCGGCAGCAGCACACCATCAACCACTTCAACAACGACAACAGATGCAGCAAGCAGCGCAATCGTCACTAAAAGCACCTATTCCATAGTGGATACGGGACAAAAAAAGAGCTACAACGCCACTGAGGAGATTTCCGCCCCCTCTGCCGGACAGGCCTTCTACGGTCAGGACGCCCAGTTTTCGGGTAACCAGCCCAGTTTCACCAAGAGTGCTGATGGTCTTACGGTGAAAGACAATATCACCGGTCTGACCTGGCAGCAAAGCCCAGACACCACGGGCGATGGAACGATCGACTCAAAAGACAAGCTGACCTGGACGCAGACACAAGCCAGACCGGCCGTTCTGAACGCGGCAAATTACGGTGGCTACAACGATTGGAGACTACCTACGATCAAGGAGTTGTACTCCCTGATGAATTTCATGGGAACCGATGTCGGCCCCGGCAGTACGGCCGCAACCCTGACACCTTTCATTGATCGGAACTATTTCAGCTTTGGCTTTGGTGATACGGCTGCAGGAGAACGTTTACTTGATGCACAGTACGCCTCCAGCAATCTCTACGTGAGCAAAACCATGATGGCTGTGCAGTACGGCCTTCCCGGTGAAGAAACCCTGTTTGGAGTGAATTTCGCGGATGGGCGGATCAAGGGCTACGGCCTGACCATGCCCGGAGTTGGAGACAAGACCTTCTATGTGCGCCTTGTCAGGGGTGCAGCCTATGGTGTCAACGATTTCGTTGACAACGCTGACGCCACCATTACCGACCGCGCCACCGGCCAAATGTGGACCAAGTGTGACAGTGGCAAGGGCATGAACTGGCAGGAGGCGCTCGCTTGGGCGCAAACCAGGAATGCCGAAAAATACCTGGGACACAGCGACTGGCGCCTGCCCAATGCCAAGGAGTTGCAGGCCATTGTGGATTACACGCGTTCACCTGATACGACATCCTCCGCTGCGATTAATCCGCTGTTCATCTGCACTGCCATCACCAACGAAGCAGGCATGCGGGACTATCCCTTCTATTGGACTAACACTACTCACATTTCCTCGGATGGCACGGGTGCCGCCGCCATTTATATCGCATTTGGACGAGCCATGGGTTACATGACCTCGCCGACAGATCCCACCAAAAGCGCGTGGCTGGACGTGCATGGCGCTGGTGCGCAGCGCAGCGACCCCAAGGCGGGCAATCCAGCTGACTTCCCCCAGGGGCGAGGCCCACAAGGAGACGCCATTCGCATTTATAATTACGTCCGCCTAGTGCGGAATCCTTAACCGAACTACTTCCCAAAAACTCATCGTGACTCTTGCCAAGAATACGTTCGGCAGCAGGATTCATTGAGATGATCGTGCCATTGGCATCCTGATATACTACGCCCTGCAGCATGGTTTCAGATAGCAACCTGAACCGCTTTTCGCTTTCACGAAGAGCATCTTCGGCCTGTTTGCGGTCCGTGATGTCAATGAAAACCGTGGCTAATTTTCCTGGCTCCGGGGAATACGCAAGAACCTGGTAGTGCTTGTTCAGTTCTCCGCTATAATTTTTAAACGTGATGGTTTTACCCGTCAAAGCGACTTCTCCATACGTTGCCGCCCAGTAAGGTTCAGAATTCGGCATTACCTCCAGTTGTGTCTTGCCAAGCAAATCCGTTGATTTTAATCCTGTGAGCTTTTCAAAAGCGGGATTGATTTCCAAAAATCTGTAGTCGCAGGGTTTGCCCTCACTATCTGCTATTATTTCATTGTTTGGTCTCAAATCTAAGCGAACGGCGGAGAATTATTTCTTCAGAACGTTTGATAACGGCCTCTGCACTGTCAAACACATCGACATCGGACATATGCATGTTGAGAAGTTCGTCACGGGTATATCCCAACATCCTGCAATAGCTGTCATTGACATCAAGTATGTAGCCACTGACGGCATCAACCAGCGTAACGCCATCGACAGATGAGGCAATTAGGGTGCGAAAGTCATCAGACTCTATATGTTTACGATTCTCTGAATTCATATTCATCTCCCGGATTATAAAACTTTAAATCACGGTAACGATACCATATTGCATTGATTTATCAAGTTACTGCTTTTGGATGCTAAAATAATTCTTGACACAACTAATAACTTCGTTTATCTATAGTCTTAATAGATATGATATCCAAGAAAACAATATACGCCTTCAAGGCGCTGATACATCTTGCCGGGACACCCGCCGGTCAGCCTGTGCTTATTGCTGATTTGGCAAAAGCAGAAAATATTCCCAAGAAATTCCTCGAATTTATCCTTTTATCTTTACGAAAAGGCGGGTTGTTGCTGAGTAGAATCGGAAAAGGTGGCGGGTATTCACTGGCAGTTCCTGCTGCCAGAATCTCTGTAGGTGCAATTGTACGGATTCTTGAAGGCGATATCGCCCCGGTACAGTGTCTCAGTACTACAAATTATGCCCGCTGCGAAGAATGTCAGGATGAAGCAACCTGCGGTATCCGACTGACAATGGCAGATGTAAATGTAGCACTTGCAACGGTACTTGATAACCTGACGCTGGCAGATATGATCGAACGCAGTGATGCCGAGCGAAACAAGATTCAGAATGTAGTCGATTACAACATCTAATTTTTTTGTCTATAATGCCTATAAATTCTATAGACATTACAAAACATGGTATGAAAGGAGATGCAAAATGAGCAGGATTTATGCAGACAATTCACAGTCCATCGGCAACACACCGCTTATCAGACTCAACCGGATAGCGGAAGGTTCCAAAGCGACCATCCTCGCCAAAGTCGAAGGGCGCAACCCGGCTTATTCAGTCAAATGCCGCATCGGAGCAAATCTGATCTGGGATGCAGAGAAACGTGGTGTATTGAAGCCAGGTGTCGAGATTATCGAGCCGACCTCCGGCAATACCGGCATTGCACTGGCATATGTGGCCGCGGCACGCGGCTATAAACTGACTCTGACAATGCCTGAAACCATGAGTATCGAACGTCGTCGTGTTCTGGCTGCCCTGGGTGCCAACCTGATCCTGACCCCTGGCGCCGAAGGGATGAAAGGCGCCATAAACAGGGCTGAGGAGATTGCCGCTGCCGAGCCGGAGAAGTATTTTCTGCCGCAGCAGTTTAAAAATCCGGCGAACCCGGAAATCCATGAGAAGACCACCGGGCCGGAGATCTGGAATGACACGGATGGGGCAATTGATGTTCTCGTTTCAGGAGTCGGCACAGGTGGTACGATTACCGGTGTTTCTCGCTATATAAAAAACACCAGGGGCAAGAAGATTATCTCGGTTGCGGTAGAACCCAAAGAAAGTCCGGTTATCAGCCAGAAACTGGCCGGTCAGGAAATCAAGCCGGCACCACACAAAATTCAGGGAATCGGCGCCGGCTTCATTCCGGATACTCTCGATCTTTCAGTGGTTGATCGCGTCGAACA
The DNA here is from genome assembly GCA_037129255.1 of Desulfuromonadales bacterium. Lineage (GTDB taxonomy): Bacteria > Desulfobacterota > Desulfuromonadia > Geobacterales > Pseudopelobacteraceae > JACRCG01. The sequence continues at coordinate 19,806 of JBAXVG010000043.1, read as the reverse complement.
GGTATCAAGCGACGATGCGATTGACTATGCTAAACGTCTGGCCAGGGAAGAGGGGCTTCTGGTCGGTATCTCTTGCGGAGCCGCAGTAGCTGCCGCAGTCAGACTTGCCAAGGAGGATCAGTTTGCCGGCAAGACGATTGTTGTAATACTGCCTGACGGTGCCGAGCGCTATCTTTCCACTGCATTGTTTGAAGGTATCTGATGTCTCAGGCAAACCCCGAACCTTGGAGCCGGGACCTTGAAAGATTGGTGCGAGAGGCGCTGACATCAATCCGATTCGGTACAGTTACGCTGGTAGTTCAGGATGGTCGGGTCATACAGGTAGATAAAAATGAGAAAATCCGCCTGAACAGGGCGGGACATATAGACGGAAGCGGTATTTAACGTTTCAATATATCAACCGAGCTGACCGGAAGGACCGGAGGCCGGAGACGATACCCGTCAGGGTGCGCTCCGGCCTTTTTTATCTGCAGGAAAAACAGGAGCAACATCATGACAGAACATATCGTGTTGTATGGGAAAGGTGGCGTAGGCACTTCAACTGTTGCCTCAAATGTAAGCGCTGCACTTGTTGAGGCCGGTTTCAGAATCCTGCTGGTCGGCTGTGGCCTGAAAGGTGACTCTTGCAGCATATTAAACGGAGGTTTTCAGATCCCCACAGTAAGTGAGCAGTTTGAAAAATCTGGCGCCATAACTTTTGATACCGTCATACGACGTGGTTTCAAAGATACTTACTGCATTGAGCTGGGCAGCCCGGAGGTTGATCCGTGTACAGCCGGGACAGTACAGGCTCTTGATCTTCTGCTGAAACATGATCTGATATCGTCACTGTGCACTGATTTTGTGCTTTACGACATTTCCGGTGATCATGCCTGCGGTGTCATAAAAGCTTTACATGAAAGAGTAGCCCTGCATCGCATCTTTGCAGTCACAACATCTGATTTCAAAGCACTTACGGCTGTTAATTCGATCATGGAGCACGTGAAGCGCCTTGCCGGCAATAATGTGCCTCTTCCTTTCGGCGGTCTGCTGCCGAACGGAATTGCCAATTCGTTCGAAGAATCTTTCATTTCTGATTTCGCCAAACATACGGGTACTCATACTCTTGGAAAGATTCCTCGCTCGCTGATGGTACGTCAATGTGAACTCTACGGGAAAACAATCATTGAAGCTTCGCCGCTATCGAACCAGGCGTATTTCTACAGGCGTCTGGCCAACCATATCGCAGATGAATCACGTTCGTTGACTGCCAAGCAACAGCCACATGCTCTATCCCGGGAAAAACTTCGCTCATGGGCTCTTGAATGGGCTGACCGCCTTTTTGCTCTTGAAAATGGTCTGGTTACCGATGGCGCAGCAATATGAACGTTTCCGGTCAGGCAGTTGCGGATAAACAGCGCCGTTCATATTCCAGTCCCATCGTATGCCGACACTCTGCTTACAGGCCGTGTGCCCCGCTTGAATATCAGGACACTCACCCCTGTCTCAGTGCGATCGAATTCAAATGAGAGAATGTTTTCGTACGCAAACAGCGCCACCGCCTCAAGTTGCGCCAGACTCCGCAGATGGAAAAGAATCCGGTTTCCTTTGGCGAGGTAGTCGATGAAGCTGACAGCTACGTCGAACTCGATTGCTCCCCACTCTTCGGTCAGATCGACCACGCTCACCCCCGCACCGCTGATGGCGGCATCACTCAGGCTGATACGCCGGGACAGCCTCCCGCCTGAATCCGTCTGGTCAGAAGCTGATCCGCTCAACTGCGCTTTCTGCGGCTCCAGTGGTGCAGCGGCTATCACCATGCCGGCGGCCACGGTTGCATTACTGAAGCGGTCGATCAGAATAAAACTGCCGGTATCACGGCTTTGCTGATAGGTGTCGAATGAAATCGGGCGGTCGAGTTCCAGTCTGGCAACTCCGATCTCGTTCAGCCCCAGTGTCCGAACCTGTTTCTGTTCCAGGGTGTTGACATCCACTGCATACTGCACGGAGGTGACCCGTCCGGGGGTTACGGCAGTGGCTGTTTTGACCAGGTAGATCTGTCCCGGCTGCAACGGCTGGTCGTGCATCCAGACCAGGTGCACTTCCGGGTGACGGGCATGAATCGGCGGGGCATCCGGAACGGTCAGCATATCTCCGCGACTGACATCGATCTCATCCGTCAGCGTCAGTGTTACCGCCTGACCGGCGGTTGCCTCAGACAGGTCGCCACCCATTGTTACAATTCGGGAAACCCGGCTGGTTCGACCGGATGCAGCAACCCGGAGTTCGTCTCCCGGCCGGATCGTACCGGCGGCGATAACACCGCAGAAACCACGGAAGTCAAGATTGGGACGGTTCACCCACTGAACCGGCATTCTGAACGGCTGTGCCCGCTTGTCCCCCGCCACCTGGAACGTCTCCAGGTATTTCATCAATGTGGGACCCTCATACCAGGGTGTGTTGTCGCTCGGTTCGATCATGTTGTCGCCGTTCAGAGCCGAGAGAGGGATAGCGGTAACTGATTCAAAACCAAGCGGGGCGGCAAATTCCCCGTAATCGTTCAGAATGGCTGCGAAGCGCTGTTGATCGAAAGCAATCAGATCCATTTTATTGATCGCCAGCACTACATGCCGGATTCCGACCAGCGAGACAAGAAAACTGTGGCGCCTGGTCTGGGTCAGAAGCCCTTTGCGGGCATCCACCAGAATTACCGCCACCTGGGCGGTGGAGGCGCCGGTTACCATGTTGCGGGTATACTGCTCGTGACCCGGGGTATCAGCAACTATGAATTTTCGCTTGTCGGTGGAGAAGAAGCGGTAGGCTACGTCGATGGTGATCCCCTGCTCCCGTTCCGCCTGAAGACCATCAAGCAGCAGGGCGTAATCGATGGCGCCACCTTGTGTACCGACCCGTTTACTGTCAGCTTCCAGCGCTTCCAGCTGGTCCTCGAAGACCATCTTGGAATCCCAGAGCAATCTGCCGATCAGTGTGCTTTTGCCGTCATCTACACTGCCGCAGGTGATGAAACGAAGCAGGGATTTTTCTTCCTGCTCCTTGAGGTATGCAAGGATATCGCTTTCTATCAGGTCAGATTGATGTGCCATCAGAAATACCCCTCCTGCTTTTTCTTCTCCATTGATCCAGTCTGATCATGGTCGATCAGCCTTCCCTGTCGCTCAGAGGTTCGGGTCAGCAGCATCTCCTGAATAATCTGCGGCAATGTGTCCGCTTCGGACTCAACGGCCCCGGTCAAGGGGTAGCACCCCAGAGTGCGGAAGCGCACAGATTTGTGTTCGACCATTTCTCCCTGTTTGAGATCAAGACGCTCGTCATCAACCATGATCAGCATCCCGTCCCGTTCCACCACCGGCCTGACTGCGGCATAGTAAAGCGGCACGATCGGAATGTTCTCCAGGTGGATGTACTGCCAGACGTCCAGTTCGGTCCAGTTGGAGATCGGAAAGACCCGGATGCTTTCACCAGGCTTGATGCGGGTGTTGTAGAGATTCCAGAGTTCCGGCCTCTGATCCTTGGGATCCCATCGGTGGCTGGCGCTGCGGAAGGAGAAGATGCGCTCTTTGGCACGTGATTTTTCCTCGTCCCGCCGGGCACCACCGAAGGCGGCATCAAACTTGTAGCGATCAAGCGCCTGCTTCAGCCCCTCCGTCTTCATGATATCGGTATAGAGCGCCGAGCCGTGGGTAAAGGGAGAAATACCCTGTCGAACACCCTCTTCGTTGACGTGCACAATCAGGTCGAGTCCGCATTCAGCGGCCATCCGATCGCGGAACCGGATCATTTCGCGGAATTTCCAGGTTGTATCCACATGCAGCAGCGGGAAGGGGGGCGGAGCCGGGTAAAAGGCCTTGCGGGCCAGGTGAAGCATGACTGCCGAATCCTTGCCGATGGAATAGAGCATAACCGGGTTGGCGAATTCGGAGACCACTTCACGGAGGATGTGAATACTTTCGGATTCCAACTGCTGAAGGTGGGTCAGATTCTTAGTAATTGGCATCGCTCATCTCCTGTGTATACCGCATTCCTTGTTCTCCGGATTCTCCCACCACCAGCGCCCTGCGCGGGCATCCTCACCCGGCCTGACGGCCCTGGTACAGGGGGCGCAACCGATGGAACGGTACCCTTCCCCGAATAACCGGTTTACCGGCAGGTTACGTTCACTGGAATATGCAATCACCCGTTCTTCATTCCATTCTATCAACGGATTGATTTTTAAAATGCCGCCATTCAGAGTGTCTTCTTCAACAGCTTTCAGATCAAGACGAGTCACCCCCTGTTGTCTTCTCATACCGGTCACCCAGCCCGCCAGTCCATTCAGCGCCCGCCCCAGTGGCTCAACTTTACGGATGTGACAGCATTCGTGGCGATTCTCAAGGGATTCACGGAACGAGAACAGCCCTTTCGTCCGCTCCAGCTCTTCTACCTCTTCATGCTTCGGAAAATACCACTCTATCTTCAGCCGGTAGCGCTCGACGAGTGCATCTGCCACTTCATACGTCTCCTCGTTCAACCGGCCGGTATCCAATGCAAAGACCCCCATGGATATCCCGGCCTGATGAGCAATATCAATAATGGCGACATCCTCCAGAGAAAAGGAACAGGCCAGAGATACCGGGCCATTGGCTGCCCGGACTCCGGCGGCAAGTATTTCTGCAGGAGCTGCATTTTCAGGGGCTATTGGACAGAGCGCACTCATATCTGGTAATCTTCCACAAACACTCTGACCTGCCGGGGGCGGACAAACACCTGTTCACCCAGCTGCAGTCCCAGATTCTGATATTTGTCCCTGGTCAATTCCGCTTCGATAAACTCCTCGCTTCCTTCTATTGCCAGCGATATTCGCACTGATGGTCCCAGTTTCAGTATATGCCTGATAACGGCTTTGATAGAGGTGTTGTCGTGTATGACACGTTCAATCTCGATGTCGTGGGAACGGACATACGCCACAGCGGCTGTGTCATCCGCCCCTGCATAACCTCTGGAATCAACCTGCAATCCGCTCAAATCGCCCTGACCCTGTGATATCCTGCCATGAAACAGGTTTACGTTACCCAGAAAGTTGAGCACGAAGGCCGTTGCAGGATTCTCATAAACCTGATCCGGTGTACCGACCTGTTCCACTTTTCCCCTGTTCATGACAACAATACGGTCAGCAACCTCCAGGGCCTCTTCCTGGTCATGGGTGACAAAGACACTGGTGACATGAATCTCGTCGTGCAGTCTGCGCAGCCAGCGGCGAAGTTCAGCCCGCACCTGGGCATCCAGGGCGCCGAACGGTTCGTCTAACAGCAATACCTGTGGTTCAACCGCCAGAGCGCGTGCCAGGGCAATCCGCTGACGCTGGCCGCCGGAGAGCTGGCCTGGATAGCGGGTTGCCATGTTCTCAAGCTGAACCAGCTGAAGAAGCTTCATAACCTTCTCTTTGATATCCTGTCCGGATGGTCTCGTTGATTTGGGGCGTACATTCAAACCAAAAGCCACGTTGTCGAAGACGGTCATGTGTCTGAAGAGCGCATAGTGTTGAAAAACAAAACCGACGCGACGTTCCCGGACATGGCTCTGCGTCGTATCTTCCCCGTTAAACAGGATCCTGCCGTTATCGGGTGTTTCTAGTCCGGCAATGATCCGAAGCAAGGTGGTCTTGCCACATCCGGATGGTCCCAGCAGGGCCACCAGTTCACCTGAAGGGATGGAAAGAGTGACGTTGCCAAGAGCGGTAAAATTTCCAAATTGCTTGTTTATATTTTCTATTTCGATACTCATTGTAATAGTTCCTGGTGATTAGTTATTGTTAAGCTGCTGCCGGACTTTCCATTCGGCCACGCTCTTTACCGCCAGTGTGATCAGCGCCAGAAAGGCCAGCAGAGAGGCTACGGCAAAGGCAGCGGTGTAGTTGTATTCGTTGTAGAGGATCTCTACATGCAACGGCACGGTGTTGGTCATGCCTCTTATATGGCCGGAGACTACCGACACAGCGCCGAACTCCCCCATGGCACGGGCGTTACAGAGGATTACACCGTAGATGATACCCCATTTTATGTTTGGCAATGTCACCCGGAAGAAGGTCTGGAGCCCGGTTGCACCCAGCACCAGGGCTGCCTCCTCTTCTTCTTTTCCCTGGGCTTCCATCAGCGGGATCAACTCACGGGCAACGAAGGGAAAGGTGACGAAGATAGTGGCAAGAATAATGCCCGGTACGGCAAAGACTATTTTGATGTCGTGTTCATTCAGCCAGGGGCCGATCCACCCCTGCAGCCCGAAGATCAGGACATAGATCAGGCCGGAAATGACGGGAGATACCGAGAACGGCAGATCGATCAGGGTGATCAGCAGGTTTTTGCCGGGAAAGCTGAACTTGGCGATGGACCAGGCTGCGGTCACACCGAAGAAGAGGTTGAGCGGTACAGAGACAGCTGCGGTAATAAGCGTCAGCTTTATTGATGACAGAGTATCCGGCTCCCGTAGTGCTTCCAGGTAAACAAGCAGACCTTTTTCAAAGGCCTGGCTGAACACCGCAGCCAACGGCAGCGCCAGAAAGAGGGTCAGGAAGATCAGCGCTACTGCAATCAGCAGCCAGCGGACGAAGGCTGGTTCAGTCTGGGCGCGTTCACTGCTGTGTGTCGTGTATATTTTAGTTGGTACGGACATTTGTTCCTCACGGAGTTTATAGCTCCACCCTTTAAAAGCTTCACCCTTCACTCCGCATACCTTCTGCTCCACTTCTGCAGCAGGTTGATAATCAGCAGCATCAGAAAGGATACAAGCAGCATCACACAGGCTATGGCTGTTGCTCCCGGGTAGTCGAATTGCTCCAGTTTGGTGATGATGAGGAGTGGAGTAATCTCCGAAACCATCGGCATGTTGCCGGCAATGAAGATGATTGAACCGTATTCCCCCACACCACGGGCGAACGCCAATGCAAAACCGGTCAGGATTGATGGAAAGAGCATCGGAAAGATAACCCGCTGAAGGGTTTGCCAGCGGTTGGCGCCCAGACAGACGGCGGCCTCTTCCAGTTCAACTTCAATCTCCTCCACCACTGGCTGAACGGTTCGTACCACGAAAGGAAGACCGATAAAAACCATGGCCAGTGTGATTCCTATCGGAGTGAAGGCAACCTTGATACCGAGCGGTTCCAGATAACGTCCGACCCAGCCGTTAGACGAGTAGATTGTCGCCAGAGTGATGCCGGCCACAGCGGTCGGCAGGGCAAAGGGGAGATCGACCAATGCATCTACGATCTTCCGGCCGGGAAAGTGGTAGCGGACCAGCACCCATGCTACCAGTACACCGAAGATTGCGTTAATGGAGGCTGCAATAATGGCCGCACCAAAGGTCACTCTGTATGAGGCCAGTACCCGTGGAGCGGTAACTGTGCTTATGAACTCAGTCCATGTCAGTCCGGCAGTTCTGAAGACCAGCGCAGATAGAGGTATCAGCACAATCAGACTCAGGTAAAAGATCGTGAATCCCAGGGTCGGCCCGAACCCTGGCAGTACATTATTTTGCTGTTTGAAAAGTCTCATTTTACAGGAGCATAAATCTGGTCGAACGTACCACCATCGGCAAAGTGAGCTTTCTGGGCCTTCTGCCATCCGCCAAAAGCTTTGTCATCAATTTTGTAGAGCTTTACTTTGGCCAGTTTGGTCGGAATATTGGGGTTGATCGGGCGATAATAATGCTTGGCGGCGATCTTTTGCCCTTCATCGCTGTAGAGATATTTCAGGTATTCTTCAGCAACTTTCCGTGTTCCGCGTTTGTCTGCTACTTTGTCGATCACTGTTACCGGCGGTTCGGCCAGAATACTTTCAGATGGCGTTACGACATCGAACTTGTCCGGGCCTAATTCGTTTATTGCCAGAAAGGCCTCATTTTCCCATGCCAGCAGGACATCACCCAGTCCGCGCTGCACAAAGGTGTTGGTTGAACCGCGGGCGCCGGAGTCCAATACCGGAACGTTTTTGAGAAGTCTGGATACGAACTCCCTGGCTTTGACTTCATTGCCGCCCGGCTGATGCAGAGCGAAGGCCCAGGCAGCGAGGTAATTCCAGCGGGCCCCTCCGGAGGTTTTCGGGTTGGGGGTGATAACAGATACACCCGGCTTTACAAGGTCGTCCCAGTTTTTGATCTTCTTGGGATTCCCCTTACGCACCAGAAAAACTATGGTGGATGTATAGGGGGAGCTGTTGTGCGGCAGTTCTTTCTGCCAGCCCGGCTTGATCAGACCTTTTTCGGCAATTGCATCAACATCGTATGCCAGAGCAAGTGTTACCACGTCGGCTTCCAATCCATCTATAACAGCACGGGCCTGTTTGCCGGAGCCGCCGTGGGACTGTTTGATGGTAACCTTGTCGCCGGTTTTCCCTTTCCAGTAGGAGGCAAAAGCGTTGTTGAAGTCGGAATACAGCTCGCGAGTCGGGTCATAGGAAACGTTCAACAATGTTATGTCAGCACCAATGGCCACTGTTGACACGGACAAAACCAGAACCAATGCAGCAAGTGATTTTGTAAGTTGTGATATTTTCATAAGCATCTCCTTTTTATTTCTATAGTTTTAGTAGATTTTATTAGAAAAAAATATATGCCGCTTATCCTTCTACCTTTGTCAGCTCCAGGATATAGTAGCCTTCATCTGTCTGCCGTAGTCCAAGCAGTTTATGGCCATCAGCTTTGAGGCTGCGGGGAACATTTTTGACCGGCTCGCCGTCATCAAGCAGTATCCGGGCTGTCGTGCCATCATCAAGATCTTCAAGAGCCAGCTTGGCTTTCACAAAATTCGTCGGACAACTTATGCCACGCAGATCGATTACCTGCATGAGTGATTCTCCTTTTCGTAGTTTATTTACCGATCTGCGTAGCAATAACCTGTGGTGCGATGGTCTCTGCTACAGTGTATTGAGGGAATATATTATGCAAGTGTTCTAAAAGCGCCTCAGGGCCTTCTTTTATTATAGTATCTCCCAGCCTGATGCGTCCAAAACCTTCAGCCTTCTGCTTGTACCACTCCAGCACAGCAGCTGTAAAATCAATCGCTTTGTCTTCCGGCAGGAAAGTAGCAAAGAGAGTACCCACCAGAGGATTACGTCCCCATTTACCTCCGATACGAACGGTGTAGCCTTTCTTTCTGACACTCCATGCTTCTGTCGGGCATACCTTGACGCAGTCACCGCACCAGATACAAGGGTCGTTACTGAAAACCGGCTTGTTATCCTCACCCATGACAATCGCCTTGGGTACACAACTCTTGGCACAGAGGCCGCAACTGATACAGGCATCCCTGTCAAGAGCCGGATAAATTGCACCCTGAAAACCGATATCATTAGTGGCTGACTTCGGGCAGTCAAAAGGACAACCGGCAAAAGCAACTTTGAATTTATGATGACCGGTAGGAGTCCCAAACAGTTTTTCGTCAACTTCGAGTGCAGATTTCTGAGTATCAACCAGGCCATTAGGGTTATATTCGCAGCCGCCACATGCAACAGGGACGCGAACCCTGGCACCGCAGGAGGCAACCTTCTGATTCTTTTCGCCCAGAGCTTCAACAACCGCATCAAAATCCTTGAAGTTAATGTTAATCAGCTCAATTGACTGACGCACAGAGAGATGAACAAACTCGCCGCCGAATTTTTCAGCCACCTCAGCGATCTTTTTCAGGCGGGGAACACTCATCCTGCCCCCCGGCACACGCAGTCGCACGGTGAAAAGGTCCTTGCCGCGCTCCTTGATGAAGCCACCGGCTTTAAGATTGTTCAAGTCCAGCTTTGTCTGTTTTTCATCGGCCATCGAATTAACCCTCAAAGTGAAGTGTGATTTTGATAGTGCCAAAATAAATTACTTGAGTCAAGATGTTTTTTGTTTATCTATAGATTTTATATTTTATTTCGGAAAGATAACAAACTCACCGAGCGGGGCGGCCCCTGCTCTAACTCACAACCCTGAGCTCCTCCGACTCAACCACACCATTACTGATCTTGAACGATTTCACATCCACCTTTAGAGAATCGGCCAGAGAAATTATGATATATGACACACCCGGTGTGAGCGCCAGCCTGATATCCTCCTCCGATGGGCGTGCCGGTGACTCCGGGTGTGAATGATACACGGCCAGCATGGTCAATCCCTTTGCCCGCAGATCCTTTACCACTGCAAACTGCTCTTTCGGATCCATCATGAAATGCTCGTTGCTGGCATCGGTATTGGTCATGCGGTAGTTGACTGAAACCGTCGCACTGCTGCCACCAAGTATGCCGCACACTTCCAGCGGGAACCCTGCTTTGGCATGGACAATCATATCGTCGTGAATTGAATTGGGAATTTCAATCATATCAAGCTTCCTTGAGGTCGCAGACGGTCATGGCATCCAGCTCATCCTTTAGCTCGGTGATAGTCGGATGTTCGCCGCATATCGGACAGGCGGAATTACGTTTGATCTCGACATCACGAAATTTCATATCAAGCGCGTCATACATCAGAATGCGCCCGGCCAGCAGCCTGCCTTTGCCAAGCAGAAATTTGATCGCCTCAGTAGCCTGAATGGATCCGAGCACACCCGGCAGCACTCCGATAACACCCGCCTGCGAACAGGTTGGGATAGCGTCTTTGGGGGGCGGGGCGGGAAAGAGGCACCGATAGCAGGGGGACTCTCCGGGAAGAACCGTCATGGTCTGGCCGACGAACTGCAGGATTCCTCCATGAGAATACGGTTTTTTTACCAATACGCATGCGTCGTTGATCAGGAATTTCGCAGCAAAGTTGTCGGTTCCGTCAATAATGAAATCATAATCAGCAATGATGCCGGAAATATTGGCTGCGGTAACCCATTCCCTGTAGGTTATGACTTTCACGTCAGGATTGATCGCTTCAATTTTTTCCCTGGCCGATTCCACCTTTGGTTTGCCGATATCAGCGGTGAAGTGGATCACCTGGCGCTGCAGGTTGGAGAGATCAACATCGTCGGCATCGGCAATCCCGATGGTCCCGACACCGGCCGCAGCCAGATACAGGGCTACCGGCGCGCCAAGACCGCCTGCGCCGATAATCAGCACCCTGCCGTCAAGCAGTTTCTGCTGCCCCTTGCCACCCACCTCTTTCAGTATTATATGGCGCGAATATCGTTCGATCTGGGATTCTGTCAGCATGTCAGCGTCCTCCCCCCATGAAATAGAGGAATTCGATGACATCATTATCGCGTACCGGAGTCGTCTCATATACCGGTCGATCAAGGATTTCACCGTTCAGCTCTACCGTCACATACAGGCGCTGGGATACATTCAGCTCTTCCAGCAGAGAATCAATGGTGCGTTTCGGGTTTTCAGGGACTGATGTTTCTTTACCGTTAACTGATATGTTCATCATGCAACTCCTTCAAAAATTATTCCTGTTTATTATCTGTATAAATCCGTTCGATCAGATTTTATCCGCGTTCTATTGCCTTTGATGTTTGTTCAGATTGAATCCAAAGCATTCTTGAAATCTTCCACAATATCCCGATAGTCTTCAATTCCGACCGATACCCGGATCAGATCTTCCGTAACACCCATCAGCGTTTTCTCTTCGATATTATAATCAGCGCAAATGGTGCTGGCAGGATGAATGACCAGGGTCTTGGCATCACCGATATTGGCCAGGTTTTTGGCCAGTTTCAGGCCATTGATAACCTTGAAAGCGGATGGCTTGTCACCGGCTCCGAAAGTCAGCAGACCACCATAGCGACCACCATAAAGCCTGGTGGCAACTTCATGCTGGGGAGAGTCTTCAAGGCCCGGATAACGTACCCAGGCAACTTTGGGGTGCTCCTTGAGAAATCCGGCGAGCACGAGTGCGCTTGAGCAGTGGCGCTCCATGCGCAATGCCAGCGTCTGGATTCCTTCGGTCAGCAGGAAGGAATTAAAGGGGGCGGCGCAGGCTCCAACATCCTTGTGCACCAGCTTTCGGGCGCGGGCGGTGAAGGCAAAATTCCGGTACTTTTTATGAAACTGTTCAAAATGAGGAAATTTGGGGCTGTTCCAGTTGAATACGCCCCGGTCTATAATGACACCGCCGATAGTAGTACCGGTGCCATTGATGTACTTGCTGGTGGAGTAGGCGAGGATATCTGCTTCAAGCTGTGACCCACTGGCGAGATACGGAGTGCTGACCGTTGAATCAACCATGATCGGTAACCCGGCTTCGTGCGCTATCCGGGCAAGCGCAGGCACATCAGGAACATCCAGCTTCGGGTTCCCGATCGTTTCGACGAACAGGAGCCTTGTCCGCTCGTTGACAGCGTTCCTGAAACCTTCCAGATCCAGCGGATCGACAAAGCGGGTTGTGATACCGTAGTTGGAAAGGGTATCCCTGAACAGTGAAAAAGTACCGCCGAACAGGGATGAGGAAGAGAGTATTTCATCACCGGCCCGCAGGATAGTCAGAACTGCGGTGGTGATTGCCGCCATGCCGGATGCGGTGGCAATAGCCGTTCCGCCCCCCTCCAGCAAGGCCAGACGACGTTCCAGCGCCTCCGTGGTCGGGTTGCCTATCCGGGTATACACCGATCCAATTGCCCGGCCACGGAAAACATCTTCCAGTCCTTCAGCGCTTTCGAAGGCAAACGAACTGGATTGGACAATCGGCACAGACGTGGCACCCGCCGGTCCTGGCTCACTGCCTCCATGGATTAATAAAGAATCAAATTTGAGTTTGCTGTCCATAAAATTCATCACCTATAAGTATAGTAGATTTTATAGGTTTTATAAATAGCAAACACCAAATCACAATGTCAACAAAAAAATAATTTATCTATTGATTTTATAGATTATTAGCATCCCACCACTATCACCCCCCAGAAGATCTTCGATCAACCTCAGGCCGCCACGGAATCCGGTGTATCCGCGATCCAGTATTGCTCTTTTGGCTACCGGAAAGCTGACTGAAAGATGAGGTACGCCGATTTCAAGTGCCTTAGTCAATTAGCACAAAAATAGCACAAAAACAGTAAAGGAGCTACGCTATGCAGCGTAACCCCCTGTTATTTTTGGCGGGCGGTACTGGATTCGAACCAGCGACCCCAGGCTTCGGAGTAATGAGTTCTAGCTAAATTACCACTTTTATCCATCCCAGTTGCTGTTCTACCCATCTATATAATCCCTTTACTTTCAACATTTTATCAATTATTGTTGTTCTACACAGGCAAATAAAATTTGTACCAAGTTCTATTTAGCACTGACCCTATATTGACCCTATGGAAAAAGCTGACCCTATGATGAAGGGAGATTATTATGAAAAAGTTCAAACTTACAAAATCGACTGTTGAGAAATTACCACTCGCTGAGAAGGGTAAGCAAGTTGATTATTATGACAGTGAACTTGACGGTTTTGGTCTCCGTGTGTCGCATTCCGGGAAAAAGTATTTTGTCCGTCGTCTTATTGGAACTAAACGCACCCGTGTAATGATCGGAAGCCATCCCATTAAGACAGCAGAAGCAGCACGAGACGAGGCTATCAAAGTATTGGGCTCAATGGAATCTGGCATTGACCCGAATATGCAAAAACGTGAACAGCTTCGGCTTGAAAAAGTACAATCCCAGGCGCTTACTATTTCCGAACTGATTACCGAGTACATTACTAAACACGCCAAGCCCTCTAAAAAGTCATGGCGAGACGATGAGCGTATACTCAAGAAGGATGCTCTCGTTACATGGGGTAAGTGCAAAGCTGCTGACATCAAGAAACGCGATGTTGTCCTTTTGCTGGAATCAATTGTCGAACGTGGTTCTCCTGGATCTGCAAACAACAATTTCAAAATCATCAGGAAAATGTTTCGATTTGCGGTACAGAGAGACATTCTTGAACACTCCCCATGTGATGGAGTTGTTATGCCTGCACCGCTAAACCGTGGTGACAGGGTACTGACTGCAGCGGAGATCAAAACCTTGTGGGGCAATCTGGACACATGTCACATATCCCCAGAAGTCAGGCGCGCAATCCGTTTGATACTGGTAACAGGGCAGCGACCAGGAGAAGTCATAGGGATACACACCAGCGAGATTGGTGATAGATGGTGGACAATACCGGCTGAAAGATCGAAGAACAAAAAAGCTCACAGGGTATATCTGACATACACGGCGCTCGCACTCATTGATGGACTCACTACCATCGACAAGAAGTCTGGTGAAGAAAAGGACAAGGGTTTCATATTCGCTTGCGTAAGGCCCAGGAAAAATAATTCCACAGAACAAGAGACTAAAACCAAGAAGGTACAACCTATGTGGAGGCAGGCACCTGCCAAGGCTATAAAACGCAACCTTGCTGTTCCTGTTTTGGTGAAGGGCAAGCCAGTATTCGACGCCGATGGGCTGCCCGTTACTGAGAACAAGCTAGAGGTTGCCGACTTCACTCCCCATGATCTACGCCGGACGGCAGCCACCTTTATGTCACAGTTGGGGTTCATGGACGAAGTCATCGATGCTGTTTTGAATCATACCAAGCAAGGAGTTATTGCCACCTACAACCTGAATCGCTATGACAGAGAAAAGCAGCAGGCTCTTGAAGCATGGGAGCGTAAATTGAACAGCATCATCACCGGCACTGTAAGCAAGGTAATTCCAATTACACGTAATGCTGCATAATCTCGCTTGTTATCATAAACAGGTTATGGTAAAAATAACCATATAGGATACCAAATGCCAAAAGCCAAATTACTGGTACATGTAAAGGAATCTGTCACAGGCGGGATTATAGAGGTTGTGATCTGGCTGCTGCATGAACCGATGCCTGGTTGCAGTCACCGCCTGAAGTATCGGCTGTATTATGGCGCGCCGGGAGGAGAGTGCCTTATACGCTATGATAACGAGCGGGGTAAAGGTGACCACCGCCATGTGCAGGGCAAGGAGGAGTCCTATAACTTCAGTACGGTTGAAAATCTACTGAATGACTTCGATCACGATGTAAGGAGATTGACATGAAAGAACGTGATTTCCAGGTTGACATAAAATCACATGATAAAGTTATGGGAGAGTTGACCGACCTTGCACGGCGGATCGACAAGGGAGATTATCCAGAGACACCATTCGAGAGGGTTTATTTTAACGATGCCAAGACTTTTTTCCGGCACATTACCCCCCGCCGCTTTGACCTTTTGGAAGAGTTGCACCGACATGGAGAAATGAGCATCAATGCTCTGGCGCGGCTGCTGAAGCGCAATTACAAAAATGTGCATGATGATGTAAAAGCTCTTGAAGAGATCGGGCTGATAGAACGTCAGGAGAATGGTTTGTATTCTGTTCCTTGGGATGAGGTGCAAACCACGTTCAAACTGGCGGCATAGAATGCTGATTTAGTCATACTTTCGTATCTCCACAGGAGCCAGCAGCATGAACGTTATCGACTGGCATGAAATTGCAACCGCAATCCGTGAAAATCGTTTTAAGGATATACCGACAAAGACCTGGGTTCTGGTCGCAGACAAGATCGACACCGTGAAGCGTGGGAAGGGGCGTCCGGCTGACAAAAAAATAGGTCTATTTGGGCGGCCACTTGGTGAAAATAATAAAATTACGGCTGCAAGCATGTGGCGGGCCGACCGAAAAAAAGGCACTTACGGCGGAATGGAAATGACGATGGTGGAACGCACGTTATGGATAGAAGAGCGGTTTGAGGAATTACGAGCAGAAGGCAAGAGATCTGAGGAAGCCAAAAAACAGATTGCCTCGGAGTTAGCTCGCACTACCAAAACAGTTGAAGCCAACCTTACCGATATACGAAAAGTCAGAAAGATTGAACACGATATATGGGTTGATGAAATGGAGTCAAGAAATCCCTAAATAAAACTCGCCTATTTATTATAGGTGGATAATCCCCGATAGAACCCCGATATTCTCTAACAGAAGAGGAATCGGGGTTTTTCCGTTTCTAACACACAGTATAGGAGAACAAGACCATGAGCGAAAATTTGAAGACCAGGCAGGCTGCGGAATTTCTACAGGTGAAGGAAACCACGATGGAACAATGGCGCTGGAACGGCAAGGGGCCAAAATTCTGCAAAATCAATCGCAGTGTCATTTATCGCAGATCAGACCTTGAGGCTTTTCTTGCCGCGCGGGTTTTCACTTCCACCACCGAAGCGCAATCGGCTGCTTAAAGATATGAGGAGCGCTGATGAATTATAGGTCACTGAGTACGCCTGATCTCCGGAAAGAGTGCGGAAAAAAAGCCAAGCGCACGGGTCAAACTCTTCACAAACGTAATTTTTGGAACCGTACTGACTGCTTTGATTATCTGGAGCGAGATATTATGCCAGTCTTCCCAAGACCCGAAGTTCCAGAGAATGAACCGATGCTTGATTTTGGCATATCAGATGTTCCTGATGATGCACCAGCACCAGTCGAACCGGAAGCAGTTTTGCCAGTTCAGCCAGAGGCCGAAGCATCTATTGATTCCGGTACAGCCGGTGTTGATACCAACACGTCTCCGAATCATAACCAGCAGTCCAGCCAGGATGACTCAAGCGACACGGTTGACCGGTTTCTAAGGATTCTCTGCGGCGTCAGTGCGGTAACTTTTCAGGTCTATTCCGCCCGCGACGATATGAAGAAAAAAACGAAGTCCGGGAAAATGTACGATCCGAACGCCAAAGTCCTGCATGGAGATACTCCTGAAAACCGTAAGGTGCTGGCAAAATTCAACTCGAAGTGTATAGACATTTTCGTCATGGTCAATGAAGGCGATGGTATTGTCCACGCTGCCGAACCCGGTAAAAAGAAACCAACTACCTGTCGCAATGGCCACAATGTCATAAGAATCCGGGCATTCTTCCTTGACCTCGATGGCTCACCGCTACAGCCGGTTCTTGATGCTGGCCTTACCCCTCATATCATCATTGAATCATCTCCCGGTCGGTTTCACTGTTACTGGTTAGTTGCCGATGCCACCCTTGAGCAATTCACCCCGATGCAGAGGGCTATTGCAGCACGTTTCAAAGGCGACATCTCGGTGAACGATCTCCCCAGAGTAATGCGAGTTCCAGGTTTTATGCATCAAAAAGGCGAACCGTTCCTGTCACGAATACTTGAAATCCATGATGACCTGCCGAAATACTCCGTTCAGGAAGTTATTGATGGACTTGGCCTTGATCCTCATTTGAATGTGTCGAAAGAGAAGTCGAATAAATCCAAGTCCAAAAAGTCTGATGATAGTTACATGTGCGGCGCCAGCGAGGGCGGCAGAACCAACAACATAACCAAAGTTGCCAGAAGCCAGAGCAAGCGCGGCTTCTCGGAAGAAGAAACTATTGCGTTCTGTCTTACCCATGACAGCATGAACAACGTACCCCCACTTGAGCAGACCCACCCCGGCAAAGTTGCTGCCATTGTGCAGGATGTCTACAAGCGCTATGTCCAGTTTGATGCTGATGAAACCCCTGACTATGTAGCAGAACTTAATCTTGAGAACTTCGTGTCCCGTGATGGCAGCAAGACTGTTGTATGCCGTGAATCGAGGAACATTGCACTTAATCGATCAGAACTTATCCGTTCTTCTTTTACAGATTTCAAAAACTACCACAACAATAGATGTGTCATGACGGGTAAGGACAAGAACGGAGAACCCGAATATACACCGTTGGGCAGTGCATGGTTAGCTCATCTGAATCGCCGACAGTACAGTGAGATCATCATGTCACCTGGTGGAGATGTAGAAGGTAAATACAACTTGTGGCGCGGTTATGCAGTCAAGGCCATTAAAGGTTCCTGGCAGCGCATGCAGGATCATATATTCCACATCATCTGTGACCGCAATCACGAAGTTTATACATACCTGATTGGTTGGATGGCTCGGATGATTCAGCAGCCAGGAAAACAAGGTGAGGTTGCCATTGTTCTTCAAGGGGGCAGAGGAACAGGCAAAGGCATGTTTGGTAACGATCTCTGCCGGATCATGGGGCAACATGCCTGCCATGTCACCAATGGTCAGCACGTCACCGGCAATTTTAATGCTCATCTGGAGGACTGCATTTTGCTTTTTGCCGATGAAGCGTTCTGGGCCGGTGATAAGCAGGCAGAGAATGTTCTGAAGGGGCTCATCACCGAACCGACCATTCCCATTGAGCGCAAAGGGGTTGACCTCAAGACTGTTCAAAATATGCTTCATGTTCTGATGGCCTCAAACAACGATTGGGTTGTACCTGCTGGTATGGATGAACGGCGTTATTGCGTCCTGAAGGTTTCAGATCGCTTCGCCCAGAACCACCAGTATTTTGAGGACCTGGTGCATGAAATGGATAACGGTGGCTTGGAAGCGATGCTCTATGATCTCCAGCATGCGAATATTTCGACCTTCAATGTCAGAGCTGTACCGAATACTACCGGACTTATGGAGCAAAAAATACAGAGCCTTGATCCGGTAATGAACTGGTGGTTCCAGAAGCTGCAGGATGGAGAGTTGATCCACGATCATGAATGGGGAGATGTGCCATTCCCGTCGCTCTATGACGACTACATCGCCAGTGTCCAGAAATTGGGTGGTAATGTCAGGCGCGCCAATGAAACGAGTTTTGCGATGTTGCTCCGTAAAACACTTCCCAAGCCCTGGCCCAAAGATTCGAGGAGAGTCCCCAAAGATGCACCGGGGTGGAATCAAAAACGGGTGAAGCATTACGAATTTCCAGGGCTTGATATATGCCGGAAGCAATTTGAAATACTGGTGGGAGATAAGCTTGAATGGCCAGAAGTGTCACCCCCTTAGTACTTTGTCATACCTTGGTTGCAAGGGTATGGCAGCGGGAACCTGCATAAATACTGGGCGCGTCATACCTGTCATACGTGACGCCCCTTTTTGGGGGAATCACTGTGAGCGTGAGATATAAAATGCGAGGACAACGACACACGACCTAAAATAGCAGTGATGTAGCAGAGATATTGCAACGATATATTCAGTTTTACTTATGACTTTGAAAAAAGGTATGACAGGTATGACAGGTATGACAAAGCCTGTATTGATAAGGCTTCACAGCGTCATACCCAATAAATATGTAATGGTCAGGGTATGGCAGGTATGGCAAGACTATAATAGCAACGCCATTCGTAGATAGTGTCAGCAGCACCTTGGCGGGAACATCCCTACAGAGGCGTTATCACATGACATATATTAACTCCCCGCCTACAGGGGCATTGATATTGACCTCCCGGAGAAATGCCGTCACCGTTATGATCAGCAAAACAAATGACAGGATAGTAACACCGGAACAGGCGACACATACTGTCGCGCCTGCGCGTACTTTTCTGCGGGAAGGAAAGGCAGAGACAAGCGGCCCTGTCCCGCCGCTCTTTTTATAATACCGGAGTCACAAGGAGTACCAACTATATGAACACTCACATTGATCTTGCGGAACAGACCAAAATTGCAGAACTGTTCGCTGCAGGGAAAACATACTTCTCCATTGGCAAAGCAATAAACCGTGACCCCAAGACCGTGAAACTCGCCCTGTCACGACCCGAAGTTCAGCAGATGGTGGACGACCAGCGGCAGGAGCTTGGCGAAATGTTTGCCCAACTCTCGCGCAGAGCCTTGGAAAAAATATCAGACGAAGCACTTGAAAAGAGTTCAGCTTATCAGTTGGCGACCATAGCGGCTATCGCACTTGATAAGAACCGATTGATTGATGGACGCTCGACTGCGAACATAGCTGTTCTGCTAAGTCAGCATGTCAAGCACACGGAGATAAATCTGGAGGACGCCGGCACAATCATCGAGGTTCCCGGCGACATCTGAGAGTGTGCTTTTTGTGTACGCCCGTCATGGGCGTGAACTTATGGGGTGCAAGTCCCCTGTATTTGA
>JBAXVG010000042.1:0-41966 GCA_037129255.1 Desulfuromonadales bacterium | reverse complement strand
CCACTCCCACGTCCCATATCTCCGGTGCTAAAAGGAAATATGGGTAAAGGACAGCTTGACGGGAGGGGGTTAGGGGGTGGGTGAAGCCGCAACATGCTGATTTTATAGCTACCTCCCCCCCACCCTAACCCTCCCCCGCCAGGGGAGAGGGGACTTTTTGGACTTTTGCAAGAACCTCGCATGTTTATCATTTATGACGGAGATTTTTACAACAGAAAGGATCAGAAACATGACACGACACTTAGCTGCAATTATTACTGCAATCATCATTGTAACCCCAACGTTTGCCTTGGCGGCAAGCCCGGCCGCCCCGTTAAGCACGCCGGAACTAAAAAGAACCATCGCTGCCGGCGGCAAGCCGACTCTGGTGTTTTTTCAAAATCCAAATGGCGGTCCGTGCAAAGCGCAAAAAACGGTTTTGGACAAACTGACGGCACAACGGAAGGGAACCTTCAATATCGCCAGCGTCAGTACCATGAACCAGGATGACCAGAGAGCGTTTTATGATTATGGTGTCAGAAGCCTGCCGTCGCTTGTCCTTGTAGATAAAGCGGGTAAGATCGGTCGGGTGTTCTCCCCCGGTATCCAGAGTCTGGAGACCATTTCTTCCGCTCTGGACGGTCTGAAATAATGGATTTCAGCATGCTTACCATCCTGATGGCCGTTGGAGCCGGGCTTGCGAGTGTACTCTCGCCCTGTGTTCTGCCGGTCATACCAATCATCATGGCCGGGGCGGAGCGGAATGACCGGCTTCGACCTCTGATCGTCGTGATCGGACTCTCGCTCTCATTCATGGCGATGGGTGCGATCTCGTCGCTCTTTGGTTCATTGTTGATCGGCAAAACACGTTTCATAGAGATTGCAGGCGCGGTGGTAATTATCATCATGGGCTTGATGGTGATGTTTGACGTGAGCATCTTCAAGCGTTTCTATCAACTTTCCAGCATACGGGTTAAAGGTGAAGGTCGCGTGGGGGGGTTGATCCTCGGAATGTCACTCGGAGTCATCTGGGTGCCGTGTGTCGGCCCCTTCCTCTCCTCCACACTGACCATGGTCGGGACCAGCGGTCAGCTGGCAACCGGGATCACGCTGCTCGGATTTTATTCCCTTGGTCTGGCTCTACCGATGCTGATTGTTGGTTATTCATCGCAACTATTGCAGAACAAAATCAAGGGACTGCTCAGGCATGATTCGATAATGCGCTATGTTACCGGCGGTATACTGGCAGCTTTTGGCCTGTATTCGATCATCGCCGGGAACGTGGCCTTCTGATATCTGCAGAGGAGTGCAAGCTTCACGTTTCAGGTGCAGATTCTGCATCAAAATCGTATCGGGATATTGAGAAAACGCCATCAGTTATTAATTATATCAGTTAGTTACAATATTGGCACACCATCTGCTCTTATAATGGTCAGATTGACTATCTCACCACATAAAGGAGTAGAACCATGAAAACACGTATTATCACCACAGCAGCAGTTGCAGGAGTTTTGGCCGCATTGGCAGCAGGCGACGTTTTTGCCGCCGGACGGGGCAATGCCGGGAATGGCCAGGGAGTTTCCACATCAGCAGGAGCAACGAATGTAACACGTCCATCCGGTTCCCAGCGTCGCGACGGCACCTTCCTGACTACCGGCGTAACCGCCAACGGCTCAACCACCCGCCAGGGGAGAGGCAATGGTCTGATGGACGGCTCTCACCTTACCACGCCAACAACACCGGCACCGACGTCCGCCAGGTAACAATCTTGTCTCCGGACCCGGCAGACCGGTTATTCTGCCGGGTCATTCACATCAGGAGGAGTGCGATGAAACGACATATTCTCATATTCATTATTGCATTCCTGATCTTTCGGAATCGTGAAGCATCCGCCTTCTGGTGGGGCGACTCGACGAATTCCGCCAGCGGACTGAATGTGGCGGCAGGCTTTGATGTCAACACGATCACAACCGTAACCGGTACGGTAATGACACCACCTGAACGAAAAGGGCAGGATCAGCTTACGGTTATGAGTGTGACCACTTCCCAGGGTATCGTGACTGTCGTACTCGGACCATGGGATTTTTGGGAAAAGCAGAACAGCACCTTCGCAAAAAATCAGGACATTGCGATTACCGGCTCTCTTGCACAGGGAAAGGATGGGGCCCTCTATATATTTGCCCAACGTATTGAGAACCGGAGCAATGGGGAAACGGTTACTCTTCGTACCGAGTCGGGTAAACCGCTCTGGTCTCGCGCCGGATCCGGAAATCAGAATGAAGTCCACCGGAATAATAATGGTAACGGTCCACGCTCCGGTGCAGGTAACCGTGGCAGTGGCATGAGAGGGGGAAGAAGATGATGACTGTGAACCGTCTGTTATATTGCGGCGTAGCGCTGTTGCTGACCATGGTTTGTTCAAACCGGGTGTCGGCTTTCAGTACCGTGTCGGAAAAACCGCAAACCGCATCTGTCAGCTTTGGGGCAGAGTTCGCCTCCGGCAGTTATGGAACCGCTTCAACGATACGCAGCGTATATATGCCGCTGATTGCAACCTGGTCGCCACATGAACGCTTTGATATCGGCATTGAGGTTCCTTTTCTCTATCAAAACAGCTCAAATGTGACAACCGATCTGTATCGCAACAGCCAGAGCCCGACCACTGCAAAAACAACTGCCAGTGGCGGCCCGGGTGGCGGCAGTGGAAACTACCAGCTGCAACAGGCTGGAGGAGTCACTACAGCCTCTACTTCTTCAGGTCTGCCCAATTCAGATGTATCCGGACTGGGAGATATCGTCCTGCGGGGTGGGTATATTCTGCTCTTCGAAAATAACTCAATGCCGCAGGTCAGAACTTCCCTGTTCGTAAAAACTCCGACCGCCTCGGTATCCAATGGGCTCGGAACGGGAGAGTTCGATTTCGGCGGTGGTTTTGATCTCACAAAGTGGTTTGGCGATCTGCATCTTGCGGGAGAAATGCTCTACACCTGCCAGGGGAGAGTCAGCGGTTTCGGTCTGAATAATTATGTCAGCTACTCCGGCACGGTCGGTTACCAGATTACGCACAGCATTCGGCCAATGCTGGTCCTGAAGGGAGCCACAGCGCCATCAATCTACTCAGACGATCTTCTGGAAGCACGCGCAAGAATTAACTGGGCTCTGACCGACACAACCTCGCTTGACCTGTACGGTTCCCGTGGCATTTCCGAAAGCAGTCCCGATTTCGGCGGCGGAATTTCGGTCATATACTCGTTCTGATATGGGCAGGAGCAGCAGACTGTTAATTGGTATTCCTCTCTCTTTTACCCTGCTGGTGGGGTGGTTTGCCTGGACCGCTTTTCGCGCGGCACCGCCGCTGGCCTCAGAAAATCTGCGTGGAGCCGGACTTTCAATCTCTGCAGCGATTGAACAGCTGGCGGCTGCTGATTCCTCATTCCGATCTCTTGCGCGCTATACCACGCCGGACATCGCTTACTTTGCCCTGATTGACCGGCACGGTATCGTCCGTTTTCACACCAATCCCCGCCTTGTCGGGCAACCTTTTTCCAACCCGGACCGGAAAATCCCCCCCGACGGAATCTCTGAACAGAGGGAGCTGCTCGGCACTGGTGAGCAGGTCTACCTCCTCCGTACGACGATTCACCCTGACCACGATGAATATCTTCTGGTTCTGGCGTTGCACACCTATCGCGCCGACCAGGTTATCCGCCGGGCAAGAGCAGGCGTAACCGTCGTATCTGCGCTGACTGTTGCCCTCTGGGGGCTGACCGTACTTCTCATCTTCATGCAACGCCGGGAAGAGCGACATCAGAGGGAGATGAACCGCCGTGAAGAGCTGGCACGTCTTGGCGAAATGGGCGCTGTCATGGCGCATGAAATCCGTAACCCGCTGGCCGGTATCAAAGGATTTGCCCAACTTGTAGAAACTGCAACCGACATTGAACAGGCCCGGCTCTACGCAGCCAGGATTGTGAGTCAATCGCTCCGCATGGAGTCGCTGGTGGATGACCTGCTTTCATATGCACGCGAGGATCAGGGAGAGCGGCATCCGACTGACCTGACAGCGCTGGTGCGGGAATGCGTGACCATGATTCGCATGGAGCCTGACTCGGAAACAATAGAGGTCATCCACACTCCGCATACGGCGATGAGGATTATGGCCGTTTCAGACCGAATTATCCAGCTGCTGCTCAATCTCTTGAAAAACGGGCTTCAGGCAATGCCGGGCGGAGGAGTGTTAAGAATCGATCTGGAAAACGGGAGACACCTGGCGGTAATCAGGATAAGCGACACTGGCGTCGGCATTCCACCCGAAAACTTACCGCATATCTTTGATCCGTTCTGGACCAGCAAGTCACGGGGTACCGGTCTTGGACTCGCCATCTGCCGCAAAGTTGCGCAGGAGCATGGTGGAAGTCTGACGGTAAACAGTATGGTCGGGTCAGGCACAACGTTCACTCTGACTCTTCCTCTGGAGGTATAGTAATTAATGTCTGCAACCATTCTTATTGTAGAAGATGATGTCACCTTTCGGGAACTATTGACTACCATTCTCGATAATGCCGGCTACACTGTCGCAACCGCGAATGACGGCGGCGAGGGGCTGCGCCGGGTTCAGCGCGAAAGATTCGACCTGGTGCTGTGCGACTTTAAGATGCCGGTACGAAACGGTCTTGAGCTCTTTCGGGCAATACGTGGCGAACCATCCGCCCCCCTGTTTATTTTTATTACCGCTTTTGGACGGGTGGAAGAAGCGGTGTCTGCCATCAAGGAGGGGGCTTTCGATTTTCTCTCCAAGCCGCTCAAAGATCCGGCCTGCCTGCTTGAAACCGTAGGGCGGGCTTTGGAACAGGTGGAACAGGGACGCATGTCGGTTTCACTGCAGGAAACAGCGCAGGCCGGCCTGCCGCCCGAAGAGCTGATCTTTGCCGGCAGGGCGATGGAGGGAGTGAAAAAGCTGGTGCAGGATGTGGCTCGTACTCCGACAACCGTGCTGTTGCATGGCGAAAGCGGCACCGGCAAGGAGCTGATAGCCCGGATGGTGCACCTGGCCAGTCCTCGCAAGAACGCACCATTCATTCCGCTTAATTGCGCAGCAATTCCTGAGAACCTTCTGGAGAGTGAGCTGTTCGGCCATGAACGCGGCGCTTTTACCGGGGCGATTCAGGCCAGACGGGGCAAGTTCGAGTTGGCTCAGGGAGGAACGATCTTTCTGGATGAAATCGGCGAGATGCCGGCACTGTTGCAGGCAAAATTATTGCGGGTTCTTCAGGAGAGAGTGTTTGAGAGAGTTGGCGGGAGTATGCAGATCAAGGTTGATGTACGTGTGATTGCCGCCACCAATCGCGAACTTGCCGTTGAGGTAGCCGAAAAACGTTTTCGTGAAGATCTTTATTACCGCCTCAATGTCTTTCCGATTACTCTGCCGCCACTCCGTGAACGTATTGATGCCATCCCTCAGCTCGTGCGATATTTCTGTGCACGGTTTTCTGCTTCTGCGGGCGTCCGGCGAGCAACAGGCGTGACATCTGAAACGCTGGCTCTTCTACAGCGACATGCTTGGCCCGGCAATGTCAGGGAACTTCAAAATATCATCGAGCGGGGAATAATTCTGGCCCGTGGTGAAATAACTCAGGCCGAACTTCCAGCAGAACTGCAGGAGTTGACTGTCCCGCATGAAGCCAGTGAAGGGATTCTCAAACATCGTGAAAAAGAAACCATCCGGAAAACGCTGCAGCAGTTTAAGGGGAATCGTCGGCAGAGTGCTGAAGCGCTTGGCATTTCAGTCCGGACGTTGCAATATCGACTGAAAGAACTGGGACTGGCCACTTTAATATGAACTCTTCTCATCACACCTTGAAACTTATCCGCAACGGCATCCGCTATCGAATGCTGAAATACACCGGCAAACCGCACCGGCTCGAAACGATAAGTCTCGAAATCACCCATCGCTGCATCTGCAAATGCGGCATGTGCAATATCTGGAAAATTGCCCCACAGGTAGCAGACCTCGATCTATCAGTCTGGCAGGGGTTACTTGCCTCGCCTGAACTCCGCAGCCTCAAGGAGCTTGACCTGACCGGCGGCGAGCCGTTTCTGAGGAATGACCTCGGCGAACTCCTTCAGTATATCTGCAACCTTCAGCCAACGAATTTCCCGGAATTACGCACGCTGGCGATTACCACAAACGGAATTTTGACCGACAGGGTTCTGGAATGTACCCGGAAAATAATCGGCCCGCTCCGGGACCGGGGGATAGACCTGGTTCTGGCTTGCGGTATGGATGCCGCAGGGGAGGTTCATGACCGGATCCGGAATTTCCCGGGGGCCAGGAACAGGCTTCAGCAAACATTTGCCGGACTGCAGTCCCTCAGAAAAGAATATCCCAACCTGGTGCTGGGCATCAAGACCACCATCGTGCCGCTTAATGCACATGAGCTCAGCCACATAGCCGATTACGCCGCAAAGAATGAGCTGTTCACTATCATTTCCCCCTGCATCATTACTCCCAACCGCTTTGGTAACAGTGACAGAGAAGTCGATTTGAGGTTCAGCCCGGACGACATCGCAGCTATCATTCATTTCTACGAAAGCCCTCAGTTTGCCTGGAGCGGCCACCGTGAAGCGCTGCTTGGCTACCTGAAGAGCGGCACGATGAATAAACCCTGTTCTGCCGGTTTCAACACCCTCTTTATCCGGCACAACGGCGACGTGTTTTCCTGTCCCGTATTACCGGTCTCTCTCGGGAATATAAAAGAGCAGGCGCTTGGAGAGCTGTTCCGGAGTGCAACTGCCGACCAGTTTCGCAAAAAGGTCGGTGACTTTCCTGAATGCAGAGTCTGCACCGAACCTGGTTTGGAGCGCATTGCCTGGCCTTTTGAGGGATTTGCCTTTCTTAAACTGCGTGCCAGAATGGGGAGGAGCAATTTTAATCGCCTTGCCGGGCATATGGGAATCGACAAATATCTGTAATGTAATATAAAATGATGATTGACAAAACTCCGGAATAAAATTTGAAAGCAGACGGATGTTGCGGCATACTCCAGCTAACATAATTTGGCTCCGCAATTGGAATCAGTTATCCGGAATTTCCGGATAACTCAAAAACATGGATGCAAAGCAATGTGCAAAATATGCACGTTGCTTTATTCCACAACTGGAAGGTTTTTGCTCCTCCCCCCAGCGGGGGGAGGTTGGGAGGGGGGAGCAGAACAAAAGTTCCCCCTCCCTGACCCTCCCCCGCTGGGGGAGGGTAACGGCCAAAGTCCTCCATTGATGGCGGAAGGTTTTAGCTCCTCCCCCCGCTGGGGGGAGGAGCTAAACTTACTTCAACGGAAAGGGTTTTGTCCCCTCCCCAGGAGGGGGAGGGCTAGGAAGGGGGCATTTTGCTGACGTCAGCAAAATGGTCAACAAGTTTGATATTACAGAGGGAACAGTGAAAAACGAAATCATCATAGAATTACATAAGAATTTTGAAGATTTTGCTCACCAGACTGACGGCGAAGAATACTGGCTTGCCCGCGAATTACAAGAACTCCTGGGCTATACCCAATGGCGCAATTTCGAGCAGGTCATCGACAAGGCTAAAATTTCCTGTCAAACGGCTGGACATAAGCTTTCAGACCATTTTGCTGACGTCAGCAAAATGGTCGATATCGGCTCAGGAGCGGGACGGGAAATAGACGATATCATGCTCACTCGCTACGCCTGCTATCTGATTGCCCAGAACGGCGATCCACGCAAGGTGGAAATCGCCTTTGCCCAGACTTACTTCGCCGTACAGACCCGGCGCATTGAGCTGATAGAAAAACGGATCGGCGAAATCGAGCGTCTGGGTGCCCGGCAGAAACTGACCCTATCTGAAAAAGAGCTGTCCGGCCTCCTCTACGAGTACATAGGCGACACCTCCGGTTTTGGCCACATCCGTAGCAAGGGAGACGCAGCCCTCTTCGGCGGCAATAACACCATTCAGATGAAGGACAAGCTGGGAGTGCCCGACGGACGGGCGCTGGCGGACTTTCTCCCCACCATAACCATCAAGGCCAAGGACTTCGCCACCGAAATAACTAACTTCAATATCAGAAAGGATGACGACCTGAGAAGCGAGGATGCCATCAGCCGCGAGCATGTCAAGAACAACCAGGACGTGCGCAAGGTACTGACAGACCGGGGAATAAAACCGGAAGAGTTGCCCCCAGCCGAAGATATCAAGAAGCTGGAGCGGCGGGTGAAGTCGGAAGAGAAGCAGTTGCCCAAACAGGCGGGACGGCTTGGTACAAAGGGCAAGAAGGAGTAACCGGCATGAATCTCTCTTACCTCGAAGATCTCGACTCCGTTATCCCGGCAATACAGGTTTTGCATGCCCTGGGTTGGCAGTATTTTAGCCGTGAAGAGGCATTGCGACTTCGTAACGGCAGGCTGGACCAGGTCGCGCTGACGGAAGTATTGCGACCATGGCTGGAGGCCAATAACCGGATCGAGGTAAAGGGAGAAACGCATCTTTTCAGTGACGCCAATATAGCCGAGGCAATCCGTAGGCTGACCGATGAACCGTTTGACGGACTGATACGTACCAACGAGAAAATCTACCCTCTGCTGACCCTGGGTACCAGCCTGGATCAGACCATTGGCGGCGACCGCAAGGGGCGTTCCCTGCTGCAAAGAGGTTTAGTTGTTGTAGATGCTTGGGTAACTGCACATTTTTTCCAGTTGGCACCGCTTTCTTCATAATCCATGTCTCCAATCAAGAAGTTAAGGCATGCCGAAAAATAGGGGATATCGATATAGGCTCTCTCTTGAACGGGATAGCTGATGCTTCACCAATGATACTGCCGCATACCCAAAGGCAGAATATGCCATGTAATGTCATCATTCGGGAACTGGATGGCTGGAAAATATCACGGTTGTGCGGAGGATTCACAGTGCCACAATGGCTGATGCTGGTAATAATCGGGCTTTCCGGAGGAGTGGCTTCAGGCCTGTTTGGTGTTGGTGGCGGCATCGTCATCCTTCCGGCACTGGTTTACTGGGCCGGGTTCTCACAACACAAAGCGACGGGAACCAGTCTTGCCGTCCTGTTGCCTCCTATCGGCCTGGCCGCAACCATTGAGTACTATCGAAACGGGAATGTGGACCTCAGAGCTGCAATGATTATCGCTGCGGCCATGATAATAGGCGCCTGGGGCGGGGCGTTAATTGCGAACCAGATGAAAGGCCCACATTTGCGTTTGGCATTCGGGGTTTTTGTATTTTGCGTTGGTGTGTATCTTATCTATGGTGCCTGCAAACGCCTTGGTTGGATATGAGCAATTCTGAATAAGTGAGCGTAATAGCGATGTAAGCTGCCAATGATTGCGGATAAAATGACCACAATGAACAAACAAAATAAGCATAATGGTTCTCCTCTGTCTCCCAGCGAAGCCATTCTGGAAAGTATCTCCGACGGAGTTTTCACGGTCGATCTTGATTGGCGCGTAACCTCGTTCAATCGGGCTGCCGAGACTATCACCGGCGTATCACGCAAAGAAGCCATTGGTCGGCAATGCTCGGAAGTGTTCCGCTCCAGCATGTGCGGAGAGACCTGTTCGCTTCAGCAGACCGTTAAAACCGGCAAACCAGTTATAGGCAAATCCGGATACATCATCAATGCGGACGGCAGGCGCATTCCGACCAGCATCTCAACTGCCGAGCTGCGGGATGCCGATGGCCGGCTGATCGGAGCAGCGGAGACCTTCCGCGATCTCTCTGAAATTGAGTCGTTGCGCAGTGAGCTGGAGGGAAAATTCAAGGTCGGCGAACTCACCAGCCGAAGCCATTTGATGCTTCGGCTATTTGAGGTACTGCCCGCCATAGCCTCCAGTCCCAGCACTGTGCTTATTCTTGGTGAAACTGGAACAGGCAAGGAATTGATGGCCCGGGCGGTGCACTCGCTCAGCCCGCGCAAACAGGGGCCTTTCATCGCAGTCAACTGCGGGGCCTTGCCGGATACGCTTCTGGAATCCGAGTTGTTCGGCTACAAGGCCGGAGCGTTTACAGGAGCAAACAAGGACAAACCGGGACGTTTCGCGCTTGCCAGGGGCGGCACCCTGTTTCTCGATGAAATAGGGGAAGTGAGCCCGGCCCTTCAGGTAAGGCTGCTTCGTGTTCTGCAGGAGCGAACCTACGAGCCGCTCGGAGCTACCAGTTCTGAAACTGCTGACGTTCGAATCATTGTCGCTACCAACAAAGACCTGGCGGAACAGATGCGCAACGGCTTGTTTCGGGAAGACCTTTACTACCGTGTCAACGTTGTCCGTGTAGAATTGCCGCCGCTTCGAAGGCGGAAGGAAGATATTCCCCTGCTTGTAGAGCAGTGCATCCAGAGATTCAATCGCCTGCAGCAGAGAAACGTGCAAGGCATCGCCTCGGAAGCATTATCGCTACTCATGGCCCACGATTGGCCGGGGAACATACGTGAGCTCGAAAATGCAATTGAACACGCCTTCATTCTCTGTAACTCAGGCCGGATCGGCCTCGGCCATTTGCCGGAAGCATTAACAGCCTGCAGCGTGGCAGCAGACACAGATGCCGATATACGGTCCGCCCACAACAGCCTCGATGTCCAGTCCATCCTCGCAGCACTCCAACGTAACGCCTTCAACCGCCTGGCAGCGGCTAAAGATTTGGGAATCCACAAGACCACGCTCTTTCGCAAAATGAAAAAACTGAATATATCCCTGCCCGACCAGGACGGACGTTCCGAAAAATAGCCCTGACAGTAGCTGTTATGCATTTGCAATAACTGGCAACAGTAGCATATCAGCTACTCATCATTTGTCACTCTGCCTGCCAATAATCACAAAATCATATACTTTTCGCATGCTTGATACATAATTGACTGTGATGCAAGTATTGGATCACAGTTTGCTAGTCTATTGTTTGAGAGTCGGGAGTAACCTCAAATTATGAAAACGGCATTTGCATACTGGAATAAACGAATTGCGCCTGTCTTCGATACGGCACATAAGATTAAAGTGGTCGAAACTGAGTCAGAGCGGATTATCTGCGAGAAATTGGAGACGATGGAAAGCGACCTGCCGGTCGAAAAAGCGCTTTGTCTCTCTGAACTTGGTGTAAATACTCTGGTGTGTGGCGCAATCTCGCACTCTCTGAGTGAGATGGTCACAGCCTATGGCATCCGGGTCATCCCCTTCGTGGCGGGCGAACTGCAGGAGGTGATTAAAGCATGGCTTATGGGTACATTGGAACCGGAAGTCTTCGCCATGCCAGGCTGTAGAGAGCGTCCTCCGCTAACTCGGCAAGCTGGTAAACAAAGGCAGGCTTAATAAATGAAAGAGAGGTGGACACCATGAGCGTCAAGATATTCAGTGCCAAAGGATTTAATGTAGCCGTAACGGTTGTGAGTGTAGTTATTCCGGTTGTAAGCTGGCTTTTCGAAAGGTTCTGGAAGAAAGATTATGAGCCGGTGATGTATGACACGACTGGAAATCGTGAGAAGAAAACAGCTTAAAGAAGGGGGCGACAGCTATTCTGACACACTGGGGAACAAAACAGGAAAGATGGGAATGGTTCTTGTGGACCCCTAAATTCCAAAAGAAAGGGAGGAACGGTCATGAAACTCAAATATATCTGTCGTTTTGCATCACTCGTAGTTGCAGGTTTGCTGCTGATTATTGTGGGCAGTAAAATTCCTAAAGAAAGGGAGGAATGGTCATGAAAGTCTTAAAATTCAAATATTTTTGCCGTTTTGGAAGCCTGATTGCAGCAAGTTTGATCCCCGCATTAGTCATGATATTTATGGGTAACAAAATGCGGGCTGAAGAAAATATCGACGATTTTTTGAAACGCCGCGAGGCAGAAAAAGTAAAAAATTGATCGAACGGTCATCAATCAGCAACTGGAACTTGTAACAGGAGCTGATACAAAATAACTACCGTGTGAAAAAAATCATGGCGACAGGGTACGTTTTCTCACGTACACGGTCGCCGTGAAGTGTTTACTACTATCCGAGGAGGTAGATTATGCGTTGGTCGTGGCAGAAAGCCCTGCTTTTTAGCAGTGTAGCAGTTGGCGGTGGTACTTTGGCGATTATCACAATAGGAGCTGCAGCCCCTGTTGTAGGAGCAATGCTTGGCAGTGCATTGGGATTTACCGGTCTTGCGGCTCTTAAAGGCGGCGCGGTAGCGGCCGGATGTGCAGGTGGCGCATGCGGTGTTGCTGCAGGTGCTGCCGGAGCGGGAAGTACCGCTGCCGGAGGCGCTATGATGGGGAGCGCAATGGGGCTTTCAGGTGTTGCTGCAGGTACGGCCGGACTCGCTGCTCTTGGAGGAGGAACTGTTGCGGGCGGATGTGCCGGTATGGCAGGTGGAGCTGCCGCTGGAGGTGCTGCCGGAGGTGCCATGCTTGGTAGTGCAGGTTGTCTTTCCGGCGGCGCTGCTGCAGGCACTGCCGGACTGGCGGCGCATGGAGGTGGAATGGCGGCCGGAGGCGCTGGCATGGCGGGTGGAAAAGAAGCTGTTATGGGGATGGCCAGAGGTTTGGGGCACACTGCCACAACGGTTCCCGCGAGCTCTCTTGCTACCGATGTCGCAAATTTGAACATACCCCGGACAGTAGCTTCCAGCATGCTTAAAGAAACAATACGTATGAATAAAACAGAACATGAAAAATCAGAAAAGATGTAGTTATGCGAACACCGCCAGGATGCAGTCAATAAAATCCTTCAGAAGCGGGCCGGCAGAGATCGATTTTTTTAGAATCAGCTTCCGGTGCTGTGTGTGCAGGAAATGGGGAAGCCGATGTTCTCTGAGAGCACCCTGCTGAATATGATGATCGACGAGAGAGCGCGAAACAAAGGTAATGCCGCTTCCATCACACACGGAGTTGATGATGAGATGTAGATCGTCGTACACGATCGTTCTGGCGAACTCATTCGAATTTCTGCCATTATTCAGCATGTTAAATGCGAGTAACTTGGTGAAGCAACACCCTTCTTTCCTCATGTAAATATCGAATTTGACCAGTTGATCGATAGTAACATACTGCCGGTCAATAGTGAGACAGGGGGAACTGACGAAAATCACCTCGTCGTCCGGAAGCGATGAAATCTCAAAACCTTTGAAATCGTAATCTTCAAAGTGCTCTATCACTCCAGCCTGGTAATTACCCTCGTGAATCTCTTCAATAACCTTGTCCGGAACTTCAAAGGAAAAGTTCATTCCGGTCACTGTTGAATGAGAAAGCATGAAAACCTTCATAATCTGAGGAAGATATGCAATACCGAACGCAGGGCTGCAACCAAAACCGACGCTCTCTTTTTTGTTAAGCATACTGAGTTCATGCAGCAGTACTTTTTCAAGAGTTAGCATTTTATGAGCTTTTTCAAGAAAAATCCGGCCCGCCTCTGTCGGCACCAGTACTGAACCACTTCTGTCAATCAGCGGAAATCCATACTGCTCTTCAAGTTGCTGGATTCGTCGGGAAACAGCGGACTGCGTGACACGTAGAGATTCCGCCGCCTTTGAAAAACTACCGGCAGATATCGTGGTAATGTACGTCTGTAAGTAATTTGATTTCACATGTACCCCTTTTCAGCTTTGGTTACTATGCTTAAAACGCATAGACGCACGCAAATATTTCGTTTTTCATATGTCTTAAATTCGACTATAGTGCAAAAAACTCCGAGAGGCAAAAAATAAAAGTATGTCGAGGAGGCATAGCCTGTGATTGATATCACGATTGCCAGAATTACTCATGTAGAGTGGGTACATCAGCTTGAAATGCTTCTGCACAAGAATACTACTGCGGTATCGCTCCCTTCTTACCATGATTGCGAGCTTGGTGTCTGGCTCTATAGTGAGGGCTTACGGACTTACAAGGAAATTCCGGAGATAGGGTTATTGGAAAAAAGTCACAGAGTTTTCCATATCGCCGCAGATAACGTTGTGCAGTGGCATAATGGATCAAAGTTTAACACCCAGAAGACCGCTCAGGCCGAGACTGATTTCCGGGATGCGCTGAAAACGAGTCAGGAGATTATCTATCTCTTGACCATGCTGGAATTTAAAATCCTTCAGAAATATCAGGAATCCCAGGAAACTGCTCCTGCCGGACTGAAAAACATGATCAACCACCCCTGGCAGACACTGAAATCGGTGATTGGTGAAAGAAGCAGCCGGCTTGATGTAGCCAGAGTTTCGCTGGATCTGCTGAAAAAAGATCTTGTTAAAAGTTATGTGCGTGATTCTTCCCGGGAATAGAATGAAAGCCTGAAATTTAAGATTTATTGGAATGTAAACGGTTGCAGCAAACAAAACTGAAAAGGAGATTGTCATGGTTCCAAATTGTCCAACTTGGATGGGCTGCGTAAAAACGGTGGCGTGGGGTAAAGGGGCCGGAACAGGGCTTGGATATGGAGCAGGCGGCGGATATGGCGCCGGTTATGGAGCTGGATACGGAGCCGGGTGTGGGACCGGTACAGGGTTGGGATTTCATGCCTTGGCGGGCGGATGCAAGGCCGCCTGCGGTTCAGTCCTGGGAGCCGGTTTTTTACCGATGGCTCTTGTAGCGGCGGTCGGGTACCTGGGTTATAAAGTATATACCATATCAAAAAATGAAGCCGGCACTACCGTGAAAGCCGGAAGTACCGGGGCACTTTGAGCGTATTTCATCGTATCAATGCATGAAAAAGCTTATCGCTATCAGTATCGTAGCAGTTTTATTCCTGACGGTTCTGTTCCTGGATCAGAACCGTTCTCCTGTGCCGGTCAAAATTATTCTCGGCAATCCTCACCCCATCGGACTCAGTATAGTCATAATAATCAGCATGTTTGCCGGTGCCGCAATGACCATAGCCGGTCTGCTGGGCTACATAATTGTACGCCGACGGGAGAAAAACTGGACGGCAGCAGATTGACAAAGCCGGAAATACCGGGAGATTTCTATGAACCTTGATCTGCGCAATAACCTGAAACGTGTAGGGGACCTCTTTGTCGCAGCGGTACATCAAACCGCTGATACCGCCTTAAGCTGTTCGAAAAATGTTTTTGTCTCATATGACACCAATAAACTCCGCGCGGAAAAGCACCTCCTGGCCTGCAAGATCGGTGAACGTGCGACTCAGCTGGTTCATGGCGGCATAAGTGCGATAAGCCTTGATCCGATTATGGCGGAGCTGGTCGCCCGGCATAACGAAATCGAGCAGCAGATGAAAGAACAGGTGAGCAAGAGCAGAGCTATTGCCAATCCGTTCAAAGCAAAAACAGCCGCATGCAATTGCAACGGCGCATGCGAAGAAAAGGAGCAGCCATGAGCAAGGTATTTATCGGGGTTTTCTCGGGCATCTTTATCGGAGCCGTCATCTATGAGCTGCTTAACCGGACCAATCCGGAGTTCATCAAAAAAGTCGAGGATCTGGCAACACGCAAAATTGATGACCTGTGTGACGTGCAGCCCAACAAAGCCACAGCGTAAACGATGAAGCGGTTAAGTTTTGTCGCAAATCCGATTTTCCTCTTGATGATGATCGGCTCGTTTGTCTATGTCTACTTCTTCTATCTTGCCGATGGTCCGGCGCGGAAAAGGGAAGCCGCCGAAGTCGAGACTGAAATCGCCCGTCCTGTTGCGCCTCAAAACAGTGCCAATGCCACGACCCCTGTGGCAGGGATTGTCATGAAAGAGGAAAACCCGTTCAACATCGGCAGGGATCCGGGGCAGATGAACGTGCAGAGCGGCGGGCAGTTTTTCGACCAGCAGAATCGGCAGAATCCGCTGGCTCTTCGGGAAGAAAACCTGTTCCGGCAGCGAATCCAAAAGCCGCGTCTGAGCCGTCAGCCTGACCCGAACAGTCCGGTTGATCCGAACGGGCAACAGGTGCAGCTCCTATATCCCTACGGCTTTGCCGGTCAGAATGTCGTACCGGTCGCCGGTGGCGCTATCGGTAAAACCTGGGTCGAAGCGCACTGGATCGGACTGGAAGTCGGACCGATGACCGCTGCAGTTGCAAAGGCCAACAACATTCCACCGGATGTGTCCGGAGTGCTGGTTGACGAAGTGACTCTGGTATCTGCCGACGCCGGGCTGCTGGCGGGCGATGTCATTACGGCAATTAACGGCATGCATCTGAGCGACCTCCTGTCATTTAAAAATGCCACCCGCCCCGTTGCCATGGCAAATCAGGCGGAAGTAACCATATACCGGCGCGGCAGCTACAAAAAAATCAACGTCCGCGTACCGGACGAACTTGGCATTGCCCAGGTCGAAGGCGCGCCGATGATACTGGCAACCGAAAGGGCTCCGCACGGCTATTACGGCCCCTGTGACAAGTGTCATTCTATCGCTCCGGGAACTGCCAATCTCAACCAGATGGCCAGGGATCTGGGCGATGTACTGGCAACAAAGGCCCCGAACATAAAAAAAGGGACCCCTCCGCCACATCGCCCAAGAGGTACCTGTTCCAAATGTCACGTTCTGCTCTGAGTCAGTGCAACGGAAACGGCAACTACGTTAAGGAGTGCCTCGCGTGCGAAAGAATGGCCGGTTGGGCCGCAGTTTATGCGAACCTTGCTCTGGCGCTTTTCAAGGCCTTTATCGGATTGATCAGTGGCAGCATGGCTATTCTGGGTGACGCACTCTTCCCATTCCAGGACTTTATTGCAGCTCTTATCGCGGCCATAGGTGCCAAAGTGTCCGGCAAGCCTGCCGATGAGAAGCATCCCTATGGTCACGGGAAAATCGAATTTGTCGCGCTGTTCCTGGTCAGCATCTTCATGATAATTGCGACAATTTTTCTGTTCGTAAATTCAGCTACAGGACTGTGGCACAGCTTGCATGGCACCGGTAACGCACCGAAAATGATCGCTTTCTGGGCGGCTCTTATTTCGGTAGCTGCTAATTACAAACTGGCACAATACCTCCGCTGCGTCGGAAATAATATGCAAAGTATCTCTATGCTTGCCGGCGCACGCCTCAACTATTCCGCCGCAGTTTCGTCCATTATGGTTGTCGTAGCGGTTCTTGGTGCTCATTTTTTCGATCTGCTGTTTCTTGATCCGCTGGTGGCTTTGATCGAAGCAATCTGCTTGATGGCCATGAACTTCAATATGTTAATAGATTCACTCAAAGGCCTGTTCGATTCCGCAGTCCCAACAGCAGCATTAGAACGGATCGAATCAATTGCCCGGCTTGTCCCAGGTGTCATCAAGGTTTACAAGGTTACTGCCCGACGTTTGGGACAGGGCTTCTGGATCGATATGACCATAAAGATTGATCATGCATTGAGTCATCAAAATGGGTATCTGATCGGTCGTCACGTCAAAGAGAGTATTCAGGCTGCACTCGGAAGTCATACTACCGTCAATGTTATAATTGAGCCATACATACCTTACAGTATGCACCCAGACGGAGCTTAAGTTGATATGGTGCCATGAAATACTCTGATTGTCAGAAATGCGGCCAGACGTCTCCACGCTGGAGCTTCTTCGGCAATACCCTTGCGGCGCTGTTCAAGGTACTGATCGGCACGCTGACCGGCAGCAAGGGATTGGTTGCTGACGGAGTCCATTCCGCCGCAGACGCCATGTCGTCGCTGTTCATTCTGGTTGCTCTCAAAGTTGCCGACAAGCCCCATGACGACAAGCACCCGTACGGTTACGGCAAGATCGAATACATCAGTACACTCTTCGCCAGCGTTTTTCTGTTTGTCGGTGCCGGCTCGATCTTTCTTGACGCCCTGAAGACCTTCCAGCTGGGGGGCCATGACACACCGGGCAACGCGGCACTGCTGGCCACGGTTATATCCCTCGGATTCAGTTACCTGATGTATGACTCCAATACCTGTGCCGGCACTCAGCTTTCCAGTCCGGCCATGCTTGCGGATGCCAACGAAAGCAAGGCGGACAGCATCACCTCTGTAGCCGTTCTGTTTGGACTGATCGGCTCCAAACTCGGCTATCCCAACGCCGATACCTTTGCCGCCGTAGTAGTGTCGCTTTTTATCTTCAACATGAGTGTTGAGATGTTTCTCCAGGGGATCAACGGCCTGATCGATATGTCGGTGGATCCGGAAGTCATGGCGGAAATAGTTGCGGCAAGCATGAATATTGAGGGGGTAGCAGGGGTAAAATCGGTAAAGTCGCGGCAAATGGGGCAGAAAAACTGGGTTGACCTTGAAATCGGAATTTCAAAGAAGAAAACAATGCATGAAGTACACGGCATCACCAAAAAAGTGCGCGATGCAATCATGAAAGATGTGGACGGCATCAGCGGCGTATCCGTTGCCACCTATCCGATATGACCACGCTAAAAGGGATTTGACCGAAATGGAAAACGGCGAGTGGCTTGGAGAATTTACCGGAATACTGTCGTTGCTGCTCTTTGTGGTGGCCAACGCTTATTACCCGGCCCGTCTGATCGCCAATCAGTTTCGCCCCTGGCCAAGGGATGTCGCGATATTCTTCAAGAAATATCTCGACATCCATATGTGGATGAATGTCGTGGCCTTTGTCCTGATGAGCATCCATGCCCATTTTTCCGATGGTCGCAACATCTTCCTCTATGGGAGTCTTCTCGTAACTGTCTGGCTGACCTTTGCCGGGCTCCTGATGCGCTCCAAGAAGTTTTCCAGCGACACAAAAAAACAGATGCGGATGATTCACACCCAGCAGACAGTCTTTGTGGTGTGGCTCGTGCTGCTGATACTGGGGCACGTTGTTGAGTAATGCCTGAAATTGCACCAACATCACACAAGCGGAGGCGTTATGGAATTAAATTTCGACACCAGTCAACTGCAGTTTTTCCTGCGGGCGGTTACCATCAACATAAAAAAACTGATCGACAGATGTATCGATTCATACAACAGTTTTTTTCAACTGAACCCGGAAAGCGCTCTTGAAATTCACACCGAACTTGGCGATAACCTGGAAAAAAAGGGGAACCACAACGGCGCCATTAAAGCATACCAGAAGATCCTGCTTACCGATCCCGCCAATGTTAACGTCCTGTTCAAGCTGGGCAAGATCTATGCCCGTACCGGTCGTAGCAGCGAAGCTCTGGAAACATTATGCAAAGTCATCATTCTTGACGAACAGATCCCCGAGGCATTTTACCTGGTAGGTTCACTTCATTTCAGCGCCGAAAATAACAGCGAAGCCCGGGCAGCCCTTAACAAGGCGATTGCCCTCAATCCGGGCTATGCCGACGCCTACTACAAACTCGGCCTGATTGCTGATTCCAGCAATGACTACGATGCCGCTATCCAGGCCTACCTCAAGACCATCAGCTTCAGGCCGGATCATGTCAAAGCCTACCAGAGCATCGGCTTTGCCTATGAAGCAAAAGGAATGCGTGATGAGGCGGTGAAATATTTCAAGAAATCCATGGAAATGGAACAGAAACTGGCTTAGAGACTTTAAGCCCGACAACGATAGGTTAACAGGGATGTACAGGCTAACTGCGGAAAGAGGCAAAACAAAATCCATCAATAGTACAGAGGAGCTGACATGTTAAGTATCGTATTTGGACTGATCGCACTGAGTCTCGGTTTCTGGGGTATGGTGAAGTACTGGTGGTACATGGTTGACGTACTGATTGCCATCCTGCCGCTGCTCCTCATAGCCGGTGGAGCAATTGCCCTGCTGGCCGGCATAAAGAACACCGGCATGCGCACCTCCTTCAAGGTCAATAAACAGGCTGAAGAAACGGATGCCGCACCACGAAAAAAAGACGAATAGGAGCCGCTGATGTCATCTGATAAAAATACTGAAAGTACTGCAAGTACGGTTCAGCATCCCGGACAGTCGTGCACCCGGAACTACAAACCGTGGATATGGGCGCTGGTGGCAATGTCGCTCATCACGATAGTCTGGGCGCTGTACGAGGGCTCGCAGCAGGATGGCTACGTCAACAACTTCCTCTCACGAAGCACCAAATCCGGCAAACAAAACACCCCCGGAGCCCAGCCCGCAGCTGGCGGCTATGTGGTTCCGATGCCTCAGGCTCCCGGCGCCGTCGGTGACGTACAGACCTCGTATCATGGACTTATCGACGCGGTCAGGCCGGCCGTGGTCAGTATTGGCGCAGCCATGAGGAATGTGCCGAACGTCGCCACCCAGGGGATAATAGATCAGTTTCCTGCTGACGTCGCTTTTAACAGGATCGGCTCCGGAGTCATCATTGACCCGCGCGGTTATCTGCTGAGCAGCTACCACGTCATTGCCGGCGCCGAAGCCTTGAAAGTAACCGTCTATGGCCCCGGTGGGGCAACCGAATACCCACTCAAAATGGTCAAAGGAGACCTGCGCACCGATATGGCGCTGCTACGCATCCAGGGAACCGGCCCGTTCCCCCATGCCTCGCTGGGAGACTCCGATGCCGCCCGGACCGGTGATATGGTGCTGACCATCGGCAGCCCTTTTGGCCTGGAGCAGAGCGTCACCTCCGGGATGATCAGCAGCCG
This sequence comes from Desulfuromonadales bacterium, assembly GCA_037129255.1. Classification (GTDB taxonomy): domain Bacteria; phylum Desulfobacterota; class Desulfuromonadia; order Geobacterales; family Pseudopelobacteraceae; genus JACRCG01. The sequence goes on along the minus strand of JBAXVG010000042.1, from coordinate 21,535 downwards.
TAACAGGAATATCCAGGTCGGCAACACTGTCTATGAAAACCTGATACAGACCGACTCCGCGATCAACAGCGGCAGCAGCGGTGGTCCGATGCTCAATACGCGCGGCGAGGTCATCGGTATCAATACCGCTATTTTTGCTCCGACCGGTGTATTCAACGGCATCGGCTTTGCCATCCCGATCAACCGTGCCGCCGAACTGGTGGGTGGCGTCATTGACTTCAACAACACTGCGCCCGGCGCAGCAGGTGGGCAACTGGTCGCCTGGAGCAGCCAGGGGCGGCAGGTCGGCAACAGTTACCGGATGCCGGACGGACAAACCATCATGGCACCGCACGGCCCGCTCGGCGCCTGTGTTGACTGCCATCCGCAACTCTTTGAGCAGCAGGCGCAAACGGGAACCGCCCAGCCGGTTGCCATGAACGGCCAAGGGCGTCTGGTCGGTAACAGCTATCAACTGCCGAACGGCATGACCGTCTTTCCACCCCACACGTTGCGTGGCCTCTGCACCAACTGTCACGCTTTGGCCTTTCTTGAAAAACGGGCAAAAGCTGCTACGCCCGCTGCCTATATGACTCCGAACGGTATGCAGTACGGCCCCGGTTTCGGCAGGGGTGGCGGTTTCTACGGGCAGGGACGGATGCAGGGCACACCCTACTACGGAAATGGTCAGCAGATGGTTTACACCGAACCGTTACTGGGGGTAGGACTGATCGACGTTGATGACATCATCTGCCGTCAGGCCCGGATGCTGCATCCGGAAGGGGCGCTGGTAACCAGTGTCATACCGGGCAGTCCCGCCGCTGCGGCCGGTGTCCAGCGGGGCGATATTCTGGTGCGGATTGCCGGAAGAAAGATACTCAACATCGCCGACCTGAACACTCTGCTTGCGGCTCGGAATCTCGGTCGCAAGTTTGAGCTGGTCTATCTGCGCAACGGTTCCCGTCAGGCGGCCAGAATCAGAACGGGGAGCCAGAAGCAACCTTGAAAGAGATTATAGAAAAACTGTATGCAGAAGAAATGGGGCTCATTACCGCCAGACCGGTCGCGGTCAAGCTGAAACGGGTCAAGTCGAAGCAGACCAGGGAAAGCATCTGGGCTAAACAGAGCCGGTCAGTCAAAGCCGCTCTGATTTCGCTATTCTTTCTGATCGTGACCGGCTTTGTCTACTACTACAACCTGTTCACCACCGAGTCATACCTGGTGCGACTGGAAACCGCCCAGATGGAGGCTGAAATCGAGCGCAAGAATATCCTGATTCCCGATCTGGCAAAGGTGGTGGAAGATTACATGGCCTTCGAGGGGAGAGTTTTTGTCCATGCAGTTGATGTCAGAAGCGCCCTTGCCCCATTCAAGGAACTGGCAGATGGCGGATCATCTCAGCTACTGGATATGCAGAAATTCAGATCAGCGATCTCCAGGTTCCAGGCGGTTGCAGAGAACTACCCGGCGCTGAAATCATCAGAGACATATCAAAATCTGATGCTTCAGCTGGCCAATACTGAAACACGACTGACAAATTCACGGTACAGTTACAATTCCGCAGTAAACCGGTATAACACCAGCCTTGAACTGCTGCCGGGGTGTTTCTTCGGCTATGCTCTCGGATTTAAGCCGACACGTACGTTTACTGCTGATAAATCGAGATAACAGGAGAGATAACTCATTGGACGCCAGCAAACGAAAGTTCATCAGCATCTGCCTTGGCGGCGTTGCCGCTCTTGCCGTTGCCGGCGTTGCCGCAATAACCTATCCGCTATTCCGCTACTACCTGGTACCGAAACCGGCTGGTGACAGCACAGGCAAAATCACCATCCCGCTCAAGGATATCGCCGCTGGCGACGCCACATTCTTCGAATACAACGGCTCCGCCGCTGTTCTGGTGAAAAAACAGAATGGTGGACTTGCCGCTCTCTCCGCTGTCTGCCCCCACCTCGGCTGCATCGTCCAGTGGGAAAAAGGGCGCCAGGACTTCCTCTGCCCCTGTCACGCCGGCTACTTCACTCCAGATGGTGAAGTCATCTCCGGTCCGCCGCCACGGGCGCTTGCCCGCCTCCCCTTCAGCGTCGCAAACGGCATCGTCACAATCGGTTAACAGGGAACATAAGGTACAGCATTGATAAATATATTCAGACACATATACTACTGGATTGACGTCCGCCTCGGCACACATGAGATAATCAACGAAAAGCGGACCGGCTACCTTCTGCCACGCAACGTCAACGCCTGGTATTCGCTCGGCAGCGTCCTGCTCGTCATCTTTGCCCTGCAGATCATCACCGGACTGCTGCTGATGCTCTATTACGTCCCCAACGTCGACAAAGCCTTCACCAGCGTTTCCTTTATCATGAACGAAATCCCGCTTGGCCGCCTCATCCGCCTCTTTCATGCCGTCGGTTCCAGTATGATGATTCTTGTCCTGCTACTGCATATGCTCTCGGTACTCTTCATGGGAAGCTACAAGAGCCCCCGGGAACTGCACTGGCTCACCGGCTTCATCCTCTTCCTGATGGCAATGGGAATATCGCTCACCGGATACCTGCTCCCCTGGAACCAGCTCTCCTTCTGGGCCACAACAGTAGCCACCGACTGCGTTAGCGCTATTCCGGCAGTCGGCCGGTACTTGGTCGAACTGCTGCGCGGCGGTAAACTGGTAGGTTCCCATACACTGGGCCGTTTTTACACCCTGCATGTCGGGTTGCTTCCGGCGACCATAACCATACTGATCGGCATTCATTTATTCCTGATTCAGCGCACCGGAGTATCCACACCCCCTTTTGGACTTGAAGACACCACCAACTCCTGGAAAAACGGGAAATTCATCTACGAAGAGCATCCCGGCGGTATCCCGTTCTTTCCAAACTTCTTTCTCCAGGACATGATTTCGATATCACTCTACATGGCCTGCTTCATGGCTCTGGTATTCTTCTTCCCCAACCTGTTCATACCGTCAACCTCATACATGCCGGCCAACCCGCTGGTTACCCCGGCGCACATCAAACCGGAATGGTACTTCCTGGCCAACTACCAGACACTGAAACTATTTCCCAGCGAAATCATCGGCATCATCGTCCAGGTACTCGCCATGACTTTCCTGGCATTATTGCCCTTTATCGATCGAAGTCCGGAAAAACACCCGCTCAAACGGCCTCTGTTCACATTCACCGCAATAACCTGTATCCTGCTCTGGATCGGCCTTACCGGGTGGGGCTTCTACTCATGAAATGGCAACCGGTCATCCCCGTAATGCTGGTGCTCTGTATAATGGTACTATCAGAGACGTACGCCGCCGGACCGGTGATCGTCTGCATACAATGCCACGCCACCCTGACGGCTAAACTCAGCCAACCGGTCGAACTCTGGCAAACCAGCATCCACGCTGAACATGGTATCACCTGCAACGTCTGCCATGGCGGTGATTCCACCGACTCTGCCCAGGCCATGAGCCCGGCCAAAGGTTTTCGCGGCGTCCCGGCTCCCACAGCGGTGCCGGCGCTTTGCGGCGGCTGTCACATGGGGGTTGCCGGACACTACACGAACAGCGCTCACGGCAGAGCCCTTGGAAGAGGTGGCCCCACCTGTGTCACCTGCCACGGCAGTCACGATATTAAAAGCGCCACGCTCGACCTCATCGGCTCCAGGAACTGCTCGAAGTGCCACACCTTCGAGAAGGCCCGCCTGATCAGAAGCGCCATGCTGAAACGGGACACCATGCTGATGGTCATCGAAAAGAAAATCAGAATGCTGAAGAGTCAGGGAATTGAAACGGACCAGATGGAAAAACGGCTGTTCGCTCTGCGCAATCGATTTCATGCCATGTTCCACAGCCTTGACATCAAACTGATAATCATGGAATCGGATCATATTCAGGCCGAGATTGAAAAAACCAACGGTGTCGGCGGTAAAGATACCGGACCGTTGGCCGGTATAATTGCGGTCGGCTGGGCGCTGCTGCTGGCGCTTCTGTTTTATCTGATCAAAAGAAATGTGGATTAATACGCATCGAACCCCAAGGAGTGATGTTATGGGTATTCTGGAACGAAGGCAAACTGATGATGCGGTCACTTGCGCCAAAAAGGATTGGGAGCGAACCTTTGATGCCGTGCCGGACTTGATCTCCATCATAGATATCAATCAAACTATATTACGCGCCAACAAAGCCATGGCTGATCGTTGCGGCTTGGCTTTGAAAGATCTCGTGGGACGGAAATGTTATGAGACAGTACACGGACTACATGCTGCGCCAGACTGCTGCCCTCGTTTCGGTATGATTCAGAATGGGTTGGTGCATAATAAAGAAATAGAAGACAAGAGACTTAACGGCATTTTTGACGTTACAGTCTCACCACTACTTGATGAAAATGGACAGATTAATGCCTATGTCCATGTTATGCGCGACATCAGCGAGCGCAAAAAAGTAGAGGAAACACTACGGAAGAGCGAAGAAAAATTCCGAACAGTGGCTGATCACACGTTCGATTGGGAATACTGGAAAGCTGTTGATGGGAGTTTAGCCTATGTTTCGCCAGCCTGCGAGCGCATTTCCGAATATACTGCAGAGGAGTTTCAGCACGATCCCGACTTGTTAATCAAGATCATTCATCCAGATGATATTGACAAATTCATGCACCACCTTGAGTTAGATAACGGAATAACATCTGAAGTTTGTCAGACACCGGACTTTCGCATCCGCACCCGAAGCGGTCAGGAGCGTTGGATTGAGCACATTTGTCAGGAGGTCTTTGACAAAGATGGCATGTCCTTGGGGCGGCGCGCTTGCAACCGTAACATAACCGAGCGGAAACAAGCCGAAAAGGAACGTATTCAACTAGAGCAGCAGTTCCATCATGCCCAAAAACTGGAGAGCCTTGGCGTGTTGGCTGGTGGTATTGCCCACGATTTGAACAACATTCTTACGGTCATCCTTGGACACTGCTACATGGCCAAAGAGGATTTTATCCCGGAACAGGAATATAAGGCAGCGTTTCAAAAGGTCGAGTCCGCCAGTAATCGTGCCGCCGACCTTTGCCGGCAAATGCTGGCCTACGCCGGCAAGAGTCAGTCGGTACAGACGAGAATCGATGTGTGGTCGCTGGTAGATGAAGTCGCCAAGATGCTGCAGGCAGCCATCAAGAAGAATGTGTCCGTCAGGCTTGACTTGAATCGTGATGTCCCCGCAATAAAGGGGGATGCCGGCCAGATCCAGCAGATAGTAATGAACCTGGTAATCAATTCCGCCGAGGCCATAGGTGATGTTAGTGGAAGTATCGGAATTCAGCTTAGAGAAACGATTTATGAGGTAAATCAAACAGACACCGATGTCTTTGGCACCATCATTAAGGCCGGCAGATATGCGTGTCTGGAGGTAGCTGATACCGGCATCGGCATGGATGAGGAAACCCAAAAGCGAATCTTTGAACCATTCTACTCCACCAAATTCACTGGGCGCGGATTGGGCATGTCGGCTATACAGGGTATTATCAAATCACATGAAGGTATGCTTCTCCTGACCAGTTCTCCGGGTGCCGGCACAACCTTCAAGGTACTTTTCCCTCTATCGGAGGCATTCGATGGTTTTGTAACCGCTCCCGCAAGATTGACTCCATTTAAAAAGACAGGCGGTACCATTTTGCTGGTAGATGACGAGCTAGAATTGCAAAACATTGGGGCCACCGTGTTGAAATCGATGGGTTTCAAAGCCTTGACAGCTCGGGATGGCTGTGAAGCTCTTGAAATCTTCTGCGAGCATAGGAGGGGGGATATTGATTTGATACTACTTGATCTTATTATGCCGGTTATGGGTGGGATGGATACCTATCATGAACTGCGTAAAACCGATACGACCATCCCGATTGTCATCTGTAGCGGCTATGGTGTGGAGTCAGTAACGCACGTCATCAATAATGATCAGCACGCCGGTTTTGTGCATAAGCCCTACAAACCTGATGAGTTGCGGAATGTGATAGTGAGTATGATGGGGTAGAAACGGGATAGACGCTGACCATGATGTCGTATGTGGCGATTCTGGTGCCGTTCGTGCTGGCCTATATTGCCTGGGTCTGGCGTCAGATGGATTCCCGCAGGTTGAGTATCGAAGAAGTGACCGGCGACAGCAAAAGCTACTAATAGAAAGGAAAATGAAGATGATTATTTTTGCCTAGTTACTGCTTATGACCGCTTCTTTATTCGGAGCTGAATGGCTGCTAAAACAATGGAACTTGTACTGAAGGAAAAACTAACTGAATTTGCAATTTAGCGGGAATGGCAATGGTTAGTGAAAGCATCCCACTAGGACTTAATCCCGATGACACTGAAGAAGTAATAAAGATAATTCAATGCCTTCGAAAAAAACGGTAGATGGTATGTAAAAATGAGTATCAAAGGGGAACTTCAATGGAGATGAAAATCACCTTTCCCGGAGGGGAAAAGGTCAATGCTGAAATAAGTAGCCGGATTATTCCCACGGACCAGCCGATTGAAGGAGGTGGAGAAGGATCAGCGCCGAGCCCTTTCGACTACTTCCTCGCCTCGCTTGGAACCTGCGCCGGAATTTACGTTCTCAGTTTTTGCCAGCAACGACTGATTGACACCGAAGGGTTGTCGCTAATCCAGCGAATGGAGTTTGCTATCGCCGAAGACGGGAAAACGAAGCTATCAAAAGTAGCTATTGAGATAACGCTTCCTCCCGGTTTTCCTGAAAAGTATCGGAATGCTATCGTCAAGACAGCTGGGCTCTGCTCGGTCAAAAAAGTGATCATGGATCCGCCGGAGTTTGAAATTACTGCAATCTGATTGGATGATAAAACTTCTATGTAACGCTGTAATTCAAAAGGAGAACCAACAGTTGAAATTCCCTGTATGGGTGACCAGCGCTTTGCCATGACGCAGGATCACGAAATGATTGTCAGTATTCCCTATGCGTGGCTCGAACGCACAGCCGAGGGGCTTGCTGCTACTCATAAGGCGGGGATACGATACCCGATCCCATTTCAGATTCCTTCAGAGTGCGAATTACCTCCGGAGTATATCACCAGCGAGAATGACACGAAATTATGAAAAATCTGCTTGAATATCAGTTTCTCATTCCTATTGTTCTGCTTCTGGGCTTTGCACCATTTTATCCGCAGCCACATATCGTTGAAAAGATCAGGATGTTAGCGGCGGGAACCCTTCATAAACCGATCTACATATTTGACCTGGCTTGGCATGCCTGGCCGTTTTTATTGCTTGCATACCGAATTTTTCAGGATCTCACACATAAATAGACTCACTAACTCAATATTGAAATTAGGAGAAAACATGAAATCGATTCGTTCCATATTCATGACGTTCACGCTGTTTTGTATGTCTGGCAGTCTCGCTGCCTTTGCTGCAACTGATCATTCGACGCTTGTCAAGGGTCCTTTTAAAACCGGAGAAGAGGTTACCAAAGCCTGTCTCAAGTGCCATGCAAAACAGGCCAGGGATTTTATCAAGACAACACATTGGACGTGGAAAGGGACTCCTAATCATCTGAACGGCAAGCAAAATAGCACGGAAGAGTATGGCAAGGTAAATATGCTCAATGCGGTCTGTACCTCCATAGAAGGTGGCGAGGACGGCGTTGTCCATGAACAATGCTCGAAATGTCATGCTGGTTATGGTTGGACGAACACCAAATTTGATTTCAGTGATCAAGGAAAGGTTGACTGTCTGATCTGTCATGCCCAAAAAGGAAATTACGCCAAGGCTATCGGCGGGAATGTCGATAAAAAAGCCATGGAAAAAGGATCCATGAATCTTGATCTGGCAGCCCAAAGTGTTGGTGTTCCTACACGCAACAACTGTGGATCCTGCCATTATTATGGTGGTGGTGCAGATTCGGTAAAAATCCCCGGCATTGAATCCACACTTGAGAAAAAGGATCGAAAGCTGGATGTCCATATGGGTACTAAAGCAAGCGGTGGCGGGGACATGGCCTGCCAAGCCTGCCATACAACAAAGAATCATAAGATTGCCGGTGCTTCCAGCATGACTGCCCATTATGTCGAGCGCGTCAACTGCGAGAATTGCCATACTGGTGCCAAAGCCCCACACCAGAAATCCAGGAATGGTGCCATAATCGCAAAACATGCCGGTGTGGTCGCCTGCCAGACCTGCCATATTCCTTTCTTCGCCCGTTCGCAGGCAACAAAGATGGAATGGTACTGGTCAGAGGCTGGCAAGGATATCAAATCAGAGGAGCAGTTTGATAAAGAAACCTACGTAAAAAAGATGGGGCGTTTCGTATGGGGGATGAACGAAAAACCGGTGTATGCCTGGTATAACGGAACCATTGACCATTATATGAAAGGGCAGGTTATCAAGGATCCGTCGAAACCGGTGGTAATCACAAAGCCTGTAGGAACAATCAAAGATAAAACCGCCAAGATATATCCCTATAAGCTGTTTATAGGTGATCTCCCAATGGATTCGACCTTCAAATACCTAAGTATATTCCAGCACTACAAGTCGTACTGGGTTGACTACAACTGGGAAAAAGCACTTTTAGGCGGCGCGGAAGGTTCAGGACTCCCATACAGCGGGAAATATCAATTCGTGAAAACGGCCTCCTATTTTTCAATAAGTCATGAAGTCGCTCCTAAAGAAGAAGCTCTTCAGTGCGGTGAGTGCCATGCCGGCGGAACTCGGATGGATTGGAGAGCGCTTGGTTTCAAGGGTGACCCGATGATGGCGGGCGGCAGGCTTTCGCAAACGGCTCGTAAGAAAACCAAGTAGAATGAAAGGAGAGCACACAATGCAATGGGCAGAACTCTACCAGAAAGAGACAGAAAAACCGCTCGGACAGTTTGTCAAGGATTTGAAAAATGCCGGGAAAGAGCGTGGTTTTATCATCCACAATGAAAACGGCATGGAGATGGCGCACACGTTCGGCGATCATGGCGTTGAAGTTGCCCAGGGGTTTGATCTGCACATGATCCAGATCTGTAAACCGGAAAAAGCGGCAGTGAGCCTCCAAACAAATCCTGAACGGTCAGTTCTGATGCCCAAGTTCGTTATGGCATTTACCGGCGACGGTAAGACTCAGGTCCGTTTTCTGGTCTATAACCGACCAATGATTGAGGCCCTGGTAGGCGAACCGGCCTTTGCCGACTCATTGATCGAAAGTTACTGTGCCATTAAAACCATGATCGATGTGGCGCTCTGATATGTGGGCCTTACTGACAAAGCTGAACAAAAATCTGCTGTTGGCTATTCCGACGATGATGCTGATCGGATTTGTCTTCGGAGTGACTGTTGATTCAGGATTTCTGAAGGCATTGATCATACCGTTTACCTTCTTGATGGTCTATCCGATGATGGTTACCCTCAAGCTGAAAAAAGTCCTTGAAGGTGGCGATGGTAAAGCACAGCTGTTAACGCAATTGATTAACTTCGCAATTGTACCCTTTATTGCATACGGCCTCGGTAAACTCTTTTTTGAGAATCAACCTTATATGGCTTTGGGTCTGCTGTTGGCAGCTCTTGTGCCTACCAGTGGCATGACTATTTCATGGACCGGATTTGCCAAAGGGAACCTGGAGGCTGCAGTCAAGATGACGGTGGCGGGTTTGATTCTTGGTTCTCTGGCAACGCCGTTTTATGTCCAGTGGCTTCTGGGGGCGCATGTAACCGTTGATACGCTGGCGGTCATGAAACAGATCGCGGTAATCGTATTTTTACCAATGATAGTTGGATATGCCACCCAGCAGTGGCTGGTGAAGCGCTATACGCAAAAAGTTTTTCAGGAAAGATGGGCACCCCGCTTTCCGGGGTTATCAACTATCGGCGTCCTCGGAATTGTTTTTATAGCCATTGCGCTCAAGGCACGCGCTATTGTGACGGCACCGGAGGCTCTCGTACGAATAGCCGCACCGCTTGCACTCCTCTATGGAATCAATTATCTGCTCAGTACAATTGTGGGGAAGCTTTTCCTGCGGCGTGGTGACGCCATTGCCCTGGTCTACGGTACGGTAATGCGCAACCTGTCGATTGCCCTGGCTGTTGCCATGAACGCCTTCGGCGCACCCGGTTCCGATGCTGCGCTGGTAATAGCTTTAGCCTACATCATCCAGGTACAGTCAGCAGCCTGGTATGTGAAAATTACCGATAGAATATTCGGAGCTGTAACGAACTGATTGCGTAAATTGCAAACACACAGGAGGTCTGTAATGCCAATATTCGAGTATAGTTGTACAGAGTGCAGCTGCCGTTTTGAAAAGTTGCAAAAGCCCGGAATGGAAGTAAAACCCATTTGTCCTGAATGTGGCTCATGGGAGACTAAGAAAGAGTTTTCCACCTTTTCTTCGGTTGGCTCTTCCACATCAGGTGCCGGTTGCAACCCTGGTGGTTGACGAATGCCATCCTGACACCGGTTCGGTGTCTACTGTCATATTGTTTGAAAGCATCAGGGAGTTACCGTCAGTAGAATCCTATCTGGAGCTGTAATAATGAGAAACCAGCAACGGCCACTCTTTATTCTTTTGATTCTGTTGTCGGCAACACCTTGGTGTGGACCTGCTACAGCTTTAACAATCGGCATTCTTTTCAGTTTGCTGGTAGGGAATCCCTGGCCAAGAGAGAGTGCGGTCTGGAGCAAGAGGCTCCTGCAGCTATCAGTGGTCGGACTTGGTTTTGGTGTCGGAATTGTAGATGTCTGGCACGCCGGACGGGAGGCGGTGCTCTATACTCCGATAAGTATCGCCGTGACAGTCGCCGCAGGTCTTTTACTTGGGCGGATGCTTCGCACCCCGGCGCGTACCTCGGCCTTGATCTCATTTGGCACGGCCATTTGCGGTGGGAGCGCCATTGCAGCCATGGCGCCGGTAATCAATGCCGATGATGAAGAAATTGCCGTCTCTTTGGCAACAGTCTTCAGTCTGAATGCAGTAGCTCTGCTGATTTTTCCTCCACTTGGTCATTTTTTTGACTTGACGCAACGACAATTCGGTCTCTGGTCTGCGCTGGCCATTCATGACACCAGCAGTGTAGTCGGAGCAGCTTCGGTGTTTGGCGCTTCTGCGCTGGTTGTCGGCACTACGGTCAAACTGGCACGTGCCATATGGATAGCACCTGCGGCCCTCATTGTTTCGCGTTTCACAAATTCTCAGGCAAAGCCCGGAATACCTCTCTTTATCATCGGTTTCATCGCCGCCGCTTCTGTCCGATCGCTTATCCCCTCAATGCATCAGGTATGGCTCTCTTTGGCAGCAACTGCGCGTCAAGGCTTGGTAATAACGCTCTTTCTGGTGGGTAATGGCTTGACACGCGAGGTATTGCGCCGTGTGGGCGTTCGGCCTTTGGCCCAGGGAATCATTTTATGGGTGCTTGTGAGCGCAGTCATGCTTGTAGTCATTTCCAGGGGGATTATAGAATAAATTCTGCATGAAACTGTTGTATAAATATAGACAGAGTAGCCACGAGCTGTGTTATTGTTTACAACGGGCAATGAGTTTAACACAACAAATATCAGCAGAAGGACACAGTAAACCGGTTATGCGTATTGCGCTCATTTCTCCCTACTCCCGCGGTCCCGTGCGAGGCAATATTATCACCGTTCGGCGCATAGCGCGTTTTCTGGATAGTGCGGGAGTTGCAACTATTGATCTTGCGGCAGATGACTGTTCCATCAGCGAGATGCAGTGGAGACTGGCAGAATTCAAGCCCGATCTGATCCACGGCTTCCATGCGCGCCACTGCGGCGCAATTGCAAAACAACTTGCAGAACAATTACACATTCCGTATCTGATAACCATTACGGGAAGCGATTTGCATGACTCGTTGCAACGGAATCACCCCGATACGGTCAGCGCAATAGTGAAAGCACACGTCATAGTCTGTTTTCATACCAGCGATGCCGGCAGACTGACCGGATTTTTTCCGGGCCTTCGTGGAAAAATCGTTGTGGTGCCTCAAGGAGTCGAACCGCTGCCGCTTGATCAAAGTGATAGTTTTGGCTTTGATCATGAATCCTTTGTACTGCTTCTCCCTGCAGCATTACGACCGGTCAAGTGTGTTGAGTTTCCCATAAGATCGTTGTCGGAACTGCTGTTGAGAGATCAAACGCTGCAACTGGTCATTGCAGGTGGCGTAATTGATATGGATTATGCTGCATCAATCCGGACAATGCTGAATGATACTCCTGTTGCCACCTGGCTCGGAGAAGTGCCACATGAGCGGATGGGCAGCCTCTATGGACGGGCAGATCTGGTGCTGAACTGTTCCCGATCCGAATCCATGCCGAACAGCCTTATGGAGGCTATGGCTATCGGGCGGCCAGTCCTGGCAGCCGATATTCCGGGTAACCGTTCATTGGTTCAGAATGGAAAAAACGGCTGGCTCTATGACGGTGAGGCGGATTTCAGGAGACTGGTTGTGCAGATCAGTGAGAATGAAATTGCGCGAGAGGAAGTGGGGCGTCACGCAAAAGAGTATATGGCTGCACATTTTTCCCCCCAGACGGAGGCAAGGAATTACGTGTCTCTTTACCGCAAGCTGCTCTGATCTGAAAATAACTTCTTCACAATTCTCCACAATTCCTTCATACAATCTTCTCAACGTTCATATAGAGTGAAACCATCAGTTACCAATTTAAAGGAGGAAGTACAATGAAAAGAATGTCCGTAGTAGTGATGGCTCTGGGTCTGGCGGTTGCTCTGTTCAGCATTGCCAACGCCGGCAACAGAAATGGCATGGGTGGAGGATGCGGTGACTGTGCGCAACAGGGGGCGCCTTCAGAACAGATCCGCACGTTTCAGGCTGCCACCATTGATCTGCGTCAGGAGATGATGAACAAACGTTTCGAGCTGCAACGAGAAAATCTGAAAGCATCTCCTGACAATGCCAGGATTGCTTCATTACAGGCCGATATCAAAGCGTTACAGTCCAGAATTCTTGACATCCGCAGCAAGAGCGGCCTTCCTGTAGGCAGGAACGACGGTGAATGTGCCCAGAAGATGGGTGGTTGCGGCAACAAGGGTATGGGTGGCTGTAATAATGGTCCTTGCGCTGCCCAGAAGTAATCCGGCGGGTGGCCGGAACGAACTGCTGTCTCCGGCCACCCATTTATTGGAGCTCAGATAGATGAGACATTATCTCCCATTTCTGGTGTGCATGCTGACGCTCTCTGCCGTATCCGTGGTTTCGGCGCAACCGTTGCAGCACGCCGGCGAATCAAAAGAGTGCCGTAAGCCCGGTATGAGAATGGATTGTGATGCCGATCCCGCATGGTGTAAAAAAGAGGGGGAGTCGTGCAGTCCCGAGATGCGGGGCCGATGCGGAAAACGTCGGGGCGACTGGTACGGTGCCCGCCAACCGGTTGCCAATGCGGCTGAAGCGCGCGGACTGCTTGTGAGTTACTTCACCGGACAGGGGTACACCGTTTCAGAGGTCAGCGATAAAAAATGGGGCTTCAAAGCCGAAATCCTCGACAAGAACGGCAATATCGTTGACCGGGTCATGATCGACAAGCGTTCCGGCCGCATACGCTCACTCTATTGATTCGGACAAGGAGCTCGACGTGATTCCACCAGTCCTGATTGTCGAAGATGACACCAAGCTCGCCCGGATTGTGAAAGCCTATCTGGAGGGAGCTGATTTCAGGACAGTCCATGCGTCAACCGCAAAGGAAGCGCTGCAAAAACTCCAGGCTGAGCTCCCGCTAGCCGTAATTCTCGACCTGGGACTGCCGGACGGAAGCGGCGAAGAGCTGTGCCAGAGCTTTAAAGAGCGTGGTGATTTCCCCGTCATAATGCTTACTGCGAAGTCTTCTGAAGAAGAGCGTATCGCCGGTTTTGCCCTTGGAGCTGACGATTACATGGTCAAACCGGCCAGTCCGCGTGAGTTGGTATGCCGCCTGAAGGCTGTGCTGAAACGCTATGAGCGTTGCTCTTCGTCACCGGAGAGCATTGTCTCTTTCAACAGCGGCGCGCTGGTACTTAACAGTGCCCGCCATCAGACCAGCGTGGATGGTGTCCCGATTTCAATTACCCCCACCGAGTTCAAACTTCTCCTCACCCTGGCGTCCTCACCCGGAAGGACATTCACCCGTGACGAACTGGTTTCACGTGCGTTGGGATACCAGTTCGACGGCTACGATCGCAGCATCGACGCGCATATCAAGAATCTCCGCCAGAAGATTGAAAAAGATCCCCGCACGCCGGTGTACCTCAAAACCGTGTATGGCGTCGGCTATCTGTTTGCCGGAGAACGGGATGCGCTGTAGCCTTCGCTGCAAATTCCTGCTGCTGTTCATCCTGATTTCGGCAATTGCCCTTTCATCTGCGTTTGTGCTGCGCGGGCTCATCATGCGCGATTTTTCCAGGTATCTGGACGGAGAATCCCAGGACCGAATCCAGCGCGTCGTTTCACTGCTTGAAGGCGGGTATGAACAGAATACCGGATGGCAGCGGGACAGGCTGGCCTCGGACCTGGCCTGGGCACTCCAGATGGGAGTTGAGGTTCACCTGTTTGATTCTGCAGGACGAGCGGTGATCAATACCGAACAGGCAGTCTCTGCGTTGACTCCGCTGATGCGCAAGCGGGTACTGGATGCAACCGGATATAATCCACAAACGGTAAAAGACGCTTCGACCCCGTATCCGCTCTATCTGCGCGGGGAGGAAATCGGTTATCTTGAGGCGCGTACCCTTGATCAGGTCAAAGAGGACTACTTCGTCAGATCCTCAGATCGTGTGCTGTTGATTTCGGTCACGATTCTGGGATTGGTCTCGATTATTGCCGGCATTGTCGCATCAAGAAAACTTACCCGCCCGATTCTTGAGCTTGTGGATGCTTCAGAAGACATTGCGGGCGGGAATCTGTCCCGGCGTGTCAAAAGTACGGGGCATGATGAAATCGGCCGCCTTTCGAAGAGCTTCAACAGCATGGCTCACAATCTGGAAGCACAGGAAAAATTACGTCGTAATTTGCTGTCAAACGCAGCTCACGAACTTCGTACCCCTCTTGCGATTATTTCCGGCGAGCTTGAAGGAATGCTTGATAACGTGCTGCCGACCGACCGGAATGCCCTCCAGTCCATGCATTTTGAAACACGACGCCTTACCGCCATTCTTGACGGCGTGGACGAGTTATCCCGGGCTGAAGCGAGCGCATTGAATCTGCACAAAGAATGTATCGCGCTCAAACCGTATCTCGCCACCATTGTCAGTCGTTTTGAGCGGATATGTGGTGATAAACATACCGTTCTGCTGATTGACTGCCCTGACAATCTCCGTATCACTGCCGACCCTGATCGTCTCAGCCAGATAATCATCAACCTGCTCAACAACAGTATCAAGGCTGTTGCTTCGGGCGGTCGTGTTGCGATCATCGCTTCCTCCGATCAAGACAGGGTCTGCCTGGAGATATCAGACAACGGGTGTGGAATTCCGGAAGCAGATCTGCCTCATATTTTCGAGCGCTTTTACAAAGGAGGTAACGGTGGCTTGGGGTTGGGCCTGACAATTGTGCAGGAACTGGTGACCGCTCATGGCGGGGAGCTTTCAGTCAGAAGCTCAGCTGGCTCCGGAACGTCATTTCGTGTGATACTGCCGTGAATATCGGGATCGACCTGCACAGAAGATTTACAAGACACCGCAATAAAGTGTAAACAGTGCCGTGAGTTTCTGATACATTGACATTATTCTCCAGCTTCACAGGCGTTCTCCGGATACTGCCATCTCATTCACAACATTCATACCGCATTGAATTGCTTGCGTCAGGGGGCTGAAATGGCCGATGTCTACAGTACCATAGCCGATGCAGACCATGAGGTTCAGGAACGACTTGCGAACGTTCTGGAGCGACGGGCGACCGACCTTCAGCAGCGTGATATGCTAAGGACGTATCTGGCTGATATCAATTTTCCGGAAGCCGCTGATGTGCTTGATGCAGGGTGCGGTACCGGTGCGGTAAGCCGTGAGCTTGCCCGTCGTCTGAACGGCGGGCAGGTCGTCGGAATTGATCCATCACCTGTATTTCTGGCTACCGCTCGAAAGGTATCGGCTGATTTCAAAAACCTGAGTTTCATCGAGGGAGACTGCCGAAATCTCCCTTATGACCGTGAAAACTTCGATGCCGTAATCTTCCACACAACCCTGAGCCATGTACCCCGGCCTGAAGAAGCCTTGAAAGAAGCCTTTCGGGTACTTCGTCCCGGCGGTTCTCTGGCCGTTTTCGATGGCAATTACACAACGACGACACTGGCAAACGGCGAATTTGATCCGCTGCAGGCCTGTGCAGATGCTGCAATGGCAGCTATTGTGCATGACCGTTGGCTGATTCAACGACTACCGGTTCTGGTTCGGGAGGCCGGATTCACAATTGTAAAACAGCGGAGCCTGGGAATTGTTGAAACAAACGAGCCGGATTATATGCTGACTATCGCTGACCGGGGTGCAGAGGTACTCGTTGCAGGTGGCAGAATCAGCTCCGAGCTGGCACTGGCGCTCAAGGACGAGGCGCGCCGGAGGGTTGCTGCCGGATGTTTTTTCGGTTCCATTGCTTACGGCAGCCTTGTCGCGCACAAATAAAATACAAAACGGAGGTTACATGGTATGAAGGCAGTTCTGATGGAAGGTTTCGGCGGGATCGAGGTGCTCAAATTGGGTGAGGCAGAAATGCCCGCTCCTGGTGAGGGACAGGTGCTTGTAAAGGTGATCGCTACATCAATCAATCGTCCTGACCTGGTGCAGCGTGAAGGCAAATATCCGCCACCACCCGGCGATTCCCTCATCCTCGGCCTGGAGGTGGCGGGCACGATCGAGGCGCTCGGGCACGGCGTGACAGGCTGGCAGCTGGGCGAGCGGGTTATGACTCTTGTCGGTGGTGGCGGGTATGCCGAATTTGCCGTGGCATATGCCGGCCATCTGATGAGGATACCGGAGAGCATGAGTTTTGAGGAGGCTGCCTGTGTGTGCGAATCATACATAACCGCCTTTCTGAATGTGTTCATGATCGGAGAATTCCAGAATTCACAGAGCGCCATCCTTCATGGTGGAGGAGGAGGGGTCAATACGGCTGCTATCCAGCTCTGTCGGGCTTTGACGCCGGCAAGCAGGCTGATTGTAACGGCTTCACCTGCAAAGATGGAGCGGGTCAGGGAGATCGGTGCCGATTTTCTGATCAACTTTCATGAAACCCCTGATTTCACAGAGGTTGTCAAGGAGTACACCAATAAAAAAGGGGTTGATCTGATTCTTGATCACGTCGGCGCCAGATATCTGGCTCCCAATATGAATTCTCTCGGTTACAAGGGGAAACTGGTCATTATCGGAGTGATCAGCGGAATCAAGGCCGAACTTAATCTGGCTCTGATGATGGTCAAGCGCCAGCAGATCATCGGCAGTGTGCTCCGCTCCCGGCCGGTAGCCGAGAAAGGGGAGATCGTGGCGGAATTTACCCGCCGCGCACTGCCTGAATTTGCAAACCGCAGTATCGTACCGATTATTGAGAAGATCTTTGACATTGATCAGGTGTCGGAGGCGCACCGCATGATGGAAGAGGACAAGCATTTCGGCAAGATTGTGCTCAGAATTCAATAGTTCCCTCAGCTTGTGACTGTTGCGCGGAGTAATAAAGGGGGCTTGTCCTGAAAAGACGGCCCCCCTTGATGTTCTGAATGTAGCCACAGCTTCAGCGTTTGATGGTTTTATCTCCCGGTTTCCAGTTAAGCGGGCAGAGCTCTTCGGTCTGCAGAGCCTTCAAAACCCGTAACGTTTCTTCAACACTGCGTCCAACCTTGTCACTCTGGATCACCATGTGCTGGATAACGCCTTTGGGGTCGATGATAAATAGTCCCCGTCGCGCGGTGCCCTGTATTTCATCAAGTACGCCGTACGCGCGGGCGATCCGTTTGCTGAAATCGGATAACAGCGGGTACTCCAGTTTTCCCAGGGCGCCGCTTTTGATCCAGGCCAGATGCGAAAATTTACTGTCGACTGATGCCGCCAGTATTTCGGTATTTGCCGCCTTGAATTCTGTCAGTGATGTATTAAACCCCTTGATTTCAGTCGGACAGACAAGGGTAAAATCGCCGGGATAAAAGAACAGTACCACCCATTTGCCTTGATAGTCACCCAGACTGACCTTCTTAAATTCCTGATCAACAACGGCATCCAGACTGAACGGAGGCGCCGGAGAACCGATCACTGCCCTGGCAGAGGCCGCCATGGATGGCAGGACCCCCTGTATGCCTTCGTTTGTCAATGGCTGTGAAAAAGCCGATACGACCGTCAGACAGATCATGACGAAGATCACTGCCATACATCTCATACTGCACCCCCCGGAGAGTCTTTTCATAGCCACTGCACCCCGACAGCATAACGCAGCTATAATCAATTGGCAATACTTTGAAAATGAGACCTTTGAAAATGGTGTTTAATTTTTCACCGTACTATGATACTTATGACGAGCAATACGTGCTGACGATAAAGCTATTATCAATTATTTCGGAGGATTCGCAATGTCAGATCAGAAGCTGCAGGTCATGCTGGAAACATCCATGGGGAACATCAAGATCGAACTTTTTAAAGATAAGGCGCCTGTCACCGTCAAAAACTTCCTTTCGTATGTCAAGGAAGGCCATTATGACGGTCTGATATTTCATCGTGTAATCAAGGATTTCATGGTCCAGGGAGGCGGCATGACCGAGGACATGGAAACCAAAAAAACCAAATTTGCCATCAAGAACGAGGCAACCAACGGCCTTTTAAACAAGCGCGGGACGTTGGCCATGGCCCGTACTGCGGTTGTTGATTCGGCTACCTGCCAGTTTTTCATCAATACCGTTGACAACGCTTTTCTGGACCACAAGGGGAAGCATCAGGATCATTTCGGATACTGCGTATTTGGCCAGGTTTTCGAAGGTATGGACGTGGTTGACCAGATCAGGGCTGTAAAAACAGGTAACAAAAACGGTCACTCCGACGTCCCTGTCGAGCCGGTATTCATCGTGTCAGCCAGGCTGATTGAGCAGGAGGTTTAAGGTATGAGCAGTGATCAATTCTGTTATACCTTCGATGCGGCTGTCGAGATGGCCATACAAATGGAGGAAGAGGGCTTTCGCACGTATCTGGCGGCCATCCGTCAGTTGACTCATAAAGGCGCTAAAGAACTTCTGCGCGACAACGCCCTGGATGAGCTCAATCACAAGCACCAACTGGAAAAGGCATTGCTGGAGGGGCGCATGTCGGGGGAGAACAACCTTGACCAGCCGATTCCGACCATGCGCCTTGATTATATCTTCAAGAAACAGGAACTGGGCCCCGGCTCAGGAGTACGTGAAGCGTTGATTTATGCCATTCACCTTGAAAAGGGAACAGTGGATTTTTACGGAAGGGTTTCCGACGGCTGTGCTGGTGCTCCCATGGGGAAGCTCTTTGCCCAGCTCCACAAGGAAGAAAGCCGCCATCTTCAGTACCTTGAAGACCTTTACGAACAGCATTTTATGACTGAGAACTGAAAGCAAATTTAACTTACTGATATATAGCATCAAATATAATTTAAGTTGAACACAATTGAACAGATAATGTTTTTGTGTTCAACAGTTTCCATGACTGCTTACTCGAAAGCCGCCTTCCTGATCTGGATAGCGGCTTTTCTGCTCTTCAAGGACAAATCAAAATAACTGTTGACACTCTCTGATTCAGACGGGTATCGCACTAATGTTTGCGTCAATGAGTCACGTCAGACAGGACGCTGGAGCGTCTTGTGATGCATTCCCACGGAGACCGCGGGAACAATATATTATTCGTTGGCAACAGGAAATACGGGAAGTGTCCCTAGTTATTTTCCTGCTGAAATAGTAAATTATTCTTAATTAAATTACATCTCTGAAATAGCTTGACACTGGTTTTCATTATGTAGTATTGCTGTCACCGGCCTGAGCCGTGAAGAGATTGAAAGGGTACTACCGTGAACAGCAGCACAGCCACAACGCCCATAACCGCCCGTAAGACCTTGATTTTATGGGGGGGGGGGGGGGAAACCCCCCGTCGCTCTTCGTTTGTTGGGCTGCCGTCATTTGTGACGGCCATATTTTCAGACCACACGATAACGCCGCTTTTCCGGTCAGATTTTGACCGGGGGCAGAACAATCGTGAGCCCGAAAGGATACATCCATGCAAGCACTTCGTACAATTGAACAGGTAAATGAGCGTAAGTTGACCCTGGTGCTCCCTGAGATATTTTGGAAAAAGCAGGTTGAGGTTATTGTAATGCCATGTGAGGAACAGTCAAAACCCAGATCCAGGAAGCGCAAACCCTCACACCTTTTAGCGGGCACACGAATTCTTGGTGACATTGTATCTCCCATATCCCCTGCCGAAGATTGGGATGCCGTACGATGATTATTATGGATACGCATATCTGGATACGCTGGTCGTGTAACGACCTTCCGGGTTCCATTACAAATCGGATTGAACGGGCATCTTCCGTCGGTGTATCTGCGATATCCTGCTGGGAGGTTGCCTATCTTGCAAAGCGAGGACGACTTGATCTTGGACTTCCTCTTAAAGAATGGTTGGATGCATCACTCGAGCAATCCGGAATCATGCAGCTTCCGCTTGATGGGGATATTGCAAGAATAGCGGCTGAATTGCCTGATCATCATCGAGACCCATCTGATCGTTTTATTATCGCAACAGCTATCAATTATAACGCTAAAATAATTTCGTTTGACAGTCAGTTTCCAAGGTATCAGGAGCTGAAAAATAAGCTGATTTGTAAATGAAGCAGCTTGGCGTTTCGGTACATATAATCATGCAGGCCACCGGCATGAGCCGTGAAGAGATTGAAAGGGTACTACCGTGAACAGCAATACCTCTATAACGCCCATAAAAACCCGTAAGACATTGATTTTAGGGGGGGATAACCCCCTCATCGCTCTTCGTTTGAGGCGCTGCCGTCATTTGTGACGGCCATATTTTCAGTACGTAATACAACGCCGCATTTCCGGTCTGATTTTGACCGGGGGAGCGGCGTTTTTGATTCGGCAAGCGGGAGCTTGCAAAGCCAGTTGAGTGGGATGGGCAGCACAGCCGGACAGTGGCGTTTGCCCAACGTGCTTGAATTACGCAGCCTGGTGGACGAGCAACAGGCATCTCAGGCCACCTGGCTTAAATCACAAGGGTTTTCTAATGTTTACTCGGGCAGCTACTGGTCGTCCAGTACCTTCTACTCCAATGACACTCTTGCATGGCACATCGATATGTATGATGGCAGCGTGAGCTTCGGCATCTATAAGACGTTCTCCTTCTATGTCTGGCCCGTTCGTGGCGGACAGTAGAAAGCAATGGTGAAGGGTGAAGGGTGAATAGTGAATAGTGAAAGATGGCCACGTGTTCAACGATAGCGCTATGCTTCTGGATTATCAGGCTGCGATCTGTTGAACCTCAAAGTCAACACCCCGCTGGAGCGTTTTCCACAGATCATACTGCATCTGCTGCATCAGCCAGCTTTCCGGAGTGGTGTTGAAAGCCCGGCCCAGACGCACTGCCATTTCAGGCGTCACACCGGTATG
>JBAXVG010000041.1:0-44780 GCA_037129255.1 Desulfuromonadales bacterium | reverse complement strand
GCCACGTGATCTGCTTAAAGGAGACGAAGAACGATGAACGATAATTCAGCCATACACCTGCTCCGTGACATTCTCGAACAGTTTCCGCAGGCAGATCCTAAGAGTCAGTTCTATAATGATGAGATCAACGGTTGTGACGCGGTCAATTTCATCAGCGAGCTCGTACCGGAGATCCGAACACTACTCGACGATGAACTTCCATCAGCACGCAATTACCGAGCGACTGAAGTTCTTCGTGCAGCCTGGTCCTTCATCGAAGACGTTGCTGAGGATGATCCGGAACGGACCAATAAGTTCTTCGCTCTACGCGCACAGGTTCGCGGCGTCCTCTGGCACCTTGACGAACTTGCACTTCCTGTTGGCTACAGGACCTCTTGGAATTATCACGAACACGGCACACACCAATTCTTCAGCTTGACCGACTGGCGCTCACTTGTGGCATCAGACAATACCGTTCTGGGTTACCAAGAGTGGGTTAAACACCAGCTTGATATCCATTTATGCGGTATATGCCTTGACGGAGTTGACGCTATTGAAGTGGCTGGCTGCCGTGAGGCAGATGGGATTGTCGAGGTGATAGTTGAATCCGATGCGGAGTTTTTCTCGGTGTACACCCACCGACCGAATGAAGGTGTCCAGTGCGAGTGTGACTTCAACACGAAATCACAGGCACTTGAATTTGCTCGGGCGATTGCCACAAGAGGTGTGATCCCGGTTTATGGGAATTTGTGTAGCATTTAGTGACAGTTAATCACTATTGACGCACAGGCGGGTGAAGCGGTACATTCCTCAATATATTTTACGGTTGGGGGTAATTGTGACAAAAGCAGATATCGTTGAAAGAGTTTCGGAGAAAATCGGAGTTACGAAGAAAGAGTCTCAAGATCTGGTTGAATCGGTACTCAGCTTGTTAAAAAATACGCTTGAGACTGGTGAGGATGTTAAAATATCCGGGTTCGGTAAATTTGAGGTGAAACAGAAAAAAGACCGGCGCGGGCGTAATCCACAAACTGGCGATTCTATTACTATTGAGGCACGGCAGATTTTGACATTCAAGCCGAGTACAGTTTTAAAGGCCGCGCTAAACAGTTAATTACCATTTAGTACCGCTTGCGGCACGTTTTTGGGGTGTCTTAAAAGCTGCTTCAAATTCATCTTTGCTGTTGAACACGCCAGCAAGTAATTGTTCGGCTGTACCGCCTGTTTCTGCGATAGGCAATAATTTCCCAAAACATTCTTCTTCGGAATACCCCAACTCTCGCAACTTTTTGAACACGTCATAGGTATTAAAAGCATTCGAATGATTTTCCATAAACTTTAATGCATTTCGAACGGTTTGGTAATCTAAGGCAATATAAAAAATACCATTTTTTACAACATCTTTTAACATATGCAACTGCAAAGATGATGTAATGAGGGTCTGTACATCCTCATTGACGCTAACAAAAGTCAGATCGAAGAGTAACTCCAACAGCGCTAGTTTAGTCCGGTCATGGTGCAGTAAAAAACCGTCTACAAATCCAGCACATCTCGGGTCTTTCAGCGCTAACAGAGCATCTCCTACGCGCTTAAAGGCATCACTGCAACCGTTACCTGCAACCTCGTCACCATAACGAACCGGACTAAATGTTTGTCTAAACGAAGATTGAACAAAAAGCTCATGAAAATCATTCACCACTTCAAATTCTAACCAAATCGGTGATCTGAGACGAACATGCAGATCGTCTGAAAAAGACGACAGCTCGAGTGATAACAGACGGTGAATAAAATACTCTTCCTCCATCATACCCACAGCAAGAATAACAGATAAGTCTTCGGTTTGTTGCACCGTTTGTGTACTTCGTGAGGCTTTACCCTTGATTTTCTTCTTTGCGCACATTTGCACTCTCCATGTGGCTCGATAAGAGGACATTGAGCACTCCGTCAATAGAAACTCTTATTGGAATCGATAAAAGTCCCTTTGGGGTACTGTTGAATCGACGTAGTCAATTATAGCTGTGCCGCCATCTCTGGTGATAGTCACATCTTCGACTTTCGCAATGAATGGTTTCTTTAACCGAGCCATCAGGTACTCCGTCTTCTTTTGTGATAAATGCATTCGTCCTAAATGACGGTTACGTATACTGGAGATGCTGCTTCATTTCAAGAAGGAAGCAGAATGTCATTGATTTGCGCTTGGCGATGCTTACTAAATCACGAAAAAACTGTCGGATTGGCTGGGAGATACTGAGGCCCCGTAAGAGACCATTAGGTACTCCGTCAATAGGAACTCTTATTGGGTTCGCCGAAAGGTCTTTGGGGGTTGTCTGGGAAGTTACGTTTTCGACGATGAACATTCAAGAGATCGTATTTCCAAGCTTGTTACTCGGGGCTACTCCTTTTCGTGGAAAAAACATCTGTAAATGCAGCTTTAGGCGGTTGGTAATAGATCTGGTTGAACAAACTGCAAGCAGCATTACATTCCTCCCGATTTACACTCTCAATTTTTGCCCCTTCTTCAGTAGCCAAGCACAAGCTATTCCCACAAACAAAATTATTGACCCGATTGTCAGCTTTCGAATTCTTTGTCGTTTCTGAACTCAAGGACGATTCGTTTATTCAAAACATCAAAAAGGAGCCGGTCATGAAAAGTAAGGTTTTGATCATTGTCGTAATGATTCTTTCAATGTCATCAATCAGCCATGCAGCACAACCAATAGACTTGGTGCCAGTGAGCCAGTTGATTGATGAAATTCGTCTGCTGCGAACTTCTTTGCAACAGGCCCTCTCGCTGCAATCACGTTCACACCTTCTTCTGGAACAGATTCGGTTGCAACAGGACGTGATTAATAATCATAACCAGATACTTGAATCTTCGCGGGATGAAGCTGCGACTCATGCCCGTCAAAAAGTTGATTATGAGGAACAGGCAAAAGAGTTGGAAACCAGGCTTACAGCGGTAATGGATCCGAAAGAACAATCAGCGGTAAAAGATGAACTACGCGGGATAAGAAAAGCCCAAGAGCAGTCAAATCAGCTGGAAAGTCGTTACAAATCGAAAGAATACGAAAGTCAAGCGGCATTGGTTAAGGAAGAAGCCCGTATGGCGGAATTAAACAAAAACCTTGAATCCTTCTCAGCATATTTTGCTTCGCTGGCCCAGTAAAGCTATCAGCCGGTTTTTAACCGGTATTTTCAGGAATAAGGGAGATCGTCATGAAAAAAAATGGAGTAGTAGCAGTGATGGTTGTTCTGGCTATCATCTTGGTCAGCAGTGTTGCACTGGCGTACGAGTTTGGGAACAATTGGGATTTCGGTAAATGTCCAACGTGCGGAAAGGTTTTGAAACATGCCGGGAAAGATATTATGGCACCGGCAGACAAGAAAGTGTATTTCAATCGGAGTGGTATCATCAAGCAGGTATACAACGATCCGACGTGGAAAACGTGCGTGGTTATTGAGTCAAATAGCACAACCTTTATCCTGTGGCACCTTAACGGTGCGTCCAGTCAGGTCAATCAATATCTCGGGAAATATTATGATGTGAGCAAAAACGGGAAACTGTATCTTGGCAAGGTGGCGAGCTTAAGCAGCGGCAACCATATTCATGTAGGACAGCGCAGTGCTCCGTACGTAAACTCAACCATCTCCACTGCCGGTGCTCTCCCGCAGTGTGATCATAAATATAAAGGTTTACCCAAATACCCGGAAAAATTCAAAAGTCCTGACTCCGGTTTGATTACGTTCATGTAACACGGCTGACTCTACGTTTTAGAGCATGCATGCACTGGGACAGTAGTGCATGCATGCTCTTCAGTGCAATTCAAGTAATTCGATATTATTCTGTTCGTTATGAGCAGCTTTTATAAATATCCTCGCGTAATTTCCATTGAAATCATGTATATTCGCCACAATTTTTGTCCCGAGTGTAATTGAGTTACTTTCTATTTGGTGATTTAGTCAGTTATTTGCCGCATTGTCGTTATGGATATTTAGAGGATTCATTCTGATTCAATTATTGAGGAAGATGCATCATGGCACTGACAGAAACCACAATTTACCGACAGCACCCGTCATGGCTCTATTTCTCTGGTCTGCTAGTGCTCTCTGCAGTAGTTTTTGTAATGATGTTGAGTGCAGAAGCCGGAGGAGGAAGTATCGTACTTCCGGGCGTGATTTTACTGATGGCCGGCTTTGGACGTTACCGGAGACTCTATACAGTCACAAGCCATCGGATCATGATGCGAACCGGACTGATCGCCAATAATACAAATGAAATGGAGATCCGGCACATCCGTGGCATAAACCTTCGCCAGGGTGTTGCGGAACGACTATTAGGAATCGGAACGTTGGAGATTATTTCTGCTGCGGATGGTGGAGCCGAAGTTGTTTTCAGCGGCATCAGCAATCCTGTCGCTGTTAAAGATCAGATTCGCTCTCTCAGGCCCTCCCTCTGATAAACGGGTCTTGGTAGCGTAAAAGGAATACTTCATGGAAATGCTTATTCCGATAGTGATGTTGCTGTTCGTACTCGGATTTTCAATAAGGTTCCTGTTTGGGAAGCGAATCTTTGAGCATGTGGCCGGGAAGTTTGTTTATGACATTTTAATAGGACTTATCAAGTTGCCGATTCGCATATGTGCCGGAATACTTAAAATGATGAAAATTTGAATTGGAGCACACCGCATGTGGCCATTTTCTAACCCATTCACCGTAGACGCCTTGCTGAAGCTTATGAGATCAGCGAATGAGCCCCCTTCTGATGAAAATCTTGAAGCCCAGAAGAGCGAGCTGATTAGCCTTGCAAGGGATGCAAAGAAAGAAGTTCTCAAACAGGATTCAAGACAGACCGGGGTAATTGCACTTCCCGATGTGACACCGAGAACCGAAAAAGATCCCGATGCAACAGACTGGTTTGTGGTTGGCGATCTGCACAGCGATTATCAGTCTCTTTCCCGGATTCTGTTGAAAATATATCTTCGTCCAGGTATTGACGCCGACAAGGTGAGGATAATATTCTTGGGGGATTATGTTGACCGTGGTGATAGGCCGATGCAGGTGCTGAGACTACTGCTGAGTCTGAAAAAAAACTGGCCAGATCATTTCTGGCTGCTGCAAGGCAATCACGAGAGCTACGAGTTACAGGAGGGGGGCATCACCGTCTCAGCTGTTTCTCCCCGAGACACAATTGATGACTGGAAACCACATTTTGGAGAAGATGTCTTTAGAGCGCTTACCGAACTGTTCTCCGCGCTACCGGTGGTCTTCACTCAATCGGTTAAGCGATCTAATGAGGGATTTGGAACCGGTAAAGAGAAGATTATTTACGTCCATGGCGGCATACCAAGAAAAGATTTAATTCGATTGCCACTGGAATCGCCTGAGTGCAGGGGTGGATTCATCTGGTCTGACCCTGAATTGGAAAAGGAAGACGTTATAGATGCACCGGGAAAACGATTTTCATTTGCCCGTAAACAGTTCCACGAATTCATGGATCATCACGGTTTTTCTCTTTTGGTGAGGGGACATGAGTGGCGCAAGGACGGATTCGATCTGCATGAAGAGGTAAAGGGAACTCCACACCGCATGGTTACCATTTTTTCGTGTGGCGGTACATTTGATGATCCGGAAAAAAGCGATTCCCGCTATAAATCTGAAATTCTGGTGCCGAGGTTTTTGCATATCAGACCAAAATCCGGAAGTGACTTACCTTTGTCTGTAGAAGAAGTATACAGGGATGACATCTTCATAACTGGTGATATGTCAGCTCAATACTTAAGCTTACGTGATCGCATAATAGCAATTCTCAAGAAACGTTTTGAAGCCTTCGATGGTATCACTCTGAATATTCGAACTGATGCCGCTGTCTCTGCCTCAATAGATAAATCCAACCGGTACGATTTCCGTGATTTATTCGCCGGATTATCGTTCAAGCTTGATTACGGTTTAAATCAGTACCGCTGTTCAATTCTGATTTCTGATCATGAGATAGGATCGTTTATTCCGGATGACCAAAATATAGAAACTGAAGTTGATGTAATTATCAAAGAAATCCAAACCGCTTACCCCATCTTCGGCAAATTGCCGCATGAGTACTTCAACTAAAAAGGAGAATCACCATGGCTGAGATCAAACCACAAGCAGCAGTGTCTATCAAGCAGTACGGAAAAGTGGACCTTGTCATCTGTATCGACACAACCGGTTCAATGAGCGGGGTGATCGAGGCGGTCAAGTCTAATATTGCAACTCACCTGATCGGTGGCTTAAAAGGGCAGATGGCAAAAAACCAGTCGCCACTGGACTGGAGAGCAAAGGTAATCGGTTATGGTGACCTCAATGAAGGAGAAGCGGTTTTCGAGAGCGCATTCACCAGCGATGAAGCTGAACTGACGAAGACGGTCATGAACATTCCCCGTACCGGCGGCGGAGACGAGCCTGAATCCACTCTGGATGCCATGTATATCGGTGCCAAAAGCCCATGGCGCACGGATGGAGCAGCGCATCGCATTGTAATCCTCTTCACCGATGCTTCGGCACATCCGCAGATGCACGCCAATACAGCGCCATCCGGGCCAAGAGATGTCGATGAGGTGATCAGTCAGTTGACCGCCCAGAGAGTTAAACTGTTCGTGTACGCACCGCATAACGCTACTTACGAGCGTTTACGGCTGCTGCCCAAGTCCCAGGTAACCCTCTTCCCGTCAGATAAGGCTCACGAGGGGCTTCAGAATCTGGTGGACTTCACCAAGGAATTCGAGCAGATGGCCAAAACCATCAGCGGTGAGATGCTGAACACTCCGGGTCTGGCTAGCGCTTAAATCATCATTCCAACTCCAGGAGGAGTGTACCATTATGCCATCATACTTTGCCGGTCAGACCGTTAACGGTTATGAAATCGTAGATTGCATCACCTCCGGCTCTTTCGCCACTTCATACCGGGCTCGCAAGGGGGGGTAAAAACTACTTCCTCAAGGAATACAGCGATCCCACCGAGGGTTCTCCGGAATTTAAAAGTTTTGTCGCTCAGCAGGACGACATCAACAAGCGGCTTTGCAGTCTCAAGCTCCGCTGTCTGGAGCGGTTGCTCGAAACGTTTGTCACCGGTTACCGCTATCATCAGATCAAGGAACTCCTTAACTGTGTAGATCTGTCAGTGTACCTGCCAACAGACCTAGATCTGGACAATCGACTCTTCATCTGCCGGATGTGGCTGGGTATCCTCAAAGAGTTATCCTCAGCAGGCATTGTCCACCAAGATCTCAAACCGGCTCAGATACTGATGGTGAAGGATGCCGGAGTGCGTCTGGGGCACCGCATGATGTTTGCCGACTTCGATTGGGCTGTTCTTGATGGCGGCATAGTTAAACAGGTCAGCACTCCTGGATACGCAACACCAGAGCATATGACCGGCGTCACCCCCACTATGCCCAGTCAGTTGTTGATCCGAGCAAAGCCACTCAAATCTGTTGGCAGGCAACGGATGCGTTTCGTCTTCGTACCAAGAAAAAACATGATCTTGTCTGGTCAGCAGGGCTGTTCGATTATCTCAACGACAGGCTTGCTGCTGCTTTACTCCGCAAGATGTGGGATGCAACTGCTGAAAAAGGAGAAGTCATAGTCGGCAATTTCCACACTTCCAATCCTGACCGTGCTTGGATGGAGTGGTGTGGCGACTGGCACCTTATTCACCGTGATGAGGAGGATATGCGTGACATTTGCCATAGAGCTGGAGTACCGACGGACTCAATCCAATTCCATTACGAACCGACTGGAATAAACATGTTCCTGAGAATATTGAAGGATTGAGTAGTTATCATGACAAGAACCAGTCTCAACAAGTGGTTGTTGAAATTAGTGAAGGTTGGGAAGAAAGGGACTTTTGATGAGCCTATGGCATAAAATATTCTGCATTACGTCGCTTCTTGCAACTTTGTTTACTGGTAATTGCCTTGGAGCGGGAAGCAACTCAAAGCTTCACACCACTATAGGTAAATTTGATTCTGTCGGCCTGACAAGTAAATCAAATCTGGTTTTCATCGAGACTGCTAATGGACTTGAGGATTTCTACCTTGATGAATTAACCAATGCCCGTCGCTTTAGCTCTAAATCGTCAAACAGAGGCAGACCGATAAAAGTTGTTTGGTACTATGGCAAATCATATGATACTCCCGCTAGCAACGATAGTAAGATCATAAAATCAATCAGATTTATGAAGTAAAAGTGCTCCTCATGAGTCTGCTGAATTTGCATCATGCCTGGAACCGTCCCCTACCGAGCTTGTGCGCTTCCGAGATGCTGAACAAATATTTGCTGTTACGCACTGAACATACTGTTTCTTCTGGACTTTCATAATGTTCGCAAATATAACTGACGAAAATTTCTTAACGGAGGGTCCATGAACAAATCAGAACTCGTTGCCAAAATTGCAGAAGGCGCTGAACTAACCAAAGTGCAAGCTGAAAAGGCGCTCAACAGCTTCATCGCTACAACTACCACCGCTCTCAAAGCAGGTGACAAAATCACTCTTGTTGGCTTCGGTACTTTCAGTGCTGTTACCCGTGCCGCCCGTACCGGCAGAAACCCACAGACCGGCAAAGAGATGAAGATTGCCGAGAAAACAAACGGCAAGTTCGCTCCTGGTAAAGCACTAAAAGATCTGAATGCCAAACCTGTCAAAGCAGCAAAACCAGCTCCCAAAGCTAAGGCACCAGCGAAAAAGAAGTAATACAGGCATAACCAGGATTGCCTGAGAGTTACTCGGACGATTACCTCAATAGGAATCATCATCCGATTCCAATTTGGCTGTAACGTAACACCTTGAGAACTTGAAGCCGCTCCCAATTTGAGGGCGGCTTTCAATTTCACTTGTGCCGCAATAACCCCTTTTGACGGATAGTATTTGGTTGCCTTTTTGAATTCGATAAGTATAATCACGATTATCCAAATTACGATTATACTTAAATGGTGATGCCCATGCAATTCGTCAACAGAACCGAAGAACTTACCTTCCTTAACAAATATTACAACCAGTCCGGTTTTCAGTTCATCCCACTCTACGGTAGACGTCGCGTAGGCAAGACTCGCTTGGTACGCGAATTCATCCGCGACAAACGGGCTCTTTACTTTCTTGCTGACAGCGTGACGGAAGGAGAACAGCTGCGCAACCTGGGATGCGAGGTTGGTGAATACTTCGGCGACACCATTCTGGTTGAATCAGGCTTTCGGGACTGGCAGCAGTTCTTCCGCTATCTCAAGGAGAAAGCAGAACACGGACGACTCGTCATGGTTATTGACGAGTTCCCCTATCTGGTCAATTCCAATAAAGGGATTTCCTCCATCTTCCAGAAGGGGATTGATACCCACTTGAAGGAGAGTAATGTATTTCTGATCCTGCTCGGGTCAAGCATCGGCATGATGGAAGAGGAGGTGCTCTTCTACAAGGCACCACTTTACGGCAGGCGTACCGCGTCACTGGAAGTTCGCGAAATGCCGTTCACATCGCTGGCGGAGTTTTTTCCTGAAGCCGACTTGAAACAGCGTGTGGAAATCTACGGAGTTTTGGGTTCCATACCGGCGTATATCGAGCGCTTTGACGCCAAAGGCAGCATTCAGAGCGCCATCACTGACCTTATCCTCGATCGGGGTTCGTTTCTCCACAATGAAGTCGAGTTTCTGCTGCGTGAAGAACTGCGCGAGCCACGTAACTATTTTGTTATCCTTCGTGCTATTGCCCAGGGGAAACGGAAAATGTCGGAGATTATCAACGACACCGGCTTTGAAAAGAGTCATCTTGCCCGGTATCTGGATATTCTGCGTTCACTCCGTTTCGTAGATAAAGAAATTCCGGTTACGGAAAAATATCCCGACAAAAGCAGACTTGGACTGTACCGCTTGCATGACCGATTCTTTTCCTTCTGGTTCAAATATGTCTTCCCACATCGGAGCAGACTGGAAATTGGCAATACTGATTACCTGATCAATAAAATCAACGAAACGTTCGACCAGCATCTCTCTTTTGTTTATGAGGATGTCTGTCGCGAGCGCTGCCTGGAATTTCTGAAAACCGGCATAATGACATTTTCAGACATTGGCAGATGGTGGCAAAAGAACGAAGAAATAGATCTGGTAGCGCTGGATGAAGAGAACGAAACTATCTGGTTCGGCGAATGCAAGTGGAGTATCAACCCGGTCGGTGAGGATATCTACCGTAACCTGAAACGTAAGGCACGGATTGTCGTATGGGGTAAGGAGTCGCGACGGGAGCGTTTCATTCTGTTCAGCAGAAGTGGTTTCACTGATGGAATGCGCACGCTGGCTGTTCAGGATGATGTGCTGCTGGTTGCTGGGTTGGACGTATAACTGATTATGAGCTTAATATTTTGGTAGAGGAGTCGTAATGCATAGCAATTGGCGAGACCAAATCAAGCCGTCTCAACTACAGGTTGACACGGATACACTTACAACCACGTATGGTAAGTTTTACGCAGAGCCGTTTGAAAATGGTTTTGGAACTTTACTCGGTAACTCACTACGACGCGTTCTTCTTTCGTCAATTCAGGGTGCCGCAATTACCTCAGTACGAATCAAAGGTGTTCTACACGAGTTCTCTGCAATTCAAGGTGTCACCGAGGATGTCGCAGAGATAATCTTAAATCTGAAAGCTGTCCGGCTTAAATTGCATTCTACTGATCAGGCTACTGTCCACATTAAGTGCAAAGGAGCCGGAATCGTCACAGCCGGCAGTATTATTACCGGGCATAATATTGACGTAATGAATCCAGACAAGTACATCGCTACCTGCGGGTCTGATGCCAATCTTGATATCGAGATGACCATAAAAAATGGTCGCGGGTATGTACCTGCTGAGCGTAATCGAAGTGAAAGCGCATCCGTTGATACCATCGCGATCGATTCGATCTATAATCGGAGGACGGCTTTTCTTGTTAATGACTCGGAATTCTTGTACCAATTCAAAATACTTTTACTGAATACCTCTGCTCAAAATCTGCGTAATATTTAATCACAGCACGTCACTTTTTACTGTTCTAGCACACTAATTTCAATTAGATTGCATCAATATTCTGCCTCACTTATTTGAGTTTTTGTGGTACAAAAACTAGTACAAAATCATGGTACAAAAAGAACTGTTGGAGATGATTTTTAGGAAAAGGAGAAGGCAATGGAAACAATAACTTGCGGTACAAATGTTCAAAGTGACTCAAGTGTAATAATTGACATCGTTTCCATACAGATTACCCCCGTTGGTGTCTGTTTGCCCGGCAAGGGCGATGGATTGGACAAGCAATAAGTCGGCCAATCCCGTACTACGCGGAAAACAAGCGGTATTGCGCAGATATCAAGAGATATGCCGCTTTAAAATTAATCACGCTGCGTAAAAAAAATGCAGACATGGCTGCATGAAAATAGCCTTTTCATTCACGGGATGAACAGGGTAGAATCGCGGCCATGAGCCTTGAAGACAAGATACGCCAGATGCCGGCCTCCCCCGGTGTCTATCTGATGCGCGACGCAGACGGGACGATCATCTACGTGGGCAAGGCGCGCAGCCTGCGGCAGCGCGTCCGCTCCTACTTCAACGCATCCGGAGATTCCCGCTATCAGGTCAAATTTCTGGTGGCCAGGGTTGCCGATATCGAGGTCATGCTGACCGATACTGAAAAAGAAGCTCTCCTTTTGGAAAACACGTTGATCAAGCAGCACCACCCCCGCTACAACCTTGACCTGAAGGATGATAAAACCTATTTTTCCCTGCGCCTCGACATGAATGAGGAATTTCCCCGTTTTACCATCGTACGCAAGATCCCCCGGGACGGCGTCCGCTATTTTGGGCCCTATGCCTCCGCCTCGGCGGCACGCGAGGTGCTGCGACAGATTCAGCGCATGTTTCCGCTGCGCCACTACCCGCTCAAAAATTGCATGGCCCGCAGACGCCCCTGCCTCTATCACCAGATAGGCCAATGCAGCGCTCCCTGTCATGCTCTGATCTCGGCAACTGACTATACTGCTCTGGTAACGGGGGCCATGCTGTTTCTGGAGGGTAAGAGCAGGCAACTGCTGACGGAGTTCAAACGACGCATGCAGGAATCCTCAAACCAACTCCGTTTCGAGGAGGCAGTCCGCTGGCGCAACCTGCTCCGCTCGATCGAGGTCACGGTTGAGAAACAGAAGATGGTCACCCGTGGCGGGGACAGCGACGTGGTCGGTTTTTACCGGGACGGAACCAGATTGGAGCTGGCACTGTTGTTCATCCGTGGCGGAGTGCTGAACGGGAGGCGCCTCTTTACTCTACGCTGGGAATTGGCTGACTGCGAAGGGGTCGCGGCTTTTTTGCGTCAGTACTACGCAGGCGAAGTCTTCATTCCGGAAGAGATCCTGCTGCCGCTGGAGGTTGATGATACGTCGGCGCTGGCGGAGTTGCTGGCGGAAACCGGAGGAAAGAAGGTTGCCATCCTCCATCCCCGGAGGGGCATCAAGCTCGAACTGGTTGAGCTGGCCAACAGGAATGCGGCAGCAGCCCTGCGGGAACGGGACGAGAAACAGGCTTCGGCAGAGGCACTGCTTGAGGAGTTGCAACGACGTCTGCTCCTTTCGCGTCTGCCACGCCGCATCGAATGCTATGACATCTCCACGATTCAGGGGCATTTCTCGGTGGGAAGCGGGGTTGTCTTTACCGATGCCGGGCCGGACAAAACCGGCTATCGTCGCTATCGCATCCGCCATATCAAGGGTCAGGACGACTTCGCCATGCTGGCGGAGGTCTTCTCACGGCGCTTCCGTGCAGAAACGGTCATTAAAGAGGGACTGCCGGATCTGGTGGTGGTGGACGGAGGTATCGGCCAGTTGAACTCGGCCCTGGAAATTATCAACGAGCTGGGGCTGAACGGACGCTTTGACCTGATTTCCCTGGCCAAGAGCCGAACTGCACGGGCTGCAGAGTCAGCCACGGTTGAAAAAAGCGAAGAGCGGATTTTTTTACCCTGTCGCAAAAATCCGGTGGTACTGCGGCAGAATTCAGCTCCCCTCCTGCTACTGGCCGCAATCCGGGACGAAGCACATCGTTTCGCCATTGAGTACCACCGCAAATTACGCGGCAAAGAGGGGATTGCTTCAGGTATCGAACAGATCCCCGGAATCGGCGCCAAGCGACGCACGCTTCTGCTGCGCCACTTCGGCAGCCTGCAACGGTTGAAGGAGTCGAGCGTTGAGGAGATTGCCGGCGTAGAGGGGATGAATCCGGCCGTTGCCAGGAAGCTCCATGCGAGCCTGCACGAGGGTTGATGTATCCCTGTAAGTTACAATTGTGAAAAATAATGTTACAGGTATTGAAATGTTCCTGATGATGTCTATACTCCACACCTGATCACTACGCAGCATTTGGAGGATTAAAATGGTTTTGTACATTATGCGGCATGCTGAAGCGGTTGAGGGAAACGCCACATTGCGGGATGAGTGGCGCTATCTGACTGAAAACGGAAGGTTGTCGGTCAGAAAAGTAAGCTCGTTGATCGCAAAGTACGGCAACAAACCACGCCTTACCATTACCAGCCCACTCACCCGTGCGGTACAGACAGCCGAAATTGCAGCTGAAAATGCCTGCCGCAAAAATGTGGTTGTCGCAAGCGGGTTGCTTCTGCCGGGAGCGGACATAGATGAGCTGGTTTCTCACATCAAGGGGTGCGGGGATGCCAGGTGTGTCATGTTGGTCGGCCATGAACCGCAGCTTGGTTCATTGGTCGCTAGGTTGCTCGGACGCAATGATGAGGCCATCACGCTGAAAAAAAGCGCCTGTGTGACATTGAAACTTGATCCGGAAACTGATGACAAACCGGCCGGCTTCCTCTGGTATCTGGTTCCCGGCAAGAAGAGAATTACGTCTCTTAACAAGGCATTTCCCCGAAAGTAGATCTGACGATGCCACCACAGCCTGCTGCACGATTATGGCCGGACCCGGCAACCATTCAGGAGCGATTCAGAGGCGTTTTCTTCGCTCGATGGGAGGAATTGCTCAGGTTGAGACGGGCTGTCATGAAAACATCCGACCTGGATGACATCCATGACCTGCGTGTCGCATCGCGCCAATTCAGGGCTGCGTTGGAGCTGTTTGATCCGTTTGCGTCGAAAGAGCAGAAAAGAGAGCTCAGGAAAAATGTTCGCAGGCTCACGCGGATATTGGGTGGCCTGCGCAATATTGACGAGGCTTTGCTTTTTTTCAGGTCACCACCACGCACGGATATTCCAGCCAGTAAAGAACTGTGCCGCATACTCTCCAAGTTGCGTTCCAGGAACTTGAAGCTGATCAAAAAAGCTCTTTCGGCCTTCGACCATCGCAAGCTTGACCGGATGGTACGGGAGCTGGTTGCCGGACTGAACGAAGATTGCATCGCCGGGCGGAACGGTATCTCTTCTCCGGCTTATCTCTCTGGTGTTTCCATCAGGAGGTACCTGCCGATATGCCAGCTGCTTGCAGTTGCGACCGCACCGGCGCATCGTGCGTCGCGCCACGCCCTGCGGATTGCCATCAAAAAGTGGCGCTATTTTCTGGAGATTGTCTCATCGATTCTGGATCGTGATTACACGCCCGTTCTGGAAACGCTCAAAGGATACCAGTCTATTCTGGGGCGGATGAATGACATCGCGGAGTTTGAGGTATTGCTCAGCAACCTGGATGTATCTCCGGAGGTGCGGGAGTATACTGAAGCGACTCTCCAGATGGAAGATGCTCTGCTGCTGAATAATTTAACCGGGCTGATCGAGCGGAAACCGCTCGCCTACACTTTCCTGATATAAGAGGTACTATGAAGAAATCACGCATCGCAGCCATCGATATTGGCACCAACTCCATTCGCTGTATTATCGCAGAGACGCAAGACGGTAAATTCAAGATACTGGATGATGAAAAGGCGACAGTGCGTCTGGGGGAAAAACTGGCCAGGACCGGGATGATCTCTGATGAGGCGTCAGAGCGGGCTCTTGCAGCTATCCGGCATTTCCGGAAACTGGTAACCGGCCTGCATGTCGAAGCGGTCGAAGCGGTCGCCACCAGCGCCGTCAGATCCGCAGTCAACGGCAAGACACTGGTTGCAAAAATTTCGGAAGAGCTTGGTCATGAGATAAAAATCATTTCCGGCGAAGAAGAGGCAGAACTGACGGCGGCATCCGCCCTGGCCAACTTCGACATGTACGGAAAACGTTACGCCATGGTTGATATCGGAGGCGGGAGTGTCGAAATCGTTACCGCATATGGAAACCATGTGGAAGAGTTCTACTCTCTCGACCTGGGCGCTGTTGTCATGACCGACCGTTTTCTGATCAGTGATCCGATAGCTGAGGAAGAGCTGAAGAAACTTCAGCGCCATATCAGGGAAAGTCTCAGACGCGCTTTTGCCGGTAAAAGAATTTCCGCTGATTCATTGATCGGTTCGGGCGGAACCCTGACGGCGATGGGTTGCATGGTCATGCAGTTGCGCAGGGACAACTATGTCTCCGTACATGGGTATGAGGTGCTCCGTTCTGAAGTTGTCCATCTGCTGGCCATGCTGACCCACAAGGATCTGAAAGAGCGCAGGACCATTCCGGGGCTTAATCAGGACCGGGCCGACATCATCGTAGCCGGCGTGGTAGTGATCGACGAACTGATGCGCTTTCTCGAAGCAAATCGGGTGCTGGTAAATGAACGGGGAATCCGGGAGGGGCTGCTCATCAGGGCGATCAAACGGCTTGGGCTTGCAGCCGGGAACAGCACTCCGCCGACATGGAGAGATGCCGTCAGGGAATTTGCGCGCTCCTGCCACGTTGACGAGCAGCATGCCATGCACGTAGCCGGCATGGCTCTCTCGATTTTTGATGCGCTGGCGCTTCCCTTCGGGTTGAAGACATCGGAGAGAAAACTGCTCGAAGCGGCGGCTGTTCTCCACGACAGCGGATATTTCATCAGTTACGGCAGTCATCACAAACACTCGTATCATCTCATCCGCCATGCCGAACTGTTTGGTTTCACGCCACGCGAACGGGAACTGATAGCACAAATCGCACGCTATCACCGTAAATCGCTCCCCAAACGTAAACATGACGCATTTCAGAGCCTCAAGGAAAAGGATCAGATGACAGTGGCCCGCCTGGGAGGTATACTTCGTCTGGCCGATGGGCTTGATCGTCGCAGAAGCGCCATGGTACAGAGCATTTCCTGTCTGTTTGGCGGAACAACCATAACGCTCCATCTGACTGCGACCGAGGACATTTCCGTAGAGATTTTTGGCGCAAACGCCAAGAAAGACCTTTTTGAAAAGGCCTTTGGCAGCTCGGTTGTCTTTACAACGTAGTTTTCAACTTTGCAGGTACCCCGTGGCCCTTATTTCGCTCCGTAACATAACCCTGGCTTTTGGCGGGCCGCCGCTTTTCGACGGCATCAACCTTCAGATCGAACCGGGCGACCGTCTCTGCCTGATGGGACGCAACGGCAGCGGCAAATCGACACTGCTGAAACTTATCTGCGGTGAGTTGACGCCGGAAAGCGGCGAAGTCCAGCGACAGCAGGGCCTCAAGGTGACTCAACTTACCCAGGACGTGCCGCATGAGATAACCGGTAATGTCTTTGATGTAGTTGCATCCGGCATGGGTACCGTCGCCACGCTACTGGCTGAATATCATCATGTCAGCTTTGAGCTGGCCCTTGACTGCAGTGAAAAGCAACTGGCTCGGCTGGAGTCGTTGCAGAAAGCACTGGAGGAGAGTGATGGCTGGAACCTGCATCAGGAGGTGGAGCGGGTCCTGAACCGCCTGGATCTGGATGCCGAGGCTGCGTTCACCGGGCTTTCCGGCGGCACCAAGCGCCGTGTCCTGCTGGCCCGTGCTCTTGTATCATCGCCCGACATTCTGATCCTGGACGAACCGACCAACCATCTTGACATAGACACCATTCTGTGGCTGGAGGAGTTTCTGGCAAAAAATGTCAAGACCGTGCTGTTCGTGACCCATGACCGCGCCTTTGCCCGGAAGCTGGCCAACCGGGTAGCAGAACTGGACAGGGGCAGGATCTATGCTTTTTCCTGTGGTTATGACGAATTTGTGGAGCGGCGTGAAGCGCTCCTGGAGGCCGAAATAACCCGCCAGGCGTTGTTCGACAAGAAGCTGGCGCAGGAGGAGGTCTGGGTGCGGCAGGGTATCAAGGCCCGCCGCACCCGCAACGAGGGGCGGGTGCGGGCTCTGAAGAAGTTGCGCGACGAGTACCGGCAGCGGCGCGTCCAGCAGGGAACGGCCAAAATCCAGCTGCAGGCAGCCGACCGCTCCGGAGCGCTTGTGGCAGAAACAACCGGTCTCATCTTCGCCTATGACGGTCGCCCGATCGTGAAGAACCTCACTACCACCATCATGCGTGGTGACAGAATCGGTATCATCGGCCCCAACGGTTCCGGCAAGACAACTCTGCTGCGCCTGCTGCTGGGTGACCTGGAACCACAGATGGGAGAGATCAGACGGGGAACCCGCCGTGAAGTGATTTACTTCGATCAGTTACGCGAACGGCTGGATCTGGATAAAAGCGTGCAGGAGAACGTGGGGGAGGGGAATGACATCCTCACCATCAATGGCCAGCCGCGCCATATCATCGGTTATCTGCAGGATTTCCTCTTCTCACCGGAGCGGGCCCGCTCCCCGGCCGGCATCCTTTCGGGCGGTGAGCGCAACCGCCTGCTGCTGGCCAAGCTCTTCACCAAACCGTCCAATATTCTGGTGATGGATGAACCGACCAATGACCTGGACGTAGAAACTCTTGATCTGCTGGAGGATCTGCTGACGGAATATCCCGGTACGCTGCTGCTGGTCAGCCATGACCGGGAATTCCTCAACAACGTTGTGTCCAGTACGCTGGTGCTGAGTGGAGACGGGACTGTCCGGGAGTTTGTGGGGGGCTATGACGACTGGCTGCAGCAGGCGGCACAGGAAGCTGCTGCTGATGTCCCGGTTGTTGCCAAAGCTTCACAGGAAAAAGGAAAACGCCCGGGTGAGCGAGTACGCAAACTCTCCTTCAAAGAGGAGCGCGAACTTGAGGCTCTCCCGGACAGGATCGCCTCGCTGGAAGAGGAGCAGACTGCCTTGCACGCTCGCTTGTCCGATCCGGAATTCTACAGGAGCGCCGGTGGTGAGGTGTCGGTAAGCAACATCCGTCTGGCGGCTCTTGAGCAGGAGCTTGAAGTTACCTACCTGCGCTGGGATGAGCTGGAAAAATTAAAGAGTTCACTTTGATTTTTTTTCGTTGTGGCTGTAGCGGATAACCGTGGTCTTATCAAGTGTAATCATACCACCCCCCATCATCCCGTCGATGCGGGGCATGATGGCGTCGATCTTACTCTGGCTGTCAACCACCTCGACGATCAGCGGCAGGTCAGCTGACAGGTCCAGGAGCTTCCGGGTGTGATAGACGCTGTGAGCGCCGAAGCCGCTCACGCCACGCAGGACTGTCGCGCCGGCGAAGCCCTCTCTCCTGAGCAGTTCCACTAAAGCCTCGTGAAGTGGTTTGTGTCCGCAACGATCGCTCTCCCCGATGAATATCCGCATCAACACTTGTTCGCCTGTCAGTTGTGTCATGGCAACCCTCCCTGAATTATCGCTCGCACGGTTATTATTCCCAGCCAGGTGAATAACAAACAGACCACCACGCTCGCCAGAACGTTGGCAAATGCCATCAGAAACCGGCCATCCTCCAGCAGCGTGAAGGTCTCGTAGCTGAAGGTTGAGAATGTTGTCAATCCTCCCATGAAGCCTACGGTCAACCCCAGGCGCAACGTGTCTGAAATGGCGGTGCTGCGCAGGCTCAGCTCCATTATGAGACCGATAAAATAGGCTCCGATGACGTTAACTGCAAAGGTGCCGTAGGGAAAGGCGCGACCGAGCAGGCTGTAAACCCATCCGGACAGATAGTAGCGGGCAAGCCCCCCCCCGGCACAGAACAGGGCGATTGTAAGTGCGGTTTTCATGGGTATGATGCTCCTCATTCCATTTTAGCAAGCTTTTGTGAGATGTCACGTATTGAAGCAGAGCCCAGGGGAAGAGCCTGGCATGTGTCATAATTTGCACATATCAAAATAATAGTTTATAGTACACATATTCGAGCATCTTATAAAGAGATCCATGGAACCTATCGTAACCTACAAAGAGCGCTGCCGTCGCTGCTATTCCTGTGTGCGCAGCTGCCCGGTCAAGGCCATCAAGGTCGATCAGGGTTTTGCGCAAATCATGTATGACCGCTGCATCGGCTGCGGCAATTGCCTGAGCTGTCCGCAGAACGCAAAAGTAGTTGTCGACCGTATGGTCAAAACCCAGGAAATGCTCGCCTCGGGAGCCCCCGTGGTGGCTGTGCTCGGCTGCTCTTTTCCCATCTATTTTAACGCTCTGACACCCGGCCGCCTTGTAGCCGCGCTGAAAAGCCTCGGCTTTTGCGAAGTGCACGAGGGGGCGTATGGCGCCCGTATGATTGCAGACAGCTACCGTAAGGCCCTGCAGACCGGCAACAAACCGCTGATTTCATCTCATTGCCCCGCAGTTGTCGATCTGATTGAGCGCCACTACCCCGAATTGGTGCCTGACATCATTCCGATCGTCTCGCCGATGATTGCTATGGGTCGCTTCATAAAAAGCATTCTGGGAGAGAATACCAGGGTCGTCTATGTCAGCACCTGTGTTGCGGCCAAATTTGAAAAACAATCTGAGGCATTCGGCGCCATTGACGTTGTCTTGACTTGTCAGGAGATTGACAAACTCTTCAAAAACCGGGGCATCACCCCTTCAAACCTGGCCGAGATACCTTTTGACGGCCTTGATCCCGGCAACGGGCGGCTCTTTACGCTGGCCGGGGGCCCACTCAAAGTCTTCGGCATAGAGCCTGATTTTCTGGATACTGAAATCATCAGTGCAGAGGGCGAGGATCACACCATCGGCATCATTCGGGATCTTGCCGCCAAGCGGATTTCACCATCCTTTGTCGATCTTCGTTTCTGTGACGGCGGTTGCGTGGATGGTCCGGCCCACGACAAGGTGCTGAATCATTTTTTCAAGCGCAAGCTTATTGTCTGCCACAACAGCAGCACACTGCCGTATGAAACGGCACCCCACTACAGCTCGAACTCACTGATTCCAGCTCTTGACCGCACCTATTCGGACAAGTCGCGAAAACTGCCCAGCCCCGGCAAGGATGACATCAAGCATATCCTGCACTCCACCAATAAATTTACGTTAGGCGATGAGCTTAATTGCAGGGCATGCGGCTACAACAGTTGCCGGGAGCATGCTGTGGCTGTGTTTCAGGGACTGGCCGACGTTGAGATGTGCCTTCCGCATAATATGCAACTCATTGAGGAGGATCGCGGCCGCTTGATGCAGAAGTACGAGCTGGCCCGTCGTGAACTTGACCGGCAGGCCGGGGACGATCCGATACTTGGCAACGACCCCGGCATTCAGGCGGTGATGGAGTTGATACGGCAGGTCGGCCCGACACCGACTACGGTACTTATCCGGGGCGAAACCGGCACCGGCAAGGAATTGACCGCTCGCGCCATCCACCGCCAGAGTCTGCGCTATGACAAGCCGCTCATGACGGTAAATTGCACAACCATTACCGATACGCTGCTGGAAAGTGAGTTATTTGGTCATAAAAAAGGATCCTTTACCGGAGCGATGGCTGACAAAAAGGGGCTTTTCGAGGCAGCCAACGGTGGAACAATTTTTCTCGATGAAATCGGAGATATCACTCCCAAATTGCAGGCCGAGCTGCTGCGAATTCTTGATCTGGGAGAAGTTCGGCCAGTCGGCGGGGTCAACACCAAAAAAGTGGATGTGCGCCTGATCGCCGCCACAAACAAGGATCTTGAGCAGGGGGTGCGCGACGGATGGTTCAGGGAAGATCTTTATTACCGGCTGAACGTATTTTGCATTGTCCTTCCTCCGTTACGGGAGCGCGTGGAATCAGTGCCT
This sequence comes from Desulfuromonadales bacterium, assembly GCA_037129255.1. Lineage (GTDB taxonomy): Bacteria > Desulfobacterota > Desulfuromonadia > Geobacterales > Pseudopelobacteraceae > JACRCG01. The sequence goes on along the minus strand of JBAXVG010000041.1, from coordinate 23,816 downwards.
GAACTTGCCCTGCATTTTATCGAAAAAGCCCGCAAAAAACTGAATAAAACCATAGCCGGTATCGAAGAACGGGCCATCAAGGCCATGCAGCACTACCCCTGGCCCGGTAATATCCGCGAGATGCAGAACATCATCGAGCGCTCGGCGGTCCTGACTAAAGAAGGCATTATCCGCCTGGAGAACCTTCCCACCATTTTCACCGATACCTATGAAGCCTGTCATGATGAAGATGTCAATCGTCGCCGCGTCTCGTTCAAAGCCGAGCGGGAACGGCAGGTGGTTCGCACCGAAAAGACCATCATTTCACGCTATCTCGAAGAAACCGGCGGCAACGTGGCCAGGGCCGCCCGCCTCGCAAATGTTCCCCGCCGTACCTTTTATCGCCTGCTTGAAAAACACTGCATTGAGGTGCTTCGCTCCAAACCCCCGCAAAGCTGAAAACCTGACACACCCGGCCTGCCCGCCATGCAATGCATCAATTTGTTACATAATAGTGTATACTTTTGTCACGTATGCGCCATTATTGACACATAAAATGTCTCATTGAAAGGTATGCAACCTGCTTACCATTTGTAATATATTGATATTATTCATATAATAAATTATAATCCAATTTGGCACGATACTGGCTTGTGTATACACTGACATTCGTTCGTACACCAATAAAAAACAAACAATACAAAAACCTGGGAGGGATATTACAATGGGAAGAATGAGAGAAAATCCGCGCTACAATGTCATTTCGATGAGAATAAGCGACGAAGAACGCGAACATCTGGAAAGCCTGATGAACAAAACCCACAAGAGTGTATCGGATGTCATGCGCGAAGCCATGGATTATTTTACGGCCCATTATGAGCGGGGCGCCCTGAACCGGAAAGCGGCGTGATCATCAACATGGCTTCGACCGACACAGGGCGGGAAGAAACATCCCGCCCTGTGCAGTTGCACCATCACTACCAGCAGCAATTCAGTTAATCGTGATTTCGAACTGCTCCTGATGAAATCCGGGCTTGGCGCGGACAGTTATCCGTTTTTTAAATTTCTTCTCAAGCTCCTCCAGTCCGCGCCGTTCCTCATCATACAACAGATCTGCAACAAGAGGATGAACAGCAACTGTCGCTTTGGTACCGCGAATATCAAGCATCTCCCGGCGCAGCTCGCGAAATATCTCATGACAGATCGTAGTCTTTGACTTGATATAGCCCCGCCCTTCGCAGTACGTGCAAGGCTCGCACATCATGCGACCAATACTTTCACGCACACGCTTTCTGGTCATTTCGACCAGCCCGAGTTCGGATATTTTAAGTATGTTCGTCTTCGACTTATCACTCTTAAGCGACTCTTCCAGAGCCGTGAATACCTTGTCGCGATTTACCTCTTTTTCCATATCTATGAAGTCGATGATGATTATTCCGCCAATGTTGCGGAGGCGCAGCTGATAGGCTATCTCCTTGACCGCTTCCAGATTGGTCTTGAGAATAGTGTCCTCCAGATTATGTTTTCCGACAAAACGCCCGGTATTGACATCGACGGCTGTCAGAGCCTCGGTCTGCTCTATGATGATATATCCACCGGACTTCAGCCACACTTTCCTGCCCAGTGCCCGGCTGATTTCGACCTCAAGCCCGTAATGGTCAAATATCGGCTCCTCCTCGTCATAAAGCTCGATCGCATATTTTCTCTTATCTGCAAAAGTCGAAATAAACTGAACAATGCGGTCATGGTCCGTCTTTGAGTCAACGACAATTTTGTCTACCTGCTCGGTTACGATGTCGCGCACCACCTTTTGCACAACATCAAGATCGGAATGTAAAAGCGACGGCACCGCTGCCCTGTCTTTCCGCCTGGCAATTTCGTCCCATAATGTGGAAAGATAATGCATATCGGCAACCAGATCTTCCTCGCTTTTCCCCTCTGAGACCGTTCTAACAATATAGCCGGAACCGGTTTGCTTGAGTCGCTCCACAATCTCCCGCAGGCGTTCCCGTTCTTCTTCGTCTTCAATCCTCCGCGAAATTCCGATATGATCCACCGTCGGCATATACACAAGATGTCTTCCGGGCAAAGAAATATGCGAAGTTATGCGTGCTCCTTTGGTGCCGATCGGCTCTTTGGAAATCTGTACCAGCAGTTCCTGCCCCTCCTGCAGAAGATCCTCGATCGGATGCAGCGGCCGGTATTCGTGATTCCCGTTGGTTACCTGATCACTATTAGACTCATCATCTTTTTTTCTGCCGTCATAAAGCAGTGATTCATACTCCTCAATGGCATCGAAAACATCCGCCACGTACAGGAAAGCGGCCTTCTCCAGACCAATGTCAACAAACGCCGCCTGCATGCCCGGCAATACCCGGATAACACGTCCTTTGTAAATATTGCCCACAATACCTTTTTCGCGACTGCGCTCGATATAAAGCTCGGCAATAGTTCCGTTCTCAATCAGCGCAATACGGGTTTCGTGGGAAGCGGCATTAATAACTAACTCAGCTCCCATGGTGACAGTCTCCGTTCAGTATGTATTTAACCATAAATTTATGTCAGACCAGTCAGACCGGTCTGGTGCCTTGTTAATTGTTAAAGATAACTTCCAGTTTCTCAACCCTTATAGCAGCCCCGTCAAGAGTGTCATCACCACTGATGGCACGGGCGTACTCCAGCGGCTTGCCCCGCCTGGCGACAAGTTCCAGCTCCCTGCCATGTGCCGTCAGCGAGATCGTTTCACGTCTCAGATCGATCGTTTGAACGTGCCCTTTTTTAGTCCTTTGAATGTGAAAAAAGCCATGTGCCAAAAACTGCACACATCTGTCAAGAAGGTCGTCGGGGTCGCTATTATCAAGAGTTATACGATAGCGGGTGGCGGCAATCAAGGTCGAGAGCGACGGAGATTTTATATCAGATTCACGTGCCTCCAGAATTGCAAGCCCTTCCGGCAACACCGCGTTCAGCCGTTCCTGCACTTCCCGCGCACTGATTCCTGCCGCTACAAACATATCCATATATTCCGCCTGAGATTCGACCCCCACCGATGTGGCGGTTGCAAAGGAGAAACGGGGGTGGGGATGGAAACCGTGAGAGAAAAGAATCGGGACAGTGCCCCGACTGACAGCACGTGTAAAGACCGTTATCAGTTCAAGATGACTCAAAAATCGCATGGCGCCGGTTTTTGCAAACCGGAGACGCATCCGTGCGGGCAACTGATCCTCTTTCGTTGTGACCGGGCGCTGAGTCATGCATGATTTCACTGATAATTCAGTCGCCACCTCGCTGAAATCGCACACCCCGCAAGCGCTGCAATTGCCGTTGCGGCAGTCCTCTGTGGCGGTTTCGCTGAGCGCCCGCTCGCGTTCAGACAGCAGAAAATCGCGGTTGACTCCGCAGTCCAGATGGTCCCAGGGAAGAACTTCATCAAGACTCCTGCGGCGAAGGTACCATTCCGGCTGGATACCGCATTCCTCGAAGGCCCGCTGCCAACGCTCAAGTGAAAAATGATCTCCCCAGCCGTCAAAGCGGCAACCCAATTCGACTGCTCGAACAATCACAGGCGCCAGCCGACGGTCTCCTCGGGCGAAGACCCCTTCCATGAACGAGAGTTGTGCTTCCTGCCATTTAAATCTGAGCTTGCGCTTTTTAAGATCGCAGTGCAGCTGATACTGAAGTTCCATGGTCTCCTGCACCGATATCTGCGGCTCCCACTGGAAGGGGGTATGTGCCTTGGGAACAAAAGTGCTTACTGCGACATTGACGTCACCCGATATACCCGATCCCTTGGCCTGGTCCTTCACCTTACGCGCCAACGCAGAGATCTGCGTCACATCGTCCAGGGTCTCTCCCGGCAGTCCGATCATGAAGTAAAGCTTGATCAGACGCCATCCGGCCCTGTAGATAGCGGCGGCTCCCGCAATCAGGTCCGCTTCGGAAATACCCTTGTTGATGACACGCCGCATCCGGTCGCTACCCGCCTCGGGCGCCAGCGTAAAGCCGGTTTTGCGCACCTTGTGAATCTCTTCGATCAATTCTTCTGTCAAAGTCCCGACCCGCAACGACGGAAGCGATATCGCCACACGGGCCTCGGCGTAACGGGCCATGAGTTCGGTCACAAGCTGTGCAACACAGGAATAATCGCCCGTAGAGAGCGAAAGCAGGGAGACTTCATCATAGCCGGTGGCCTGCAACGACTCCTCCACAAGTTTGAGAATTGTGTCCGGAGAGCGCTCTCGCAGTGGCCGGTAGACATAACCGGCCTGACAAAAGCGGCAGCCACGGGTGCAGCCGCGAGCTATTTCGACTGCCACCCTGTCATGTATGGTCTTCATGAAAGGGACAACCGGAGAATCCGGATAGGGGGCCGAGTCGAGATCCGCCAGAAACCGCCGTCGCACCGAAGAATATCCTGCCTTACGTGCGGTTATCCCCGAAAGAGTGCCATCCTGATGATACTGAGGTTCAAACAGTGAAGGTACGTAGACCCCTGCGATGGCGGACAGACGCTCCAGCAACCGGGCCTTGTTTTCGCCGGCCTTTTTTGCCGACAACGCCGCTTGAGCAATCTCGGTAACAGCCTCTTCCCCATCACCAAGCAGAACTGCGTCAAGAAAAGGCGCCAACGGCTCCGGATTATAGGCGCAGGGTCCGCCGGCGATGATCAGCGGAAAGGTATCCGGGCGATCACTCGACAGTGCCGGAATGTTGCCAAGCCGGAGCATGTTGACTATATTGGTATAGGAAAGCTCGTACTGCAGAGTGAACCCGATGATGTCACAGGACGCCAGCGGCGTCGCGCTTTCAAGGGTTGTCAATGGGGCTTCTGCGGCACGCATCTGCGCCTCCATATCAGGCCAGGGGGCAAAAACCCTTTCCGCTGCAATACCGTCAACCCCGTTGAGGATATGGTACAGAATCCGCAGTCCCAGATGACTCATACCGACTTCATAAACATCAGGAAATGCAAGAGCAAAGCGCATATCGGCTTCATCTTTGCGGATGGAACCCATTTCGCCCCCCATATAACGGGCCGGCTTTTCTACTGCAAGGAGATTCATCAATGAAATTCAATTCTTACGCGATATTTAGAAGGCATGAATGATAGCAAATCGACTGGTGCTATGCAAGGGAAATAGCTGTTTTCAGGACTTTCTGTGCCAAATTGTGTTGCCACAGGCACGCAATCCGACTATGCTGTGCCGGCAACATATCCCATCATGCGAGAGACATCCATGCACAGCACGTTCAAAAAAATTCTTATTACTCTTATCATCGCACTTCCAACCCTGTCATTCGCAGCAGATGACGCCCCCGCCGGCGAACCGAAGAGTGCCTCGCCTTCACAGACAACTGTCAGCGCACCACAAGCAGTAGTAGCCATAGAAAGCAAACCGGCCGCAGCAACTTCAGCACGGCCGTCCGCCAAAATCGGCTATGTGGATATCGCCCGAATCGTCAGTGAATCTGATCCGGGGAAAGCGCTCAAGACCCTCCTGACAGCCAGGAAGGACCAACTTCAGGGAAAGATCGACGGCAAGAAAAAGCAGATCGAGAAACTGAAAACATCAATCGAATCAAAAATCTCAACTATGACTCCGCAACAGCGCGAGGCCAAATCAAAAGAGTTCCAGAAGAAGCTGGAAGAATTTCAGAAATTTGCCCGGACATCTGAAGAAGAATTGTTCGCGCTGCAGGATAAAGAAACCAAGACGCTCTATGAAGAGATAGAAAAGTCCGCCGTTGCTCATGGCAAGGCCAACGATTTTTCCGTTATTGTGATAAAGAAGGAGTTGCTCTATGTTGGTAATGCAGTTGACGCCCAGGATGTCACCGAAGCACTGATCAAGGCCCTGAATGAGACAGGGCTGAAGAAGTAACCGGTACAGCTTCAAACCGGGTCTCATTGTCTCAGATACGCCACCTGCCACCATGACATGACCGTGGGTTCGCCTCTAACTTTCCCCTACCCCCCTGAACAGGAGGATAGAGGAAAGGGGGAGCATCAATACCGGTACTGTTCGGATTTATACGGTCCTTCCTTTGGCACACCGATATACGCAGCCTGCTCGTCGGTCAACTCGCTCAGCTGGGCGTTCAGCTTCTTCAGCTGCAGCCGGGCTACCTTTTCGTCAAGATGTTTGGGTAATACATAGACCCCGACCGGGTATTTGCCGGGGTTGCAGAACAGCTCGATCTGGGCGATGGTCTGGTTGGCGAAGGAGGATGACATGACGTAGCTGGGGTGGCCGGTACCGCAACCCAGGTTGACAAGACGCCCCTTGGCCAGCAGAATGATGCGCTTGCCGTCCGGGAAGATAATGTGATCCACCTGAGGTTTGATTTCTTCCCACTGGTATTTTTCCAGAGCCGCAACTTCGATCTCATTGTCGAAGTGGCCGATGTTGCAGACGATGGCCTGGTCTTTCATCCCTGCCATATGGTCATGGGTGATAACGTGATAGTTGCCGGTGCAGGTCACGAAGATATCGGCCTTGTCAGCAGCGTACTCCATGGTCACCACGCGGTAGCCTTCCATGGCGGCCTGCAGCGCGCAGATAGGATCGACCTCGGTCACCCACACCTGGGCCGACAGGGCACGCATGGCTTGAGCCGACCCCTTGCCCACATCGCCGTACCCGCAGATCAGGGCCACTTTTCCAGCTATCATCACGTCAGTGGCGCGTTTGATGCCGTCCACCAGAGATTCGCGGCAACCGTACAGGTTGTCAAACTTTGATTTGGTTACCGAGTCGTTGACATTGATGGCCGGGAATTTCAGATCGCCGCGCTCATGCATCTGGTACAGGCGGTGCACGCCGGTAGTGGTTTCTTCGGTAACACCCTTTATCTGAACCAGGCGGGTAGAGTACCAGGCCGGGTCAACTGCCAGCCTAGCTTTAATGGCTGCGAACAGAATAGTTTCCTCTTCGGAGCCGGGCTTAGCCAGTACGGACAGGTCCTTTTCCGCCCTGGCTCCCAGGTGCAGCAGCAAGGTAGCGTCGCCTCCGTCATCCAGGATCATGTTGGAGTAGCCACCATCACTCCATTCAAAGATGCGGTGTGTGTAATCCCAGTATTGCTCCAGAGTCTCACCCTTGACGGCGAAAACCGGCACTCCGCCTGCAGCAATTGCTGCAGCTGCGTGGTCCTGGGTCGAGAAAATGTTACAGGAGGCCCAGCGTACCCGGGCCCCCAGGGCCACCAGAGTCTCAATCAGCACGGCGGTCTGGATGGTCATATGCAGTGAACCGGTTATGCGGGCACCTTGTAACGGCTGCGATGCAGCAAATTCCTCGCGGATGGCCATCAGGCCGGGCATCTCGGTCTCGGCGATTTTGATCTCCTTGCGCCCCCAATCGGCCAGAGAGAGGTTTGCTACGATAAAATCTTGTGACATGGTTACGCTCCTTTGTGTGATGGTTATATACTTCACTATTTTAAGATGTTATGCCGCTTCTCGCAACTCGGCCTGATCCTCGAACAACTCGTCAAAAATGGTATGCACCGTGGTAATGCGGTCGGCTCTCCAGGCATTGGTGCCGCAGAAAACCAGCCCGGAATCGGTATCTCCGCGCTGTGAGCGGTCCAGAGCCGAGACGATGCAGAAACGATCGCCGGTCTCCTTGTAGGTGCATTTTTTGAGGCATCCCATACGGCAGGGGGTATTATGCTCCAGGTCATACTGTCGCATCCTGTCTTTGTTGGTAATGATGGCCCGCCCCGGCAGACCGGCCGGACTCATGATCAGACCGATGTCTTTTTTTGTGCAATCGAGATACCGTTGCTTGAATTCATCGCTGGCGTCACATTCCTTTGTGCATACGAAACGGCTGGCCATCTGAACGCCGTCGGCCCCCTCGGCCAGGGCATGTTCCAGATCAGCCCGGTCCCAGATGCCGCCGGCGGCAATAACCGGTACATCGGCGGTGTATTCGCTACAGAAAAACTTCTTGATGGCGCGGACAGTAGCATACTGGTCATACTCCCCGGTGCCTATGTTTTCCATCTTCTCACCCAAATGGCCGCCGGCTGTGTCCGGATCTTCAACCACCACCGCGTCAGGCAGACGATTATAGGTTTTAAACCACTTGCGCGCGATAAGTTGAGCGGCGCGCACCGATGAAGCGATCGGAACCAGGGCTACATCGGGGTGATCGGCTGTCAGCTCCGGCAACCCCATGGGAAGTCCGGCTCCACAGACAATAACCTTGGCGCCCCCCTCTACGGCAGCTCTGACGAGCTGTTCGAAATCGGACAGTGCTACCATGACGTTGACGCCGATGATGCCGTCCGGGGCAATCTCGTATGCCTTGCGAAGCTCGGCCTTAAATGCCTCCGTCTCAGCCCGGAAATAATTTTTTCCGTTGAACAGACCGCTGTTGAGGGCGATACCGGCCGCAGCAACCAGCCCTACTCCACCATTTTTGGCAACATGTCCGGCCAGTCGGCCACCGGATATACGAACCCCCATACCTCCCTGGATAAGCGGATAGCGGGCGATGTGTCTGCCTATTCTCAAAGGCTGAGTCATGATCTCTCCTCCAAAGGCTACAAATTTAAGTTCGCCTGTATAATAGCAAGCAATCGGACTACGCGTTTGTAATACTTTTGTAAAAGCCGACCGCTTTGCAACCCTTTCGCAATTGACTCGCCAGGCGCGATGGAGAATAATGCGGCACTCGGTTTACATCTCTCAGGGAGTCCGGATGAGATTTTTTTACGCATGCCTCGCAATTTTTCTCATAATGTCCTCAGCCGTTTCAATCGCTTCAGCTGATGAAGGCGCCATCGTCACCTTCTGGCCGCTGTTCGACTACCGTTCCAGCCCAGCTACCACATACAGCAATCTTGCTATCCTCGGGCCGATCTTTAAAAGGGAGCGTTCCGGCGGCACGACGAAAACGGCTTTCAGACCTTTCTTCTTCAATGTATCCACTCCTGAGTCAGACGACAGCGACATCCTCTACCCCATTGCGTCTACTTCGTCCGGAGGCAGCGATTCCGACACCCAGGTCATGAAAATCTATCAGAAACATGTCAGTCGGACAGGTACCAGTGAAGAGAGACGCGAAACAATGCTGTTCCCATTCTACATCAGTGGTCGATCAGAAAAACATGGTTCCTACAGCTCTTTTTTTCCTCTGCACGGTGACATATATGAGCGGTTCTGGCGCGATGAATACCACTACACACTCTTCCCTGCGTATAGCCGCACAGTTAAAAACGGCACCACCACCACCAACTGGCTCTATCCGCTCTTCAGTGCGGTTTCGGGCGAAAAAGAGAGCGGTTTCCAGTTCTGGCCGTTCTTCGGGCAGGCCGCCAAAGAGGGGGTTTACGCTAAACGATTCCTGCTCTGGCCCTTCTATACCAGTGAAAGTCTGGGGTTGAACAGCGACAGCCCAACCGAAAACCGCTACCTGCTGCCGTTCTATGCCTCTTCCGCGTCGCCGCAACGCAGTTCGAACTACATTCCCTGGCCCTTGTGCGGCGTGGTAAAGGACGGCAAAGGCGAAGTAATCGAGCGGGATATATTCTGGCCCTTCTGGATGACCGCCAATGGCAAGGATTCCTCCACCCGGCGTTATCTTCCGTTCTATGCTGAATCGCACCTCAAGGAGAGCAGCAGTCGCTGGTTGATGTGGCCGATCTACCGGCATGAGCGCATTGATTCAGCGTCCTTTCGCCAGGAGAAGACCAATCTGCTCTACTTCCTTTTCAATCGTTCGGATGAGAGCTGGCCCGAATCCGGAAAGGATCGGGCTCGCAGTGCATTTTGGCCGCTGTATGTCTGGAAACGGGAAGATAATGGTGTAAGAACACTATCAGTTCCTGCTCTCATCGAAACGGTGGTACAAAATGACGGAGTTGAACGCAACTGGGCGCCGCTCTGGAGGCTGTTCACCATACAATGGAACGCTCAGGGCAACAATGCGGCATCGCTGTTCTGGAACCTTTACTGGCATGAACAACGCGGTGAGGAGCTGGCCTGGGAGTTGTCACCGCTTATTGCCTACAGCTCGACGGCCGGAGGCTCGGAGCTTCTGATACTGAAAGGTTTGTTCGGTCATTCCGCAGGAAAAGATACAACGTCGATTACGCTGCTTTGGGTAACATTTGGTTTGCAAAACAAGTCATCCAAATAAAAAATTGACCGTCGTACAATTTTCACGCTTGACAACAGAAAGAAAATTTATTAGATAGTGACAATGGAGAATTATAGAACGCAGGGGCAACAGAGTAGAACGAAAGAGATTACAAACGTAGCTGTCTGAAATATAAACATTTATAATGCGGTTTACTGCGGGCTTGAGAGAACAAACATGAGCGCAACAACCAATCCGAGCCATGAGTAATGGTCATAGACTCTATAATTTTATTGCTTGACATTTAATGATTACATGAGTTAATACGGTAAACCTCAGATCGTTTTTAGCTCAGATTGGCGTACTGTGATCATAAAAAAAGAAACATGCACATGTAGGCAAATAAGATTTTTTTGGGGAAAATTCTGGTAAATGGGGGCGCATCCGGTGACATAGTCACATCAGCAAGGTTGCTAAACAAATGTGCAGTTGCCGTTTTGATACACGAAGGGGGCACGGAACAAAATAAATCCTGACAAGGAGGTGGTAGCACAGAAACACCTAGGCAGAAGTAGTCAATCTTGGAAGAAGTACCAAAACATGCAGGTACAAATAAAAAAGGAGGAAAGAATGAACATGCTTAAAAAATTAAAACTCAGAATTCTTGGCGCGATCGTCCTTGTACCCCTGGCAATCTTGTCGGGATGCACAGGCGACACAAACACAACCAACACCCCGACCGCTACCGATGTGGTCGCCGGCGTACTGCGTGACGCTCAAACCGGTGCTCCGATTGTCGGAGCAGTCATCAAGTCGGGTTGGTCATCCGCAACAACTGACGCGACCGGTAACTGGAACCTGGGCAGTCCTGCCATCGCTACAAACGTAACAAACGGCGTGCCGCAGGGTTATGCTGTCAGCATCGATACACGCGGCGTAACCGCACCGATCAATATTGCTGCACAGGCTACCAAAGCAGCCACCAATTATCCGAACATAGTATATCGTAACGTCTCTGCTTCCACACCCGGCGCCATCGCCGGCGTCAACGTCCTGACAGTCGGTCAGCAGGTCGTCACCATCAAGGGCTTGGTTACGCTTGCAACCACTGACGCAGCCACTACCGGCGGCACGGTGGAACTATACTACACCGAGACCCAGGCCAACAACAACTTCGGCATTGGCGCTACAACTGTAAACACTGTTGCTCTCAACGGTTTTGTTTACAAGAGTTCTGCAATCGGCGCAGATGGAACCTTTACATTCACCAACTGTGAATACGGTGCCAACTACACCGCCGCTGCAGCCAATACAGCCGGGACGCTGTATGGTTCTGCCATTGTAGCTAATAATGGTCAGATGGTCGCTAACCTGATCGCTAACGTGAATATCAAAATTGGCACCACTGATCAGCAGACACAGCAGATTGCCACCGTTGCCGCAACTGTCGGCACTGCTGCTGCAACTGTTACGGGCGCAAGCTCGACAGGTGTAGCCGCTGTACCTACTTTTGGCACAGCTACATCAGAACTGAACCCAGGTACTACAACTGTTACCTACACATTCACCAAGAACTTCAGCGCAGCTAATCTCGCCTATCTGGCAACAAGCCAGGCTGGTGGCCAATTCTACAATGACCTGTATGTCCAGTATGCTTCCAAGGCAGGCAACGTGCCTTACAGTGTTGCCACAACAGCCAACACGATTGCTATAACCTTTGAAACCGCAACTTCCGGTATCTACGCAGTTGACCTTTGCGTAGCAGCTGGAAAACTCGGCTTGGTGAACACTGGAGTTGCACCTGCCAATCTGTATGCTCGTGCCCGTGTAGTGTTCTCCACAACCGGTGGCGATTCCATTCTTGCTGTAGGCGCACTGCGTCTGTACAGCATCAACAGTGCTACTCCGACATTCACTTATGACTGGGCTCCTGTTACCGGCGCCAAAAAGTACAACGTATATGCTCAGGCAGTTCAGACCTTCCTTGATGGCACAAGCAATGTGCACACCTGGGTTCTGGCACCGGCCGGCACTGTTATTACTGCCAACTATACCTTCAGCCCGGCCGCATTTATTGCTGCTAGCTGGGGACCTACATTACCAATCGATGTTTTCTATGAGACAGATGGCGTCCGTCTGAGCTACAACCTTAAAGTTCGCGCAGTCAACTCTGACGGTCTTGAGGCGGCTGATCAGGCTACCGCCAACATCGTCAATGTCAACAACCTCCCCTCCATGGTTGCTTATTCCGCATTTGATGGCACAGACGGTAAAGGCCTTGCACCAAGCGCAGCTGCTAGTGTTGACAATACTGGGATCAACGAGCTGATCGTTGCTGGCGGCGGTAGCCAAAAAGCTGCTCCTGACACAACAGGATACGTTGCAGTTGGCGGTTCTGTCGGAACACAGCCTACACCTGCTGCGGCAACCTCCATTTCCGGTTTTTACGGTAATGTCAATGCTGGTGCTCACACCAATGACCTTGTCAAGGCGATTACATTCAACAGAGCCTTGATCAAATCAGACGTTGAGAATGTATCAAAATGGACTATTGTTGATGCCGGGACAGTTTCACCGTCAACCACACCGGGTCTCAATCCCGCCGTATTCACTGCCGGAAAAGCTGTAAATGCTGCTATTACGCCTACTATCACGAAAGTCATTTACAACACCCAGACAAGGGTTGCCCTTGTTCATTACACACTTGCTTACAGCTTCAGCACTGATTCCACTGATGCTGTTGGCACAACCTATAGTCTTGCTAAGCCGCTGTCATTCGGTTTCTATTGCACAGCCACCGACCTGGCAGGTAATGCAATACTTAAAGTTTCTAACATGAAGGGCTTTTTCTAATCAGTTGTACTGAATAGAATCGATTTACTGAATATTGAACCCCTGGGGACAGCCCCCAGGGGTTTTTTTGTATACCAATGCTTTATTTTTTGTTGTTTCCGCTTCATTCATAGTAGTGAGCGGATCGTGCCGGAGTTATTGACAAACCGGCGCTGATCTTGTACATACTCGTTAAGATCGGCGTTTATCAACACGTTGAAAGTATTGCTTTACCCTGATTAACAGAATAGTGATAAGGAGAAACAAGTGATAAGACACGCTTCAACCGTAACCGTAATAATCCTCATAGCGCTGTTTATGACTGCGTGCAGCTCCAAAAGCGGGAGCAGCATCGATCCTGAGATGCTGAAAGGCATATCCGGCGAGCGTACCGTTTCCGTTGATCGCACATCCTTCAAATTTCAGGTGACGGAATTTCAGAAACCGATCAAAATGCATATTATCGAGCGCAAGGCGGCCACATATTCCACCCCTGAGGAAGCGGTTTTAAGCCACCTTTCGGCAATGAAGTCGCTTGATTACACGTGGTTCCGCATGAGCTGGGACAAGCTGTCGCTTGCCAGACTGGAGGAACGGGACAAGCTGGGCAATGTCACCCCGGAGGTCTGGAAAGAACGCTGGAAAAAGATACCCGCCCCAACGTTTGAAATGACACATCGAATTGAATACACGGTCCAAGGTAAACCATATACCCTTGTAGCCTACCAATGGGCCGCTGATTTCCCCAAACAACAATCATCCAAACCACACTGCATCCCCCTGCGCAAGGAGGGTGACCGTTGGTATCTTACCATGGACCTGGCTGAGGATAAGGGATATGGCCTGGTTGATGAACTGATTCAGAGCGGTATAGCTGAACTGGTGAAATAAACTATTGCGTTTTTATTTGCCTGAAGCACTGACGTTCTGCTAGAGTCCTGCAACTAAATCCAAACTGATGCCAAAGAGAGTTTGCCTATGAAATCGTTTGTCCATTGGAAACTGTACTGCCTGTTGCTTTGTATCTTCATGCTCACTGCCTGCGGCGGAGGCGGAGGGGGCGGTGGCAATACCGGAACCGGCAGCGGAACGCCTGCGCCTGTTCCAACCGCTAAAGCTGCCTGGACCTTCATGGTTTACCTGGATGCCGACAATGACCTCGATCCCTATGCGTCCGGCGATCTGGCCGAGATGATGGCGGTCGGTTCGTCTGCCCGGGTGAACATAATCGTGCAGTACGACGGCTATCAGAAACCGGCCTATCGCTATAAGGTAGAAAAGGGGAGCCTTACTACATTGACTAATCTGGGCGAGGTCAATATGGCCAGCGCTCAGGCATTAACTGATTTTATATCTTTTGCAGCGAGCAATTATCCTGCCGAACGCTATGCACTGGTGCTCTGGAATCACGGTCAGGGCTGGAAAAGCGGCAGTGCTGCAAAACAGGCGCTCTCGATTCTGTCGGACTGGGACAGTAACGGCGTCAAGTCGGCTCCCCTGGACAACAGCCTGGTAGCAAAAGGGATAGCCGGAGGCGGTGTAACCATTGATGTACTCGGCGTGGATGCCTGTAACATGGCTACCCTTGAGGCAGCCTGCGAGTTCAGCAGTGTGGCCGGATATATGGTGGCATCCCAGGAGCTGGTACAAATTAAAGGGTGGGATTACCGTGACGTGCTGACACGGCTGACAGCCAACCCTGACATGACAGGGGACGGATTGGCACGTGCAGCGGTAGACAGTTACCGCACACAGATGAACAACTCCGGTCTTACGGATCAGACCATGAGCGCCATCCGCCTGGCCGACATTTCTGCGGTTGTGACAGCTGTAGATTCCATGGCTCGCTCACTCAAAGATGGAATTTCTGATCCTGCGATATTGGCTCAGATCACCAGAGCGCGCGGTGCGGTACAGGAGTTTGATCCGTATGTTGACGCCAACACATATGTTGATCTGACCCATCTGGCGACTTTGATCACCGGAAGTGCAGCACCTGTAACAGCCGCAATTGGAAAAGCCGTGATCGACGAATATCATGGCCCGTCCCGTGCCAATGCCCACGGTCTTTCTATTGCTTTTTTCAATCTGCCGGTCATGTACACATCATCAAATTCGCTGAAAATGTCGCTCTATGACCCAACCTACATCAATCTGGGGGCCACCCGCGTCAACCCTGCAGCCTTTCTGGACACTACTACGTGGGGTAGGTTCCTTGATAGCTATTATACGTTGCAGTACCCGGATATCTATTCGAAGATGCGTACCTGGAAGTATTTAGCCCAGATCTGACAGTACCTTTAATTTCAAAGCAACTTGATTCCCTCATTATTTTCATCCCGGCACAGGAGTTATGCAACATGAAAATCCTATACATACTACTACTGAATGTTTCCCTGCTACTGCTAACTTCCCGTGTCGCATATTCTCTGGATCTAGGCGGATATCCCCTGGAGATTATTCCTTCGGTTACAGCCGGCGCGCTCGTTGCCCAGGGAAACAATCCTCTCTTTTACTGGAAAGCCGGATTGAAACTGGAAGGACCGGTGTATAAAGATCTAAGATTCGAGGCCGGCGCTGCATATTCAGCATATCGCTTTTCATATTCAATGCTGTATAAACCGGATCCAACCAGATATGAAAAATACCTCACGGCACGCGCCGGTGATGAGAGCAAAATAGATTATTTCGGAGATCTTTCATATCCTGTCTGGAAAGATTTTTTACGTCTGGACCTGCGGGCAGGGTATCGTAGCATCATACTGGACAACAACATTACTAGCTTTGAAGCAAGCGGATTACATACCGGGATCGGTGCTTCAAAAGAGTTTTCCTTTGGTACGTTGGATGCTCGCGGGGGCGTGACCACAGTATTCGAATCAAGTTACAAAAACCTCATAACGGATACAACTATAGTTTCTGTGCTGGCAAAATCAGCAAACTACACACTCTATGGTTTACCGGAGTTCGTTATGGATTACTCCCTGACATATTGGCTTCCAAAAATGGCATGGGCACAGATCGGGTTCGGCTTTGATGGAGAAACGGTGCGTTTTGAGCGTACGCAGCGTTTTTTCAGTGGCGCTGCCATGGCCGTCAAATTCTGAGACCCAACCGATGGTCAGTGGGTTTTTCGCCGCCGTTCCTGATGCTCTTAAGACCATACGCAAGGCGTGTTACGCTGCGATTTGTGCCGGACTGCTGCTGATAAGTTTTGATGCGATGTCTACGTTTCTTTTTCCCGGCTACGAAGCAGCAAAAGAGTATCATGACGGTAAAGAATTTTCAAAAGCTCTCCCGATATTTGCCAAATTTGCGAAGCGGGGTGACAGACGTGCCCAATATTATATGGGCAGAATGAATCATCTGGGAGAGGGGAAGGCGCAGGACAAGCAGGAAGCTGTCCGGTGGTACCGGATGTCGGCAGACCAGGGATTCGCCCGTGCACAAAACAACCTTGGAATACTGCTACTCGAACAGGGGAATGTCTCGGAAGCGGTCATACTGTTTAATAAAGCGATTGAGCAGGGATTGCCGCAGGGGAAGATAAATCTTGAAGCTGCTTTACAAAAGGGGCAGACGGTGATACAGAGTGAGCCGTCTGAGCGGCCGACTACCTCAACATCATTGCAGAATGCACATGATCCATCCATGGAATTTAATTTTCACCGACTGAGAGAAGGTCTTCGCTGATTTGATACAGGAGGCAAATGCGCTACTCCAGCTCTTCCCCCACCACTTCCATCTCCCGCGTAATCTCGGCCAGCGCGGCATCCTTGCGCCGGAAAGCAACCACCAGCCAGTAGCAGATGAAATAGGCAGCCACGGCAGCTACAAAACCTATTATTGAACTTCCCAGCAGCAGGGATTTTGCATACGGCTGGAGCTGTTGCCATTCCAGTCCCTTGAAAACCAGCTCCTTGGCCGGCTTCCCCCTCAGAAACCTGCCCAGGTTATAGCTTGCTATCAGCACCGGAACGACCGTCAGCGGTGTGTTTACCCAGGCTCCGGTGATGCAGGTCAGCTTGTTGAGTCGGAAAACAAAAGCCAATGCAATGGCCAAAGGAGTATGGAAACCAAAAAAAGGGGTGAAACTGATGAAGACCCCCACGGCAAAACCGGCAGAGATGTGGCCGGGATGAGCATCCAGAGTAAGGATCTTATTTAATTTTTGTTTTATTTTTATTGTATCGATCATAACCGCCCCAGTATCGCGTAACTCTAAGGTCACAAGGGGTAATTTGTCAATTGAATAGACTTCACGAAGACATTGAATTCTGATATACAGGCACATGTGTACATTGAGTACATGTGAATAGAATCAATAACCGGTTAGGAGGAATCATCATGAAACAGTCGATCGTCACGGTATTGTCCCTGTCTCTCCTCATGTTCTGCACCGTCACTGCACCTGCTGTCGGCTCGACCGATATCACCTGGTACGGCCACTCGGCGTTCAAAGTCACCACCCCCAGCGGCAAAGTGCTGCTGATTGATCCCTGGCTGGCCAACCCGGCCAATCCCAGGGGGAAGGAACTGCTGGCTTCTCTTGACAAGGCCGACCAGATCCTGCTGACCCATGCCCATGGTGACCATATCGGAAATACGGTCGAAATTGCGAAAAAAACCGGCGCCAGGCTGGTGGCAAGTAATGACCTGATGAAAGCGATGGTGCGATATGCAGACTTTCCCGCCAAACAGGCCGAATCTTCCGGAACCGGCAACATGGGGGGTACCCTGACACTACTGGGGGGTGAGGTCAGAATAACCTTCGTCCATGCCCTGCACAGCTCTGCTGTGGAGTACGATGATAAGTCCGGCATGCCCAAAAGTCTGGCGTACGCCGGCAATCCTGGCGGGTTTGTTATCGCAATCAGTGGTGGGCCGACCATCTATCATACCGGTGACACTGACCTGTTCGGCGATATGAAGCTGATCGGCGACCTTTCAAAGATCGATGTCATGCTGGCCTGCATCGGAGACAAATTCACGATGGGGCCTGAACGGGCAGCAATTGCTGTGGAACTCGTTAACCCCACCATGGTTATTCCGATGCATTTCGGCACGAACGCCGCATTGACCGGAACTCCTGAAGCCTTTGAGAAGGCCCTGAAACAGCGCAACGTCAAGGCGGTTTTCAAGCGGATGCAGATTAATGAGACATTTTCCTGGAAATGATAAGAAAGGAATTTTTCATATGAGTGAAACGGCAATCGGCGTCATTGGCGGCAGCGGGCTGTATGATATGGAGGGTTTGGAGAAGGTCGAGCGAATCAGGATTGAGACCCCTTTCGGTGATCCGTCCGACGAATATGTGACCGGCGTTCTAAATGGCGTAAAGATGGCTTTTCTGCCCCGCCATGGACGTGGCCACCGTTTTCTTCCCTCAGAGGTCAACTACCGGGCCAATATCTTCGGTATGAAAAAACTGGGAGTGGAACAGATCATCTCGGTTTCCGCTGTAGGCAGCCTTAAGGACGCCATCGCACCGGGGCACATCGTAGTCCCGGACCAGTTCATTGATCGCACCAAGGGGATCAGAAGGGATACCTTCTTCGGCGACGGTATTGTGGCGCACGTCGGTTTTGCCGATCCGGTCTGCCATATCCTGTCAGACACGATCTACCGTGCTGCAAGTAAAGCCGGTGCCAAGGTTCACAAGGGGGGGAGCTACCTCTGTATGGAGGGACCGGCGTTCTCTACCCGGGCAGAATCATTCTCGTATATTGCCATGGGCGCATCAGTGATCGGCATGACCAACCTGACCGAGGCCAAGCTGGCCCGCGAGGCCGAAATCTGCTACGGAACCATCGCTCTATCAACCGACTACGATTGCTGGCACGAATCCCACGACGACGTAACCGTCGAAGCAATCATCAAGATCATCCATCAGAACGTGGCCATGGCTAAAAACATCATCCGCCTTGCGGTGACCGAAATCGTCAGTGAGCGCACCTGCCCCTGCGCCAGCGCCATGCAGTACGCCATCATCACTGACAGGTCTGCCATTCCTTCAACGACCAAACAGAAACTGGAACCGATAATCGGCAAATATCTGTGAATAATTTCATGTAAGACCCTCGATCATCAACGAGCATCGGTCCATTCTGCACGGATGCTCCGGGCGATGTCGTTGCTTACGGCAATGATTGCGCGGTTGTATGCCGCAACCAGAGTCTCATAACCATCGCCCCTGGCTTCATGTACCTGGCTCCGGCCGGTTTTAGTACGTAAGAGGGGATCCTGTTTATCATGAGTGGGCGCCCCGGACGGTGTCCGGCGTATGATCCAGATGGCATCCACGGATACGGTATCACCCATGCATTCGAAACGCTGTATATCCACGGAAACCCTGTAGTCCGGATCTACAGCTGAGTTTTGCGGATAGGCCGTTACCATTACCGAACCCAGCTGACCGGCCAGGTTTTCCGTCAGCAGGCGTAAAATCCCCTTCTTCAGAGGTTCAGCCCATCGGTGAGTCTCCAATATATCCACCCGGCTGCCATTAATACGCTCTACCAATTGCGGCCGGTCCACAAGATCAGGTAGCGTGAGGTTCACTACATATACCGAGGGAGTACTCTGTGATGGAGTAACTGTTGCGGCACCTGCTGCGGCCCCCATCGTATAAAAGTTGACCCGTGGAGATCGGCTGCATCCTGTCAAGGCGGCGATTCCAAGACATATAACGAACACGCCGGTAATAACCTGCCGTATAATCATCGTTCATCCTCCTTTTTGCCACGAATCAACGATTCCGGATTTCTTTCGAGGTAGTCACCCAGCATTCTCAGTGACTGTGCCGCCCGACTCATCTCGCGCAGGGCTTCCCGCAGATCCACCTGAAGCGGGGCTTCCGACGACAGCGTCTGTTTAGCCTCTCCAAGCGCCTTGCGAGCCTCATCAAGCGTTTTTCGAACATCTGCAAGTGATGTACGCACATCCACCAACATCGAACGCGCCTCGGGCACGATCACGGTATCCAGACTTTTGAGCAGTATCTCCGCACTCTTCAGCGTACCGTCAAGAGTCCGGATCGTCTGCCGCGCATCGCCTGCAAGCTCCTCAAGAGGCATCTTCTCAAACTTCTGCACAATCTGCATGAGTGTTGTCTGAAATTGCTCCATACTGCCGGCTATAGTGGGAAATTCAGGGATACTTTTGCTCCAGTCGATCTTTGCCGTTGGCGCCTTGGGAAAGAAATCAAAAGCGACATAGAGTTGTCCGGTCAACAGATTTCCACTCCTGAGCTGAGCCCGGAAACCATGTTCAACGAGCGCGCTCAGTAGTTCGCGGGAACTCATGGCCTTGCCTTGAGCTTTTTTGCGGTAATGTGCCCGAAGCCGTTCCGGGTAGAATTGTATCTCAACCGGCATGGAGAATTTCTTGCGATGCGGATCCAGTTCCACGTTGATTCTGCTTACCTCCCCCACCGTAACACCGCGCAAGTCCACCGGAGCACCGATGGGGAGACCGCGAACCGATTCTGTGAATACCAGGAGATAGGCCTCTACGACCGTATCGGGGCGCTTCATGGCCTCTTCCTTATTGGCGAACAGATTGAAGGTGCTGTTGACTCCGGCCGGAGGCGCGTTCAGTCTGTCTTCCGAGGATTGAAAAGCAATACCTCCCAGCAGGATTGAGGCCATGGACTCTGTATTGACCTTCACGCCATTTGTGTCGAAGCTGATGTCAATACCGCTGGCGTGCCAGAACATGGTATTGGACTTGACATGCTTGTCGTACGGTGCCCGAACGAAGACTTTGAGCGTTACCCCGTTGCCGTCCTTATCCAGTTCATAGGCAACCACCTCCCCGACCTGCATGCGCCGGAAAAAAAGTGGAGAGGCTACGTCCAACGAGCCGATATCCTTGGCGTGCAGGATAAACTGGCGGCCCGGAACATCCATAGTGACCACCGGCGGTTGCTCCAGGCCGTTGAATTCGTCTCGCGGTTCCTGCGACACGCCGGCGTCCACACCTATGTACGATCCGCCCATCAGTGTACCGAGCCCGGAAATCCCCCCTCCGGAGATGCGGGCGCGGACGACCCAGAAGCGGGTATCATCGACCAGCAGCCCAGCAGCCTCCCTGCTCAATTCGGCGGTGACCACGACATGGGAGCGGTTCTTGGCAATTGCGATGTTCTTTACCTCTCCGATCTGCACATCTTTGTACTTGATTTTGGTCTTGCCCGACTCCAGCCCCTCTCCGCTCTTGAAGGTTATGGTGATGACCGGCCCGCGTTCCATGTAGGATTTGACCGCCAGGAAAATGCCGATGATCGCCGCAATAATCGGTATGATCCAGATTAATTGGGAGGATCGACGGCGACGACGCTCGACGACGGCATCCGGAATGTCCGGAAAATTTGATACATGAGGAGAATCGGTCATACATCACTCTCTTTCCTGAGCGGATCCCAGATCAGGCGCGGATCAAACTCCATGGCGGCAAACATGGTCAGTACCACGACGGCGCCAAAAGCTATTGCTCCGGAGCCGGCCTTGACCGTTGCCAGTGAACGGATCTGCACCAGAGCCGCCAAAATGGTTACTACATAGATATCCAGCATGGACCAGCGACCGACCGTCTCCACCATACGGTAGAGTTTGGCCCGTTGCAGCGGCCACCAGGTAGAGCGGCGCTGCACCGAGATCAGCAGTATGGTGAGCGCTATCAGCTTGAAAAGCGGGACGATTATGCTGGCGACAAACACGATGACGGCAATCGCCCAGGAACCGTTTTTCCAGAGATGCACTACACCGCTCATAATGGTGTCCTTCCGGTAGCTGATAAGAGAACCGGTTTCCATGATCGTCAACAGATTTGCGGGGAGATACAGGATATAAGCTGCGATAAGCAAAGCCCAGCAGCGCCCGACGCTATCCGGCCTGCGAATATGAATGCGGGCGTCGCATCTCGGACAGCGAGCCGTGCCGAATGCTCGCTCAGGCCTCGACACCAGGCCGCAGGCGTGACAGGAACAGAGCCCCAGACCGCCGGCTGACACTCCCGTCCGGCTCATCTGAAAGCATCTCCACCGGGCCCGACAGCAAGATGGAGCCACACGTCACGCGGGTTGAACGATGTCGCAACAGCTGCAAGCATCAACGTCAGGCCTCCGAATGACCAGAGAGCCACTCCCGGGATAATGCTGGAAGAATCGGCAAGCTTCACCAAGGACACCAGTATGCCAAGCATGAACACCTCGACCATGCCCCATGGTTTGATGCTCTGCAGAATACGCAGGATCAGCGGGATACCGGGGGGGAGGCACTTCAGTCTGAGCGGAAGCAGAAGATATATCATCATAGAAAGCTCAATGGCGGGCACCAGAATGGTTGTTACGAATACCAGAAACGATATTGAGCGCATATCCTGATTCCAGAGAGCGTGAACGGCACCGTAAAGGTTGGTGGCGTTGCGGGTACCCTGGATCTCGATTCCCAGGATGGGATATACATTCGCTATAATAAACAGCACCGCAGCAGCCAGTACCAGGGCCAGTGTGCGATCCTGACTGCCGGACGAATTGCGGTACAACGGGGCGCCACAGCAACGGCAGCACGCTATTCCTCCGGGAAGAAGCGGGATCTCCCGAAGGAGCAGATCGCATTCGCGGCAGGCAATGAGTGGTTTGGGATGAATGCTCATACACATCCTGTCATAGTAGCCAGGGACAATCGTTACGAGTAAAAGTAAGGTTATGTTTTATGGTAGTCAAGCTGAAATTTGTCATCATCCTGAATAGATTGAAGGTCCAGCAGGTATGAAAACCTCCAAGCTGCCGCTCCTTTATCCTTCCCCCAGGAATCAGGCTCTTGTCCGGTTTACAACATAGTGATACATCAGGAAATAAATGTTCATCTGTCAGCGGGGCACCGACAAAGACACACCACTTGATTTTATTGACGTCGGTCGGTCCATTTGCAAATAAAGCCGCAAAAACAAAGAAAAATGACGCCAGTCCCAGGGAAATTCTATGGAATGATGGTGGTTTGGGGCCGAGCTCGATAATGCTTTCTTCAGGCTTCTTCGGATTATGGAAAAGCGTTACCGTTTTGCCAACCGGATACTTTTCAATAACCGGCTGAATCTCATCCGGGTTGGTACTGGAAAACTCCTCTATTGCGATTCGGCTGCCCTCATAATTCACGCCATTAACCTTATAGCTGTAGCAAATATCGGGGCTAAATAAGTAAGGGTAAGAAGCGGTTTACCGCGATCCAGATCGCATTCTACTTTTTCAACCATCTCCTGCGTAACCAATAATTCCAAATATCGTACCAAATATAGTGCCGACAACTGCAAACTGATGACCGTTTTTCCGGCAGGCCCGCTCATCCGACCGGCACAGGCCTTCAGGTCACCCAATGGTGTGCAGTGATCGGTATACAATTAAATGCCGCAAAACAACATCACAGCTGCCACGCACGCATTGCGCCGAGACAACGCTGAATTCCGATCTGTCGCCACTCACCCCGGTTTGAATCACTCCTTTGCAGTTTCAGCGAAGCCCCAGTGCTGATTTTGTTGTACGAAATGTAGTTTGTCTCGAGAATAATAGCGAGGATAATTGTCAGTGAATACTTACCATTTGTCCGGAATACAAAGAAGAATTTGCTTCTGAAATAGCCAGGGTAACGTTGGATGTGCTGGACTCAATTGATTACATCGTTGGCCGAAATCCTGGAGCTCATCGACAAACATGAACGGATCGCGTTAGAGGATGTGAAATTGGCCGAGAAACGACACCGCACATCCTCAAGATGTAATTGACAGATCTCTTCGATTCTCATCCCGGTATCCTCGGCCCGCGCATGGGGCGTTTCGTGCGCGGCACATCCCACCCCATCCTGGTCAGCAATATCCCTTTTCTGGCGCTCGGATCGTGGATACTGGCGGTCGGCT
>JBAXVG010000040.1:0-45435 GCA_037129255.1 Desulfuromonadales bacterium | reverse complement strand
TCGTTGAACAGCGCCACGGTCAGCCGGTCAAGATCAGCATCATCGAGGCTACCATGATCGGCGGCCTCTTCTGGTATCCGGGTTAATCACCTGGACGGCGTATCTTCCGGACTGCCAGTAATTAAGCGCATATTTGGCGCAAATGGTTTCAATAAATCGCAATAAATAACTTGAAAGCTCAACAGAATAATGTGCATAACATACTGAAAATATTATTGACTATTGTTATTATTAGTTGTCAATTATAGGTTTATAGCGGTCTTGAAAACCGCCGAAGTGAAAGCTTCCGTGAGTTCGAATCTCACCTTCTCCGCCAGAACATAGTCCGGCACCGTCCGGCAACAAAGAAAAGCCCTTGAGGAATCAAGGGTTTTTCTTTGTCTCTTGTCCGTTGCTGTCCGTTCTGATGCGGTTGAAATCAGTTGTTTTGGGGGTGTGTATAAAGGACGCCCCAAAACCCAAAAATGCCTCTTTAATGAAGAGTATTTCCCGTGTTATTCCGTCCCATTTCCTGCTATACAATTCCATACTGTTTCATCTAATAACGTCCAAATTATTCGGTTAGCCACTGTTGCCAATGCCGAACAGACGCTGTTGTACTGGCGGATAGGGAAACGAGTTGCCGCTGAAAATCTGGTTGATGGCCGGGCTGAGTATGGCAAACAGATTGTCGTAACAGTGTCACGACAATTGGAAACTGAATTTGGAAAAGGGTTTAGTGAAAAGAATGTGCGGCGTATGGTTCAATTTGCCGAGCAGTTTCCTGCCGAAGAGATTGTTGTATCGCTGTTACAATATTTGGGATGGTCACACTTCCTGGCAATCCTACCCATAAAAGCCCCCCTTGCCCGCGAGTTCTACGCTGAAATGTGCCAAATAGAACGCTGGCCGGTTCGCACCTTGCGCAAGAAAATCGGTGGAATGCTTTACGAGCGTACTGCCTTGTCCAAAAACACCGAAGAGGTCATCAAGGCTGAACTGGATATTCTGCGGGAAGGACAGATGACCCCTGACATGGTCTTCCGTGACCCCTATCTGCTGGACTTTCTCGGCTTGCAGGGGGCTTACAGCGAAAAGGATCAGGAAAACGCCATACTACGGGAGATGGAAAGATTTCTGCTGGAACTGGGGAGCGGCTTTACCTTCGTTGCCCGTCAGAAACGGATGACTGTCGGCAAGGACGATTTTTATCTCGATCTGCTCTTCTATCACCGTCACCTGCGGCGACTGGTTGCCATAGAGCTGAAGCTGGAATCATTTAAACCGGCCCACATCGGTCAGATGGAGCTGTATCTCCGCTGGCTGGACAAATATGATCGTGCAACCGGCGAAGAAACTCCCATTGGGTTGATCCTGTGCGCCGGTTCCGATGCCGAGCAGGTGGAGCTGCTACAACTGGATGAAAAATCGATCCGGGTAGCAGAGTATTTAACTGAACTGCCGCCGATGGAACTGTTGCGTTCACGACTGCACCAGGCTATTGAACTGGCACGGGAACAAGCCGCACGGAGGGTCGGCGATGAGGAGTGATGCCCCGCTTCATACCCTCGGCAACAGCGATCTCTTGCAGCAGCACAAGGTCGCCTTCCTCTGCTCGCGCAAATGCCCGGCAGCCGTCGTCCTCAAATCTTTCGACTGGGCGATAGTGCAGCGAGAAAAGGGTACCTGCGTCATATCCGGCTTTCATTCCCGTATTGAGAAAGACGTCCTCCATTATCTGCTGAAAGGCACCCAACCGGTAATCCTGGCTTTGGCTCGTGGCATGATGAAGAAGTGGCCACCGGAGATACAGACTGCTCTTGATACCAACCGCCTGCTGATCATAACCCGCTACGCCGATAGCGTCACCCACGCATCAGAAGAAACCTGCTACCAGCGCAACCGCCTGATGATGGAACTGGCTGATGAGATCGTCATCGGCTATGCCTCGCCGGGTGGTGGGCTGGAGAAGTTGTGCGGGGAAAATTATTTGAAGAAGTTTGTGGAAATGTAAGTTCATCTGTCAACACAATCCGCATAATGGCTGAGACCGATCAAGTTATTGATGAGCATGGCGGCTGGCCGAAATCAAATACGGAGGTTTCAGGGCATACTACAGTCCATCTCCTGATTATATCCAGCTGCCTCTACAGCACTGTTTCAACACAATCAAGGCCTATCAACAGCACCTAAGCACTTAAGAACGATAAAACCTTACTGGTACACGCAGCAGCACAGGCACAGAAGGCTGCAGATTACATCCTCAATGTGCAACCAGATCCGCCATCTAATCTTTCCAGTAAGCAATTGCCGGTCTGATTGCCAGGAGTACCGCCGCAACCAGAACAATCCACACATACGGCAGTACCAACGCTTGAAAGAATGCTCCCGCCGCTATTCCGAACAGAAAAGCAGACCACTTCAACAACCAGATGTCCCGCCAGTTCCATATTTTTGTAATGAGCAGCCTCATCTGGTCATACAGAGGGGATAAGGCCCAATTCCTGCTCAATATCATCACTATTCAGCAAAGTGGTCTCACCCTTATCTTCTTCGGTACGAACCAATCCACAATCCACCCATTGTAGAAGCTGATCGGTTGAGACTCCGTACTTGGATGCAGCATCAGCAACTGTATACCATTTCTTTGTCAATGACATGGCTCTCTCCTTGTACACGTAATCATGAATGCAATTATACCACTTCCTGAGCGATCGGCATCCTCACACGCAAAACAAAATACAAAAAAAAGCGCAAAGAGGGGTGAAGCCATTATCGGCACTGCCCCTTTTGCGTATCTGGAGGAAACCATAAATCAATTATTACCGATTATAAGAATAATGACTCAAAAAATTAGCGGATATTCTAATCCAGCAGATGACGATATTTCCTGAAAATGACTAAGTAATTGTTATTTCAAACACGGATAAGATTCCACAGAAAATGTGGATAACTCTGTGGAGTAAGTTGATAACTCTCAAAAAAGCATTGTAGACACAGGCACTTCATCGGTTTGCATAATGAATAATCACGGCACGCAACTAGCTGTTTTAACATGTCAATATTTATTTTAACCGTGCGTGCAATTTTGTACAAACCAGTCACATACCCAAAATCCTAAAAAATAGGCACTTCATCAGAAGTCAAGCAAAATCCGTTCAAAAAAGACGCAAATCATGACTGATCATTTTACAATGGGAGCCGTAACAAGCTCCTTATTTTTATCCAAAGGAGTAAGATCATGACCATTGAGACATTATTCGGAGCAGAGAAAGTTACCGGCAAAAAAAGATCGATCAAATTCAGACAGATCAAAGCGATCTATGAAGCACTCTCTGTAAATGAAGAAATAACCGATTATCTGAAAACCGGAACGAGGTACTCCACGCCAGATCAGGTTTCAGGTGCATTCCAGTTCCTTATGCAGGAGACCAAGGAGATGTTTATTACCCTGCATCTGGATGGCAAGAACCGGATTATCTGCATGGATCTGGTATCAATCGGCAGCTTGAATCAGTCGATTGTTCACACAAGGACAAAGAGCAGTCATTAGGTGATACCGCTCTTGCTGTAGCCGTTGGTCGCAACCTGGCTTATCCGTTGACCGATGCAAAAGAAGGGAATCCACTTTATAAAAATGATGGCACACCGGCAGCGGAGAACCGTCTGGGGGTTGACCACTTCACTCCGCACGATTTACGCAGAACAGCAGCCACCCTGATGGCAGCATCCAAGATCAAATTTGAACACCGGGAGCGGGTACTTAATCACACAATGGGGAAACTTGATGGAACTTACAACCAGCATGACTTTGATGATGAAAAGCAGGCAGCTCTTGAAACCATTGAACGGAAGATAAAGAGCATCATTTCCGGCGCGTCAAGCAATGTTATTCCGATAACATCCGGAAGAAAAGCGGCTTGAAATCTTGCCGACCGTATTATATAGTATTGAAAGCCAGAGGGTAACGGATGAAAGCAAAACTGATTTGCAACGAGAAGGTATCCGAAGGCGGTTATATTCAAGAGCAGGTTGTAACAGTGTTCACAGATTTTATTACAGACCGAGACGAAGTATTTCGGAATGAGGGGTGAAACCATGAGAGACTTTAAAGTTGGAATCAAGAGCCGTGAAGAGTGCGACAAGGAAACCAGAGCCATATTTAAGCAGTTTGACAACGGCATATTTCCCGAGCAGGCGATTGAGCGCGTTTATTTCCATGATGTGAAAACCTTCCTGAAATATATCACGCCAAAGCGTTTTGAGTTGCTGGACAATTTACACAGCCACGGCGCATCAAGCGTTCGGGGACTCGCAAAGCTCTTAAACCGGCATTACAAGAATGTCTTTGATGACGTGAAGCTGTTAGAGCAGATTGGGCTTGTTGAAAAGGATGAAGCAGGGCTCTATTCTGTTCCCTGGGATGAGGTTTCAGCATCGTTCAAGCTGGCGGCATAGGTTTAAGGATTGTATCCAGATAAGCGAGTTGACCATAGAGAACCGTGTTGACAGAGTTTCCATATTCGGAAACATAGACATTACCCTTGATAAGGAAGGGTTGAAGGCTGCAAGAGAGTTGAAGACTATTCTCGACATTACTTTGACAGAAATAGAAAAAACAGACCTTCCGGATAAGATTGCTGTTATCAAACCAGAAATAGTTGAAAATCCATTTTAAAAGAGGTGATACACATGGAATTTATACGTGGTCAAAAATCCAAATTAAGCGATCTGACAAATCAATTTCAACTAGAGGTGGGAATTACAATAGCCTCAGCACCTGGCCAGGTTATTGACATAAGCTGTTTTGGCCTTGATGCCAATGAAAAACTCTCAGATGACAGATACATGATTTTCTACAATCAGAAAACCTCACCATGCGGCTCCTTAGCAACAATCGGTTCAAAAAACGGAAGCACTGAAACATTCAAAATCAATTTGAGTACCCTTCCCCCAAACATCAGGAAATTAGTATTTACAGCTACCATAGACGGCACTTTCAATATGTCATCTATCGGTCAAAGCTCTTTATGCCTTTTTGAAGGAACTCGTGAAATAGCCTATTTCAAATTTTCAGGGAAAGACTTCTTGCAGGAAGTTGCAATAATTATAGGCGAATTGTATCTGAAGGACGTATGGAGATTTGCAGCAAATGGACAGGGGTTTAACGGAGGTCTTGGTGCACTATTGAAGCACTTTGGCGGGGAAGAAGCTCCTTCTTCTTCACCATCAGTTACACCAGTACCAGCCTCCCCTCAACCTGCACCAGCACCACCAGCACCTCCAAAAGTAAGCCTTAGCAAGGTTTCACTTGATAAGCGAGGTTCAAGTCAATCTGTTAACCTGAAAAAGAGCGGAGGTACTCAAAGAATTCATGTCAACCTGAATTGGGATCAGCCCAAAGCAAAAGGGTTTTTCTCACTATCTTCAAACACTGTTGATCTTGATTTAGGGTGCATGTACAGAATGACCGACGGGACAATTGGTGTAATTCAACCATTAGGCAACTCATTTGGATCCAAATCTCAATCGCCATACATATATCTGGATAAAGATGATCGGACTGGCAGTTCATCAGACGGTGAGAATTTGTATATTCTGCGACCAGATATGATTAATCTGGTGGTTATATTTGCAATGATATATGAAGGTTCTGCTAATTTTTCAACAGTAAACGGTCGCTTGACAATAGTAGATGACGGTGGTTTAGAAATATGTATTCCACTCAATGCACCAGACTCAAAAAATACCTTTTGTGCCATAGCCAAGGTTGAGAAGGTCAATGATTCCATCAACATAATAAAGGAAGAAAAATATTTCCCTAGCCATAAAGAGTGCGATAACAATTACGGTTTTGGATTTAGGTGGGTAGCTGGTCAAAAATAAACGTGTACTTATTAGCAATCGACATGTAATCGCAAATAACAAGAACGACAACAGCAGATGGGACGGTTCAGTTTGTCGGATTTATCAGCCCAGAATCAGTTTTCGATTTTTATTTCTGACAATGGAAGACTCGGTACATACAGTGTCTTTGCTACTGATCCCTGAGTCACCCAATTCTTTTGTTGCCGGAATCAGAAGACTGATAAGGGAAATATACACAAGGAGGCCAGAAATGAGTAATGGTGAGAAGCCTTGGAAACAGACTGTAATTAAACCAGAATTACGCAAGATGCCTTGGATGTTGACTCTTATGATAATTATTCTGGCTATATTTCCAGAAATAGTCGGATATACCATGTTTGTCGCTTTACAGAACAATCCTGATGAATATTGGATCGGCGTTATTCTGGTGATATTTACGTCGCTACTAGTTGGACTTACGATAGCACTTTTTATGATATATCGTCGTAAGGTACTGCAACGAGCCTCTTGGTTGATGAATACCCAGCAAGCGCGAACTATGATAATGACAAAAGGAAATAGAATTTTAGGAGGAACGATGAGAGGTGAGATATTTCCGCGCTTGCGTACTGTTGACAGCGCCGAGGCATATATATCATTTTCAGCCACTGTTCCAATCTAAAGACCAGATCAATGACTTAAATAATCTTGCTGAGCAACATGGTGAGGAAGTTAAGGTATTCCAGTCCCCTGACTTGCCAAGTAGTGCGGTTTTGGACTGGAGGTGCGGAACTTTAATAGGTAGACTAAAAAAATAACATTTTAATTTTAGGTATGCAGGCATCTCAGCATCAGTTTTTTTCAGTTCAGGATCGAAATAAGATAGAGAGATTCCACTTTGTCCCGTGCCCACGGCGTTCTTCTCAGAAATTTCAAGCATGACTGTATAGAAGGATCGTTCTTGAAACATCTTATATCGATTCTTCTTCCTGGTTCTTCCCACCCATAATGCTCGACCAGATGGTTCAGGATCATCTCCAGTGTTACCCCGTGCAGTGGGTTATGCGGTTGCTCTGCGGACATATTTTGAACTCAACTTTCGTAGCACCATTTTTTGCTGTAACAGGTCTGCTATTCTCAATGCTTGATAAATGTCCCATTTTTGTGTTCCGCAAAGGCAATATCCAGCTCTTCTCTGGTATTCATAACTATTGGGCCTCCCCAGGCGACAGGCTCTCCGAGTGGTTTGCCCGCAACGAACAGGAAACGGACAGGGGTCTCTCTTGTCTCAACTCTCACCGCGTGTCCAGTACGCTCAAACAGCAGTACTGTCTCCGGTCGATGCACCACTCCTCCATCATCAAAAAAACCTTCTCCGGAAAGGATATAGACAAATGCAGTATGACCTTCCGGAAGGCTGTGATAATACGATGTGCCTGCGGGTATGCTAATATCAAGTAGCTCGGGTTCAATCACGATATCCCTGACCGGTCCCTGGAAACTTCCGATCGTTCCGGCAATTACCTTGATCGTTACGCCGTCATCCAGCCTTACTTCCGGTATATCAGTTGCTTTCACGTCACGGTAACGTGGTGCCATCATCTTGTTAGCCGCTGGAAGGTTTGCCCAGAACTGAACTCCCCACATAGTGCCGGTTGGGCTCTCCCTGGGCATCTCCTGGTGAATAATGCCGCTACCGGCGGTCATCCACTGTACATCACCTGCACCGATCACACCCTTGTTGCCCATGCTGTCGCCATGTTCCACAAGACCCTCAATAATATATGTGATGGTCTCGATCCCCCGATGAGGGTGCCAGGGGAACCCTGCCAGGTACTCGTCAGGGTTCGAGGTATGGAAGTCATCCAGCATCAGGAATGGGTCGAACGCAGGAACCTGATGGTAGCCGAAAGCCCGCTTGAGATGAACACCGGCTCCCTCGATTGTCGGGGCACTAATAAATGATGTTGAGATCTTACGGATTAACATACTGGCTCCTCCTTACAGAATCAGCGTTAGTAATATTCTTCCTCGTATTCCGGCACGCTGTCAAGAAAACCGGGATATGTGCCGGCCTTTATCAGGGCGGCATCGAGATCTGCTATCAGCCGGTCCCGGTCTTTGGGGTAGCTCCCGGCCAGGTTCAGGAAGTTGGATACATGGTTGGAGCAGAGAATTGTCCGACCGGGATTAAGAGTCAACAGCAGCTCGCGTGGCACGACGCGACCCCCCATGCTTCTTTACCCCCAGGATTGACGCTACAAACTCTACCACGTAGGTCAGTGCTGCCAGAGAAGCCAGGTGCAGGAGTGTCCACAGTCCAATATAGCGGAAGCCTTCTGCCCAGGCTCCAAGGAGTAGTCCCAGAAACAATAGCGGCGCACCAGGCACTAATGGCAGTAATAGTCCCGCCAAGCCTGTAAAGGTTAAAATCCCCCCGATGATCCAGAGTATGATGGATTGATCGGCCATTATTCCTCAGGCGTACTTGAAAGTTGAGCTACTGAAACTGTCTTAATCTTCGGTATGAGCGATGATTCTAACGAATCCATGCGATCTTTTCCGAGTTCTTCCAGGGCTACACGTACACTGTCTGAGTCAGCTATCAGAGATTGCACATCAACCCATAGACATACATCCGGCACGCGCTTTAGATAGTTGACCCCACTGGCAAGGAGACTGACCGCACCACCATGGTTCCCGTTACGCCAATGAAGCAGGGCTACTGAGATCTGGAGGGATCCCTGTAGAAAGTCCTTCATCTCACCAGTTTCCCCCAGCCACATCTCTTCGATGGTTTCGTGACATTCGTACCAATCGCGACTATTGAACTGCCTGATAGCCAGTAATAATTGGCCGGGAGGTGATTGATCACAGGTACGCATGGCGAGCCCTCATCTTTCCGGACGAATGCAGGCAGGATTATCGTTACGTGCTGAATTTACCAGAGTTGATACCGGCCACAATTGCATCAACTCTGCCGGGTACGGCTTATACAAGTGCTGCAGATGTTGCGGATTCGTATCTCCTGGATCCAGCCAGCGGTCAAACTCACCACGATGCAGTATTACCGGCATTCGATCGTGAATCGATGCCATCAGACTGTTGGCTTCAGTAGTGAGGATGGAGCAGGTCTCCAGTTTTTGCCCATCCGGTGCTTTCCAGGTTTCCCAGATCCCTGCGAGCGACATGGGTGAATCATCCCGCATGGTAATGTAATGCGGAACCTTTCCGCCGGGGGTCGCAGCCCACTCGAAATAGCCGCTGGCCGGGATGATACAGCGCCGCGACCGGATGGCCTGTCGGAAGGATGGTTTCTCGTGGATGGTCTCGCTTCTGGCGTTGATCAGCTTGTTGCCACTCGACATCTCTTTTGCCCAGTGCGGTACCAGCCCCCAGTGGAGCGGCGCAAGATGCCGGTTGCCTGCCGGCGCCTCCCGCACCACCAATACCTCCTGTGTAGGCCAGCATCAGGATTCTGCTCCCTGAGTATCATCATATCGTTATTCCTACGAAATGCCCCATGGAAGCAATCATGGCGGAAAAGAAGACCGTAAAGAGGATTGTCATAAGGATACACATGATGATGCCTGCCGTAACGACCCATTTGTTTACGCCCCCCATTTCTTGCAGAACCGGCACAAAATTCTGGGGTGACTGGGTGGAGCGTATTTCGATAATCTGTGCTTTTACATGCTGGTAGTAGAGGTAGTTCCCGATCATCCCTGCGCCGATATGCAGCAGAACATTGACGCCAGGGATGCAGAAGACAACGAAGGTTATCATCGCAAGCAGATACATCTTCCGGTAGAGCATCCAGAGGAAGGTGAAGCCGAAGCAGCTCCAATTCCATGTGACACAAAACTTCTCGCGCCCCATGATGGTAAACTTGGCGAAATTCTGGATGTAGTAATAGGCATTCGTGCCCACGAAGGCGCGGATTTCGTCAGCGGTAATGCTATCAATGGTAATCGTGTTGTACGGATCAAGGTTGAGCATCAAGCCGCAGTGTTTGCACTTGATTGCACCGTCAAGAATGCTTTCTTTGCAGAAGGGACAGGTCATGTAATGAAACTCCGTATAGTTGCTTGCATAGCGCCCAGGGTCATACTCGTCCCAGCTTTTCTTCGAGCCGTCCGACGACCTCGGCGACCGTGCCCTCAATATCGTCCCCACGAACGGTAAAGTAGAGAAACTGTCCCGTGTGGTATGACCAGTAGACGTCCTCCACCGGAAGCGGTTCCAGGATGAACTCGATTTTCTCATAGGAGATGAACGGGTCACCGTCCGGCCACTTGCGATCGAGTCGGGCCTGCTGGGCATCCGTTAAGGGTATCCGGTAGGTAACCGAATAGACCTCCGCCTTCATTACGGCTTGATGTAGGCGTTTAATCCGATGGTGATGGGCTTGCCATCGACCTCTGCCGTAGTCACAATGTTCCCTCGGGTGCTGGCCACTACCAGCGTCTTGCCGGATGATGACGGCGTCGGTTTCTCCAGGTCGATCTCGATACAGAGCTTGTTGTTTTTGATTTCTACGATCATTGCCATAAATTCTCCTGTCAGACTGCTATTTAACCTCGCTCGGTGGTAGTGCCGTAGTTACTTTGCTATCGGGACATCCAAGGCAATAAGTATCGCCCTGAGTAACGCCGCGCTTTGTGCCAGTTGCTCGTAAGCGGTCTCTTTGTTCATAAGAGGAGTGTTGCTTTCCTCAAGCTTGTACCCTAACCCGGATGAGCCGGAACCAAACAGGAAGAATCAAAAGCTATTTCACACGGATAGAATCTGATAAATTCTGATAAAGGCGGATCAAACCTTTTTTTGGATTAAAGTTTTTCAGTTCATGGTTTTAGCAGTATGTACCATGTTTTAGATTTTAATCAGATTCTTATCAGATTGTATCCGAAGTTATCCGTGTGAAACGGTTTTTATTTTGATTGAATTTATACAAATACATCTGTAAAGCCACCATTTATGCGTGTCTACAGCTGCGGACAAATATTTTCTTACCACTTCAGCACGAATTTCAGGCGTTAGTTACTAAGGCGATCAGGAACCGCTTGTTGTGCTTGCCCGCCTGACACTATTTTTCTGAAGCATGGTTCGTTTCCTGTTTAATATTTCAGTTTTAACTCAATTGAGGTACTGGCTGGATTATTCAAGCCATACTTCATAAACTACGATGCTTTAGTAACCAGCTATCTGTCCATTATTACGATCAATTTTACGAATTATGGATTGGCATGCATGATGCTCCTACTATCAACAGAGTCATAAATCACACAGGAGGAAATCAAAATGAAAAAAGCTATTTCCACCATCGTTGCAATAGGGCTTGTTTCAGGCATGCTTGCCAACACAGCTTATGCAGGTAACCGTAATGACGGCGGCATCAATCCTCTTTGGATTCCAGTGGCAATCCTTTCAACGCTTGCTGCCGTTACCATCGCTCAACCACAACCGGTGGTTTATGAGCGCCGGATAACCTACGAACCCAGACATACGGTCATTTATGAGGAACCAAGGCATTGGCGAGAGCATAATTATGAGCACCGGCAGGTCGTTTACCATGATGAGCACAACCGTTCTTATGAAGAGCCACGGAACCACTATCGGTAGTTTTTGAAGCTCTTACAATATCAGCGGACAAGGTACCAACTCCCTCATCTGAATTTTATCTTGTCGTATTGAAGTTTATCCGCTGTTACCGGGTCTCTATTCTCTGCGGGATGACCGATACCGAGTATGCATTCCACCGTCATCTTCTCCTGCAGTTCGAGTAGTTCCTGCACATACGCTTCCGCCGTCTTCTTGTTGTCGTGCTGTCGGTTTCGTATCTGTGCCCAGCAACTGCCGAGCCCCAGTGAGAGCGCCGTCAGTTGGATGATGATCGCGGCGATGGAGCAGTCTTCGATCCAGACGTCTGATTTGGTGCTATCGGCACAGACGACTATGGCTAGCGGCGCACCCTTCAGGAATTCCGAGCCGTGCTGTTTCGCCTTGGCGAGCTTGCCGATGGCTGCAGGGTCATCGACGAGAACGAACTCCCACAGGTTGATCCCCCGTGATGATGGTGCCCTAAGAGCAGCTTCTAAAAGGGTTTGTATGTCTTCCGGTGCAATTTTATCATACGTGAACTTCCGGATACTGCGACGCTTGCGTAACAATTCGATCATAGACTCTCCTGTACATATTCTTCAGTGCTTCATACCGATACTACAGGTTCCGCTATCGCATGCATGCCTCTTTGGCAGGTAGGGGCGGATGCGGGCGAATCCCTTGTAAAGCAGACGGGCGATTGGGTTTATCACCGGCATAGTGATGATTTTCCCCATCAAGCCGTATATGGTCGAGGATGGAAAAGCCTGCCAGATGGCCCAGAAGGCTTCTACACCCCGATAGACGGTACCGGCCGTATCAATGACGTGGAGTTCGTACATGAAGGTCTCACGCAAAATATGGAAGGGTTCCGGAGCAAAGTCCGGAATATTGATATTGACCGCGACAAGTCTTCCGTCGTGGTTCTGGCGCAGGTAGTGCTCAATCTCTGTCGAACAAACTATACAAGAGCCGTCATAAAATATCTGGATGGGGAATTCCGGTTGTTTTGACATGGGTTATGCCCGGATTGTTAACGAGTGCAGGTCGTCAAGTTCAATCAGTTCTTCAGCCTTTGGCTTGATCACGCAGTCTCCCTATTTCAGCGATTACTTCGGCTCGCGTCATTATTCCCTTCCGCTCCAGTACGGACACGTGGGCAGCGATCTCAAAGCTGTTTGATAACGTCAATTCTTCTAACGTTACAGTGTCTTCGGGTGGTAGTTGACTGGCCATATTTCATCCTCTTCCGGCAGTATTCCCATCAAGAATGTCGTCTGTCGTTCTGACGTTGGCGTAGACAGCACCGAGAGCGGCCAGAAACGCTCCATGCACCTGTCGGGCGGAGATAATCTCGCCGTAGAAGGTAAGATCACGAGTGGCGCAGGCGTCCTGAGCTATAGTACAGGTGAATCCCAAGTCGAAGGCGGCCCTGACCGTAGCGTCCACGCACATGTGGGTCATCATGCCGCAGACCAGCAGAGTGCCGATTCCGGAAAGCCGTAGTTGCTCCTGCAGACCGGTTTCGCGAAAGCTGTTGGGGAAGTGCTTGATAATGACCGGTTCACCGGGAAGTGGTGTGACGCTGGGGTGGATCTCGACACCGGCGGTTCCAGGAACAAAAAATGTTGCTCCAGGCTGGGCGGATATGTGCTGGATGTGGAAGATCGGCCACGAGGTTTTCCTAAACACAGCCAGCAGTCGTGCCGCTGCTCCAGCCGCTTCGTTACTGCCGACGAGATCCATGCGGCCGCCGGGAAAATAATCGTTTTGTATGTCTATCAACAGCAGTGCTGTACTCATGACTCTACCTTTCGAAGTGTATTTATTTCTCGCTATTGTCGAGCTGTTTAATCCGCATTCATCAGTGCAAAAAGTTCTTCCCGTTTGCTGACCAGATTCTTGGCTCTATCAATTGCCAGTTCAAAGATATCTTTTTCAAGGCCGGCAATAATCTCGGCTACTGCATCTTCTGTCGGCATAGCCGAACTGTTGACTTCTTCCGACCGGTGTGGGAAGCCTAATTCGCTGGTGACCAGCGGTGGGATAACCTCGAAGACTCGGACATTAGTATTACGTAGTTGGTGCCGTAGCGACATGGTCAGGGAATGGAGCGCCGCTTTAGTTGCGCAGTATACCGGTACCCTCGCAAGTGGCGTAAAGCCAAGGCCGGATGAGACGTTCACGACTGCGGCAGTGGTTTGGCTCTCAAGTAGAGGAAGTAATAGTGTTGTCAGATGAATGGGAGCACCGAGGTTGATGGCAATTTCCTCGTTGGGTTTGGCCGGATTAGAGTGACTGTCTCGAAAGTTATACAGATGTTGCACGCCGGCATTGTTGATCAGTATGTTCAGGCTGGGAAAGTTGTCGGCAAGCCATGAGACGAGGCTGATGCGGGCATTGTGGTCGGATACGTCGCACACCCGGATATGCAGACCCGGATTGGCTGCCTGGGCAGCTTCCAGGCGCTCATGACGTCTACTGCAGATGATTACTTCGTTTCCACGTTCGAGAAGTCCCTGCGCAAGTACCAGGCCGATGCCTGTTGCTCCGCCGGTTATGAGTATTGTATTGCCTGTGAGTTGCATCTGGTTACCCCCTTCTGGATACATTATTCATGGTCGCCAGTTGATGACTGGTTGTTTGCGTGTTGGTAATCGTTTGTACTGATATTTGGGAAAGCCGACCATCATCGCTCCAAAGCATTGATGCCCTTCAGGGAGAGCCAGAGCCGCCATCATGGGCGGGAAGGTTGAGGCGGCAGCGTTGAAGTAGCCCGCCCAGCAGGTACCGAGATTCATGCCGGTAGCTGCCAGTTCCAGGTAGGAAAGTGCAATCGTGCATGTGGACGGAGCGAGACGGTCTGTCTTGTCAGCATGGGCGATTACCAAGGCAGGGGCATCACGAAGGATGACATCGTGCCCTTGTTCCCATCGTCCAAGAGTTCGATCCATATGCATTGATACGGCAAATTCGGTCATGTTGGCAAGCATCCAGCGCATCCAGTCGGCTACTATCCCTGAGAGCTTGCGTAGCTCTTCCCGGTTGTCGATGACAAGCCATTGGGCTGATTGTGAGTTGTGACCCGAAGGTGCGTAACGGGCAATCTCAATGAGTTTAGTCAGGCTTTCTCTGGGGACCGCTTTGTTCTGGTAAACCCGGATTGAGCGGCGTTGACGAAGAAACTGCTCGCATTGCTCGGCGGACACGGAGAGTTCTTTTTGAATATCAGGGCAATCTGCGAGAGGAATATATTTGTGCTGAAGACTTCCAGTCGAACAAACGGTCACGCAATGCCCACATTTGATGCACAACTCCTCGGCTTCGGCAATCTGGGCAGGGTATTCACCCGGTTTGAAATTAATGAGGTGTATTGGGCAGACAGCAGCACAGAGACCATCTTTGTTGCACGTCTGTTCGTTGACGGTAATCAGATTCATTTTCTGCCTCCTGATTCAGCTCTTGATAGTTTTGGTTCAAAGGATGTAGGTTGCTGTGATTTATCAGGATAAACGCAAGCGGATAACCGACTTATACTTCTCAGCAGCAAGTTCAGATGCACTGTTCGCACTTGCTGGCATCGGTATTGGAAAGTTCAGACCCGCAAGTAGCACAAGCATTGAGCCATTCCGGATGACCTACTTTGATAGCTCGCATCTGCGCCTCCAGCCGTTTCACTTCGGTTTCCATCTCGTCGTTGTACTGGGATTCAAACATGCCTTTTTCCTTTACCTGCTCAACATAGTGAGGTTACCGGGGAAGCATTATGCTGGAACCGGTTGTTTTACGGGACTCAAGGTCGATATGTGCTTGAGCTGCATCTCTGAGGTGATAGCGCTGATTGATATCTATTCCCATTGTACCGGCCCGCACAATGTCAAAAAGTTCATGAGCTGCAGCTTCCAGATCAGCACGTTCGGCGATATAGGTGGCCAGGGTCGGGCGTGTAACATACAGTGAACCATGCTGGGCGAGGAGACTTAAGTCTACCGGTGGTACCGGGCCGGACGCGTTGCCGAAACTTACCAACAATCCACGTGGACTCAAACATTTCAGCGAGGCTTCAAACGTATCTTTACCGACAGAATCGTAGACAACCGGCACTCCTTTGCCGTTGGTTATCTCCCGTACCCGTTCGACGATATTTTCGGTCCGGTAGTTGATGCAATAGTCGGCACCGTGTTGGAGTGCGAGTGCACACTTTTCTGCAGATCCAGCAGTACCGATAATTGTAGCGCCAAGAGCTTTCAACCATTGGGTGGCTATTATGCCGACGCCTCCGGCTGCGGCGTGAAATAATACCGTTTCCCCTTTTTGCACCCGGTGGGTTCTGCGGATCAGATACTGGACCGTCAGTCCCTTGAGCATCATTACCGCTCCCTGCTCGAAGCTCAACTCGTCAGGCAGGATACAAAGCCTGTCAGCCGGAATGTTGCGAACTTCGCAGTA
This sequence comes from Desulfuromonadales bacterium, assembly GCA_037129255.1. GTDB lineage: Bacteria > Desulfobacterota > Desulfuromonadia > Geobacterales > Pseudopelobacteraceae > JACRCG01. Next base: position 29,559 of record JBAXVG010000040.1, on the reverse strand, counting down.
GGAGCCGACTCTTCCTGCGTAGGCGACCCGGTCACCCACTTTTACCCCTGTAACCCCGGTGCCGATTACTTCGACAACTCCCGCTCCCTCATTTCCGGCGATGGCGGGTAGTGGTACCTTATAGAGACCGTTGCGCTGATAGAGATCGACAAAATTGACTCCTATCGCCTCATGACGGATGCGCACCTCACCAGGACCTGGGTCAACGACTTCAACATCCTCCCATTTAAGGACTTCGGGGCCTCCGACTTCGTGAAAGCGAATTGCTTTGTGCATACGGTACTCCTTATGAATAGATGTTATCTTTAACAGTTTTCTCCGGTTACCATCCCCGTCAATCACGATCAGTGCTGGAAATAGGTGGCCAGCTCGTTCAGCGATCCCACTGCAAGATCAGTGAACTCAGGCCAGGACTTGCCGTCCGGTCTTCCTACATGTACCGTTGTGGTGCCCGCAGCCCGACCGGCCTGCAAGTCAAAGAGGTAATCGCCTACCATTACTGCTTCTGCAGGAGCGGCTCCCCATACGAATAGAAGGTGGTGAATACCGGCAGGGTCCGGTTTCGGCGAAACCTCGGAGCGGCCTAGAATGTTCTCGCTGGCAAAATAGTGACCGGCCTCTATCGTGTCGAGTGTGAGCAGTGCAATGTCCCGTTCATTTCGGGTCAGTATTCCCAGCTGCGCTCCTGATTCGTGGAGTTGCCTTAGGGTCTCCACCGCTCCGGCTGAAGGAAGGGCTTTGCGAGCCAGATCCATCTCTATTTCATGCAGACGGGCACGGCGGATGGATGCTTCTGCTTCAGGGAGGTTGTCAAGATAGCTAAGGATGTCGGCGACACGGGGTATGTCGAGTTCTCTGCAAATGAAGTCAAAGTCATGGATCGGCACCGTCAGGGTACCATCAAGGTCGAAGATCCAGAATGATTTTGAGCTGAATGAAATGCGACCTGCTTTCAATTTATTTTCTCCTATCATTCCGCCCAAACTGGATTTGCTTCATAGTGGCTCCTCAATAGTATTACTGACATTCGTTATACGCACTATTTCCCGATCAGGCGTACAAAATCATCGTAGGCACCAAAGCCCGCCAGCCTCTTTCCCACGTATAGGTGCGTCGGGACGGCGGTTATCTGCAACGCTCTGGAGCGTTGCCAGTCTGCGTCAACTGCAGCGGCAAAGCTCCGTGATTTAAGAATCCTGAGTGCGTCAGAAGATGGAAGCCCGACAGATTCGGCAATCTTCAGCAATTCATCTATCAGCGCAATGTTGACGCCATCGACGAAAAAGGCCCGGTAGACTGCACGATGGAACAGGTCTCCCACTCCCTGTGACTCAGCCCATTTTCCCAGTTCCTGGGCGAGCCTGCTGTTGTAGGTGCGCGTTCTCTTTGTCAGGGGGAGCCCCTCGGCGGCGGCAACCTGCAGCAGCTTCGTCTGCATGGTTTCTATGTACTCCTCACGTCCGGCGAAGAGCTCGGAAAGTTCCATTCCCTCTTCTAGTGTTTCGGGATGGAGGGGGAAGGCGGTGAAGCGCAGCTTGACTCCGTATTCCTTTTGCAGTCGGTCGGTACGCACGGTACCGAGGTAACACCAGGGTCAGATGTAGTCGAAAAAGACCTCTACAACGGGTGTTGTGTTCATGCTTACCTCATTATCTGCAGCAGTATTGTCTGTCAGACATCCATTCGTCAATTGTCTTCATAAGCCATGGATCGAGTACCGGTGCAAGGTAAAAACGTGGCAACAGCAGATCATCTTCCGCTGAAATAAAACCCTCATCGCGGGCAATTTGTTCAAGTCTGGTTGTTGGGTGATGTCCCTATATCATTGACATAGTGATGGGTAAGCCAGTAGCTCATGGAATGTCCACCGATGATCCGTCACGTTTGCAGCCATAGCCGGAGTCTTGGCTCTAAAAATACTATCCTCGCCGCGACTCAGTGTTTCGTGTGGCCGGATCAAATTGTAACATGCCACGCAGATGGCAAACTTTGTTTTCAGCCAGCACATTGAACGGGCAACAGTCGGTGCTTTGCGTGCCAAGTGCGCATCCCAGAGCCGCCAGTCCAGATTGGACCGCTCGATATACGCTGTGTTGATCGTCTGGCTGGGCGACTTTTCCAATCGCATGAGAACCTGTTGTTCAGTCCCGTGAACCACCTTGCGTTCAACTTTTGTCACATGACCGCCCTGGCGTGTTTTATGGACTGTGGCGTAGTCCAAATCAGCATCAATGACCCGCTCCGGATTCCGAGGTCGTCCGGGCTTGCCTGTCGGTATAGAAGGGACCAACTTGTGAAACAGCTCAGCCAGTACCGTGCCATAATGAGACAGTTCATCAGAGACAAACAAGGGTTTGCCTTGACAGCGAGAAGTCAAGTCCTTCAGCATTCGCCGAGCATCGTCCAGACATCGTCCCCCAATCCAGAAGGTAATCAACAGTCGCGTGGGTGCATCGATAGCTGTCCAGATCCACGTCTGCCCGGACTGGCGCTCAATTTCTTCGGGGCTACAAGAACTTTCCTTTTTTTTACAAAAGACCACAGTTCGTCGAGCTGCACTTCAGTCAGCTTTAATGAAGTAAGAAGCCCAGAGAGCACCTTGCCGCAATGCTCGCCGGCTCGGAGAATTACCCGGTTGACAGTGTCCTTGTCCATATCCAGAAGACGCGCGGTGGCTCGCACGCCGACCCCCTCAGCCGCATGATGGATGATCTGGCGGATTGACTCATCCGATAGATGCAAGCCGAACAGAGCGCTGGCATGGGTGGAGGCAAATCGCTTGCCGCAGGTACGGCAGTAAAGCAGGTCGCGGTTATTGTCCTTGCCATACTTACCGCGAATAGCAATGTTGCCTTGTTGGCGCAGACCGTAATCCTTACAATGTTCGTTCGGACAGAAACATTGCTCAAGATCGCTCATTGATTGCCTCCGGTTCAAGGATAAATTCAACCAAGACAATCATAGCGTAAGCCAGAACAATATGTCAACTAAATGGGGACATCACCGGGAAGGAAGCATCAATTGAAAAAAAGAATGAAATAAGAATGCCGGGGGGTGTTAATTCCACCTATCACATCAAATCGTTTCTTTCCTGCCAAGCTCAAAAAGTATGACATTCGTATGACACGAGAACATAAAACCAAAACAGGCACCTACAAAAAAAATCTTGTAAGTGCCTGATTTAATTGGCTCCCCATCTCGGACTCGAACCAAGGACAAGGTGATTAACAGTCACCTGCTCTACCGACTGAGCTAATGGGGAATATAATTGTCAATCATCTCCAAGTATTGAGTTCATGCTGCACAAACGAAGGAAGCAACACAATCCCAAACACGTCCTACTTACAGCAACCTGCTCGCTCTGTCAACAGAAATTCGCCGTATATCTCACAGCCTTGACCGCAGCTGCTATTCCTGCTATGTAGATACAGTTTTTTCATTCGGATTTTCGCACTCCCTTATTTGGAGGTACACTCGTGACATTCCAGGATCTTATCCTCTCTCTGCAAGGCTATTGGGCCAAACAGGGCTGTGTCATTCAGCAACCCTATGACACGGAAAAAGGCGCCGGAACCTTCAACCCGGCCACGTTTCTGCGCGTTCTCGGTCCGGAACCATGGAAGGTGGCTTATGTGGAACCATCCCGCCGGCCAACAGACGGACGCTATGGGAAGAATCCCAACCGTCTGCAGCACTATTACCAGTTTCAGGTAATTATGAAACCCTCTCCTCTTAACATCCTCGATCTGTACCTGGATTCGTTGCGTTCGTTCGGCCTCGACCCGACCAGACATGACATTCGTTTTGTCGAGGATGACTGGGAGTCTCCGACACTCGGTGCCTGGGGGCTAGGGTGGGAGGTCTGGCTGGACGGAATGGAAATCACCCAGTTCACCTACTTCCAGCAGGCCGGCGGTATTGACCTGAAACCTGTATCCGGCGAGATCACCTATGGCTGTGAGCGGATCGCCATGTATCTTCAAGGAGTTGATAACGTCTATGACCTTGAGTGGGTCAAAGGGGTTTCATACGGCGACATCCACCACATCACCGAGGTGGAGTTCTCGACTTACAACTTCGAGGAGGCCAACGTGGCGCTTCTTTTGGACTCCTTCAGCAACTTTGAGAAAGAGTGCGTCCGCCTGGCAGAAAAGGGGCTGGTATTTCCGGCCTATGATTTTGTTATGAAATGTTCCCATACATTCAACCTGCTGGATGCCCGCGGGGCCATCTCGGTCACCGAACGGGCCTCCTACATCGGCCGGGTGCGCAACATCGCCAAAATCTGTGCCGAGGCCTACGTGCAGCAGAGAGAGCGACTGGGTTATCCGCTGTTAAAAGGAGGTGTCTGCATATGAGCACCAAAGAACTTTTCCTTGAAATCGGCAGCGAAGAGATCCCGGCAGGTTTTATTCCCCGCGCCATGTCCGAAATGGAAGCCATCATCACCCGCGAACTGACCAATGCCCGTCTCTCATTCGGAGAATTGAAGACCCTCGGCACGCCGCGACGCCTGGCTCTGCTCGTGAAGGGTATCCCCTCTGTGCAGCCCGATGCCGAGATCACCGCCACCGGCCCTTCCAGAAAAGCGGCCTACGATGCCGACGGCAAGCCGACCAGGGCTGCCGAGGGTTTCGCTCGCGGACAGGGGGTGGATGTGACCGAACTTAAGATTATCAGCACTGACAAGGGTGAATACCTGGCGGTGACCAGACAGGAGACAGGCCGCCCGGCCCACCTGATACTGGCGGAAGTTCTGCCTAAACTGGTGGCCGAAATACCCTTCAGGAAGTCAATGCGCTGGGGGGATCTGGACGTTCGCTTCGCCCGCCCTGTCCACTGGATTGTGGCCCTGTTTGACGGAAGCGTGGTGCCGTTCACGTTCGGCAACATTGCCAGCGGAGCGGTTTCGCGTGGACATCGGTTTATGGCCGACACCTCCTTCCCTGTGCGGGATTATGCCCACTACCTGGAGGAGTGCGAGCGTCATTTCGTGATACCTGATCCCGAACGCAGGAAAGAGATCATCCGCCGCGAGACCCACCGGGTGGCGGAAACGGCCGGCGGCAGGCTGCGACCCGACGAGGGACTGCTGGAAGAGGTTACCTATCTGGCCGAATATCCCAGCGCAGTGGCCGGCACCTTCCCTCCGGAATTTCTCAAAGTGCCGAAAGAGGTGCTGATTACCTCCATGCGTAGTCACCAGCGCTACTTCTCGATCCTGAATGCCGACGGCGATCTGTTACCCGGCTTCATTACCATCAACAACACCCTCACTGAGGATCCTTCCGTTGTTATCAAGGGGAACGAGCGCGTGTTGCGGGCCCGCCTCTCCGACGCCCGTTTCTTTTACGAGGAAGATCAAAAGACTCGACTGGATGAGCGGGTAGAGGCACTTAAAAAGGTGGTCTACCAGCAGAAACTGGGCACTTCCTTCGAGAAGATGGAGCGTTTCAGGGCACTGGCCGAAGGATTGGCTGCGAATCTGAATCCTGATGTCAGGATACAGACCGCCCGGGCCGCCTGGCTCTGCAAAGCCGACCTGGTCTCCGGCATGGTTGGCGAGTTCCCCGAAGTGCAGGGTATCATGGGTCGAGAGTATGCACTGTTGGAGGGTGAGCATGCCGATGTAGCCAATGCCATAGCCGAGCATTACCTGCCGATCCAGGCCGGTGGCGACCTGCCCGCCTCGGATATCGGCGCCTTCGTATCCATCGCCGACAAGCTCGATACCATCTGCGGCTGCTTCGGTGTAGGATTGATTCCCACCGGCGCCGCTGACCCCTATGCCCTGCGGCGTGCCACCATCGGCATTATAAGCATTATCCTCGACAGAGGTTACCGTCTTTCACTGCTTTCCCTGATTACTGCATCTCTGGAACTGTTGGCAGCCAAACTGAACCGTCCTCAAGAACAGGTGGCGAGTGATGTGCTGGAATTTTTTCGTGCCCGCTTTATCAATCTGCTTGGCAATACGTTCGCCCCGGACGCCGTAGAAGCGGCCATTGCGGTCGGTTTCGATGATCTGGTTGATGTAAAGGTTCGAATCGCTGCTCTGGCGGAATTTAAAACTCACGCTGACTTTGAACCGCTGTCAATCGCATTCAAGAGGGTTGGCAATATCATCAAGGAAGGGGTTGAGAAACCTGTTGATACCTCCCTGTTCGAAGACAGCGCTGAAGGCGCGCTTTACGAGGCGCTTCAGATGGTGAAAAGCTCAGTGGATGAAAAAATTGTATCAGGCGCCTGGCTGGATGCTTTGACGGAAATCGCCACTCTGCGTGGTCCGGTTGACAGTTTCTTCGACAGGGTGATGGTCATGGCTGAAGATCAACGGGTGCGCGCAAACCGTCTGGCTCTCCTGACCTCCATCGCACGCATGATTGGCAGGATAGCCGATTTTTCAAGGGTTTCCTGAAACACGATATTATCACCTCACCAAAGATCTACTGATAGGAGGTATTCAATATGTCATTTACAAGTCGAATCCTTGGTGGAAATGCTGCCGTAGTCATCCTTACAGTGGCCGGCATTATAATCACGAGCCCCAGAGGACACCTGATAATAAGCCTGGTTGTCGGTATGGCCATGTTGGCCGGTTCCTCTATTGTACTGTGGTTACTCTGCAATAAGGCATTTACCCCGTTAAGCAACGTTACCATGGCAATCGAAAAGGCTGCAGCAGGAGATCTTTCTGTGCGGGTTCTTCATGAGGGTTTCGGCGAAGTCGCCCGACTCGGAACCGCTTTTAACACCATGATGGCTGATATGAACAAGGCCATGCGTCAGTTCTTCTCGGTAGCAGACACCGTACGCGACTCTGTTGTGCTGGTACGCTCCACTACCGATGCAATGGCGTCGGCTGCCGAGGATGTCGCCATGCAGGCCGGCACGATTGCCACCGCCAGCGAAGAGATGTCTGCCACATCGGGGGATATAGCCCGTAACTGTCTGTATGCCGCCGAGAGCGCGAAGAAGGCGACCGAACAGACGCATAACGGTTCTCAATTGGTACAGAGCAGCTCCCGCCTGATGGAAGGCATCGCCCAGCGGGTAAACATTTCGTCCCGGACAGTCGAAGGACTGGGCAAACGCTCAGATCAGATCGGCGCAATCGTCAGCACGATCCAGGACATTGCCGATCAGACAAACCTGCTTGCGCTCAATGCTGCTATTGAGGCGGCCCGGGCAGGTGAGCAGGGGCGCGGTTTTGCGGTAGTTGCCGATGAAGTCCGGGCACTGGCCGAGCGCACCACCAAAGCAACCAAAGAAATTGCCGCAATGATCAAGGCGATTCAGAATGAAACCCAAAATGCCGTCAGTTCCATGTCGGAAGGGGTTGACGAAGTCAAGCGCGGCACGGCCGAGACGACCCGTTCCGGTGAGGCTCTCGAAGATATCCATATCAAAATAAATGAGTTGACCATGCAGATCAGCCAGGTCGCCACAGCGGCAGAAGAGCAGACTGCAACAACTCATGAGATCACCAACAATATTCAGATGATTACCGAGGTTGTCAATCGCAATGTTGACAATGCGCGCAGCACGACCCAGGCAACAACCGCTCTTGCCAGACAGGTTGACGGCCTGCACGAACTGGTCGGCCACTTCCGGCTTTCAAAGGCGCTGGAGTGGGACGCATCGTTTACCACCGGTGTTTCAAAGTATGATGAACAGCACAAAGTCCTCTTCAATATGGTTAACGATCTGTCCGATGCCATGCAGCAAAAAAAGAGTAAAGAGGCTGTCGGTCGCGTGTTAAACGGTCTTGCCGAATATACCATTAACCACTTTGCCGACGAGGAGCGCAGCTTCTCTCAAACGCGTTACCCTGAAGAGGCGCAACATAAGGCCCTGCACAAAAAGCTCCTTGATCAGGTTACCGATCTGATTGGAAAATTTAATGCCGGTGAAACGCTGATTGCTCAGGATGTAATCAACTTTCTTCAGGAGTGGTTGATAAACCATATCAAGGGCACGGATAAAAAATATGGCCCGTACTTTACCAAGAACGGTATCAGATGATTGCGATCATAGATTACGGGATGGGAAACCTGCGTTCGGTCCAGAAAGGATTCGAGAAGGTAGGAGCCGCAGCGCTGGTTACCGCCGATCCGAAGAGGATTCTGGAGGCCGAACGGATTGTATTACCCGGCGTTGGCGCCTTTCGCGACTGTATGCGCAACCTGGAGCAGGCTGGATTCATAGAACCGATCCTGAAGGTAATTGCCGAGGGGAGGCCGTTTCTGGGGATCTGCGTCGGTATGCAATTGCTTTTTACCGACAGTATTGAATTCGGTCTGTACAGCGGCCTGAATCTGATACCGGGTCATGTCCTCCGATTCCCGGACAGTTCCACCACCGCAGGTGAACGTCTGCCTGTCCCGCAAATGGGCTGGAATCAGCTCTGTTTTAAACGTCGTCCACCCGCCTTCGAGGGAATACCGGAAAACAGCAACGTTTATTTCGTCCACTCATACTATGCCAAACCGGATGATGAGCGGGTCATCGCCACGACGACCGATTACGGCTTTAATTTCTGCTCGTCGGTCTGGAAGGACAACATCGTTGCCACCCAGTTTCACCCGGAAAAGTCACAGGATGTGGGGCTGCGGATACTGAAAAATTTTGCGGAGCTTATATGATAGTCATCCCCGCCATAGATTTGAAAGAAGGAAAATGCGTCCGCCTTGAACAGGGGTTGATGGAGAAGGATACGGTCTTCAACGACGATCCGGCCGCGCAGGCTTGCGCATGGCAGCAGCAGGGGGCCGAACTGCTGCATATCGTCGATCTGGATGGCGCTTTTGCCGGTCAGCCGAAGAACAGGTCTGCCATCGAAGCCATTGTCAAGACTATCACCATCCCGGCCCAGTTGGGAGGCGGCATCCGCGACATCGCCACCATTGAGGCATACCTGTCACTTGGCCTGTCTCGTGTGATCATCGGCACGGCTGCCCAGCGCAATCCCGAGCTGGTACGGGAAGCCTGCGTGAAATTTCCGGGACAAATTGTAGTCGGCATTGACGCAAAGAACGGCATGGTGGCGGTACAGGGGTGGGCCGAGGTGACCGATGTTACGGCAGTAGATCTGGCGCGCGCGTTTGAAGGTTTCGGCGTTTCAGCCATCATCTATACTGACATCAGTCGTGACGGGATGTTGCAAGGGCCGAATCTAGAGGCTACCAGGGCACTGGCCGAAGCAATCTCCATCCCGGTCATCGCTTCCGGCGGCGTTTCCTCACTGCAGGACATAAAAAACCTGATGGAGATTGAGCAGCACGGCATCACGGGAGTCATCACCGGCAAGGCGGTGTACACCGGAGCGATCAGACTGGCCGAGGCGATAGCACTGACCAGGCGGAGCTGATGCGCCTCTGGTCTCTGCACCCGCGCTGTCTCGATGCAAAAGGGCTTGTCGCGCTCTGGCGGGAGGGGCTTCTGGCGCGCAAGGTGCTGTCGGGACAAACAAAAGGATACCGCTGCCATCCCCAGTTGATACGGTTTCGTGAGCAGACGCATCCGGTCGATGCCATCGACGCCTATCTCGGCACGGTTTGTGACGAGGCCGACAAAAGAGGCTACCATTTTGACCGCGCTAAGATAACACCTCAAAGCTGCTTTCTCCTGCCACTCCCGGTGACAAATGGTCAGCTGCATTTTGAGTGGGAACATCTGCTGCAAAAGCTGCTTAAACGCGATCATGACCGATTTGAAATGCTACGAATGAGCGTTGAGCCCGAACCTCATCCTCTCTTCATTGTTGTCGCCGGCGATGTTGAGTTGTGGGAAAAATATATAAGGAAAAAATAAGCAATGTTGACCAAACGAATCATACCCTGCCTGGATGTCAAAGGCGGCCGTGTCGTCAAGGGGGTCCAGTTTCTGGAACTGCGCGACGCCGGCGACCCGGTGGAAATCGCTGAAATGTACGACCGGCAGGGGGCTGATGAGCTGACCTTTCTGGACATCACCGCCTCCAGCGACCAGCGCGATATCATTATCGACGTGGTACGTCGCACCGCTGAACGAGTATTCATGCCGCTCACTGTGGGAGGGGGCATCCGTAGCGTGGATGACATCCGACGCCTGCTGAACGCCGGGGCCGATAAGACTTCCATCAACACAGCCGCTGTCCACCGCCCGGAGTTCGTCAAGGAAGCGGCCGAGCGCTTCGGCTCCCAATGCACGGTTGTGGCGATCGACGCCCGCCGCGTACCGGGGGAAAAGCGATGGGAAGTCTATACCCACGGTGGCCGTAATCCGACCGGCATTGATGTGGTGGAGTGGGCTGTCAGGATGGAGAACTATGGTTCAGGTGAAATCCTGCTGACCAGTATGGATTGCGACGGGACAAAAGACGGTTACGACCTCGAATTGACCCGTGCGGTGGTTGATGCGGTCTCTATCCCGGTTATCGCTTCAGGAGGAGTCGGCAACCTTGAACATCTTTACGACGGTTTTGCCAAAGCCGGGGCCAGCGCCTGTCTGGCCGCATCCATATTCCATTACCGCGAATACACAATCGGCCAGGCTAAAGAGTACCTGCACGACAGGGGAGTGGCGGTGCGTCTGTGAGCGAACGTGAAGACATTCTTCAGGCAGTGTATCAGGTCATCATTGATCGCAGGGACAACCCGGAAGAGAACTCCTATACCTCTTCTCTGATGCAAAAGGGTATCGATAAGATTCTTAAAAAGATCGGCGAAGAAGCAACCGAGGTTGTTATCGCCGCCAAGGGGGGCAAGCATGACGAAATTGTGTATGAGACTGCCGACCTTATGTTTCACCTGCTGGTCATGCTGGGGTATCATGAAATTCCCCCCGCAGCGGTCTTTGACGAACTCCGCCGACGATTCGGGACTTCCGGTCTGGCGGAAAAAGCCTCACGACCCTTAACCCTTGCCCCTTGCCCCTTGCCCCTTGCCCCTAAGAAGGAGACAGCATGCCGTTAATGGAGTGGGACGACGCTTTTGATCTTGGCATCAAAGAGTTTGATGATCATCACAAACACCTGGTATACCTGCTGAACTTGACTTACGACGGATTCACTCTTGGCGCCGGCCAGGATGAAATTCTGGCCGTCCTTGATGAGCTGGCCGACTATGCAACTCATCATTTTGCAGCCGAGGAATACTGGATGAAGGAGCATGAATATTCCGGTCTGTCACAGCACAGCGAAGAACATGAGAAATTTTCCAACAGGGTTATGGAATTTCAGAGAGATTTTCACCAAGGAAATACAAACCTTTCTTTTGAGGTCATTCAATTTCTCGTCAGCTGGCTGACAACCCACATCCTCAATTCGGATGCCGACTACGGACAATTTGCAAAGGAACAATCACACATCGTTACCTGTCACACGTGATTGCCCCCACCGGGCAGTTCTTCATGCACCGGACACACCCTGTACAGAGTGCGGGGGTACTGATGCGACTGTTTTTGCGATAACCGACAGCATCAAGAGTAATGAGGCGGAGCTGACAGGCGGCTACACAGCGGCCGCAGCCTGTACAGCGTGCGGGATCAATGGCCGGAACAACCGGTGAGTTGTTTACAGCCCCAGTTCCATCTGTTTCCATGTATTCCCGGGTTTGGTCTGTTTGCGGAAAATGGGGTAATAGCGAGGACATCTGGCAACAACGGCATTTGCCATCTGCTTGCAGGTGCGCCGGCACGAGGTGCAGAGCTTGTTGTGAGGCTGGCGGATTGAAATGTTTTTCTGTTGTTGTTTCATACCGTGCCGAACATTCCTCCGAGGTTTAATGCACCCCGGAGGAATCTTGTCATTACGCCACGAACTGTATCCAACCGAATTCGTCCCTAATTCTGCCGGTCTGGATGCCGGTCAACGTATCATAAAGTTTCTGAGTGATCTCGCCGACCCTGCCGCCGGTCAACGGTAACACCTCATCTTTATAACTGAGCTTGCCGACCGGCGTGATGACGGCGGCAGTGCCACTACCGAAAGCTTCAGTCACCTTGCCGGCTCTGATATCAGCCATAAGATCGTCGATATCGATCTGCCGCTCTTCCACGGTGTATCCGAGTGTCGGGGCCAGCTTTATGACGGAGTCACGGGTCACCCCTGAAAGGATCGAACCGGTCAACGGGGCGGTGACGATACTCTTCCCATATGCAAAGAACATATTCATGGCGCCCACCTCTTCCACGTAGCGCCGTTCTTTACCGTCCAGCCACAGCACCTGATCATAACCTTTCTTTTTAGCCTCCAGCCCGGCTTTAAGCGAACCGGCATAATTGCCGCCCGTTTTGGCTTCGCCGGTACCCCCCGGCACGGCCCGCACGAAGTGGTCTTCAACAAGAATATTTACCGGATTGAACCCTGCGGCATAATAAGCCCCCACCGGGGAAAGAATTACGTAGAAATAGAAGTGCTCGGACGGTTTGACGCCCAGCACCGGTTCAACCGCAATAAGGGTCGGACGGATATAGAGCGAGGTGCCGGGTGCTGTCGGGATCCAGTCACGCTCCAGTGAAACCAGTTGCTCGATTCCCTTCAGAAAAAGCTCTTCCGGCACTTCCGGCATGCACAAACGGTCGGCAGACAAGCAAAAACGTCGGGCGTTCATTTCCGGACGGAACAGAGTCACCCTTCCGTCACTCCATTTGTAGGCCTTGAGCCCCTCGAAAATTTCCTGGGCATAGTGGAAAACCAGACAGGCCGGATCGAGAATAAATGGTGCATACGGTTCTATCCGGGCATTGCACCACCCCTCTTTTGTTCTCCATTCCACCACAAGCATCCGATCGCTGAAATATTTCCCAAAGCCAAGTTGCGATTCATCTGCAATCTTTGTCTTCATCTTTTCAGCAGGTAAAGGGATTATCTTTATATCCACGTGCATTCCTCCGTCCGGTATAATGTTGCAGCCTGTTTATCATAGTACGGCAGGTTGCAGCAAGTTGAAAAAGTCTATGTCAATCTGAATCTCAGGTAAGAGAGGGGATGCTGTTATGTACCACGTCAACGTCTGCTCCCGTTGAACGACAATTATAATTCCCGTTCAAGTAAGCTGCTATCACTGCAGAAAAAACCACCCGTTGCTTATAACTGACCGTTATTCCGGGCATGGATAACATTCCACAGAAAATGTGGATAACTCTGTGGAGTAAGTTGATAACTATCAAAAAAGCCTCGTAGACACAGGCACTTCATCAGTTTGCATAATGAATAATCACAGCATGTAACTACCTGTTTTAACATGTCAATAGTTATTTTGACGGTGCATGCAATATCTCACAAACCTGTCACGTATACAAAATCCAAAAAACAGGCACTTAATTCATAAGCTGAATGCATCAAGGTCTTCAAGTACGACGGTTAACTAACCCTTGCGTCGTTTCGGTGTTACGCTATAATGGCCGGGTTCTGCCGACCATGGGTATTGACGCAAAAAAAATGGAATTTCAGATGAAGATTGTGATACAAGCGAGCGTATCCATTTCACAGGAGCAATTATTATGAAAATCTGCATTTTTGGCGCCGGATACGTCGGCCTGGTAGCAGCGGCCTGTTTCGCCGAAAGCGGCAACAGCGTCATCGCCGTAGATGTTGATCACAATAAAATTGACGGGCTTACGCAAGGCATCGTCCCGATTTACGAACCGGGCTTGAAAGAGATGGTACTGCGCAATCAGGCCGAAGGGCGCCTCTCGTTCACTACGGATATAGTCGAAGCTGTGCAGGCGTCACTCATATGCTTCATTGCGGTCGGAACACCACCGGACGAGGATGGTTCCGCTGACTTGAAGTACGTCCTGGCTGTAGCCCGCGATATTGGCAGTGCCATGAACGGCTACAAGATCATCGTCGACAAATCCACCGTCCCGGTCGGCACCGCCGACAAGGTACGGGACACTGTTCAGCAGGAACTGACAGCCCGCAATGTAGAACTGGAGTTTGATGTCGTTTCAAATCCGGAATTCCTGAAAGAGGGAGCCGCAATTGAAGACTTTATGAAACCGGACCGGGTCGTGATAGGCACAGACAACGTTCGAACCGCCGAAATCATGAAAGAGCTTTACGACCCGTTCATGCGCAAACATAACCGTATGATCGTCATGGACATCCGGAGCGCCGAGATGACCAAATACGCGGCCAATGCAATGCTGGCCACCCGTATCTCCTTTATGAACCAGATTGCCAATCTCTGCGAGCGGATGGGCGCCGATGTTGCTGCTGTACGCGAAGGAATCGGTTCCGACTCCCGTATCGGATACGATTTCCTTTTCCCTGGCCCGGGTTATGGCGGTTCATGCTTCCCGAAGGACGTCAAGGCTCTGATCCGGACCGCCGAGGAAACCGACTATGATTTCCTGCTGCTCAAAGCTGTCGAGCAGGTCAACGAATTCCAGAAAGAGATTCTGGCCGAAAAACTTATAAATATGCTTGGCTCTCCTGATGAAGAGAAGCCGCTGACCGACCGTACAATCGCCTGTTGGGGGCTCTCCTTCAAACCCCGTACCGACGACATGCGCGAAGCCCCTTCGCTCACCATCATCGAACGTCTGCTGGCGGCCGGAGCTGCGGTTCGGGTTCACGACCCGGAAGCTCTCAAAGAGGCCCGAAAACATTTCGGCAATCGTATCGAATACAGCAGCAACCAGTACGACATCCTGGCCGGTGCCGACGCCCTGGCAGTCATCACCGACTGGAACGAATACCGCAACCCGGACTTCGACCGCATCAAGACCGCCCTCAAATCCCCGAACATAGTGGACGGACGCAACCTCTACAAACCGCAGCGCCTGGCTGCAGCAGGATTCTGCTATGTCCCCTTGGGCCGCAGCAGCGGCACCTGCGGGGTGAAATAGAATGCGTATTCTGGTAACCGGCGGAGCCGGATTCATCGGGTCACACCTCTGCGAACGACTTCTTGACGAAGGTCATGATGTCATCTGCCTGGACAATTTCTTTACCGGCTGCAAAGACAACATCATTCATCTGATGGACAGCCATCGCTTTGAGCTCATCCGGCATGACATAACCGAACCGATCCTGCTGGAAGTTGATCGCATTTATAACCTGGCCTGCCCCGCCTCTCCGGTGCACTATCAGTACAATCCGGTCAAAACGATCAAAACCAGTGTCATGGGCACCATCAACATGCTGGGAATGGCCAAAAGGGTCAAGGCCCGCATACTGCAGGCCTCTACTTCGGAAGTATACGGCGACCCCCAGGTACATCCCCAGCCGGAAGAGTACTGGGGCAACGTCAACCCGATCGGCATCCGCAGCTGCTATGATGAAGGCAAGCGGGTGGCCGAGACACTGATGATGGACTACCACCGCCAGAACAGAGTGGATATCCGCATTATCCGCATATTCAACACGTATGGTCCGCGCATGGCTGAAAACGACGGGCGGGTGGTCTCCAACTTCATCCTGCAGGCCCTCCGTAACGAGGACATCACCGTCTACGGCGATGGCTCGCAGACCCGGTCATTCTGCTACGTTTCCGATATGATAGAGGGAATGATCCGCATGATGGAATGCGATAACTTTATCGGTCCGGTCAACCTTGGGAATCCGGACGAAAATTCAATCCTTGAGTTTGCCAGGAAAATCATTACAATGACAAACTCCGGTTCGGGGATACTCTTCAAGCCCCTGCCGCAGGACGACCCGAAACAGCGTCAACCGGACATTACCCTGGCCGGATTGAAGCTGGGGTGGAAACCGTCGGTAGCACTGGACACAGGCCTTGGTGCGACTGCCGGGTATTTTGCTGCACGGATCGGGAAAGGATGATCTTGTGAATCTGCCTTTTCAGAAAAGGATGTACTTCATCCCGGCGGGATGCCTGACGTTCATCCTCTTCTTCACTGTTTTCGGTGACAAGGGACTGCTGCGCATTTACGAACTTAAGCAGGATCAAACCAGAATTAATGCACGTCTTACAGACAACAGAAACGACAATGCAAAACTGAAGCGCGAAATCTTCGCACTCAAGTCAGATCGCCGTTATCTGGAAACCCTTGCCCGAAAAGACTTCGGTCTTGTTCACAGTAACGAAGTTATTTACCAGTTCCCGCAGGGAAAGAAATAGGCCTGATCATGTCACGACAAAGCTGCGCCGTTTGTGCCTGGCGCGAAAACTGCTCAAAACGGTTCAGCATACCTGATGGTGGCTCCAGGTGTCCTGACTTCTCACGTGATGTGAGCATCAGGGAGATGGTCGAGGAAGACGACACGCTGGCCGACCGAAAGAAACCGTTGCAGCAATGATACGAAACCGAATAGCCTCTCTGGTTGAATCCTCGCTGCTCGCTGCGGCCGCTGCGCAAGAACTGATAACTCCCACGCTTCCCTCCGTCATAATTGGAACACCTGCCAACTCTGACCACGGAGACTTTTCCTGCAACATCGCAATGCAGATGGCCAAAGGGGAGCGAAAAGCTCCCCGCCAGGTTGCCGAGATAATCATCCGGCGCCTGGGCGATGGCGATGGCATGTTGGTCAGGGCCGAAATAGCCGGGCCCGGCTTCATCAATTTCTTCATTTCTCCCTCAGCCTGGCAATCCTGCTTACTGGAGATAGAGTCTCTCGGGGATTCCTTTGGCCGTACCACAACCGGAGGAAGGGAAAAGGTGCAGGTTGAGTTTGTCAGCGCCAATCCAACCGGTCCTCTTCATATCGGTCACGGACGCGGAGCCGCCATTGGCGATACACTCTGCCGGATTATGGATGCTGCCGGCTGGGATGTCATCCGGGAATTCTACTACAACGATGCCGGCGCTCAAATCACCAACCTGGCTCTTTCGGTGCAGTCACGATGTCTTGGCATCGAGCCGGACGACCCGCGCTGGCCGACTGACGGCTACCAGGGCGAGTATATCAAGGATGTTGCCCGCTCCTATCTTGCCTGCGAGACGGTTGAAGCCAGCGACCAGCATACTGTTGCTGCCGGAGACCCGCAAAATATTGACGCCATCCGGAACTTTGCCGTTGCCTGGCTGCGACGTGAACAGGATCTGGATCTGGCCGCTTTTGACGTGCGGTTTGACGTTTATACTCTGGAATCGGGGCTTTACTCCGGGGGACGCGTTGATGACGTCGTGAGACAGCTGACTGCCAACGGTCACACCTACGAACGGGATGGAGCGCTCTGGTTGCGTACAACCGACTTCGGCGATGACAAGGATCGTGTCATGCGCAAGGCCGATGGCGGTTATACCTACTTTGTGCCGGATGTCGCCTATCACCTGACCAAGTGGGAAAGGGGTTTTACCCGGGTCATCAACGAGCAGGGCGCCGACCACCACAGCACCATCACCAGGGTACGGGCCGGTCTGCAGGCGCTTCACGCAGGTATTCCCCAGGGGTGGCCGGAGTACGTTCTGCACCAGATGGTAACCGTCATGCGGGGCGGAGAAGAGGTCAAAATATCCAAGAGGGCTGGCAACTATGTTACCCTGCGCGACTTGATCGACGAGGTCGGTCGTGACGCAACCCGCTTTTTCTTCATCATGCGAAAGCCTGATGCCCAACTGGTGTTCGATATCGATCTGGCCAAACAGCAGACCAATGAAAATCCGGTCTACTACGTACAGTATGCCCACGCCCGCATCTGCAGCATCTTTGAAAATGCCGCTGAAAAGGGCTGCCTGACTCCCGATACTCCGACGTTGGAAAGACTGGCTTGCCTTGTAACTCCGGAGGAGTTGCAGTTGATCAAGCTCCTGACAGTACTTCCGGACACGATTGTTGATTGTGCCGTTCATTTTGAACCGCACCGTCTGACCTATTATCTGACTGAGCTGGCCGGCTGTTTCCACGGCTTCTATAATAAAAACCGGGTCATCACTGAAGATCCGGCCCTGACGGCAGCCCGGCTCTATCTGCTGAAACGCACCGCCCAGACTCTCAAAAACGCCCTCTTGATACTGGGAATATCGGCTCCGGAACGCATGTAGGAGGTATTTATGCGTATTGATTACAGAGAACCCAAAAAAACCTATACAGCCATCCAGACCGGCCAGAGTCGCCCCAAAACCAAGGGGTACGGCGCGTTGGTCGCTTTCTTTGTCATGGCCTGTCTGGTCTCTTCGGGAATCGGCTTCGGAAGCGGTTGGTGGTTTGCAGAGCGCTCTGTGAAAAAGGGATTCAAAAAAGCAATGGAGCAGCAAAGTCTGGAGAATTCACCCCGTCAGCCCGTTGCTGCCGTACATTCTCCTCCGAAACCCCAGATCGTGACGCCCCAGGCTGCGGATGTTTCACAACAACCTCAGTCCGGAGGAGGCCAGACGCAACCGGTCGCAACCGGAGCTCAAACAACATCTGATCCGCCGCTCAGCTTTTACAAAAATCTGCCCAGCGGTCAGAAAAGTAACGTGTTGGGTAGCGGAATAAACGCCAGGGAGGGCAAAACGACAAAACAGCCGCTACAGGCCGCTATTCCGGCAAACCTTGCCAATCCGGCACAACCGCAAACCGGCATTGATACCACCAGGCCGCCGACTGCCGCGACAGCCGTAAAAACGACCGGACACGAGGATGTCAACTCCTTTACCGTGCAGATTGCGTCACTAAGCCTGAAATCGGAAGCGGAAGCTTTGAAAAGCAAAATGGCAAACAAGGGGTACAATGTTTACATTTCTGAATCCAATCAGGGCAATAAGGGTACCTGGTATCGTGTAAGGGTAGGCAAAGGGCTGGAACCGGAAGCCGCCAGGGAGCTGGCCGGTAAACTCGGCAAAGGCGCCATGGCGATTTCGGACAGGGAATAAAACAGAATTGTCGTTTCTTCAGAAAATCATCAGATGCAGAATCCCGCGCATTATTATACCGACCGCAGCTCCGGCTATGGCAGGCCTGACGACCGAGGCGCAACGGGCGCCGGCCGAAATCAGAACCGCCACTCCAACGATGTCACAGGGATTGATAATGAAGCCGGCCATGCGGTTGAGCTCCTGAGCTGTTATAGCACCCTCTTTTACAAGGTTGAGAGTAACCCCCATCATGGCGGTACCGCCGGCCAGATACTTGGTGGCAATCGGCAACACGGCTACTGCAGGAACACCGACCATGCCGAACAGCGGCTTAAGCACTGTCTCAAGACCGGCAATAGCTCCGGTAGCCTTGAGGATATTCACTGCAAAGATGGCCAGAATCAGCATCGGAATCGCGCCTATGATGACCTGTACCGCCTCCTGGCCCCCACCGATCATCACTTTAAGTATCGAAGCCTTACGCCCCTTGTCCGCATCGGTAACGAATCCGGCGCTATCCGTATTTTCCTCTCCGGCCGAACGGGCAAAGACGTAATACGTCAGCGCTGCCGATATAAGACCGCCGACCACTGAAGTTGCCATGATCACACCCAGATTCAGACCAACCGCCACCAGTGGAAAGACGGCGTTGGCCTGCGACATGGTAAACAGCATTGCCAGGGTGGCTGCGATTCTGCGTCTGGCAGTACAGTCTTTTTCCATGATGCTCAGCGTAGCGACCGGTGCGGCAAAACTGACCAGCAGCAACTGCAGCATGGCAAACACGCCCGCTCCGGGAACACCGAACACTTTCAATACCGGCCTTATCAAACGTGCGACCAGTGCCAGAAGTCCCTTGGCCTCGACCAGCTTCATCAGCGCCATCATGATGACCAGCACCGGCAATAACACATAGAGAGCCAGATCAAGCGCCGTTTTTCCCGATGACAGAACGATTTTTATGAATTCTTCCAACACTTCACCCCTTCGACTCCGCTCAGGGCAGGCCCTTCACTCTTCACTCTTCACTCTTCACTCTTTACTCTTCACTCTTCACTCTTCACTATTCACTATTCACTCTTCACTCTTTACTCTTTACTCTTCACTCTTCACTCTTCACTATTCACTCTTTTTTCACACCCATTCATCAATCGCGGTTTTCAGCCTGCCCCGAATCTCGGCCAGTTTGTCTACGTTGTGGATCTTGTGCCCGAAGATATCCCTGACGTAGAACACGTCCGCAACCTGATCGACCTTGGTGGAAATTTTCGAGACACCGATATAGAGGCCCAATTCGGTCAGAGTGCTGGTTATCAGGTATAACAGCCCGATCTTGTCGTGGGTCAGAATATCCACGACCGTGTAGTCTTCAGATACCTCGTTATCAATCTCCACCTGGGTTGCGAAGCGCGGCGCCGGTCGGGAAGTCAGAATGGAAGGACGGTGACGTTTTTCAACAAGCTCGGCAACTCTTGCTTCCCCATGAAGCACCCGACGCATGTCATCCTGAATTTTCTGCCAGCGTTGATCGTCGGTAATCAGGAGCCCCTGCGGCGAGTTGACCTGCAAAATGTCCAGCACCTTGCCGTTCTTGCTGGTATTGATCTGGGCTCCCAGAATATTGACGCCGTTGGCAGCCATGACGCCGGTAATCCGTGAAAACAGTCCCGGCATATCGTGGGTGCAGATGGTGAAGTCGGAGTAACCACTCTCCGGCTGGTGAGTTATACGCATCAGAATGCCTGAGTGCTCCAATCCCAGCAACAGGCGGGTCTGCTCGGCAATAAGCAGAGCCGGATTTGAAAGAAGCAGGCGTACCGGCATTGCCAGAAGCTCATTCTGAACTTCTTCAGCAGGCAGGTCGTCCTCAAGCAGGGCGGACACCCTGGCTGCAACAGCCCTGACCCTTTCACTGCTGGCCTCCTGCTGGAATTCTCCCCGTTCAAGTACATTGAAGGCCTTTTCGTACAGTTCCTGAAAAAGAGACGCCTTCCAGGTACTCCAGACATCCGAACCAACAGCCCTGACATCGGCCACCGTGAGAAGGTACAGCATCTTCAGATTTTCGCTGCTCCCCATCTGGTGGGCGAACTGCGCAATCATTTTTTCGTCATTCAGGTCGCGGCGTTGCGAAATGTGCGCAAAGAGGAGGTGCTGCCGCACCAGGAATTCGAGCCTTCCGCTGTCTTCGGCGGAAAGACCCAACCGTCCGGCAATGGCAGGAATCATGGCAGCACCCTTCTCGGCATGGCCGCCTCCTTCGCCTTTGCCGATATCGTGAAAAAGTACCGATAGAATCAGCAACTCCCGCTTGCCGATCTGGGCGGCCACTTCACACGGCAGCGGCAACAGCTCTTTCAGTTCGCCGCTCAGCATCCGTTCCGTCTGTTCAACTGCAAAAAGCGTATGAATATCAACAGTATAAATGTGATACATATCGTGCTGCACCTTGCAGTAGATATGTTCCAGTTCCGGGATGAAGCAGTTCAGAAATTCCAGATGATGCATCTGACGCAGAGTTTCGGTTACCTCCCGGGGAGCACGCAGAATGTTCAGAAAAGATTGATTCACCTCACGATTCTGGCGAAACGTATCGTTGATCATATTCAGATTCCTGCGTATCAGCCCCTTGACGCGGATATTCAGGGATGCTCCATGTTTCTGGGCCAATTCGAAGATACGCATCAATACGACCGGATTAGTATCCACGACCGATTCATCGGGTATTACCAGTTCCCCCTTTAACACAAAGCAGCCGTCGCCAACCGGTCGGCGAACAAAATAACCGAGGATTTTCAGTGCGCCTTCGTCGCGCCAGATGCAGCGCGAGACCAGGCTGGATGCGAGATGCTCGACCCTGTTGGCGTGCCGGTAGTAATCCCGCATGAAATCCTCGACAGCCAGTACCAGATCACGCTTCCGGTATCCCATAAAATCGGCCAGATGTACCTGGGCATCAAAGGTTAGCTGGTCGTTCTTGCGGCCGCTGTAGTAATGCAGTTCGTTGCGGATACGCCAGAGGTAGTCCAGAGCTGAATTGTATGTTTCCAGCTCTTCGTCTGTTACTATCCCCTTCATGATCAGTTCACGGGGATCTGAAAACTTGTATTTTATGCGTGCCACCCACAGGGCGGTCTGCAGATCGCGTAATCCCCCTTCGCCCTCTTTCAGATTCGGTTCCAGCAGATACACCGTAGAACCGTATTTTTCGCGGCGACTTTTCATATCGGCTATTTTTTCCTTAATGAACTTGTCACTGGATTTAGTAAGAATCTGACCGAAGATGGCTTTAACGAGGTTGTCGAACAGCTGCCGGCTGCCCGAACAAAAGCGGGAGTCCATCAACGCTGTCTTGACGGTGCCGTCGGCTGCGGCCATTTCAATACAATCGGCAATCATCCGGACCGAGTAACCGACATCCAGACGCATGTCCCACAGGAAGTAGAGCAGTTTTTGGGCTATATCCTCCACCGTTGCCACCGGAATGGTACCATCGTGCAGAAACATGATGTCAATGTCCGAATAGGGGTTCAGCTCGCCCCGGCCATAGCCGCCAACCGCTATCAGGCTGATATGTTCCAGCATGGCGTCCCCCCCCGCAAGATCAAATATGATCGCCCGGAAGAGCTTGTTATTCAACTCGTCCATCATGTCGCTCAGCTTATGGCACACATCTGTGCCGCTTGCCCCGCTGTCGTGCCGTTTTTTGATCTCCTCGCGATAAAATGCAAGAAAAAGCTTGCAACCGGAGAAATACAGAGGCCGTTTCTCATCGAATCCGGCCATGCCGGAATCGCCAACAGCGTTGATGTCATCGGGAAAATAGTCATCGATATAAAACTGCATACACTCCTCCACTGTTATTTCGTGGACATTCTTATGCTACGAATCAGATGGACATGGCAATCGATTTTTTGTTGATATATAACTGTATCAAAGCTGAAACCAACATGCAGCATTTTAGCGGGAACATTTATGGAAGTGAACATGTCATATAATCATGGGTGCTGACGGCTCTGACAGCCTGGATGACGGTGCCCTGGCAGATGCCTGCCGCGCGGGTGACACGGCGGCCTTCGAAAAACTGGTCATGCGGCATCAGCGCATGCTTCTGAACGTGGCCTTTCGGATGACCGGAGTTTATGAGGATGCCTGTGACGTCGTCCAGGACGCCTTCATCTCGGCCTGGAGAAAGATCGGCGACTTTCGCGGAGAGTCCGGATTCGCAACCTGGATGACAGCCATCGTGATCAACCTCTCACGGAATCGTCTGCAGCAGATTAAGCAGCGCGAACGACGGACTGCCTACTCCCTGGATGCGCCGCTTCCAGGAAGCGACGACGAAAGAATGCCCGATCCGGCCGGTGATTCACCATCGGTGTTGCAGCTTCTGGAGGAAGTGGAATTACGACAGGCGCTGCAGCGCTGCATAGAAGCGCTCACACCTGAATTTCGGGAGGTGCTCGTGCTGCGTGATATGCAGGATCTGTCATATGAAGAGGTCGGCAGCGTGCTCAAGCTGCGTGAGGGAACGGTCAAATCGCGTCTGTTCCGGGCGCGGGATGCGGTCAGGGACTGTGTCAGGAAGGCGGTGGGTGCATCATGAACAGCCATACCGATATCCGGAAACTCCTGTCCCCCTACTGTGGCGGCGACCTGCCGACGCACGAACGCAGTATGGTTGAAGAACACCTGAAAAAATGTCCAGCCTGCCGGGCCATTCTTGCAGACCTGCAGACCACCCTTCATCTGGTCCGTACAACCCCAGAGATTGAGCCGCCACCCTGGATGACCGCGCGAATAATGGCTCATGTGCGTGAACAGGTACCCCGGCGCAGACTATGGTATCAACGCTTTTTCTTTCCGCTCCGGATCAGGATTCCGTTGGAGGCGGCTGCCCTGCTGGTGGTCTGTCTGACCGGCTACTACCTTTCGCAGACGGTGGAAACGGAACTGAAAGCTCCGCGCAACCTGCAGGACGTGCCGGCGCCGGCGCCACCGGCGGAAATTCCCCGGAAGAAAGATATCAGGATCAAACCGGCAGCTCCAGCGCCTGAAAAAGCAACACATCAGGTTCGTGACGGGAAATCTGTTGATCGGCCGGCGCCCGCTTCTTCACAGCCGCCTGCTGTTCCGTCTGCCCAGGCACCCGTTCTCCGATCCGTTACACAGGATCATGCCGCGCCGGCGACCACAGCCGCTCCTGAACCAGCCAGATCTGCACGTGAGGAAAAGTCCGGCATTCGCATGCTTGAAGCCGCACCGGAGATGAAAAAGAAATCTGAAAAGAAAACGATGAGACAGGACGCTGAATCCGGGGCATCCACTCCGGCCGGCCGCCCGGCCGGAGCGGATGCAGACAGGTACCAGCCTCAACTGATACTGCGTCTGACTGTATCAGACCGTTCAACTGCGGCTGAAGCGATCCGGACGGCTGCCATCCGCTCCGGCGCGACAATCGTTGACGATGCCGTTCTTCCGGCCAGCCGGATCAGGCTACGCATTCCGGCAGCCCGGATGACGGAGCTGTTTGAGCAGATTGATCGTATCGGGCGACTGGCTGACCGTCCCCGTCAGCAGGGGAGTGCGCAGGAACTGGACGTTACGATCCAATGGTAGATGCATCTGCGGCTATAAGACGCCGGACTGACGTCACACCGCCACTCTGCGGTGTAATGGTGGGGGTTCAGGCATGACTGATTTTTTATTGATTATGATCCTCATTTTTCTTACGGTCGCACTGTTGCTCCTGCTGATGCTTTTCAGGAAAGCATCGCAGGCGGATGCATCAGTTCTGTTTCCCCGTCTTGACTCCTTCGAGAAAACGCAGGAGCGTACCGAGCGTGCTGTCAGGGAAGAAGTGGCCCGGAGCAGGGATGAACAGGGCAGTGCGGCGCGAGAGCAGCGACAGGAACTTACCGGAGCCTTCAAAACGTTCGGTGATTCCGTAGTACGACGAATGATGGACGTTTCCACTATCCAGACAGAATCCACCGCCAGAACAATGGGCGAATTCGCCAACCTCCAGAAAATCCAGCTCGAAGCTATGTCGGCCGCGCTCGGGAAGCTTGCGGAATCAAACGGGAAGAAACTGGAGGAGATCAGGGGAACGGTGGAAGCCAGACTCCGGAGCATGCAGACAGACAACGCCGCTCAACTTGACCGGATGCGGCAGACCGTGGATGAGAAGCTGCAAGGGACATTGGAAAAACGCCTGGGAGAGTCCTTCAGACTGGTCAGTGAACGTCTGGAGATGGTGCATAAGGGACTCGGCGAGATGCAGTCGCTTGCCACAGGTGTTGGCGATCTGAAAAAAGTGCTCACGAACGTCAAGACGCGGGGGACGTGGGGAGAAGTTCAGCTTGGAGCGTTGCTGGAGCAGGTGCTCAATCCTGATCAGTTTGCCGCAAACGTGGCCACGAAGCATGGTGGCGAGCGTGTCGAATTTGCGGTCAGGTTGCCGGGGCCTGCCTTGGACAGGAATGAGACCGTCTGGCTCCCGATTGATGCAAAATTCCCTGTCGAAGATTACCAGCGCCTTGTAGAAGCTCAGGAGAGGGGCGACATCGAAGGGGTGGAGGTGGCGGGAAAGCAGCTGGAAACCCGTGTCAAGGCTTGCGCGGGAGATATCTGCCGGAAGTATCTGAACCCTCCGGAAACTACGGATTTCGCTATTCTGTTCCTGCCGATTGAAGGCCTCTTTGCTGAAGTTATCCGCAGAACAGGATTGACTGAAGTTCTTCAACGGGAGTGTCGTGTGGTCATTGCCGGTCCGACTACCCTGTGGTCTATTTTGAGCAGCCTCCAGATGGGTTTCCGCACCCTGGCGATCCAGAAACGCTCAAGTGAGGTCTGGAATCTGCTTGCCGCAGTCAAAACCGAATGGACAAAGTATGGCGAAGTTCTGGACGCGGTGCAAAAGAAACTGCATCAGGCGTCGGAAACAATCGAGAAGGCCCAGGTGAGATCACGGGTAATCGGGAGAAAGCTGAAGGACGTCCAGGAACTTCCCGTCGCTGAAGCTGTTGCCCTGCTCCCTCCTGATGTGACGGATGTTGATGGCGTCGCCGGTGATGATGAAGACGAGTAAAGGCCTGAGCCGTGACGATGGGAAAATGGCGCCACAGGCAATATGAAGAAACAAGCTGTCAGGATATGGAGCATACAGTTTGCTGAAGTGTGGAAAATTGAGTAAAATATAATATTAAAATTCTTGACAGTCTGTTTAATTTAACTAGATTCAACCTGCCCGATACCTCAAGCAGATCCAGCCAGGAAAACATCATGCAATTCGTTGATGTCAAAACCGACATAGCCTTCAAGAAAATATTCGGCAATGAACAGCACAAAGAGATACTGATCGGTTTTTTGAACGCCGTGCTTGATCTTCAGGGTGACAAGAGCATCCGTGAGATCACCCTCAAAAACCCCTGGCAGGCACCTGATATACCGCTTCTGAAAGAAACCATCCTTGACATCAAAGCGGTCGATCATCGCGACGTCACCTTTATTGTCGAGATGCAGGTAAAAGACACCCGCTGCTTTGACAAGCGCGCTCTGTATTACACCGCCAAAGCCTATACCGGACAGATAAAAGTAGGCGATGACTACCCGAAGCTGAACCAGGTCATATTTATCGGCATCCTCAACTTCAACTCTTTTGACGGTGATAATTATCTTACACGCCATCTGATACTGAACAAAGAAACCTTGCAGCAGGATTTGCAGGATTTTGAATTTAACTTTATCGAACTGCGCAAATTCAACAAGCAGGAAGCCGATCTTGAAAGCATCATCGAGAAATGGGTTTACTTCATCAAAAACGCCGGCAATCTGACGATGATCCCGAAAAACGCCGAAACTATTCCTGAATTAAAGGAAGCGTACACCCAGGCCGCGATGAACAGCTGGAGCCGGAAAGAGCTTGATATCTACGAATACTGGCAGATCCGTGACGCGGAAGACCGCTACAGCCTTGAGGAGCAGTTTGAGAAAGGAATTGAGAAGGGGATTGAGAAAGGGATTGAGAAAGGCAAGATTGAAGAGAAGCTGGAAGTCGCTCGCAAGATGATGCAAAAAGGGATTGCAATTGATGATGTCATGGAAATTACCGGTTTGAGCCGTGAAGAGGTTGAAGGGCTTGCCCTGAGCGGAGCCGAAGGGGTAATGGCGTGACCAACAATCCCGCTACAGCGCCCATAAACCGCCGTAACCCCTCGATTTACTGGGGGGGGGGTAGTAGACCTCTCGTCGCCCGTCGTTTGTGGCGCTGCCGTCATTTGTGACGGCCATATTTTTAGGACGTAATGTCTCGTGTCAAGGACTGACCCCTAAGACAATTGGAGGACAATAGCAAATGCCCAGAAGTCAAGCCTGATAATCATATAAAAGGCACCCCAAATATAATTGGACGGCTATGCCCAATATGGTCTACGCCAAGAGTACAAATTAAGTAAAATATAATATTAAAATTCTTGACAGTCAGTTTAATTTAACTAGATTCAACCTACCCGATACCTCAAGCAGATCCAGCCAGGAAACCACCCATGCAATTTGTCGATGTCACCACCGACATAGCCTTCAAAAAAGTCTTCGGCAGCGAACAGCACAAGGATATCCTGATCGGTTTCCTGAATGCCGTGCTTGATCTGCAGGGCGACAGGAGCATCCGGGAGGTCACCCTTAAAAATCCCTGGCAGGCGCCCGATATAGCCATACTTAAAGAAACAATTCTTGATATTAAAGCGGTTGATAATCGCGGAGTCTCTTTCATAGTCGAAATGCAGGTGGAAAAGAAATACTCTTTCCGGAAACGCGCCCAATACTATACCGCCAAAGCCTACACCGGACAGATTGACAAGGGGGAGGACTACCCGAAGCTGGGGCAGGTTATCTTTATCGGCATACTTGATTTCAGTTGCTTTGATGGAGAAAACTGCCTCACTCGCCATCTGATCCTCAACCAGGCCACTCATAAGCAGGAACTGAAAGATCTGGAATTCAACTTTATCGAGCTTCCAAAATTCGACAAGAGCGAAGAGCAACTTGACGGCATAGTCGAAAAATGGATCTACTTCATCAAGAACGCCGGCGGTTTGACCATGATCCCGAAAAGCGCCGAGGCAATCCCGGAACTGAATAATGCTTACACTCAGGCGGCCCTGTTTTCGTGGACAAAGGATGAGCTTGATGTGTATGAATACTGGCGTATGGAAGAGACTTCCGACCGCTATAAACTGCTGGAAGAATATGAAAAAGGGATTGAACAGGGGATTGAACTGGGGATTGAAAAAGGGATTGAACAGGGGATTGAAAAAGGAATTGATCAGGGAATAGAGATAGGTGAGAAAAAGAATCGTTTTGAAGTAGCCCGCAAGATGATACAAAAAGGGATGGCGATTGATGATGTAATGGAAATCACCGGCCTGAGCCGTGAAGAGATTGAAAGGGTACTACCGTGAACAGCAATACCTCTGAAACGCCCTTAAATGCCCGTAAAATTTTGATTTTTTTTGGGGGTAAGCCCTCGTCGCTCTTCGTTTGAGGCGCTGCCGTTATTTGTGACGGCCATATTTTCAGCACGCGATACAACGCCGCTTTTCCGGTCCGTTTTTGACCGGAGGAGCGGCGTTTTTGATTCGGCAAGCGGGAGCTTGCAAGGCCAGTTGAGTATGATGGGCAATGGCGGCTTCTTGCCGCGCCCATCAACAGGCGTCGATTAATGATGGGCACGCTGCGCTGCCCATCCTATCGCTTGAGATTTATAAAGAGAATCCGGGTATGCGGACGGGATAAATTAAACAGCTATCGCCACTTCATGCCGTCGTCCGGCGATTCCCGGAACTGTCTTGACAAATGACTGCACATCCTCGCTCATCCGGTTTACAAGCCGGTTTACCTCGGATGCGACATGGCCGGAAATAAACGATTGACCGCATGCCGTGCAAACATCGGCAGATACATTTTTGATAGTGAATACCGTATCCGCCAACTCAAACACCATATTGGTTTCGCCGGGCATAATTAGGCCGGAACATTCGGGACATTTATTTTCACTCTGTTTTTTCATTTTTTCCTCAACCTCCTTTTCTGGAAGTTCGCAATCCATTCAACAGTAGATGGAATATAAACCGTGACGATGTATAGTAAATCCGGGTCTGAATAGTTACAGACAACATGCAGCGGAACATCGTTTAGCATCTTTCCGTAGACAAGCAGGCGATTTCGCTCCGGATACTCTTCGATTACTTTACCATTAAGAAGAACGTAAACAATATCCTCCGGTTCAACACCATCCTTTTTCGCCTCTATCACTGCATGGGTGTAATATCGATATTTGTCGTCGCAGACAAATGTTCCGACTTGCTCAATGGTTATCAATGCGCCCCCCTCAATGTGCAATTTGCGTGACGGGTGGTTCGTGGCAAATTCTGAATACCCACATTATACAGGCAAAAAAATAAAATGGTTACAAATCTGAAGTTCAGTTTTGTAGACAGGGTGGGCAAAGATTCACCTTGCCCACCGATTGGTATACCGCTGCATTCCTACGCCGGAGCGTGGGAACGATGAATTATTAGAAAAATGGATTAAAAATAATATTAGAATCCTTGACAACGCTTCTATAAATCTATAGGAGGAATGCACCAAAATATTATTACTCCGCATAACAAGAATGGTGGCGGACCGGATGACTCAAACGCGCAAAAATATCTGTAATTTTAGTCAGATAATGCTTGACAGCGCATTTCAGATCGGGCACGTTTCTCACAACTCACAACTCACAACTCACAACTCACAACTCACAACTCACAACTCACAACT
>JBAXVG010000004.1:0-175579 GCA_037129255.1 Desulfuromonadales bacterium | reverse complement strand
CGTACCAATGTTGCAATGCGGTTTATTGCGCTGAAACTTCGCTTTTGCCATGATGATGGCCCTCCTGATGTTGTGTCGTGAGTTTTTTTGCCTTGTTATGTATTAACTTAAATGGAGCCCACATCCGGACTCGAACCGGAGACCTCTTCCTTACCAAGGAAGTGCTCTACCTCCTGAGCTATGTGGGCGTGTTATACTGGAGCGGGAAACGGGACTCGAACCCGCGACCCTCAGCTTGGAAGGCTGACGCTCTAGCCGACTGAGCTACTCCCGCGCAACCAGAATGAAGACGCTTGAAAAATGCAACGCTTAGATACTGACCAGTACTATCGACGCGGCGTCTCCTGGAGTCGTCTCAAATCGCCATTTTCCGGTGATGATATGGTGGAGGGAGGAGGATTCGAACCTCCGAAGTCGCTGACGACAGATTTACAGTCTGTTCCCTTTGGCCGCTCGGGAATCCCTCCAGGGATGATCGGCATTGTTTTTGTCTCGGTTTAAATATGGAGCCCCGTATCCGAATCGAACGGATCACCTGCTGATTACAAGTCAGCTGCTCTACCAGTATGAGCTAACGGGGCAAGGACATAATTTTCAACACTATAAAACGGAACTTGTTTATTTAAAGAAAAAATTTGTCAAAGTCAAGTTGTTTTTAAAAAAAAATGATGCTCTTCAATGTTACAGCGAAAGCATATGTGTTAACTATCAGAAAAAGGGCCTGAATCAGGCCGCTATGTAGGGGAGAAGGGCCTGCTTTGTCTTTCTCAGCGCCCCCTCTTCTATTTGTCGAACTCGTTCTCGGGAAATTGAAAAATGGCTGGCAATTTCCTGCAGAGTCATAGGCTCATCAGCCGTGATTCGTTGCTCAATAATATACCGCTCTTTTTCATTTAGTCGACTGACGATATCGGCAACTTTTTTCTGCAGGTTCTGATTTTCCTGGAGCTCAACCAGAAGCTCCTCCTGATTCATACGATCATCCGCAAGCGCTTCAATGGCTGTCGCACCATCACTTCCGGGAATCTCTGCATTGAGTGAGCAGTCTCCTCGCATTCGTTGTTCCATCTCGGCAAACTCCTGTTCCGACACATGCAGTGACTGGGCTGCGGTCAGTATGTCTTCTGGATGGTCTTCCAATCCGGCCAGCGAGCTTTTTGCCTGACGCAGTTTAAAAAACAACTTCCGTTGTGCCTGGGTTGTCCCTATCTTGAGCAGACTCCAGGATGAAATAATGTGATTCTGGATATATGCCTTGATCCACCAGACGGCATAGGAGATAAGACGTATACCCTTAAACGGGTTAAATTTCCTGACTGCCATCATCAGGCCGATATTACCTTCCTGAATCAGATCAAGCATTTTGAGGCCATAATGACGGAATTCGTATGCGATCTTTACCACGAACCGCAGGTTGGACGTAATCAGGCAGTGGGCAGAACTCAAGTCTTTATCTTCATAAAACGAGACTGCGTAGCGGTATTCTTCGTCTTCATTCAATAACGGAAACTTACGGATTTCTGTCATATAAAGCCTGAGACTGTCTGCAACAACCGGTAACTGGGCAACCATCTAATATCACCTCTGTATGTAGCTTTGTTAGCACTCTATGTGTGTGACTGCTAAAATATACCAAATGATTTCTTAAAAATCAAGCGTTTTGATGAACCTTGTCCTTATGTACCTTAAAATGATATCCGGATTCATGGCTACCGATGGTGAGAGTGTTACATGCCGGCTGTGACCATATACGTCATTTGGATCTTGAATTCCTGGCGCCTTGCGCTATAAATGGAATCATGAAACCGTCCAATAATTTTCGCATCCCGATACTGGTACTTTTCATCATTGCTATCAGCCTGCTTCATTATCTGACTCCTCTGCACCTCCATTATCTGCATGATATCTTCCAACGTCTTTACTATCTGCCGATCATACTGTCCGCCATCTGGTTCGGATTTCGCGGCGGTTTAGCCTGTTCTCTGGCGGTCAGCATTGTGTACGCTCCGCATATTCTGTTTCAATGGGGTGGTCACCTTACGTTGGAGCTGGAAAGATATCTCGAAATCGTGCTTTACAATATTGTCGGCGGCGTGACCGGTCTTTTGTCTCAGCGGGAGCGGGAGCGCAGTGTTGAACTACAGAAAACCGCAGACGGGCTTGAACATTCATATAATAAACTTCGGGTACAGTCAGAGCAGATTTTGGCTATTGAAGAGAATCTGCGTCGAGCCGAAAAACTTTCAACCCTGGGCGAAATGGCTGCAGTTCTTGCCCATGAAATCCGCAATCCTCTCGGTTCGATTCGAGGCACAGCCGAGATCCTGAGGGACGATTTCAAACCGGGAGACCCCAAGTATGAATTCATAGATATTCAGATCAAGGAAACAGAGCGCCTTAATCGCGTTGTTGAGGATTTCCTGCGCATGGCCAGGCCCCAATCGATTGAGAGAGCGCCATGTAGTATTCAGAGCGAGCTGGAAACCGTTACAACGCTTGTAGTCAACGATGCCCGGCAACGCCGGGTCACTCTCGATCTTACAGCGCCACCACTTGAAGTAATCGTTACGGGTGATGGCGAGAAGTTGCGTCAGGCTTTTCTGAATATCGCCATCAACGCGCTCCAGGCAACGCCGGCCGGCGGACACATCAGCATCGTTCTTCACAGGACTGACGCAAGGATCGAGATCAGCTTCCGGGACAGTGGTTCCGGGATAGCGCCGGAAAATCTGCAGCGGATCTTCGAGCCGTTCTTTACCACCAAGCAGGACGGCACCGGTCTTGGCCTTGCCATCACAAAAAAAATTATCGAAGGGCATGGCGGAACGCTGCATATCAAGAGCGAAGTTGGCAAAGGGACGAAAGTGATAGTGAGTCTGCCGATACAAATAATTTTACATAAATAAATTTACCGGCATGCTGAAGCATCAGAACCGATTTCCAGACGTTTTCGTTCAGCGTTGAACCGATATCGTAAACCCGTCCTCAAGCATTTTACGCAGACGCACCACTTCGTCATCTGACAATTTTCTGTCCCGATAGAGCGCTCCGGCATAGATCTGCACGAATTCAAGCACGTTCTGATTTCCTGTCTTCCGGGCGAGCTCGAACAAACCCTGGCGCCCCGGCTCCGGACGTACTCCGCAGTCGTGCTCAACCCGGCGGTAGAATCGGCGCAGCAATCGCTCTTCCTGCGGCGCGAAAAGCCGTGGCCGTCGGAACAACACCAGCACGATGGCAGCCAGCACCGCCAGCGCCAGTGTATAGGGCAGGACGACACGGAATAACGTTGCCGAATTGAATGTGTGCAGCTGTTTTTCAACACTGACGGCCGTCTCGAGCTGGCGTTCAAAGTCATAGGTGATGACGGTACGATTCCAGGTATGATCCAGCGAATCAAGCGCCAGCCGCAGCTTTTTCACCAAACCCGGTCGCTTGAGCGCCCCCCAGATCTGCCCGGCGTTCCGGGCGAAGCTGCTGGGATCGATCCGCACCCATCCGCGTCCGTTCAGGTATGCCTCAACCCAGACGTGGGCCAGATCATTGCTGATCAGGTAATATCCCCCCAGTTCATTGTATTCACCCCCCAGATAGCCCCCCACCAGTCGGGCAGGAATGCCGACAGCCCGCAGGATCAGTCCGAAAGAGGATGCAAAAAATTCGCAGTGCCCCTGCTTTTTATCAAACAGGAACTGCTCCAGGGCATGTTCACCAGTGGGCAGACCGGTCATGCTGTAACGATATCCGCCGTTGCGGAAATGCTGCTCCAGGAGTTCCATGCGGCGGACATCACTACCGCCTTGTCGCCGTATCTCTTCCGCCAGTTGTTTCACGCGCTCCGGAAGGTCACTGGGAAGCCGCAGGTAGAAGCCGCGCTCGAAACCTCCCGAACTGTGCAGAACAGCTGTTGTAACTGATTCAGCTCCGTAACTCGTGCGTCTGCCCGCTGTCCCTGCGTATTCGAAAACGG
The DNA here is from genome assembly GCA_037129255.1 of Desulfuromonadales bacterium. Classification (GTDB taxonomy): domain Bacteria; phylum Desulfobacterota; class Desulfuromonadia; order Geobacterales; family Pseudopelobacteraceae; genus JACRCG01. Next base: position 171,609 of record JBAXVG010000004.1, on the reverse strand, counting down.
CATCGGGCACAGCGCGAACCCTGGGCGCGGTTACGCTCATCGGTGCATCCAGGGCTACCAGGACGCGGGAGGCGCCCGGTTCGGGGAAGATTGTCTGATGAATGCGCGCCCCATTGTAGTGCAGTTGTTCAGCAGGAACTGCTCCGTCACGCACCCAGCGCTGACCTTCGATCCGGTTAAAGACCGAAGCACGCCAATAGAGCTGCTGCTGGGACAAACGGGGCATCTCGGCCCGGAAGGCCAGAGTATGCGACTCTCCGGCGGTAGCAGTTGCACCTGTTTCAACCTTGTCGCTAAACCCCGCCTGACTGGCTGGCGGCGTAGTCAGAAAAACCCACAACGGCATCTGGGTGCGGGGGAGAATCGGGAAAAAGAAGATTAAAAGTGGCAGGGATGCCAGTGGTATCAGGAGTCCCGCCGCCAGCACCTTGCGCAGTTCAGCGCGACTGAGCGTCAGACGGCTGTCCTGGGAGAGGAAGGTCAGCAGCACCAGCGAAACGGCAACCAGGAGCAGCATTACGATCAGATAGAACAGGAATACCGGACTGAGATCGAACAACGAGGACGATGCCAGGCAGAACAGCGACAGGGCCTGAATCTGAAGATAATGGCGGATGCTCTTTTCGCCGCACATCCTGACCGCCAGCATAACAGCCAGCACGCTTACCACCGGCTGAACCGGATTGGTGCGGCTGAACTGCATTGCGTAATAGAGGAAGACCGGAATGATGGCAGCGTTGAATATCCAGTTTTTCAAAGGCCAGGCGCCACGCCGATCCTGCCAGATACCGGCCAGCATACCTGCCGCAAGAGCGCTTTTCGGCGCAATGGCCAGCCAGGGGAACAGCGGCACGATTCCGCAGAGAACTATGGCATAGGAGAGTATGGCTGTCAGCGAGCTAATCCTGACCATATAACGCCAATTCTGTCAGCAGCTTAAGGCCCTGTCGCCGCCCGGATGCGGCCGGGATAATGCGGGAGCCGCAACGGAATCCGACCGGGCGCTCCTGCACCCAGCGCCTGACCAGCCAGGCAGCGCGGGAGATCCGCTGCTCAAGGTTTTGTCCCGGCAGTTCCTCCGGATTGATTATCAGCGGAGGAGTTGCCTGATGACCGAACTCCTTGACCAGCAACTCATCGCCCCGGGCCGAGAGCTTCCAGTGAATCATCCGGTACGGCTCCCTGCCGGAGTAGGTTGCAATCCGCTCCAGTTCACCGTCCACTCCCCTGCTCTGCCGGGAGTTGCTCCCAATTCGCTCTGCTTCCACTCCTTCTCCTGCCGGTAAGCCCGGCAGTAGACGGGGGAAGACGATAATACTGTCGTCCAGGTCAAACTTCCAGTAACGGGTAAAAAAATTGACCGGGAAGGGGGAGCTGAGCGTAATACGTCCTATGGAGACGCGGCCTCGATCGGGAAAGGTGAGCGCCACGCTCCCTTCTACGGAAGTCCCGCTACCGATCAGGGGGAGTGTGATCGCCTGGCCGCCCCGTTCCAGACGGATCAGGAACGAGGGAAGATATCGTTTGCTGTTGTTGACGCGCAGGCGAAAATGGGTGGGAGTGCCGGCAAAAACCTCATCCGGCGGAAGCAGTTCGGGTGTGAGCCCTTGTATGTTGACCATGCCGGCATAGCCGGTGACAGACATGAAGGCCAGCAGGCCGGATACGACCAGGAAGAGCAGATTGTTGCCGGTATTGACGGCAGAGAAACCGAGCAACAGGGTGATGACAATGTACAGCGCCCCGGCCTTGCTGATTCTCAGGCCAAAGGAAGCGGTATGTCGGCTATGAGTTTTCGTAACAGTTCTCCTCTATCGGCAGTTTCCTGATCGGGCCGCAAGACCAGACGGTGCCCGCACACTGCTATTGCCACCCCTTTGACGTCCTCCGGCGCCACATAATCGCGTCCTTCCAGAAAAGCTGCGGCACGTGACGCCTGGGCAAGGCTTATGGCGGCCCGAGTGGAAAGTCCGGTACTGATCATCTTGTGACTGCGGCTTGCAGCCACAAGAGAGTAAATATACCCGACCACCTTTTCAGAAAGATAGATTCCCTGTTCAACGGTACTGCGCGCAGCCAGAAGATCGGCCGTCGATGCGACCGGAACCATTCCTTCGATCTTCTCACGAATTCCTCCGGAAGCAATGATTCCTTTTTCAAGATGCTCAGGCGGATAGCCGATACCGGTACATACCAGGAAGCGGTCGAGCTGGGATTCGGGCAGAGGAAACGTGCCGCTCTGGTCGGACGGATTCTGGGTTGCGAAGACTATGAAGGGATCTGGCAACGGGTGTGTCACCCCTTCCACCGTCACCCGCCGTTCCTCCATGGCTTCCAGCATGGCGCTCTGGGTGCGGGGCATGGCCCGGTTTATCTCATCCAGAAGCACAATATTGTTAAAGATCGGACCGGGCAGAAAGGTAAATTTTGCCTCTTCGCGGTTAAATACCGATAGACCGGTGATGTCCGAGGGAAGCAGGTCGCTGGTGCACTGTACCCGGCCGAAGGAGAGCCCGGTGATGCCGGCCAGAGCCAGGGCGATGGTGGTCTTTCCCAATCCCGGAAGATCCTCAATCAGGATATGACCACCCGTTAAAAGTGCAATCATTGCGAGCCGCAAGACCTCTTCCTTCCCCTGAAGATAATTGCGGCAAAGAGCGTCGAGTATGTCGGTTACCGGCTGATTGGTTTGAGTGGAAAACACGTTAGAACCCCATTTTGCTTGATTTATGGTAATATAAAAGCATATTTTAAATATGTCGTAAAAGAAACCGAAAAAACAGGCCATTATCTAATCAGGAGGTAACCACATGTTTTTACGTATGATACTGCTTTCAATCTCGCTGCTGCTGACCAGCGCCACTCTCGTTCCCGCCGCCACGGTACGGCTCCCGCAGACCGCCCAGAGTGGCTGCTGGGACGCAAAAGGGGTAGCCGTCGCCTGCGTCGGCACCGGACAGGATGGAGAACTGGCAATGGGCGTGGCATTGCCTGCCCAGCGCTTTAGCGACAACAGCGATGGAACCGTCACCGACAAAATGACCGGGCTGATCTGGCTGAAAAACGCCAACTGTTTCAGCAGCCAGACTTGGTCTGCCGCCATGAGCAGTGCCTCGACACTGGCCAGCGGCGCCTGCGGTCTGGCCGATGGCTCCGTTGCCGGGCAATGGAGGCTGCCCAATATTGTCGAGCTGGAGAGCCTGGTGAACCTGCAGCAGTCCAGCGCGGCCACCTGGCTGAACAGCCTGGGTTTCAGCGGGGTCCAGGGTTTCAACTACTGGTCCTCCAGCGCCGATGCCATCTATACCAATTATGCCTGGGACGTAAGTATGACCAACGGCTATGTGTACGACGGCATAAAGAGCAACTCCTATTTCGTATGGCCGGTCCGTGGCGGACAGCCTCTGACTGCCGGGGTGGTTCAGTTGCCTGCTACAGGACAGACCATCAGCTATGTCGCTGGAGATGACGGCGCCCTGAAAAAGGGTGCTGCCTGGCCAAGCCCCCGTTTTACGGACAACGGCGATCAGACCGTGACCGACAACCTTACCGGTCTGATCTGGACCAAAGATGGCAACGCCCCCGGCCCTGCGGCCTGCGGTACTGCAACCTACAAGAGCTGGCAGGGGGCGCTGGATTATGTCACGTGCCTCAACACAAACAGCTACCTGGGCAAGAACCGCTGGCGGCTGCCCAACCGCAAGGAGTTAACGAGCCTGATCAACTGGGGCCAGGCTTTCCAGGCTACGTGGCTGAACAGCCAGGTTTTCAGCGGAGTTCAGGGCCGTTATTACTGGTCCTCCAGCACCGACGTCAGCAGCACCGGTAACGCCTGGAGTGTGGGCATGGGCTTCAGCAGCGTGAATAGCTACGGTAAGGTCTATGACAGTTACGTTTGGCCAGTTCATGCCGGACAGACTTCTTCCGACTCTATCGCCTGGTATCACCTGGGAGATGGCAAAGTATCAGCTATTACCACCAATGGAAGCAGTATCACCGGAGGCACTCAATTCTGGCAGGAACCCGACCCGACCTGGTCAATTGCTGGTCAAGGGGATTTTGATGGAGACGGAATCAAAGATTTTGTCTGGTGGAACAACAGCACCGGCCAGGTCTACATCATGCTGATGTCCAGCTCGACGGCAGTAAAAGCCGGCGCAGTCATCTACACCGAACCAGACACCGCCTGGAAAATAGTAGCCACCGGAGACATAGATGGTAACGGCAAAACCGACCTGATCTGGTGGAACAGCACAACTGGCCAGGTCTCCGCCATGCTTATAAACGGAACCTCCGTAACCGGCGGCAACAATATCTACACCGAACCGGACACAAACTGGAAGATTGTTGCTGCCGCCGACTTTAACGGTAACGGCGCGGCGGAACTCCTCTGGTGGAACAGTTCAACCGGCCAGGTGTCCATCGGTCAGACCAACGGAACCAACGCATCAACCGCCAGCCTGATCTGGACCGAACCGAACACAGATTGGCGCATAGCCGGTGCAGGAGATCTTGACGGAGACGGCAAGGCCGACATCGTCTGGCTCAACAGGACAACCGGTCAGGTCTACGGTATGCAGACCAACGGCTCAGCGGTAACCAACAGCGCGATGATGTACACCGAACCTGACACCAATTGGGAGATAGTCAGTGTCAGCGATTACAACAGCGACAACAGAGCCGACCTGTTATGGCGGAACCAGCTTACCGGCCAGGTCTACCTGATGCCGATGAATGGACTGAACGTGGCGGGAGGCGTTCTGCTCTACACCGAACCGGATACCACCTGGCGTATTCAGGGTGAAACCGAGTGGCGGAATAACGTGTACGGCAAGGGAGTTACTACGACGACAAAGTAGTTTTTGAGAAGGGGGTATGAGAGAACCGCTCTACCCCTTCCCTTTCAGCTTTTTCCAGCTGTTTCCAGCCAACTCCACCAGGCCGTTTATAGTCCTTGTATAGAATTTCCGTACCGGCATGCTGTTGACCATGATTGAACTATTCAGACGCTCCAATACAAGCCGGTCTCCCGCCGCAAAGACAGCAACCTGCCGATAATGTTCGCCTTCCATACCGAACAGGAATTTGTACGTGGAACCCGCGTGGTGACAGGCTACAAGAAGAATTACCACATCAGGCTGACCTGTTCTGTAATCGAAGCGGGCCGTAGACGTCACAAAGGTACCTTCAACCGGCATCCCTGAAGCAAGCAGAGCATCGAGAGTAACACCCTTTGGTTTGAGTCTGCCTAGCGATGGCAATCCCCAAGGTTTGAACGGTTGGTGACTGCGGGCATGAAAATGGTCACTCCGTTCCAACAGAGTCACTACGTTGTTATTTATCGGTCCGCCGATCGAGTGTGACAATCCTGCTGTAAAGCCCCCGTTTCTGATCAGACGATGATTCTCCACAATCTGAATCATCCCGGTTGCACCCAGCGGATGGCCCCTACCCTTCAGCCCGCCGGTCAGGTTTGTCGGAAATATCCCGTTTTCACCGGTAAGTGAATCGTCAAAGAGAGCGTCCATCAGTCGATTGCGGGATACGATTCCCAAGTCCACCATGTTTATCGGTCCGAAACCGTTAAAAGGATCGTGCATATTTACGTGCATTTTACCTGACAGCCCCCGAATGTCTTTGATACCCGCCATGCCGTAAGCATAACCGGCTGCTATGACCGTTGCCGGGAAGGAATGGAAATAATTGCGATCGGCTATGGTCGGAATGTCTGTGGCGCTCCCCACTCCGCTCACCAGAACATCCTGAGGCAGAGATGTCAAAATGACCGCCGCCATGCCATCAGACATGGGGCAGAAGTCATGGTAACGAAGCGGGTCCCAGTAGCGATAGTTTTTATTATTTGAGATCTGGCGGTAATACTCCTCCAGCTTGATGGGAAAACTGAGGTGGGCATACGGATTTTTGGTGGCAAACTTTTGACTGCGCTGCGTCAGCAATGCTGAGAATGCGGTCCATTCATCATCCGACAACTCCAGCCTCTCTTTTAAAGCCCGGGCAACCAGGGCGCCACAGGCCGGCATGGTCAATCCGAATTCAGCCTCATCACGATCGATGACACCGGCAATGATCCGGGTCGACTCCAGGGTTGATGCGCCGCTCATCTTCTGAATGCCGATGGCAAGTACATGGTCGTGCCGTCCCGACGCGACCTCCAGATATGCATTCTCGAAGGCGGAGGCACCGGATGAGGATGCCGTGTCGATCAGAACTGACGTGGCACCGGAAATGCCAAGGATTCCGGCGATTTTTGCCGCCGTATTGTCAACCCCTGAAAAAGCGGCCGGATTCTGGCTACCGACAACAACCGCCCTGATATCCCTCCGACGCACTGAACTGCCCCCGAAAACCTCACCACATCGTTCAGCCATCTCAAGAAAAGAGAGGTTTTCCTTGTCCTTTCCATTATAGCGGCCGACCGGTGCCATCCATGATGCCGCCACATAGACCGTGCGAGGACGAAATAGAGAACTCATTATCAGCTCCTTACGAGACAGAACAGGCGTCCAAACTCCGGACGCCTGCGACTGTGCCAGACCATGTCAATGATGTACTGCTACTTGCGAAGTACCTTGATCACTGCAGAAAAATCCTCTTCACCAAGTCCGTCCTCGACACCCTGCTCGTATACCTTGTAGGCAGCCTCGGCGGCAGGCAGGTGCAAGCCGACAAGTCGTGCGGCATTCATGACTATATGGAGCTGTTCATGGACATATTTGAGCGCCAGACTGCGTGAAAAATCGCCGCGGGCCATGGCGCGCCCTTTCTGATGAAACAGCGGTGAGGCTACTCCGCGGGTATCGAGTACTTCCAGAATCTTGTCAGCACTGAAGCCCATCTTTTCTCCGAACACCAGACCTTCCGCAAGCACCTGAACCAGTTCGGCCTGAACCAGATTCACGATAAACTTCATCTTGGTGGCATCCCCGATCTGTCCGACATGGATGATATTGAGACCGAAAAATGAGAACGGCTCACGACATTTGCCGACCAGGGCGGGATCGCCACCGGCGATGATTGTCATAAGACCATTCGCTGCGTGATCTCTGTTACCCCAGACGGGGGCGTCGAGATACAGTACCTGCTTTCTGGAACAATCTTCCGACAGCTTCAGAGTTGTGTCGAGGGAATGCGATCCCATATCGGCCAGGATCGTTCCGGCATCAATACCTGCGAGAACACCGGCTTCGCCGAAAAAAAGCGGGCCAAGCTCGTCGCCTTCCGGAACTATGGCAATGACAAGATCACGCCCCCTGGCGGCCTCCAGTGCCGACCCGGCAGCATGCGCCCCCATCGCAACAAGCTCAGCCATAACAGCCTGCTCACTGTCATATACCGTCAGATCATAACTCCCCTTGGTCAGATTGGCGGCCATATGACGTCCGACTGTTCCTAATCCTATGAAACCGATTTTACGCAACATGCTTTATTCCTCCTGTACAAAGATTGTGCTTGAAAATAATAAGTTGCACTATATCAGAATTAAGCGGCCGGTAACACCCCAGAAATGATGTTTGAGCGCTTTTTTGCATCATCGCGATACGTTGACTCCCACGCGACGGCAGAAGAGGGTCAGACGGCAGCTCAGACAGCGGGGAGATACCGGATGACAGTGATTCTGCCCAAAAGCCACCAGCAGGTCATTGATCTCGATCCAATATTCCGCCGGAAGTTTTTTTCTGAGAGCCATTTCAGTTTCTTCAGGAGTCTTGGTTGCAACATATCCCCAGCGATTGCATATACGGTGAACATGGGTGTCAACACAAATTCCCGGCTTGCCGAAACCAAGTGTCACAACCAGATTGGCGGTCTTGCGCCCTACCCCTTTGAACAGTAACAATTCATCAATCTCTTCGGGAACTCTTCCGTCATATTCCGACATCAGGCGACGTGAAATTTCTAAAATCTGTTCGGACTTGTTCCGGTAAAATCCTGCCGGATAGATCAATTCAGCAATTTCAGCGGCTGAAAGCCCGGTCATGTCGGCCGGTGTCCCTGCCTGGGCAAATAATTTCGCCGAAGCCCGGGCAGTAACCTCATCCTTTGTACGCAAAGAGATAATACAGGAAATCAGTATCTTATACGGGCTCCGCTCACACTAGGCCACGATTGTCACTGCAGGCGTCTTCCATGTTTTATATTCTTCCCGCAGAATATGTATGGCGGAATTGATTTCGGAAGGTTCCATCTGCCGATAGTAGCGTAATGGTTGCTATCGCGCAATAGCGGTTTTACTTTTTATCTGCTTGCTGTAGTATCTATTGCCATGAACGTTGATCTTCACATCCACTCCAGCTTTTCAGACGGCGCCCTGCCTCCTTCGGAACTCGTTATAATGGCCAAGCAGCTGGGATTGAAAGCAATTGCCATTGCTGATCATGATTCCGTCGCCGGAGTAAGCGAGGGCATATCCTCCGGTTCAGCGCTCTCTATTACCGTGATACCGGCCGTTGAACTTTCCGTACAATTCAAGGAGTGGAAAGATGTCCATCTGCTGGGGTACGGCATTGACCATGGCGATCCGGCTTTCCTCGGACGACTGAACACCTTCAGGGAAAGACGGGAAAGTCGCAACGATGAAATGCTTGCACTGGTCAACAAAATGCTGCTTGCCGAAGGGCGCGCAGCAATCGACTCACGTGAGGTGCTGATTTTTGCCCGCGATTCCATTGGCCGCCCACATATCGCCCGTGCCCTGCTTGAACGGGGTTATGTCGAAAATGTTGAAGATGCCTTTCGCCGCTACCTTGTGACATGTAACGTCCCCAAAAGCTATTGGCCGATTGAAGATGCTATTCATGAGATACACCGGATAGGAGGCTCCGCAGTGCTGGCGCACCCAACCAGCATCTCCGCAGACCATGAGGAATTACGGTGTTTAATTACCGATCTCCAGGGCCTTGGGCTTGACGGCATAGAGGTCTATAACAATCTGGCATATGCGGAAGAGATGGAGTTTTTGCGCCGTCTGGCGGTAAAACTGGCATTACTTGTTACCGGCGGCTCGGATTTTCACGGAATTGAAGATGGATTGGAAATGGGAAAGGGGAGAGGAGGTATCCGCTTCAGCGAAAACCTCATCACCCCTCTGCAGTTATTGATAACATCACAAGTTCACTAGAAAGTGTCAATGCATTTTTTATTGACAAATAAAATGGTATTGTGGTACCTATTTGCATAAATAGTCTTATCTGATCTTCGGCTGATACTCGTAGCAACGGAAAATGCACAACAATTTCTGAAAACAGCTTTTAATGCGTCGCACGCAGGAGAAACAGAAATGTCAGAAATCACGATTCGTTCACTCTATCCGGAAGATCTGGATCGGGTTTTAGAAATTGAGAAAAGCCTGACAGGCAGTTCCAGAAGAGTTTTTCTGGAAAAAAGGCTCGCCGTGGCAACAGCCATGCCTGACAGCTTCATCACATGTGCCACCATTGACAACAAAACAGTGGTGGGCTATGGTTTTGCCAGAATACTGGAGGGAGAATTCGGCACCAGCAGCATTATTGCTGTCCTTGACACCGTTGGAGTCGATCCTGAATTTCAGGGCCGGGGTATTGGTAAAATGGTGCTTTCCGGGATTGAAAGACGGATGAAGAAAAAAAATATCAGCACCCTGCTTACTCAGATTATCTGGTCAAACCACGTAATGATAAAATTTTTCGCATCAGCAGGGTTTAATCTGGCAACGGGGCAGATCATAGAGCGGAACACCTCGCCTTTGAACGGGGATGCCAGGCCAGCCGGAGTCCTGGTTGTGGTGCGGTCTCTCAAAGGGGTTGATATTGCACACATCGATCGAATAGACACCAGACTCACCGGTCTCGACCGTTCTGCATATTATGCTTCCAAGTTCAGAGAGATGCTTGATGGATCCGGCATTCGAGTCTCGATGGTGGCCGAGAGCGACGGAATTCTTTCCGGCTTCATAATGGCCCGCGTCGACTATGGCGAGTTCGGTCAGGTAGATAAGGCAGCAGTGATAGACACAATTGGGGTACACCCCGACTACACAGGTTCCGGTGTCGGGCATGCCCTGCTTGCTGAACTGATAATGAATCTTTCATCTCTTCAGGTCGAATCGGTCCGGACAAAGGTGGAACATGAGAATTACGGCTTGCGAAACTTTCTCTCCGGATGCGGTTTCAGGCCTTCCCAGCGGCTGTTGATTACCAAGACAATTGGTTGACATCATACTTCCCCTCCCTTGACGGGAGGGGATTAAGAGGTGGGTGAAGTGATTTCATCGCAACCTTCCCCCCACCCTAGCCCTCCCCCGCCAGGGATGAGGGGACTTTTGAAGCAACTACGAAAATTGAGTAAAGGGGCAAAAAAATGGCATACGCAGAGACGGGGTTTAATTTAGAGATTGATCTTACCCGTGGAAACATTGAGAGGGTAGCGACTGACCCAAAATTGACCAGACTTTATCTGGGTGGACTCGGTACTAATTCAAAGATTCTATGGGACAGGGTTCCCCCTGAAGTTGAACCATTTTCTCCCGAGAACCTGCTCATATTCGGTACGGGCCTTTTAGTCGGCACACCCGCCCCCGGCTGTAACCGCACCATTGTTTCCACCATCTCACCTCAGACCGGATTAATGGCATATTCAATGATGGGCGGCTTCTGGGCGCCGGAATTGAAGTATGCCGGATACGACAAGGTGATTTTTCGCGGAAAATCCCCAAAGCTGATTTATATCTGGATTAACAACGACAAAGTGGAAATACGCGATGCATCCCATTTGCAGGGTAAAGGAGCTGTTGAAACCCAGGAGCTCATCAAGAAGGAATTGAAGGACCCGAATGTCCAGGTGGCTGCTATCGGCCTGGCCGGCGAAAACAGGGTCTTTACCGCTTCCATCGAGCAGGGCAGATCGAGTGCCAGTCGTCTGGGAATAGGTGCCGTTATGGGAGACAAGGGGATAAAGGCAATAGCTGTCAGGGGAACAAAAGACCTGAATATTGCCAAGCCGGCTGAGTATATGAAATTATGCAGCGAAGTTTTGAAATATATCAGTGACCGGGAAGAAAAACCGGTTCCAGGCGTTATGCCCATTTTGGCCGGGCTTGGTTCACCGCAGGAAATGCTGCATACCGATGAGAAATGGCACACTGAAAATTTCTCCTGGGGCAACTCCCGCACGCGAAGAAAAGAATTCTGGACCAAGGAAATAGAAGAAAAGTGGACAGCGACCCAAGAGGGAGCACGGACGCGTTTAATCAGTTGTTACAACTGTCCGATGAAATGCGGGGCAATTATCTCCCTGCCGGGCATGTCAACCTACATGATGAAATGTTTCTCGAAACTTACCTATAACATGGCAGCCTTTGTTGATGATCTTGAATTCGGTTTCAGGATCGCTCAGCGTGCTACCGAATACGGAGTGGACGGGTTCTCAACCCCTCAGATTATGGCCTTCGCGGTTGAGCTGCATGAAGCCGGCATTCTGACCGATCAGGATTTTGAAGGCTGTCCGACCGATAATGAGGGTAAATTTTACTGGCTGCTTGACAGGATTGTCCGACGCGAAGGAATCGGTGATATATTGGCTGACGGCACTCATTGGGCGGCCCTGAAGATTGGCAAAGGTGCGGAAGCATATGCGCATAACAACGTCAAAAAACATGAACAACTGCCTCTCAAACTCGGCATGCTGAATCCGGTCTATTTTCTGATGTACAGCACCGGCGAAAAGTCTAACATCACCCAGATTGAGGGGCAGTTCCCCCAGTCGCCGTTCCCGACGATGGAGGAAAGGGAGGAGTTTGTCAAAGACTGGGTTCACGTTCCGGATGAGAAGTTCAAACAGTATCTTCTGGACTGGGAATTGCGCGGAGAAAAATCGAATCCGTATTACCCGACTGTTGACATGTCAGTCGACATCGTTGACTGGCAGGAGAAAATGCACTACATCGATGACGGGCTCGGGATGTGCGCCGGTTTGTCGTCATTTCCGCTGAAACCTCCCTATCATATTCACAACTACCCGCTATTTATCTCGGCAGCAACCGGGATGGATATGGATGAAGCAGAACTATCACTGGCAGCCAAGCGAAGTCGCACGTTATTGAGAGCCTTCAATATAAGAAGAGGCTTGACCAGAGCTGATGAGAAACCGCCTGAAGACCATTGGAAGAAAAGGTTCCCCGAGCTTGAAGAGCAGCTCCTGGACGCGTACTACAAATTCAAGGGGTGGAATAAACAGGGGATTCCCACAAAAGAGACGTTAGATGAGTTAGGTATGGATTTCGTCAGCAAAGACCTGGAACAGAGAGGTTTCTTGAGCTATGAGTAAGAAAACAGTCAAGATAATCAAGATCGATGTTGACAAGTGCAATGGCTGCCGCGCCTGTGAGATGATCTGCTCCGCCTTTCACGCCAGCCCGAAATACAGCAGCAATAACCCGCAGAGATCCAGGGTTCGGGTTATTCGTGATCCCCTGAATGACGTATATCTTCCCGTATACGCGGGTGAGTACACTCCCTCCGAGTGTAAGGGCAGAGACAAATATGTGATCGACGGCAAAGAATATGACGAGTGCAGTTTCTGCAGGGCTTCCTGCCCATCCCGGGATCTCTTCAAAGAACCGGACTCCGGTCTCCCCCTGAAATGCGACATGTGCGAAGACGAAGAAGAGCCGTTGTGTGTCACATGGTGCCTGGCCAAGGCCCTGACGTATGAAGAGCGGGAAGAGGAACGGGAAGAAGAGCCTCAGCTGGGTGAGATTGAGACCGGACTGGAGGCACTGGTGAACAGGCATGGCTTGCAGAAGGTGATGGATACCGTTGCCCGATTGTCAAAGAAGGGTTAAAACATGGAAACTGTCACCCCCTTCAAGGAAATAATCGACCTCATAAAAGAGCAGGGTGGAGACGCCTTTAAATACTGCTATCAGTGCGGACTATGCGATGTCGTCTGCCCGTGGAACAGGGTCAGAACGTTTAGTATGCGCAAGCTGATCCGGGAGGCCACGTTCGGTCTGACCGACATTGAGAGCGAGGATTTGTGGCGTTGCACTACCTGTGGAAAATGTCCTCAACAGTGCCCCAGGGGTGTAAAACAGATTGAATCCGGGGTATCACTGCGCAGGATTGCTTCTGAAAATGATGTCTTCCCCGGGCCAATCGCTCCCATACGCACCGTGAGCGTCGGACTTATGGGTGAGGGCAACCCGTTTAATGAAGAACGAAATAAAAGGGCCGACTGGGCGGAAGGGCTGTCTGTAAAACCCTTCACAGAGGGAATGGAAGTCCTGTATTTCTCCTGCTGCTACTTAAGCTATGCTCCCAGACTGAAGAAGGTGGCCGCCGCTACCGTGGATATCCTGAAAAAGGCAGGTGTGAAGTTCGGAATTCTCGGCTCCAAAGAGAGCTGCTGCGGTGAAAGCATACGGAAGACAGGCAATGAGGAATTGTTTAAAAAACTGGCCAAGGATAACATCAAGGCATTTATCGACAGCGGTGTGAAGAAAATCGTTGTTTCGTCCCCACATAGCTACCATACCTTTAAAAATGAATATCCTGAATTTATGGTCAATTTTGAAGTGGTTCATATTTCCCGGTATCTGCAAGAGCTTATCAGCAGCGGCAGGTTGAAGCTTACGAAGGAATACGGGAAAAAAGTCACCTATCATGATCCGTGTTATGCCGGGCGCCACAACGGAATATTTGATGAGCCGCGAGAAGTATTGAAAGGTATTTCAGGGGTGGAGTTGCTTGAGATGCCTGATTCGCGAGAAAACAGTCTTTGTTGCGGCGGAGGCGGGGGCAGGATCTGGGTGGAAACTCCCAAGAACGAACGATTCTCCGACATCAGACTGCAACAGGCTATCGATGTCGGGGCAGAGGTGCTGGTTACTTCCTGCCCGTACTGCATCACCAATTTCGAAGACAGCAGGTTATCGCTGGAGGATAGTGAAGCTCTTGAGATCAAGGACATCACTGAGATTATACAGGAATTGCTATGACAGAAAAAAATCTAATAGATGTCCTGGTTGTAGGCGGCGGGATCAGTGGTATTCAGGCGTCTCTTGACCTTGCCGATTCCGGGTTCAAGGTATACCTGATTGACAAGTCCCCGGCTATCGGCGGCAAGATGTCGCAGCTGGACAAGACCTTTCCGTCCAATGACTGCTCCATGTGCATCGAGTCGCCAAAATTCAATGAGTGCAGCAGGCATCCCAATATAACCATTCTCACCTATACTGAAGTTGATACCGTCAAAGGTAAACCGGGCAATTTCAAGGTCACTCTGAAAAAAAAGCCGCGCTATGTAGTCGAGAGCAAATGCACCGGCTGTAATATCTGCGTCGAATACTGCCCGGTCAGGGTCCCGGATCAATATAATCAAAACCTTTCCACGAATAAAGCCATACATATCTACTTTTCCCAGGCGCTGCCGCTTATCCCGTATGTCGATCCTGAAACCTGCCTGTATCTGAAAGACGGCTCATGCAGTATCTGTGAAGGCGTCTGCAAGCCAAGGGCCATTGATCTGCATCAGGAAGAAGAGCTGATCGAAGTTGAAGTCGGGGCCATCGTACTATCTCCCGGTTTTGAAACCTTCGATCCCAAACTGAGGGGCGACTATGGGTATGGTATCTTCGACAACGTAGTGACCAGTCTCGATTACGAGCGAATACTCTGTTCAACCGGTCCGTACGAGGGAACGATACGGCGCCCGTCCGACAAGAAACATCCTGAGAAGATCGCCTGGATCCAGTGCGTCGGTTCCCGCCAGATTATTCCGGGCGGCAACAGCTACTGTTCAGCCGTCTGCTGCGCCTACACGCAAAAGCAGGTAATCTTGACCAAAGACCATGACGCCGGCATTGATGCCACAATATTCCATAATGATATCCGGGCCTTCGGCAAGGATTTCGAACGTTTCCACCAACGGGCGGAAAACCTTCCCGATGTCAGGTTCATAAGAAGCTACGTCGCGATAGGCAAAGAGATTCCCGACAGCAAGAATGTCACCATCAGGTACTCCACCGTTGACGAAGGAGTAAAGGAAGAAGAATTCGAGATGGTGGTTTTATCGGTGGGCCTGAATCCGCCCGCTAATGTGCAGGGCCTGGCAACCACCTTTGGTATTGAACTTACCAAACACGGCTTCTGCAAAACCAATCCTCTCAACCCGATTGAAACCACCCGTCCGGGCATCTTTATCAGCGGTGCGTTTGCGGGTCCGGTAGATATTCCGGAATCGGTTGTTGCTGCCAGCGGGGCTGATGCCCTTTGTAGCCAGCTTCTTTCCTACCGGCGCGGTGATTTATCAAAAGAGAGGGTCTATCCTCCCGAAAAGGATGTCTCTGAAGAGGAGCTCAGGATAGGGGTTGTCACGTGTCTGTGCGGCGCCAACATCGGCCGGGTGGTTGACACCCCTTCTGTTGCGGACTACGCCGGCACCCTGCCCAACGTCGTGTACTCCCAGGAGAATATTTTCGCCTGTTCCACTGAAAACGCCCAACTGATTGCGGATGCTATCGTGGAACACAAACTCAACCGCGTGGTGCTGGCGGCCTGCACCCCACGGACTCACGAACCGCTGTTCCGGGATACCTGCCGCGAGGCCGGACTCAATCAGTATTTCTTCGAATTTGCCAATATCCGGGAACACTGCTCCTGGGTCCACTCCAAGGACAAGGAAGGCGCCACCCAAAAGGCCAAGGACATCATCCGGATGTCGGTGGCACGGGCTGAACACCTCGAACCGCTGCAGGAATTCCAGCTGCCGGTCACCAAGGTTGCCCTGGTGATTGGTGGCGGTGTGGCCGGTATGACCAGTGCCCTGAACATGGCCAACATCGGTTTTGAAGTGTACCTGCTTGAAAAAACCCCGGATCTTGGCGGCATGGCCCGCAGAATCCACTACACCATTGATGGAGTTGATGTTCAGCCCTTCCTGGATGATCTCGTCCGTAAAGTGTACAAGCACCCGTCCATCCATGTATCCCTTGATGCCATCATCACAGAAGCTTCCGGCTATGTCGGCAACTTTGTAACCAAAGTGAAATCTGAAATCGGATTCAAAGAGATCCGGCATGGGGCCGTCATCATCGCCACCGGCGCTGATGAATACAAACCGACTGAATACCTGTATGGACAAGATGACAAGGTGATGACTTCGCTGGAGCTTGAGAACCGGATCGTCAGGCTGGATGAAAAGGTGCTCGGCGCCCGGAGTCTGGTCATGATTCAGTGCGTCGGCTGCCGGCAGACGGACAGAAACTACTGCAGCCGGGTCTGCTGCAGCCAGTCCATCAAGAACGCCCTGAAACTCAAAGACAGCAATCCCGAAGTGGATATCCATATCCTGTTTCGGGATATGAGAACCTATGGGTTCAAAGAGGATTTTTACCGCGAGGCTTCCAACAGGGATGTGAAGTTCATCCGCTATGAGCCGGCTGACAGGCCTGTGGTCGAGTCCGTAACGGAGGATGGGCAGCCCATCATCCGGGTAACCGTACCGGATCCCATACTGGGCCAAAAAATTGCCATTGATGCCGATCTGCTTGTCCTGGCAGCAGCCATCGTGCCTTCTTCTTCAAGCGCCGAAATGGCCAAACTGTTCAAAGTAGCCATGAACCCGGACGGTTTCTTCCAGGAAGCTCACGTAAAACTCAGGCCGGTCGACTTTGCTGCTGACGGTGTGTTCCTGTGCGGCCTCGCGCACTATCCGAAACACCTCAATGAAACCATCAGCCAGGCCTACGGAGCGGCCGGGCGGGCGATCAACCTGCTCACGAAAGACACGGTAACCGCCTCCGGCGCGGTGTGCGAAGTGACCGAGGACGACTGCGTATCGTGCGGGGCGTGCATTACGTGCTGCACGTACGGCGCGATCGAGTTCAAAGAGACTCCGCAAGGCAAAAAAGCGACGGTCAACCCGATTCTCTGCAAGGGGGATGGTCTCTGCAACGCAAAATGTCCAACTCAGGCTATTAAACTGAAACACTACACTGATGATGAGATATTTGCTCAGATTGACGCGTCGGTTCCTGACGCGGATAAAGATTCTTGCCGGGGTTGCCCCGGCTTGGGAAGGAGATAGACATGAGCGCAGAACTTGAGCATAAACCAAGAGTAGTCGGCTTCCTCTGCACGTGGTGAGCATACGCTGCGGCGGACCTGGCTGGAGTTTCCAGACTGCAATATACAACAGAAACAAAGATTATCCGGGTAATGTGCTCCGGCAGAGTAGACATGGCCTTTGTGCTCCGCGCCTTCGCCAATGGTGCCGACGGAGTATTCATCGGCGGCTGCTGGCTGGGCGAATGTCATTATGTTACCGAAGGGAATTATGATGCCTTAAGCATGATGCATTTAAGCAGGAAAGTGCTCGCACAGATCGGAGTGAATCCTGAAAGGCTAAGACTTGAATGGATAGCCGGATCTGAAGGAATGCGGTATGCGGAAGTCATGAATGACTTCGGCAGGCAGTTGAAGGAGTTAGGACCGATCGGCGTCGGAGAGGGAATCAGTCCGGAAGGATTAAAGCTCAAATTTGAAGCTGTCACTAAAATACTCCCTTATCTCAAGCTGGTTGAAAGGGAGCGGTTGAGAGTACGCTTCAAAACTGAAGAAGAATACAATGAATTTTTCAGCAGCGACGAAGTAAACAACTTGATTAGAGACGTAATCGCCGACAAACTGGCCATTAGCCAGATTACAACACTGCTGGGCAGGAACCCGCTTTCTACTCGGGAAATATCGGAGTCTTTGCATTTTGAACCTGCGGATGTGTCACGGCATCTTAACAGTTCGGCACGGCAGGGACTGATACGGTACGATGAAAGCCGGAAACGCTATGCGATAGCCTAGAAATCTAACCCCCCTCAATCCCCCCTTGGCAGGGGGGAAGCTTTGAAGTCTCCCCTGACAAGGGGAGATTTAGAGGGGTTTGCTGTAAAAGAATATGAAGAGCGGGATAAGGAACTATGGATAGAGAAATTATCGACCGGATTATCGACAAACACCAGTGCGAAGCCAGCTCGCTGATTCAGATACTGCTTGAGATTCAGAGTGAAAACCACTGGCTCCCCAAGGAAGCGCTGGAGAGGGTCAGTGCGAAGTTACAGGTGCCTCTGAGCCAGATACAGCATATCACCACTTTTTATAAATCCTTCAGTCTGGTACCCAGGGGCCGCCATGAAGTTCATGTTTGCATGGGGACCGCCTGCCACGTTCGTGGCGCACAGCGGGTTCTCGACGCAGTCCAGGATCAGACCGGAATTAAAGCCGGTGAAACGGACGTGGATTTGAAATTCAGCCTGGAAACAGTTAACTGCCTTGGTTGCTGCGCCTTGGGACCTGTGATGGTGGTAAATGGCGAATATCACGGCAATATAGCACCGGCCCAGATAGAAGCGACGTTGAAAAACTACGAGTAAGGGTACATTATGTCACGGATAAACTCCTCTGCCGAACTCGAAAAGTTAAGGCAGGATATCTTATCAACTAGGGATCCGAACAAGCCTTGCATTACGCTCTGTTCCGGTTCAGCCTGCCAGGCAACTCATTGCAAAAAAGTTGCTGCGGCCCTCGAACTGGAAATGGAAAAAACGGGATTAATGGATGCGGTACACTTCAGGAAAACCGGTTGTCACGGATTCTGCGAGCAGGGGCCGATTATTGTCATCTATCCCGAGGGCGTCTGCTATCTCAGGGTGAAACCGGAAGACATTCCGGAGATTGTATCCCGGACCCTGATTGAAAAGAAGGTTGTCGAGCGTCTGATCTATGTTGATCCGACCACGAAAGAAAAGGTGACACTCGAAGAGGAAATCCCCTTCTATAAGAACCAACAGCGGCTGATCCTCGGCCAGAATACAAAGATTGACCCGAAAAGCATTGAAGATTACCTGGCCGTCGGCGGTTATCAGGCCTTGGCGAAAGTGCTCCTTGAGATGAAACCGGAACAGGTTATCGCCGAGGTAAAGGCGGCAAGCTTGAGAGGACGAGGAGGCGGAGGTTTTCCGGCCGGAATTAAATGGGAAGCTGCCCGTAATGCCCCGGGTGAGCCGAAGTATGTAATTGTTAACTGCGACGAGGGAGACCCCGGGGCCTACATGGACAGGTCCCTGATGGAAGGAAACCCGTTTTGTGTTCTTGAAGGCCTGCTTATCGGGGCCTATGCCATCGGCGCTCACGAAGGATATATTTATGTCAGACAGGAATACCCTCTGGCGGTAGAAAACGTTACCGTCGCCATCAGAACTGCCGAGGAATATGGCCTGCTGGGGAAAAATATCCTCGGCTCCGGTTTCGATTTCACGATCAAGGTGCACATGGGGGCCGGCGCCTTTGTGTGCGGCGAGGAAACTGCCCTGATCAAATCGCTGGAGGGCAAGGTAGGCGAACCAAAGGCGAGACCGCCTTATCCGGCAGTTAAAGGGCTTTGGGATAAGCCGACTAACATAAATAATGTGGAAACCTGGGCCAATATTCCTTTGATTATCAATAAAGGGGCTGCCGCCTTTACTTCGATCGGAACCGAAGGGAGCAAGGGCACCAAGATATTTTCGCTGGTCGGCAAAGTGAACAACACCGGCCTGGTTGAAGTGCCGATGGGTGTAACCCTTCGGGATATCGTCTACAAAATAGGCGGCGGCATCCCCGGCGGGAAGAGCTTCAAGGCTGTGCAGACCGGCGGTCCGGCCGGCGGGTGTATGCCTGAGAGTCTTTTGGACATGGCAGTCGATTTTGATCAACTGACCAGAGCCGGTTCAATGATGGGTTCCGGCGGGATGATCGTTCTTGATGATGAGACCTGCATGGTCGATTTTGCCAGGTACTTCCTCGGATTCCTGGCTGATGAATCGTGCGGCAAATGTGTTCCGTGTCGTGAAGGCGTGAAACAGATGCTCAAGATTCTGACGGATATAACCATCGGGAAGGGCAGCAGAGGCGACATTGAGTTACTGGAGGAACTGGCCGAGGTAGCCGGAAGCGCCGCGCTTTGCGCGTTGGGTAAGGGCGCCCCAAACCCGGTACTCAGCACGATTCGCCACTTCAGGGATGAATATGAGGCACACATCAACGAAGGTAAGTGCCCGTCCTACTCCTGTAGAGAGCTTATTTCGTACTATATTGACCCGGATAAATGCCAGGCGTGTATGAGTTGCGGCAAGAAATGTCCGGCAGAAGCGATTGAAGGCGGCAAAAACCTGATCCACGTAGTTGTCCAGGATAAATGCACGAAGTGCGGATCCTGCCTTGAAGCCTGCCCGGCCCGCTTTGGTGCGGTGAGGAAGATTTCCGGCGAACCTGTTCCGGCTCCTCTCCCTGAAGAAGCAAGAACTGTAGTCAGAAAGAGTAAACCGTTATGAGTAATGTAATTTTACAGATTGATGGCAGAGAAGTGACCGCACGGGAAGGCATCACCATTCTGGAGGCTGCCGGCAGCCAGGGGATTTCCATCCCTACACTGTGCCACCATGAGAAGTTGGAACCGTATGGGGGGTGCCGGATCTGTTCGGTTGAAGTCGATGCGCGCGGCAGGACAAGCGTTGTTGCTGCCTGTCTTTTCCCTGTAGAGCAGGATCTGGTAGTCAGAACCAGAACCAAGAAGCTGGATCGAATCCGGAAGTCCCTGTTGGAAATGATGTTGGCTCATGCTCCTGATTCCGAGCAATTGCAGGCTTTGGCTGTGGAGTATGGTGCAGACAAGGATCGATTTGAAAAAGAAGCCTCCTTCTGCATTCATTGCGGCCTCTGTGTTAGATACTGCGCCGAGGTCACGCAGAAGAATGCACTTGGATTCATCGACAGGGGAGCGAGGAAAGAGATCTGCTTCATCCCGGAGATCGCCTCCAGGGAGTGCTGGGAGTGCAAGGAATGTTTTCCGCTTTGCCCTACATCGGCATTACAGGCAGCGTTTGTATTGATCAAAGCACTTACATTTCCGGGACCTGCCCGCGAATCAGGGGTAGAGTCGTAGGTGATGACCGGTCAAAGAATATTAGAAATCCAGTGGGCTCTTCGGCTCCTTCACTGTTCTAACCGTTACGCAATGGGTATAGATCATCGTCGTTTTCAGGCTGGAATGGCCGAGCAAATTCTGAATCACACGGATGTCGTAACCGGCCTGCAAGAGATGGGTAGCGAAGGAGTGGCGGAAGGTATGGGCAGTAACTTTTTTGGGAATCTTCGCCTTGCGGACGGCGTAATAGAGCGCTCTCTGGAGTTGGGATTCATGGAAATGACAGCGCCGTCGTTCTCCGGTTTCCTCAACCAAAGTAAGTGACTGTTGCGGAAAAACCCACTGGTACATGAACTCCTTTGGCGCTTTTGGATATTTTTTCTCAAGGTCGTCATCCAGAAATACTCCGTCGTACCCATCCGCCAGATCCTGATCATGCAGTTTTGCCATCAATTCAATCTGCTCCTTCAGTTCTTGTGTGATCATCCCCGGGATCGGCACAGTTCTAGACTTTTTTCCCTTTCCAAGTACCAAAAGCTTGCCGGCGTCAAAGTTAAAATCTCCCACTCGTATTTTCTGGCCTTCAAACAGCCGCAAGCCGCAACCAAACAGAACTTTGACGAAGAGATTGTATGGGTGATAAAGATGTTTCAATATAGCTTCAATCTCCTGCATGCGGCTCAATTCAGGGCAAATCGTGCTGGTTACAATATACGCAAAGAACGTACAGGATAACATTGACCCCAACCTGCTAAAACGCCTTAAGGAGGGTTTTGAAAATGGATAAATTATCTGAAAAAGAATTGGCTGAATGGGAAAATAAGCGTGATTTGAATGCAGAGCTGATGCAGACTTTGCAAGATATGAAACGTGGAGAATGGGCTAGAAAAACCGAATTTACACCACAGCCGAATGGATCGATTCGGCGTGTGATTTTGAGACGTGACGGAACAATTGAAAAAGATGAAATCATCGCAGCAGAAAAAGCACAAGTCGCAGCTGCAAGAGCTGCAACTGGCTTATCACAAGCACCATTTGCCAAGCTTTTGGGCGTTTCAGTACGCACTCTTCAAGAGTGGGAGCAAGGGCGGAAAATTCCGTCTGGAGCAGCCGCAACGCTCTTGAAAGTGGCTACGCGGCATCCAGAAGTTTTGCAAGAGCTGGCCGCGTAATTTGTACCATTGAATGCTCGACCCTACCTATCTGCCAAAAATTATAATCCCACTGCGTAAAGATGAAATTTTCAATCGGGAAGCCGGGGGTTTTTCTCCCCCAGCCCCCACACCACCCGGCATGCGGGTCCGCACCGGGCGGTTCGATAGAATTACCGGGCCGTAGCCGGGTAATGAAGCTTCACTCTATCAAGCAACCCAGACGACAGGAAATCGGAAAAAATTGTCAGCAACCTACTGGGCATCATTTGTAGTACCACCAAATGGTGAGACTATGTTTGCTGGAATGTATTCTGTTAACTACAAGGGACTATTAGAAAAAGACACCCCAATGCCACATATGGAGCGTGTAGACAAAGCAGGAAGTTGTGATGAGTATGAGTTGAGGCTTGAAAATAAATTAACCGACTGTATCGGGAGACTTATCGTCGATTGGGGTTCTGCAGGTCGCGCATGGATTCAGCGCGCTGACCTACAAAACAAGAGAGTTACAGAATTTAGAACCGAGTTTAAAGAACCTGAATTCCCGGGTTTTTTGAATTTTATCGAGCCACTTTCAAAAATCAATATGCTCCCAAATAGCTGGATAACGGTTCTCCTATCAACCAAAGGCATTTACTTACTCACTTGCCCTAAAACAAAAGAACAGTATGTGGGGTCTGCAACAGGCGAGAGTGGATTTTGGCAACGCTGGCAAGATTATGTACAAAATGGTCATGGCGGTGACATAGCTCTGAAGAGCCGTGCAATAAGCGATTATCAGGTTTCAATCCTTGAGGTAGCTGGCACTGCATTGACAACAAACGATATTCTTAAAATGGAAACACTGTGGAAATCAAAGCTACAAAGCCGCGAAATGGGCTTGAATCGCAACAAATAATTTTAGAAGAGTGCTAAGCGGTTTCAGGCACTATGGCCAGCTTGAGGCCCATACCATGCAGGATATTATAAAAAGTGCGCAACTCAGGATTGCCGCCTTTAGAGAGTGTACGATATAGGTTTTCACGCTTAAGATTAGAGCGTTCGGCTACCGTCGCCATGCCGCCCTTGGCTTGTGCTACCCGGCGCATGGAAAGAAGCAACACATCACGGTCGCCCTCTTCGATGGCGGCCGTCAGATATTCAGCAGCATTAACTGGATCTTTCAGCCATTCGTGCAGATCTTGTTCGTAGTCGGTCATTTGTCGCATGGTTTGTTCTCCTGAAAATTTTTCCAATAAGAAATGGCGGTTTCAATATCCTGTACTTGAGTAGTTTTGTCACCACCAAGGAGCAACAGTACGATTTGATTGCCGGAATGTGCATAATAAACACGATATCCGGGGCCGTAATGCACACGCAGCTCAAAAACCCCAGAACCTACATTTTTGTGATCGCCAACATTACCCAATTCTACCCGTTCAAGGCGTGTGGTAATACGAGCAAAGGCGGAACAGTCACGTAAACCATAGAGCCATTTTTTAAATGGCTTTTCACCGGTTGCATCAGTGTAGTAGGTAAGTTGGAATGGAGTTGTCTGCATGGTCAAAACGTATCATATGCGATACACTATTACAAGTATTGATTCAAAGTCGATAGAGCCATAAGACGGGAAGCACGATAGATAATTTTTGCAAATTTGGAAAACCAGAAATATCACCGACGAGAAAACCCAATGACCAACAAGGCTTACGACCTGCCCCAAAGCCCGGCAGGTCAAAGCCATGCCCGTTGGAACATAAACAAATGACAGAAAATCAAATTTTTGATGCGCAGAAAACGCGGATTTACAAACGGATGGGAATAGGTTCGATTCTCGACGGGTTCATTTTCTTAACAGCAGACTTGGGGCTTGCGTGGTTTGGAAACAACATGAATCCAGTAACTGGACTTGGAGTCTTGGTTTTGGCGACATTTGGCGTGGTAGTCGGAGTTTTAATGGGAACACTGACGATACAGAAGAAACTATCAGGTGAAGAGAAGAGAAGATAGCATCTGAGACGTCAAGGAATCCATTTCAATAATGATCGCGACATTGCGCAATCAAGAGAGTATCACCTTCGACTGAATATACCAAACGGTGGCAACTGTCTATTCTGCGAGACCAGAAACCGGCCAGTTGATGCTTGAGCGGTTCTGGCTTACCTATGCCGGCAAAAGGTTCTCGCTGAATATCCCGAATAAGCTGATTGGTGCGTTTGAGCATCGCCTTGTCGGTCATCTGCCAGTAGAGGTAGTCTTCCCATGCTGCGGTTGAGAATTTGATCATCATTCCGTCAAGTCTCTTATCTGGCCACCTCCCGCACGCAGTTCCTCGACTGATTCAAGGAGTCGCTTAGCCCCTTGAGGATTCCGGAGTAGATATGCGGTTTCTTCAAATGCATGGAAATCATCAAGGGAAAGGATGACAACGGGTTTTCCCCGCTGGCTAGTCACCACAACGGGAATGTGGTCTTCGTTAACTGATCGCATGACGTCTGCCAAATGCTGGCGCGTATAGGTATAGGTTAAGGCATTCATTGATAGCACCTCCTTGCCAAATATGTACATAACTTAGCACATATGAGTAGAAAAATCAATGAATGAATCCTGGTGGAAAAATGCTGATTTTCAACTGGCCAGAATTACGATAAAATTTCCAACAAAGCGCAACAGCGGTGAACCCGCTGTGCTCACAGCCGTTAGACACCATAACAAAAAAGGAGAGTTATCAATTTTCAGACAAAAATATCCGTCCATCTCCTGAGAGGAAGCACCCTGCCCTGGGATTCAGCCTTAATACGGTATCTATCATTCGCTGTGATCAGGGTTGCCGAAGGATGGACCAATGCCGAAGCGTGATAGATGGTGTCGAAAAGGTGATGACCAAGCTGGATTGAAAGCTGAACCGCCTTGAGATAGAGGGCGCTGCCTGATGCCTCGCCATAATCAAAAGCCAGCAGTTTCCAAGTGTGCTGTTCGGCCTTATCCGGAACAATTCGGGCAAGCACGGCAAACACTTCGGCCCGCCAGATTGGCGGCTGATATAACTCGACCCGGTCGTCACGATACGCTGAATTTCGCCTTGACAGCTAAATTGGTATTGTGGTACTTATTTGCCCTGATGAATGAAGTTGCTACGGAGGTTCGCATGAAGCTCAAACAGTTGTCCATATTTCTTGAAAATGCGCCGGGCCGTCTCTTTGAAGTTACGCAGGCGCTCGGAGAGGCCGGCATTAATCTGAGGGCTCACTGCATTTCGGACACTTCCCACGATTTCGGGGTTCTGCGAATTCTGGTATCCGACCTTGCCAATGCGCGCGGTGTCATAATGGACAAGTTTTTTCCTGCCCGGGTAGACGATGTCATTGCCGCCGAGATTGAAGACAGTCCAGGCAGTCTGTCCCGGATCCTCAAACTGTTTCTGGGAACCAAGGTGAATGTCGAATACATGTATGCCGTGGCAGGAGCAACCCAGGGAAGAGCGGTGATGGTATTCCGGTTCAACGATAATGACCTGGCTATCGAGATCATGCAGCAAAACGGGGTACGACTTCTTGATGCCGCCGCCTTCGGGATTCTGGAAACTCAACCGTAAAAAGGGTATCCCATGAAGAAGAAAAGCTGCTATAAGCCGAAGAAATTTGCGGTAATCGGCGCCGGTCCGGTCGGTTGCATCGTCGCTGCTTTCCTGTCCAAAGGCGGCTATGAAGTCACTCTCTGCGATGTCGTTCCAGCTCTTCTTGAACCGGCCTTACACCCCGGCATTCTGATTGAAGGAATTGACAACTTTCAGGCTAAAGTAGCAAGGGTGACCACCCGGGTAGATGATCTCGCCAAAGATCACCCCGATGTCGTTATTGTTACGGTCAAGGCTACCGCCCTGCCGCTGATCGCTTCCGCTCTCGAAAGTTTCGCGGGTGAAGGGCGTTATGTTGTCAGCTGGCAGAATGGCATAGATACCGAACGCGTACTTTCAACAACACTCGGCGCCAGATCAGTCATGCGGGCGGTCGTCAACTACGGTTGCACCCTGTTGAAGCCGGGCCACATACATATGGCGTTTCATCAACGCCCCCACTATCTGCAGGAACTTGATTCCAACTCACGGGAAGCTGCCGTCGGAATCTGCAGTGTTCTTACCGGGTGCGGACTCGATACTCATCATACCGATCAGATTCGCAACATGGTCTGGAGCAAGGCGGTCAATAACTCCAGTATGAACCCGATCTGCGCCGTAACCGGCAAGACCATGTTTGACGTCATAAATGACCCGATCCTTTTCAACCTGGTTGACTCTGTCCTCAAAGAGGGCGTTGCCGTGGCACGTGCCAACGAATTCATCCTCGGTCCGGACTTTTACCCGGACACAATCAGCTATATCCGTAACGCGGGTCACCATAAACCGTCCATGCTGCAGGATATAGTGGCTGGACGCCGCACCGAGATCGACTTCATCAACGGCAAAATTATCGAATACGGTGTCCGGGCCGGCATGGCCACTCCGTTCAACACGACACTGCGTAGCCTGGTGAAAGCGCTCGAAACGTAACTGTTTCAGTTACAGGGGAGACTGTTATGAAGCTCAAGCAACTATCCGTTTTTCTTGAAAACGCACCCGGTCGCCTGTATGAGGCCACTCATGCACTTGGTGCAGCCGGAATAAACCTGAGATCCCTCTCCATCTGTGACACGCTTGAGTTCGGAGTTTTGCGGATTCTTGTGTCGGACGTGGCCCAGGCTAGACGGGTTATTATGGAGAAACAACTTCCGGCCCGTGTGGACGATGTGATTGCTGTTGAAATTGACGATATTCCGGGTAGTCTGGCGAAATTACTGTTCCTTTTCAAGGAATCCCAGGTCAACATCGAATATATGTATGCTCTGGCCGGCACCGGAGGCTCGTCCGAAAAGGCGGTCATGGTATTCCGTTTCAGTGACAATGACCGGGCTATTGAGATACTGCGTGCGAACGAGATTAAGATCCTTGATGCCAGGGATTTTGGAATTATCGATACTGTCAGGTAGATCTCGGCTTACTGTTTCTTGAAGGAGACTGCCATGAAGGAAGAAAGCAGCTACAGACCCAGGAAATTCGCGGTAATCGGCGCAGGTCCGGTAGGTGGAATCGTCGCAGCCTTTCTTGCCAGAGGAGGCTATGAAGTCACTCTCTGCGATGTAATTCCCGCACTTATCCAGCCGGCCCTTGATCCGGGAATTGTCATTGAGGGCACGGATACCCTACAGGCCAGGGTAGCCAGAATTACAACCCATGTAGATGATCTTCTGACCGATCCCCCGGATGTAATAGTGCTTACGGTAAAAGCAACCGCGCTGCCGTTGATAGCATCCACGCTTGAAAATTTTGTTGCCGAGGGGCGCTATGTCATAAGCTGGCAGAACGGAATAGACACGGAGCTTGTCCTTGCAGAACATTTGGGGAAAGCATCCGTCATGCGGGCCGTAGTTAATTTTGGCTGTGTACCACTTGGACCTGGCCACTTTAGGATCGCTTTTCATCATCGTCCCCACTTTCTCCAGGAACTTGACCCGAAATCCCGAGAGGCTGCAACAGGCATCTGCAACGTATTCACCGAATGCGGGTTGGATACCGCTCATACCGACCAGATCACCAATATGGTCTGGCGCAAGACCCTTATGAATTCCAGCATGAACCCTCTCTGCGCCGTAACCGGCCGGACGATGGTGGAACTCATACTGGATCCGATCCTTTTCAATCTGGTTGATGCCCTCATCAAGGAGGGAGTCGCGGTGGCCCGAGCCAATGAAGTTGCCCTCGGATACGATTTTTACCCGTATTGTGTACAGTACATAAAGGGGGCCGGTAACCATAAGCCATCCATGCTTCAGGACATTGAAGCGGGCCGGCGAACCGAAATCGATTACATCAACGGCAAGGTGGTCGAATACGGGGTGCAGGCCGGCGTTGCCACTCCCTACAACAGCATGATCCGCGGCCTGGTAAAGGCCCTTGAACCCAGGTAGTT
Source organism: Desulfuromonadales bacterium (assembly GCA_037129255.1). Taxonomy (GTDB): domain Bacteria; phylum Desulfobacterota; class Desulfuromonadia; order Geobacterales; family Pseudopelobacteraceae; genus JACRCG01. The sequence continues at coordinate 143,519 of JBAXVG010000004.1, read as the reverse complement.
AATTAATCAAACAAGGAGTTTTATTGTGGGAATCAAGGACATTTTGGTACATCTCGACGATTCAGCTGGCGCTGAAAGCAGACTGGACATAGCTATTCTCCATGCCCGAAAACATGGGGCCAACCTCCGGGGGTTGTATCCGATTACCCATGCATATTATAATCCCCGCGAAATAGGTGAGCAGAGCACTCTGGAGCGGGTCGAGGCGCTGTTCAGCGCCAAAACGACAGCGGCCGGGATTTCTTCTGAATGGGTACCCCTTGATTCGTCGGTTATCGGAGTCGGCGTTTTGGATGTTGTGAACATTCAGGCCTATTATTCGGATCTGGTAGTTATCGGACAGACCAATTTTCGCACGCCGGTCCTGAATATCCCCACCGACTTTCCGGAACGCCTGGTAAGGACCTGTGGACGGCCCGTGCTCGTCGTGCCCTATACCGGATCATTTGAAACGGCCGGAGATCGGATCATGATTGCGTGGAGGGCGGGGCGCGAGTCGGTCAGGAGCCTGAATGACGCAATGCCGATTATCGAAAAAGCCCACTCAGTATCTGTCGTGGGTGTCAGCGCGGAAGCAATCCCTTCTGCCAGTGACAGCCATATTAAAAGTGTTCGCAACTATCTCGCCAAGCATTCGGTAAACGCTCGAACTGACCAGATCTGTACGGGCAATCTGACTGTCGGCGACACAATTCTCAATTTTGCCTGCGAACATACAATTGACTTGCTGGTCATGGGTGCGTATGCCCCGAACCGCCGGGGAGATCTGGCACCGAGCCCGGTTGCCCAACATATCCTCAAACACTTGACCGTTCCGATTCTTCTGTCACATTGATATACCCGGGTTGACCCGCGATAGCCAGAATGAACAACCGGCAGATACTTTTGTAGATGAAATCCTTTCCTGGTCAGGATGACGCAGATTATTACTCAAGCAGGTTCACTCGGCTTGAAAGACTGTTTGGGCAGGTTCCGTTCGGTCTCTCGATTCTGGACCGGGAGCTGCTGTGCAGTCATGCAAATGCTCGCATGGCAATTATCGCCGAAATGCCGGCCGATCAGTTAATCGGCCGGTCTGTTCGAAATGTTGATCCCGCCGTTACGGTGGCGCTTGAGCCGTTACTGCTCAGCTCCATTACAGAAGACCGCTCTTTTGTAGAAACAGAAGTTGTCATCCTCTCTGCAGAACAAAATAATTCCCCCAAAAACAGGTTTTGGCTGGTCTGTTGTCACCCCTTGAAGACTGGCAACGGCGCAGTGACAGGGTGCGCCCTGATTGTCCAGGATATAACCGATCAAAAGATCAAAGAGAGTTCTCAAATCGAGCGCCTGAAGTTTGAAGCCCTTCTTTCCGACTTGTCAGCAACCTTCATAAATGTGCATGTCAGTGAGGTTGATCGAAAGATAGAACAAGGGTTGCAAAGAATTGTCGAATTTCTGGGATTTGACCGAAGCACTGCCTGGAAAGTCACCCCGGAAGGAAAGATGCTCTGCACTCATTCTTTTGCCAGGCCCGGAATTAAGCCTCCTCCGGCTGTTATCTCGAACATGGTTCCTGTATGGGAAGCTATGGTACACCATGCAAAACAATATACTATATAAGAAACTGGACTGTTTCGATTATTCGGGGGCGGTAACATGAAAGGTAATCTGGCACGGGGCGGTGATTTTTTAGTGACCGGCGCTGCAGGAAAGAGCGTATTTTCACCGGAGGATTTCTCAGATGAGCAACGCCAGTTTGCCGCGACCACTGAAGAATTCGTCAATAAAGAGCTGACGCCCGACCTTGGCAGAATGGAGCTGCAGGATTTCGAACTTGTGGTGGCCAAATTACGGAGATGTGCAGATCTGGGACTTTTCCTTGTTGATGTACCCGAAGATTTCGGAGGCCTGGAGCTTGACAAAGTCACCAGTATGCTTCTGGCGGAAAAGATCGCCCCGACCGGCTCCTTTTCAATCACGTATGGCGGTCAGACCGGCATAGGACTTCTTCCTCTCGTCTATTACGGAACAGCCGATCAAAAGCGACGCTATCTGGAAAAGCTTACATCCGGTACATGGGTAGGAGCATACGCCCTGACCGAACCGGACAGCGGAAGTGATGCACTCAGCGCACGCACAACAGCCACCTTGACAGAAGATGGTCGTTATTACGTCCTGAACGGCGTCAAACAGTTCATCACAAATGCCGGATTTGCCGATCTTTTCACAATATTTGCAAAGATTGACGGCCTGCACTTCTCAGCGTTTCTTGTAGAGAGGAGCTTTGCCGGCCTGTCCATTGGTGATGAAGAAAAAAAAATGGGACTGAAAGGTTCGTCAACCACCCAGATTTTTCTCGATAATGTCAAAGTGCCGACTGAAAATTTGCTTGGCGAACCTGGCAAAGGTCATAAAATAGCCTTCAATGTCCTCAATATCGGCCGTCTGAAGGTGGCGGCCACGGCCGGCGGTATGGCCAAGGGTGCTTTTGCCGAGGCAGCCGGTTATGTCACCGAACGTAAACAGTTCGGTCGCATCATCGGTGACTTCGGCGCCATCAAGGAAAAGCTGGCGGATATGACGGCGGCCATCTTCGCCTCAGATTCAGTAGTCTACCGCGTGGCCGGAATGCTGGATGCCCGGATTGCCACCCTTGACCGGACTGGAGCGGATTATTACGAACAGTACCAGAAAGCGATTGAGGAGTACGCCATTGAATGCGCCATTGCAAAAGTCTTCTGTACTGACGTGCTGGCGGACGTGGTTGACGAGGTTGTTCAGATTCATGGCGGGTATGGTTATGTCTGTGAATACGCTGCCGAGCGCTATTATCGTGACGAGCGGATCCAGCGGATTTTCGAGGGCACCAATGAGATCAACAGGATACTTCTCCCTACACTGCTGTTCCGCAGAGCAGAGAGCGGAGTTTTCGACCTTCCCGCAAAAATTGAGGCGGCCAGGATTGAAATCAAGTATGGAGAAGTAAAAGATAGCTGCGGAAAATTGTTCAGGCCTGAATTCAGGCTGCTGACTAATCTGAAGACACTTTTTCTGACCTTACTGGGATCAGCCGGTCAGGTCAGAGAAACACAGGAGGTAATGATTGCCGTTGCAGACATGATTATCTGCATCTTTACGCTTGAAAGCGTAATTCTGAGATGCAGCAAGGTGTTTGTTTCCTCCAGCGAGAGCAGGAAAGAGCATATTGAGGCGATTCTCAAAGTTGTTTCGTTTGAACAGGCGGGCCGGTTTTATCTCGCTGCCAATCGCTGTTCAGCCTATCTGCTGTATGGAGAATCAATTATTGAACACCATATGCTTACTGCCAAACTGACCTCCTATCCGGTCGAAGGTCTGCTGGCTGCTAAGCAGACGCTTGCAGACACGGCAAAGGATGCGGGAAAGTTCATCTTTTAGTGAAAATGGATAGTAATTGATATACCGGGAGGAGCGCGATCATGGAACATACCGGATTTACGCCTATAGAATTTGCGCCGGCGTTAGTCGACGTTGAGAATACCTCTGATGGAGGTTTTTTACTCAATTCACCGATGCCGCTTGACTCGTATGAGAAGAACCTGGGGGTTATGCTTCACCGCTGGGCCAAAGAGGCTCCGGACAGGACATTCCTCGGAGAACGCGATCTTTCGGGGCATTGGAGTCTGTTATCGTACAGAGAAACAGCCGTTCGAGCCAATTCCATTGCTCAGGCGCTCATCGACAGAAGAGTGGGGCCGGATCAAGCGGTTATGATTCTCTCCGGAAATTCCATCAGCCATGCCCTGCTTATGCTGGGATGTTTTATTGCAGGAGTTCCGGTGGCACCTGTTTCAGTTGCCTACTCACTGCTTAGTGACGACTTTCGCAAACTGAAAACAATTTTTTTGGAGGTCAGCCCGACACTGCTCTATACTGAAAACGGTACGATGTTTTCACGTGCCCTGCATGCCCTCGACCTGTCCGGCGTTGAGGTAGTCATACGGGACGGCCATGTAGATGGAGTTCCGACGACACCTTTTGCACATCTGCTGGAGACTACTGCAACAGATGAAGTGGAAGAAGCCTTTGCAAAAGTCGACTCACATACTATTGCCAAACTGCTGTTTTCTTCCGGTTCAACCGGAGAGCCCAAAGGCATTCTCAATACCCACGGAATGCTCTGCGCAAACCAGCAGATGCTGGCGCAGCTGTGGCCTTTTACAAAGAAGACCCCTCCGGTTCTTGTCGACTGGCTCCCCTGGAATCATACCTTTGGAGGTAATCACAATTTCAACCTGGTTCTTAAATGCGGAGGGACTCTGTATATTGACGAGGGCAAACCGGTTCCCGGTCTGGTACTGAAGACAGTAAACAACTTGGCGGAGATTTCGCCGACAATATATTTCAATGTCCCGGCCGGGTTTGCCATGCTGCTTCCGCATCTTGAGCGGGACAAAGCACTTCGGGACAACTTTTTTAATAATCTTCAACTCATTTTTTACGCCGGCGCCGCGCTGCCCCAGGATATGTGGCAGAGACTGGAAGATGTCGCCATACGTGCCACTGGACGCAAGGTGCCTATGACCTCTTCCTGGGGGTCAACCGAAACATCTCCACTTGCAACATCGGCACACTTTTTCATTGACAGGGCGGGAGTGATCGGACTTCCCTGTCCGGGGGTCAGCATCAAAATGGTCCCTAACGGAGAAAAATTCGAGTTGAGAGTCAAAGGTCCGAACGTTACTCCAGGCTATCTGCACCGTCCTGACCTGACCAGAGCTGCTTTTGATACTGACGGTTTCTACAAAATCGGCGATGCCGGGATGTTTGCCGATCCTGCTGATCCGAATAAAGGGATTACCTTTGCAGGTCGAATTGCAGAGGATTATAAACTGACAACGGGAACCTGGGTACATGTCGGCAAAACCCGTCTGGAAGTTCTGACCGCTGCCGCCCCTCTCGTGCAGGATGCTCTTGTGACAGGGCATGATCGGGAATATGTCGGGATTCTGGCCTGGCCCAATATAGCGGGATGCAGGGAAATCTGCCATGACAGCAAGGCGGCATTGACCGTTGAAGAGATTGTGACGCACAGGGATGTTGTTGAACATCTGCGTCTGGCAATGGCAAAATACAACGGGACTCATCTGGGATCAGCAACCCGGATTCGAAGAGTCATATTCATGACAGAGCCCCCCTCAATCGATGCCAACGAAATTACCGATAAAGGATATATCAACCAGAGAGCTGCACTGGAGCGGCGGGAGAACCTGGTAGAACTTCTGTATTCAGCAATACCGGGTCCGGGGGTGATTGTTGTTTCGTAACATGGCTATACGGATGGATGCCCGCCGGGGAAGGTTTCAATGGATCTGCAGACACTCCTGATTCTGGCCCAGGACGCTTTTACCAACAGTGCTGTTTATGCCCTTCTGGCACTGGCGCTGATTCTGGTATTCGGGGTAACACGGGTTATTTTTGTTGCTCAAGGCGAATTTGTATCCTATGGGGCTCTGACACTTGCGAGCATCCAGCTTGGTGTCATGCCCGGCACGGTTTGGCTGCTGCTCATACTGGCATGCATGGCAGCTGCCATGGAAACAGTCAGTCTGCTGTCGTCCGAGGCGGGCCGGAAATTGCCCGGGGCCCTTGGAGCCATACTTGTGCCGCCGTTTGCCATTGCAGCCCTGGTAAAGGTTTGCACGCCATTGCATCTGCCGCTCGGCTGGCAGGTTCTCCTGACGATGCTTGTGGTGATGCCGATGGGGCCCCTTATATACCGGGTGGCATTTCGCCCGCTCGCGGATTCCACCGTACTGGTACTTCTTATCGCTGCTGTGGCCGTTCATTTTGTACTGGTCGGACTGGGTCTTTTATTCTTCGGAGCTGAGGGGGTACGCACCCCTGCGTTTTCAGATGCGCACCTGACAATTGCACATCTCGACATCTCCGGGCAGAGTCTCTGGGTGTATGCGACCAGTCTCGTACTGATTGCAATGCTGGCCTGGTTCTTCAATAAAACCTTTTACGGAAAAGCGTTGCGGGCTGTTGCATTCAACCGTAACGGCGCCCGTCTGGTCGGGATCAGCCCGCATCTGGCAGGTACATTCTCGTTTGCACTGGCGTCGGCTATCGGTTGTTTATCGGGTGTGCTTATAGGCCCGCTTACAACGATTTATTACGATTCAGGGTTTCTGATAGGGCTTAAAGGATTTGTCGGTGCGATTGTAGGTGGTATGGCCAGTTATCCGTTGGCAGCAGCCGGCGCTATGATAGTCGGCTTTTCAGAATCATTTTCATCATTCTGGTTGAGCGGCTACAAGGATGTCCTTGTTTTTACACTGATTATTCCGGTCCTGCTCTGGCGGTCCCTCTCAAGCACTCACTACGAGGAAGAAGAATGATGCGCCGGACAGGTTTGATACTGTTTGTAACACTGCTTCTGGCAGTGTCGTGCTCGTCGCCGTTCTATATCACCATGGGGAGTTACATCGGCCTCTACAGTCTGGTTGCAATCGGGCTGGTTCTGCTTACCGGGGTGACCGGTCTGACATCGTTCGGCCAGGCAGCTTTCATGGGGCTGGGGGCCTATACGTCAGCAGTGCTTACGACGCAGCTCTCCTGGTCTCCCTGGCAGACCCTGTTCATCGCGTTGGCGTTGACGATTATTATTGCATTTATTCTCGGCGCAATTACGCTTCGAATGGGGGGGCATTATCTTCCTCTGGCAACCATAGCCTGGGGAATAAGCCTTTATTTTCTTTTCGGCACTATTCCGATTCTCGGAGGCTCAAACGGAATAGCCGATATTCAGGCGCTGCGGCTGTTCGGCATTGAACTCCGCAACGAACGATTATTCTACTGCATCATCTGGGGAGTCTGCCTCGTTGCATTACGGATTTCGACAAATCTGCTGGACTCCCGCGAGGGGCGTGCGATCCGGGCTCTCAAGGGAGGGGTATCGATGGTGGAAGCCTTCGGAGCCAGCGGACTTCGTCTTAAAAATATCGTATTCATCTATTCAGCGGTTCTGGCCTGCCTGGCCGGATGGCTCTACGCCCATATGCAGCGTTTTGTCAACCCTTCCCCCTTCGGCCTGAACCAGGGGATCGAATTCCTGTTCATGATCACCATCGGCGGCTCTTTCAGCTTCTGGGGAGCCATTACCGGTGCGACAGTGATCACGCTTCTCAAAACAGTCCTGCAAGGAATCCTGCCGAAACTTATCAGCCAGTCCGGAAATTTCGAAATCATTGTATTCGGCATTATGATCGTAGCAGTACTTCAATGGATGCGGGGAGGGATCTGGGCTCTGGTGGAACGGCTGCTCCCGCCGAAAACAAGCAGACCTGTCACTGACTCATCCGATCTGAAAATGCGTACCCAGCCATCACGGGGCGCCCCACTACTCAAGGTCGAAGGGATAACCAAAGCCTACGGCGGTTTGGTGGCAGTCAGACAAATGAGTTTTGAGCTTTCATCCGGTGAGATCGTTGGGTTGATCGGACCAAACGGGGCCGGCAAATCAACCATGTTCAACCTGATCAGCGGTGAAGTGCCCCGCACAGCCGGAAGCATTCATTTCGGATCCAGTACTATCAGCGGACTGCATTCTCGCCAGATTGCACGGCTCGGCCTCAGTCGCACCTTTCAACACGTTCGTGTGATACCCGGAATGACAACGATCGAAAGCGTCATGATCGGTGCCTATCTTCGCACAGACGACGGGATTTTTTCAGCCGGTTTGCGGCTTAACCGGGTATCGGATGACCGGATTCGAGCAGAGGCAGCCCGCCAGCTTCGCCGGGTCGGGCTTGAGGAACACATGTTTGCTCCCGCAAGCAGTTTGTCACTCGGCAAGCAGCGCATGGTTGAAATTGCCCGGGCTCTTTGTGCGGATCCCCTTCTGCTGCTCCTTGATGAACCAGCCGCAGGTCTGCGCTATCTTGAGAAAAAGGAATTGGCTGCACTGCTGTCGGACTTGAGAAGTGCCGGTTTGAGTGTGCTGATTGTTGAGCACGATATGGAGTTTCTGATGAATCTTGTTGACCGGATCGTAGTCATGGAATTCGGTGAGAAACTTGCGGAAGGGCTGCCGCAGGAAATTCGGTCGAATCCGGCGGTTCTTGAAGCATATCTTGGGGGGGTATAATGGCGGAGCGTCTTCTCACCGTACGTGACCTGGACGTCTGCTACGGAAAAGTAGAAGCGCTTTTCAGCGTTTCACTCTGCGTTGATCGCGGAACCATCGTCAGCGTGATCGGGCCGAACGGAGCCGGCAAGTCTACCTTGTTGAATGCTTTGATGGGCGTACTCCCTTCGAGGGGATCGGTTGAATTCTTCGGAAACAATGTGAAGAATGTCAGCATAGAACAGAGAGTTGCTCAGGGGCTTTGTCTTGTTCCCGAAACACGGGAGCTTTTTTCACAGATGTCGGTTGAGGACAACCTTGTACTCGGGGCATTTACGCGCTATCGGCGCGGGGACAAAGGCATCCGGAAAAGCCTGGATACGGTGTTTACCCTGTTCCCACGGCTGGAGCAGCGTCGCACCCAGTACGCCGGAACTCTTTCCGGGGGTGAGCGACAGATGCTGGCTCTGGGGCGTGCTCTTATGAGCCAGCCGACCCTGCTGATGCTTGATGAACCAAGTCTGGGGCTGGCGCCATTGATAGTCAGGGAAATCCTGCACACCATCAGCGAACTGCGTACAACAGGAGTCAGCATTCTGCTGATCGAGCAGAATGCGCGGGCGGCCCTCCAGATTTCAGACTACGGTTATGTTCTTGAAAACGGCGAAGTTGCTCTGGAGGGGCCGAGTAGTGAACTGGCTGACAATCCAAGAGTCATTGAGAGCTATCTGGGAATCGGAGGGGCCGGGGGAGATTCCGGGGCTGATAGTGAGTATGGACATTATGGTAAAGGGGCTGAATTCAGGGGATGAATTATTACAGGTGCGCTCTTTGAAGCCACACAAAAAAGGAGGCAGACAGATGAAACAGCTTGTGACCGGAATCAGTATGTTTGTAGTTGTGGCAGCAGCGACGATTGCCCGGGCGGACATCACGATTGGTGTAAACCTGTCATCAACTGGGCCGGCCGCTTCTCTGGGCATGGCGGAAAAAAACGCGATCACGATTGGTCCATCCGTGATCGCCGGGCAAAAAATCCGTTATGTCATATATGACGATGTCACCGATACCACCGCCGCCGTCCAGAACATAAAGCGTCTGGTTTCGGAAGATAAGGTCGATGTGTTGATCGGACCCTCGACATCTCCTGCTTCAGCGGCTGTGATTGAGGCTGTGGCAGCATCAAAGACCCCCATGATTCAGCTTTCACCCGGTCCCGCTGTAATTTCCGCCACGGATGAGAAGCGAAAATGGATATTCAGCGCTCCTGCCAACACCACGGTATATGCCACGGCAATGATCAAACATATGGTCAAGAAGGGGGTAAAAACGGTTTCGGTGATTGCCGTGGATGATGCCTATGGAGAAACCAGCACCGTCGCATACAAGAATCTTTCAGAGCCCAAGGGCATCAAGACGCTGACGATCGAGAAATACAAAAGAACTGACACCAGCGCCACTGCGCAGGTATTACGTGCAATGCAGGGGAACCCGGATGCAATATTCATAGCATCCTCCGGTACTCCGGCAGCCCTTCCGCACGTTGCTCTGATCGAGCGAGGTTACAAAGGAAAGATCTATCAGTCGGGTGGAGCTGCCAACGCAGAGTTTCTGCGCGTTGGTGGAAAGGCATTGGAAGGTTCGTTCATGCTCGCCCCACCCGTCGTGGTGGGTGAACAACTGCCGGATGGCTATCCGACCAAAACCGAAGCGCTCAAATTCATAAAAACGTATGAAGCCAAATTCGGGCCGCGTTCCATGTTTGCCTCCCTGGCGTGGGACGCATTGAAGATTATTGAGGCAGCGGCGCCTGCTGCTCTGAAGAGTGGTCAACCCGGTACCGAAAAATTTCGCGCCGCCCTGCGTAATGCGATTGAAGGAACACAGGGCTTGAAGGGCGCCGGTTCAGTGTTCACGATGTCTCCTACCGATCATTCCGGCGTGAACCAACTTGGCATGTCCCTCATGAAGGTAGAAAACGGTAAGTGGAAACTTGAGGATTACGCAGATTTCAAATAATTGTTTTATAATTGCTTGACATGAACGTAAACGGGATATTATAGTGTCCGCCACGTTTAACCATACTGAAGAAATGTTCGAAGAAACCATGCGGGAGAAGGGTATGTCAACTGCTGCAGATGCCGGAAATGAAGCGCTCTCTCTTCTTGAAAACCTGAGCAAGGAAGAGCTGATAAGAATTATCGTAGATGATGCCAAAAATTGGCTGGCCCACGATGGTGTCTGGTTTCAGGCGGTAGAAAGACGCTATGGCATGGATGTCGCTGTAGAGCTTGATACCGAGGCGTGGCGTTATTTTACGGTAATTGAGGCCAGGCGGATCATGGAGCGGCTGGAGATGAAACCGGGGGGCGGTATTCCAGCCCTGGTCGAGTGTCTCAAACATCGGTTCTATTCACGCATCAACCTGCAGGAAGCAGTTGAACAGAGCGATACGCGGGTCGAATTCAGGATGGTTGACTGCCGGGTGCAGTCAACCCGAAAGAGAAAGGGACTGGCCGACCATCCCTGCAAATCGGTTGGTATTGTTGAGTACAGTGAATTTGCGAGGGCAATCGATCCGCGCATCAGTACCCGTTGCATCGCCTGCCCGCCTGATAAGCATCCTGAAGAGTTCTGGTGCGCCTGGGAGTTCACCATCTCATAGACTTCATTAACGGAGGAAACCATGCATACAACCGCCCCTGAAACCTACAAGACAAAGCACAAGGTTCGCATAGTCTCCGCAACCAGTCTGTTTGATGGCCATGATGCGACCATTAACGTTATCCGCCGCATTCTCCAGGCCTCCGGTGCGGAGGTGATACATCTGGGGCACAACCGATCGGTGGAAGAAATTGTCACGGCCGCCATCCAGGAAGATGCTCAGGGTATTGCCGTCAGCTGCTATCAGGGGGGCCATGTCGAATTTTTCAAGTACATCACCGACCTTCTGCGTGAACGTGGCGAAGGACATATTAAGGTTTTCGGCGGCGGCGGCGGGGTCATTGTGCCGGATGAAATATGCGAGATCGAAGGGCATGGAGTCCGTAAAATATTTTCTCCCGACGATGGTCGTCGCATGGGCCTGCAGGGGATGATCAACCTCATCCTTGAGGAGTGCGATTTCACCGTTGAGCGGGATATAGTCGAGGAGACCGCCCGACTGGCCCAGCGGGATGTCAGGGCGGTGAATACGCTGATCACACTGGCCGAACAGGCGGTACATGATCACACATCAGGGTACGGCGCGCTCAGGGAAAAGATTCAGGCTATGGTGCAGGATGTACCGGTAGTCGGCATAACCGGAACCGGCGGTGCCGGCAAGAGCTCCATTACTGATGAGCTGGTACTGCGCTTCACTCGGGATTTTCCGGACAAGAGTGTTGCCATTCTGGCTGTTGATCCTTCACGTCAGCGAACCGGCGGTGCTCTGCTGGGCGACCGGATCAGGATGAATTCGATCAATTCAAACCGCATCTATATGCGTTCGCTGGCCACCCGCGAATCGCAGACCGAACTCTCCGCTGCCATTAAGGATGCCATCGACGTAGTGCGGGCGGCCGGTTTTGACCTGGTGTTCGTGGAGACCAGCGGCATTGGGCAGGGCAATGCCGGTGTGGTTGGTATCTGCGACGTCTCGCTTTACGTTATGACCTGTGAATTCGGCGCGCCGACCCAGTTGGAAAAGATTGATATGCTTGATTTCGCCGATATTGTCGCCATCAACAAGTTCGAACGCAAAGGTGCCGAAGATGCTCTCCGCAATGTCCGCAAGCAGTACCGGCGCAACCGCAATCTCTTCGATGTCGCCGATGAGGCTCTGCCGGTGTTCGGCACTATCGCCTCCCAGTTCAACGATCCCGGTACCAACGTTCTTTATCGGGCACTGCTGGAAATCATCAACGGCAATAAAGGAACGGTGTGGCATTCTTCTCTACAGATTACCGAAAAGGAGAGCCTGAAAAAATACATCATCCCTCCCGATCGAGTACATTATCTGGGCGAGATTGTTCAGACGGTGCGTGGTTATAGAAAAAATGTCAGGAATCAGGTTGAGGTGGCACGCCGACTCTTCCAGTTGAACGGTGCCCGTGAAGTTCTTGCAGAAACTGCTGCTCTGGAGGAACTTGACAGGCAGGTGACAATCTATGATTCCCGCTTGCATGAAGAGCCGAAGAAAATCCTGAAAGAGTGGCCGGAGCTGAAGGCTTCCTATCGTCGCGACCAGTTGGTTACCAAAGTCAGGGACAAGGAGATCAGGAGTGATCTCTACACGACGACCCTCTCCGGCACCCGGGTTCCCAAAGTATGTCTCCCTGATTTTGCCGATTGGGGTGAAATTCTGCGCTGGTGCATGCTGGAGAACGCACCGGGCTATTTCCCGTTCACTGCCGGGGTCTTCCCGTTCAAGCGGGCCGAAGAAGACCCCAAACGCCAGTTTGCCGGTGAAGGCACCCCGGAGCGCACCAACCGCCGTTTTCATTATCTCTGCAAGGACGATGACGCCAAACGCCTGTCCACGGCCTTTGACGGCTTGACCCTCTACGGAGAAGACCCGGACTATCCGCCTGATATCTACGGCAAGATCGGCGAAAGCGGTGTTTCGATCTGTACCGTCAAAGATATGCAGAAGCTGTTTGCGGGCTTTGACCTCTGCGCTCCCAACACCAGCGTTTCCATCACTATCAACGGTCCCGCCCCGATGATGCTGGCATTTTTCTTCAATGCCGCCACCGAACAGCAACTTGACCTGTTCCGGGAGAAAAACGGCCGGGAACCGTCTGATGCGGAGTATCAGGAAATTCGCTCCTGCACCCTGCAGACGGTGCGCGGCACTGTTCAGGCCGACATCCTCAAGGAGGACCAGGGGCAGAATACCTGCATCTTCTCCACCGAGTTCGCTCTGAAGATGATGGGAGATATGCAGCAGTACTTCATCGAACAGAAGGTGCGCAATTACTATTCTGTCTCGATCAGCGGCTATCATATTGCCGAGGCGGGAGCCAACCCGATCTCACAGCTTGCGTTCACACTCTCCAACGGTTTCACCTTTGTCGAATACTACCTGTCGCGCGGCATGCATATCGACGATTTTGCCGCCAACCTTTCCTACTTCTTCTCCAACGGTCTTGACCCGGAATATACGGTTATCGGTCGGGTGGCCCGACGCATCTGGTCGGTTACCATGCGAGAAAAATACGGTGCCAACGATCGCAGTCAGAAGCTCAAGTATCACATTCAGACATCGGGGCGCTCGTTGCATGCCCAGGAGATGAATTTCAACGACATCCGCACCACCCTTCAGGCACTGATAGCAATCTATGACAACTGCAATTCTCTGCACACCAACGCCTACGATGAGGCGGTTACGACTCCGACCGAAGACTCGGTGCGGCGGGCGATGGCAATTCAGATGATCATCTCCAAAGAGTTCGGCTTGGCCAAAAACGAGAATTCACTCCAGGGTTCATTCATCATTGAGGAACTGACCGATCTGGTGGAAGAAGCGGTTATGGCTGAGTTTGAGCGGATCGACCAGCGGGGCGGAGTGCTGGGCGCCATGGAGACCCAGTATCAGCGTTCGAAAATCCAGGACGAGTCGATGCTGTACGAGCATAAAAAACATTGCGGCGAGCTGCCGATAGTCGGCGTTAATACCTTCCTCAATCCACGTGCCGACGAAGCCGGTTTCAACACTCCGGGTGAGCTGGCTCGTGCGACCAAAGAGGAAAAGGAACAGCAGATCCGGAATCTGCGGGCGTTTCAGGAGCTCCATAAGGACAAAACACCCGCGGCGCTCAAGCGGCTGCAGGACACAGCCATAAGTGGCGGCAATATTTTTGAGGAGTTGATGGAAACCGTCAAGGTAGCCTCGTTAGGGCAGATCAGCCACGCATTATACGAAGTCGGCGGGAAATACAGAAGAAATATGTAGGAGTAACATATGGATATTTTTCAGGTAATTCGTGATCGTCGAAGCATTCGCAAATACAGAGACATTCCGGTTGAGCGGGAAAAGATTTTGCAGATTCTTGATGCGGCCCGTTTGGCGCCATCCTGGAAAAACCTTCAGTGCTGGCGTTTTCTGGTGTTGACTGATTCAACTAGGAAAGAGGCGATGCTGTCGGCATTCGCAGATGATAATCCCGGGAAGAAGGCTTTCCTCCAGGCTCCAATAGCCATTGTAGTCTGCGCCGACCCGGCTGATTCAGACCTTAGCCATGGCATCGAATACTACATTGCGGATGCGTCCATAGCCTTCGAACACATCTGTCTTGCAGCCCACGCCTTGGGGCTAGGCACCTGCTGGATGGGACTGTTTGATGAAAATGAGATGAAGTCCAGGCTGAACATCCCGGAAAATATAAAAATAGTCGGTGTCACGCCGCTCGGCTATCCGGATCAGGAGCCAAAGCCTCGTCCCCGTAAGGAGCTATCGGAAATCGCATTTTTTGATGAGTGGAGATACTGATGATAACATTAACCGAATCGCTTCAACGCACCACCGCAATGCAGAAACTGCTCGAAGAAAAAGGGCTTGATGGTGCGCTGCTTATCTTCCCGATCGATGTATATTATTTTACCGGCACACGCCAGAATTCCACCTTGTGGATACCTGCCGAAGGCGATCCGATACTTCTGGTGCGCAAGAGTTATGTACGGGCGAAAGAGGAAAGTCCGATTGTGGATATACGTTCGTTTCCCTCCAGCAAAGAGTTTCCGGCCCTGTTTACAGAGAATGTCAAAAAAATCGGCTTTACCTTTGATGTCGCACCGGTTCAGCAGCTCAATTACTACGCCAAGCTGCTTCCTGGTCGGGAATTTATCGATATTTCCGCAGCCAATCGCGAAGTCCGTTCGGTCAAATCCCCCTTTGAATTGCAGCAGATCAAGGCAAGTGGTGATCTGCTCTCGTCGGTATTTATCCAGGTACCGGAGTTTTTAAAGGAAGGGATGCGTGAGCTCGATCTGACGGCTGAATTTGAGTACCGGCTGCGCAAAGCCGGCCATGAAGGGATTGTGCGCATGAGAGCCTATAACCAGGAGCTTTCCGGCGGGCTGGCGGTATCGGCAGGTGGCGCAAGCTACGGCTTCCTTGATGGCCCGGTTACCGGCAAAGGTCTTTCCAATGCCTCTCCCCAAGGTGCTTCCCGCGACGTCATCGTCCGGAATGTTCCGGTGCTGATCGACTATACCGGGGTCAGTAACGGCTACATTACTGATATGACCAGGATCTTTGTTATCGGAACGCTTGACCCGGAGCTGCAGCGCGCTTTTGATCTTGCCTTGGATATTCAGAATTTTGTCCAGCAAGAGCTGAAACCGGGAGCTATCTGTGAAGAGCTGTTTTTCAAAGCGCTGGAAATGGCGGAAAAGGGAGGTTGTGGCAGTAGTTTTATGGGGATGCCGGGAGAACAGGCGCGCTTTGTCGGCCATGGTATCGGACTGGAACTGGATGAATATCCGGTTCTTGCGCAGGGTTTCAAAGTTGCGCTTCAATCCGGGCAGACTATCGCTGTCGAACCGAAATTCAATATCCCGGGTAAAGGAGCCGTCGGCATTGAAAACACTTTTGCCGTCACCCCTGAGGGGGGGAAAAAGATGACGGATATTCCGGATGAGATAGTATTTTTATAGATATATATTGGATCTGCCGTAATTTGTTGGGCTGACAAAAATAATCAAGGGTAGCCGTACACTCCGGCTACCCTTTTGTTCATTATTCCCGGCGTGCTTACTTGGCAGCTTTCGGCTGAACAGACGGGGCAATAACGCTGGCGTCTGTCGTTACAATTTTCCGTGCCAATTCAAAATTCTTGTTCACAACACTCTGGAAAGATTCAAATCCGTAGTTAAATGAGTCAAACCAGAAGTCAACAATGGATTTTGCTTCCTTAGGGAGTTGCTTGGCAGCATTGTCGACCAATGTTTTCGTTTCTTTCTTGATCCCTGTTGCCTGGCTAAAAGCGGCATTGTAGAAGCTTTCCAAAACTTCCAGGTTCTTCACCGGTGCATCTTTGGCTGACCAATCAAGATCCAGCCCGCTTTCCAGGTGTTTTTTCAGGTTGACCAGACTTTTCTGGCTTTCCTTACAGTAGATGCCGATGGCTTTCTTACCTTCTTCGGAAACGGAGGGAGATGCTGTCAGAAAAAAATCACTCATGGCGACTGCTTGATCAGAGAAAGTACTCAGCGTATCGAAGCCCGTTTTAACTGCATTTTTACTGAAGGTCACCGTTTCTTTACTGAAATTAGTTGTTTCCATGTTTGCGTCTCCTTTTTTCTTGGTTGTTATGTTGAGCTATTGTTTTCATATAAACAAAATTTATACATCTATTAAATAAAAGTCAAGGAGAATGTTGAAAATAGTTTAAACCTTGCTTTTTGTTGAAATCGTATATACTATTCCCGCAGTTCTGCAGATTGACTTGTAACTCCGGCGCGGATACAGATTTCTACTTATTCCCAAAAAGAAAGAAAGCACATGATTACCAAAGAACAAAAAGACCTTTTCCGAAAAGCTGTTGGCAAACTTCTTGAGAAACGACGGCTGGAAAGGGGTATGAACCGCAAGGAAGTTGGCGTTGCGCTAGGCTACGAAGGCAACAGCGCCATACAGGTAGTAGCCCGTTTTGAATCGGGACGAGCCGGCGTTCCGAAGGCGAAGATTGAGAAACTGCTGGAGATATTGAACATTACGAATAAGGATTTCGGCCTTGTCGGCTCCAAATCGTTGAAGAATTTTATCGCCGCCAGTGGTTTTTTCAGTTCCCCGGCTGCGCCCTGGAGCAATGCCATGGTCGATTTCATGGAGGCTACCGAAGCCAACATGATGAAACAGGCACTTGCCGATGAAGACAGCACTGATGAACAGTCATCCGACTCCCAGACTGACATGTATCAGGATGTCATCCGTATCATGAGACTCTGTCGCGTGCAAAAACAAGAAACAAAGCTCACTCTTTTTGAGCGCCTTGATCTTGTGGACAGCCTGTGCGAAGGGGATGAAGACAAACTTGCAGAAATGCTGGTCACCCTGAAGATAGACCCGGTTGAGGCCTATCGGGAAATCGAGAGCCACTTGATGGAACGATTGAAAGAGTCAAAAAAGTAAGGATTCCTTCTTCGACCTTTCCACTCTCACGTTATCTATTGAAGTGTATTATTTAACATAAGTTTTTTTGAGTCAGTTTTTGCTTGCGTAATGCAATATTATCGGTTATTATTTGTTTAATTTTTGTTTATCATCCTTGTCTGTTCAGGGTAGATATGATTCCAGCAGATTCACAGAGGCGATGAGAGGGGGCAGTATGCATGATTTTATTAAACAGCAGACTGATTGGCTGAAGACATGGCAGGAGAGTCAGGAGTCGTTGACGAAACAGTACGCCGGACTGAGCGAAGAGTGGACGAAAAATATCCTTGGTGGGAAGAAAAAGGAACCGGACTTTTTTGAGGGATGGTTCAAATCGCAAGGTGATCTGGAGGAACAATTCAGGGAATTCGGTCAGCGCATGAACGAAATGATCAGCAACGTCTGGAGTAACAAAATACCCACTGACATGCTGAAGTATATGAATACCAGCTTCATTGAGGAGTACTACAAAAACTGGCTTTCCAATATTGAATTGCCCGGGGGCATTAAAAATCCGCTGGGCATGGATGGTGGCTGGCAGCAGACTACCAACTTTCTTCGTTCTTATTTGGAGAAAGAAAATCCTTTTTTCTCTTCTTTCAGCAACGCCAAAATTACCGAACAGATGAGCCGTCTCTTCGGGATGCTCCAGGGTACTCTGGGGAACGAGGGTACGGCTTTCAGTGATATCACCAGAAACTATCAGAATATGTTCAGCAAATTATTTGATTCCACAACAGCTCAGAGTTCCGAAAAGCTGGCCGAAGGTTTTGACGTGTGGGTCAAAGAGATCGGAAAGCAACTTTCTGCACCGAAATTGGGGATCAACAGAGAACTGGCCCATGACATTTCGCAGGCATTGGTGTTGTCGCAGGATTACGCCAAGACATACGTCAAAATGACGCGACTCGTTGAATCAACCTCCCGCAAAGCTGGAATCCGCTTCCAGACCAAATTGAGCGAAGCTGCCATAAATAAAAAACCGGTGAACAAATTCGCTGACTTTTGTGCGCTGTGGGCAGCAGAAAATGAAGCTGTTTTTCTTGAGGTTATGAGCACTCAGGAGTTTGCCAAACTTCAGGGAGATTACGTCGACGCCGGGCATCGACTGAAAATCCAGTGGAACAAACTGGCAGAAAAGGCGCTGGAACCGACTCCGATCGCTCTCAAGCGCGACCTTGACCTCGCTATCGCTGAGATCCATCAGATGAAACGGGACTTGAGAACCTTTCGTCGTGAGATGCAAGCGGTGCAAAAAGAGGTACTGCTGGCTCGCGGGGCGCAAGCTGCAGCGGAAGAAGATGCTGAAAAAGCAAAACTCGCCGTGAAAACTGCCGAGGCAGCTGCACAGGAGGAACTGCAAAAAGCAAAGGCGCTGGTAAAGGCCGCCGAAGTCGCCGCACGAGAAGAGCTGAAAAAGGCGAAAGAAGCTGTGCAAGCAGCCGAACTTGCTGCGCTGGATGAGGCAAAAAAAGCGAAGGCGGCCGAGGCAGCCGTGTTGGAGATGGCACAACGGGTAACTGCCGACACGAAAACCATTAAAACCGCACCCAGGACTACTACAAAAACCAAGTCCAAGAACGTTTAGGGGAGGATACGATGCTCACGTTTCCAAATAAATTCAAGGAATCTCTGGAAGATTTTACCAAGTTCTCAGAAAATCTGAAAAAAGGGGTAGAGAATCTTGTTTCGCTCGATGAACTTTCGGCCGGTTTTGATGACGGCCGTGAAAGCTGCGGAAGTTGCAAAAACTGTCGAAAATGCTGTACGGAAAAAGAGCTGGTTTTTCGGGATGGCAAGCGCACGCTTTACCGATACAGCCAGCGTTCGAAAAAGGTTTGCTCTGTGCCTGTATTGATGGTGTACGCCATGGTCAACCGTTACACCATGCTTGACCTCCAGCCAAATCGTTCCATGATTCGCAACTTGCTCGATCAGGGACAGGATCTGTATCTGATCGACTGGGGCTACACCGACAGGATGGATCGCTTCATGACCATGGAGGATTACATTGACGGATTTATCAACGACTGTGTCGATTTTATTCGGGAACAACACCAGATCGAGGCAATCAATCTGCTGGGAGTTTGCCAGGGCGGAACCTTCTCCGCGATTTATGCTGCGCTCTACCCGGAGAAGGTAAAGAATTTCATCCCCATAGTTACACCCATCGACTTTGACCCGAAAGACAGCCTGCTGAATGTATGGGCTTCTGAGTTCGATGCGGATCTGATGGTGGATGCCTATGGTAATGTTCCCGGCGACATGATGAACAACGCCTATATGATGTTGCAACCTTTCACCCTTAGCGTAAACAAGTACGTTAACATGGTACAGATAATGGAAGATGCTGATAAACTGGCCGATTTCCTGCGCATGGAGGCCTGGATTTTCGATAGTCCCGATCAGCCGGGCGAGACGCTGCGCCAGTTTCTCAAGGATTTGTATCAAGGCAACAAGCTGGTGAAAGGGGAGTTTATCCTGGGCGGGCGCAAAGTGAATTTGAAAAATATAACTATGCCGGTGCTCAATATTTATGCCGATTTTGATACGCTGGTACCCCCCGCTTCATCTAAGGCCCTGCTTGGGCATATTGGCAGCAGTGACACGCAAGAATTAACCTACCCCGTCGGACATATCGGGATGTTCGTTTCCGGAAAAACACAGAAAACATTGGCACCGAAAATCGCCGAGTGGATAAACGCACGAATTTGAGAGTGTGGCAGAATGTATCTGTCGCTGATCACCAAATATATTACTAACAGGAGTTTCTATGATCATCAAGGATAGGGTATTTGTTGTTACCGGCGCTGCTCGCGGGTTGGGTTATGCTTTTGCCAAAGATCTGGTGGAAGCCGGCGGCAGGGTGGCGCTAGTGGACATGAATGCCGAAGGACTGGAGCAAGCCGCTGTTTCTCTGCGAGAACTGGGAGCGGACGTAAGATGCTACCCCGTGAACGTCACTTCTGAAGAGGAAGTGACCGCCCTTTTTGACAGCGTGGAGAGGGATTTCGGAGGGGTCGACGGACTTATCAACAATGCCGGTATAACTCGTGATTCCTTGCTGGTAAAACGTAAGGGAGACACTGTCAGTACAATGACGAAAAAAGATTGGCAGCAGGTAATTGACGTCAACCTTACCGGCGTGTTTCTTTGCGGGCGGGAAGCCGCATCCCGCATGGTTCAGGCGAATTGTCAGGGTGTGATCGTCAATATCAGCAGTATCTGCAGAAACGGAAATATCGGCCAGAGCAATTACTGTGCAGCAAAAGCCGGCGTAGCTGCATTAACGTCAACGTGGGGCAAGGAACTTTGCCGGTACGGCATCCGGGTTGGAGCCATCGCTCCCGGTTACGTCAATACGGAAATGGTACAACAGATTCGTAGCGACGTATTGGATAAAATCACAGCCCAGGTTCCGCTGGGACGTTTAGCCGAACCCAAGGAGATTGCTCACACCGCTCGCTACATCATTGAGAACGATTACTTCACCAGTAGAACCATCAGTGTGGATGGCGGTTTCCGTCTCTAAAGTTCAAATATTTTCAGTTTGCTGCTTAACCAGAGCCCCTGTTCTCAAGATGAGATGGGGGCTTTGCTTTTTTTGGCGCACAGCGCTCTGACACAAAATAATGAATAGAATGCTGTTTTTTTCTTGAAATAAGTATTTCATTGGCATATTAATTTCAGAGAAACGGTCAAAAAAACAATACGCAGATAACACTCTAAAATACATAAAATTAGTGCTGCCATTGTTTTTCTGTACTGTATTCAAAAAATTGTTATCCTTTGGGCAAGGATACTTGGGATCACGCAATCCTACTTAATGAGGGAAGCCACTATGCCGACGACACCATCTATCGATCGTTTTTTCGAACTAGCCGAACAACTCGCTTCCGACTTTTCACTGCTCAAGGGGGTCAGCCGATCAAATCGAGCACGCCAGAAGCAGGAGGTAGAGCTGGCATTGGCGGGTCTCGTCGATCACCGTACCGTTGCGACGACGACCAAGCGACTCAAAAACTTGGACGTCGACGCCTATATACGGGAAACAGTCGAACCATCCGAACAGAAAAACCGTATTGGCTTCAAAACTATTCTCAAGCAACTGAAACTTAAAATTGTGAATGAAATCTCTTTTGGCCCCTTGCACTGCGTCGAGGCTGAATTTGATTTTGATGGCTACCAGCGTCGTCTCTGCCTGCTGGCCCAGGATCGCAATACCAACAATGGTGTCTGGGGACCGGAACACCACCGCAAAGCCATCGAGATCGTCCGAAAATACGAGCGCTATTCGGTACCGGTCATCACATTTATCGACACTCCAGGCGCCGATGCCGGTGAGGTGGCCAACGCCAACAACCAGGCGCATACAATTTCCCACTTTATCGCAGAAATGGCAAATCTGAATGTCCCATCAGTCGGCATCATTCTTGGAAACGGCTACTCGGGTGGCGCAATCCCTCTGGCCACCACCAACATCCTGCTCTCGGTCCGTGACGGTGTTCTCAATACCATTCAACCCAAAGGTCTGGCTGCCATCGCCCGCAGTTTTGATCTCAGCTGGCAGGAGTGTGCCAAATACGTAGGCGTCAGTGCGTATGAACTCTATCAGCAGGATTTTGTTGACGGCATCATCGACTATGTCCCTGGCGAAAAGGGCCCTCAGCTGGAGAATCTACGCAATGCAATCGTTTCGGCAGTGACCGCTGTCGAGAACCGAGCCATCACCTTTGTTAAAGAGACCGACGGGGTTATGGATCACTACCGCGAGAATCTTCTTCGTTACATCAACCCGTCTGAAAAGCTCAAGGCACTTAACAGCCTTTCGGCTCTCTCCTTGACCCACTTTCCGACTGAATATTTCAGTGTCTTCGGCATCACCTACCGCTACATGCGCTATCTCAGTCTACGCGGGCGTATCAAATCGACTTCATCGGCTAATTACAGTCGCTCCACTAACCTGGTCACGCCCAAGGGTGACTTGTCGAAGCGGGTTCAGGAAGAGCAGGCCAATGCCTTTGCCAATTGGCTGGAAAAGCCACTGCATATCCGTTACGACGACCTGCTGTTCACCAGCTACAAAACCTATCTCGACCGCAAAGAGCATTTGAGCGATGAGCGTGGACGTCTGTCCAAACTGATCCTCGGCGATCCGAACGAAAAATTTGCAAAAGCCCAGCATACCACATACCTTACCTACGGATTTCATCTCTATAACCTCTGGAAGTCATGGAGCCAGAACAACTTTGTTGCACTGATCAAATATCTTGGTATGACGACATCTCCCAGATCGGCCTCAATCGCAGCTGAAATGACCGTTCTCGACGTGATAACTCTTCCCGATTTCCGCGAAGGGATGATCCGGGAATGTCAGAACTGCATCATCTTCGATCTGGTCTACGACCAGATTATAACCGATCTTCGTCCAATTGCCGCCGAAGCCAAAGACACCAATACCTTTTCCAAAAAGTCATTTCGGGCGTTGCTGGAATCATCTATCCACGCCGCAACAATAAAGCTCAAGGCCATGTTTGGCGAGGGGGCCGTGGATGAGAGCAGTCTTGAAGACAACTTCTATGACTGGCTTAACACCCTTCTTCAACACCCGCAGATGAAAGATTTCATCCGACCCGTGCAGGAGTGGAAAAAGATCCAGTATCCCCGCATCTCGGAACCTCTTTTTGCTATTGTAACCTTCCTGTTCGAAAAACAATTGCTGGAATATGTCGAGTCCGAACGTGAAGGCCGCAGCTACGACGGTCGTATAAATTTGCGTGATATCGGCATGAAGGATTTCTGGAACAGGCTGACAACCGCCTATAACGACCTGCTCATTCAGGACGTGCTTCTGAAGGACAAACGCTCAAAAAACAGCCGATTTGAATCGATTGTTGCGGAATTCTTCACTGACTTCCGCGAACTCGACAGCGATCTTATGACCGCTGACCCGGCAAATTTTCCCGGTTTTCGTCTCTCCATTGAAAAGGCTCTTGAAAATGGTATCAAACCGTGCGGGGTCATAACCGGACTCGCCAAACTAAAAAAAGATGGCGATTACCCAGCCACCAGGGTCGGGGTACTGGTGTCCAATCTCGATTTCCAGGCGGGGGCCTTTGATATGGCGTCGGCTGAGAAATTCTGCAACCTCCTGCTCCAATGCGCTCGCCGCAAACTGCCCATGGTCGCCTTTGTCTCCTCAGGCGGAATGCAGACCAAGGAGGGGGCAGGCTCACTCTTCTCCATGTCCATCGTCAATGACCGCATTACCCGATTTGTGAGGGACAATGAGCTTCCCATCATCTGCTTCGGTTTCGGGGATTGCACCGGTGGTGCGCAAGCATCATTTGTCACCCACCCTCTGGTGCAGACCTATTACTTCTCCGGGTGCAGCATGCCATTTGCCGGACAGATTGTGGTGCCTTCCTACCTACCTTCGACGGTGACCCTGTCCAACTATTTAAGTTGTACCCCCGGCGCTATGCAGGGACTGGTCAAGCATCCTTTTAATCCCGACCTTGATCGTCATCTGCGCGCCATCGACCCTGCCATCCCAACACCAGTGGAAAGCGTGATGGATGTGTGCCACCGTATTTTCAAGGGGCTCTACCGGCCCGAGTTCGATGCTGTTGCAAATGAACACAATACCCTGGTGGACGAACGATCACTGATGAAACCGGTTAAACGAACTCTGATTCATGCTCGAGGATGTACGGCTGCCAAGCTGATTCAGGTTGCCCAGAACGAAGGCATT
Organism: Desulfuromonadales bacterium; assembly: GCA_037129255.1. Taxonomy (GTDB): domain Bacteria; phylum Desulfobacterota; class Desulfuromonadia; order Geobacterales; family Pseudopelobacteraceae; genus JACRCG01. The sequence goes on along the minus strand of JBAXVG010000004.1, from coordinate 119,537 downwards.
GAGGTAGTTCTTGTGCAGTCCGATCCGGATATGGATTCGGCTGTTGCCTGCCAGCTCACCGACAAGGACACTCTGGTCTGTATCGGTGGCAATACCCCTGACGAATCCTATCTCAACGCGAAGTCAGTGTTGCGGATTGCCGAACAGCAGAAGGTTGATTCGCTCCATCCCGGCATCGGATTCCTGTCGGAAAATGCTGACTTCGCACTTATGTGCCGTAATCGCGGGATAAATTTTATCGGTCCATGGGTCTCCAGCATGGAACTTATGGGCAACAAGACTAACGCCATCGACACAGCCACCAGAGCTGGCGTTCCGGTCGTCCCAGGCAGTCACGGCATCATCGGCAGCGTGGAGACCGGGATGGAGGTTGCCGAAACCATCGGCTATCCGGTACTGCTCAAAGCTGTCCATGGCGGCGGTGGCAAGGGGATCAAGGTGGTGGTAAGACCGGAAGACTTTCGCGAGACCTTCTTCACTATTTCCTCGGAGGCCAGAGCCGCGTTTGGTTCAGGTGATATCTATCTCGAGAAATATGTCACCAACCTGCGTCATATCGAAGCCCAGATTTTGCGCGACGCACATGGCAACTGCCGCATTCTTGGCCTGCGCGACTGCTCTGTGCAGCGTAACAACCAGAAGATATTCGAAGAGTCAGGTTCGACCATGCTGTCTGAAAACCTCGAAAAGGATGTGTATCGCTATGCGGAATTGATCGCGAACCAGGTTGATTATGTCGGGGCCGGTACCGTTGAGTTCATCTTCAACCTGGACAGTATGGCCATCTATTTCATGGAAATGAATACCCGGCTCCAGGTTGAGCATCCCGTCACTGAGAAGGTGACCGGCGTAGATATTGTTGCCAACCAGTTCAGAATTGCCGGTGGCGCCTCAATTGCTGATCTCGTCAGTAATCCGCAGGGATATGCCATTGAAGCGCGCATCACCGCCGAACGGACCGCTGTGGAGGGTTCGACCATTACATTCATTCCGACCCCCGGCAATGTCACAGCTTTCAGCATTCCTGAAGAGGATCATATTACGGTCATTAGGATGGTCAAAGCGGGAAAACCGGTTACTCCCTACTACGACTCGCTGGTTGCACAGGTGATCGTCACCGGTAATAACCGGGACGATGCTGCTGACAAACTTCTTGCTGCACTGGAGCGCACCGAAATTAAAGGCGTTCACACCAACATCCCGCTTCTCAAACGTGTCTTGAAAGACGAAATATTCCGCAAGGGTGTTTATAACACCCAATATCTGGGAGGGTTCCTTGATCGCATCAACGTCCGGGAGATGATAGCCGAGGGTGATGCGGCTTCCGGTTCCGCACAGGTGGCTTTGGATCGATCCGCAATAGAAATTGAAGGAAGCGCTGAGCTCAAAGTTCTTTCTCCCTCCACCGGGGTCTTTTACGATGCATCATCTCCCACGGAACCTCCTTTCGCCCCTGTCGGCAAGGCGGTAAAGATCAGAGACACCATTGCTCTGCTGGAGGCTATGAAACTATTTTCCCCGATTTCCCTTAATAACTGCAGCCCGGGAGGCAGTTTCTACAATCATGAAAAAGAGTATGTGGTGGTACGTGTTATTCCTGCACCCGGACAGGCTGTTAACAAAGGGGATCTTCTGTTTGTCATCAAAGAGGCGGTCTGATTTTCTGAAAACATTTCCTGAAATGAAAAGGAGAAAATGACAATGAAAAAATTGACGGGGAAAATTGCTGTTGTAACCGGCGGATCACGAGGGATCGGCGCTGCGATTGCAAAAGAGCTTGGAAGAGAGGGAGCTGTGGTTGTTATCAATTACAATCACAGCCACGAACATGCACAAACTGTTGTCGATGAAATCACCGCCGCTGGAAGTTCCGCCATTGCTCTGCAAGCGGATATATCAGAAGCGGAACCTACTAAGGAATTCATGGAAAAGGTTTTGGAAAAATTCGGCCGGATTGATATCCTGGTGAACAACGCCGGAATTACCCGAGACAAAAGTTTCAATAAAATGTCGTATGAGGAATGGAATACAGTCATCGATACGAACCTGACGTCAGCCTTCAACACATGCAAAGTTGCCCTTCCGGCAATGCTTGAACAAAAATACGGCCGAATTATCAATATGAGTTCAGTGCTTGGTCAGGCGGGGGGGTTTGGCCAATCACATTATGCCGCTGCAGAAGCGGGATTGATCGGTTTTACAAAGTCTCTTGCTCTGGAAACAGCGCGGGCCGGAGTCACTGTAAATGCCATTTGTCCAGGGTTTATCGAGACAGATATGGTTATGGCGATGCCCGATACGGTTCTGGAGGCGATTATTGGTCAGATTCCCATGAAGAGACTTGGCAAACCGGAAGATGTTGCCAGAGGTGTTATTTTTATATGCGAAAGTGATTACATGACCGGTCAGTCTATCAACCTGAATGGCGGACTTTACATGTTGTAGATTTTTTTGTTTAATATACGAATGGTTACATCAATTTCAAACGGACAATTGATAAGGAGCAAGTATGAGAGACGTGTACCTGATAGGCGTGGGCCAGACCAAAATGACTAAAAACGCTGGTATCCGTGGTCGTTATATGGCAGAGGAAGCTATTGAGAAGGCGGTCGCACACGCGGGTATTGACTGGAAGCAGATCGGTATGCTCGTTGCCGGCAATATGACCGCCGGCAGGTTGACTCATCAGCAGCAACTGGGGGCTTTGCATGCGGATGTAGTGGGTTTGCGAGGAATTGAGGCTGCAACCGTAGAGGCTGCCTGCGGTTCCGGTGCCGCAGCAACACGCTGGGGGGTGATGAGCGTAGGAGGTGGTTATCACGATGTTGTTCTGATTTGCGGAAGTGAACGGATGACCCACGCCGCTCTTGATGATACAACTGCGGCTCTGGCAACAGCCGCAGACTGGGAGCTGGAAGGCATCAATGGCGAATCCTTTATTTCTCTGAATGCACGACTTATGAGGCGCTACATGCATACCTACAGAGTCTCCGCTCAAGACTTCGGCCACTTTGCAATCACCGCCCATGATAACGGTTTCACAAATCCTAACGGTTTTCTGCACAAGAAGATTGATATGGAAACCTACCTCAACTCCAGAATGCTGGTTGATCCGGTCAAGCTGCTTGACGCCCCCCCGGTTTGTGACGGAGCAGCAGCGGTTGTGCTCGCCACGGAAGAGGTTGCCCGTGCCGTGGCGCATAGCAATGGCTTACCGCTGATCAGGATAGCCGGGTCTGCCATTGGTACAGACTCGCTTGCTCTAGATTCCCGCCGCGATATGATGGTGCTTGATGGAGCTGTGCTTTCCACGCGCAGGGCCATGGAGCAGGCTGGTGTTAAACACGAAGATATTGATATCTTCGAGCTGCACGACGCCTACACCATTATTACGACTCTCAGCCTCGAAGCCGCCGGTTTTGCTGAAAAAGGTAAGGGAGTTCATTTCGGCAAGGAAGGTGAGATCACCCTCACAGGTAAGTTACCCATTGCAACCTTTGGCGGTCTGAAGTCACGCGGTCACCCTGTGGGAGCAACAGGCGTCTTTCAGTTGGTTGAAACGTATATGCAACTGACCGGGACAGCCGGGGAAAATCAGGTGCCTGACCCGGAATTTGCCCTGGTTCAGAATATCGGCGGAACGGGCGCCACCGTTATTAGCCATGTATTACAGCGCTGTTCATAAATATTAATCTATCAGGAGGACGACATGGGTATTTTGGATCTTGCTCAAAACGATAACGTTTCGACCCGTATCGGGAACAAGCTCACGGGCCGTGTGGCATACGTCACGGGAGGCACCCGGGGCATCGGTGCGGCGATCTGCCGCAGCCTTGCCAGTCAGGGAGCTGTGCTCGCTGCGGGCTACGCCGGCAATGAAAAGGCAGCGTGTGAGTTTCGCGACACTTTCACCGGGACATACGCCACACCGGTCAGTATCCACAAGGGAAATCTGGGAGAACCGGCGGATTGCCGCCGCACCATCGCCGAAGTGATCGCGACGCACGGCCGCCTCGACATTCTTGTAAACAACGCCGGCATCACCAGCGACAAAACCGTACTCAAGATGAAGGACGACGACTGGTTCAATGTGCTGAATGTGAACCTGTCCGGCGTGTTCTTTCTCTCCCAGGAGGCTCTGCGTCACATGGCCGAACGTGGCAGTGGACGCATCATTAACGTCTCAAGCGTCGTAGGCGAGATGGGTAATATCGGCCAGGCGAACTATGCCGCCTCGAAATCGGGGCTGTTCGGATTGACCAAGACGCTCGCCCGTGAAGCCGCATCATTACTTGCCAGATCGGGGAAACTCGCCGATCCGGATGGGATCGGACTCACCATAAACACCATAACTCCCGGATTCGTAGCGACGGAAATGCTTGAGCACATTCCCGACAAGGTGATGGAGAAGATCCTGTCTCAGATCCCTCTCGGTCGTCTCGGTAAACCCGAAGAGGTCGCACGAGTTGTGCACTTTCTCGCTGCCGACGCGTCCTCCTACATCACAGGACAGGTCTGGGGAGTGAACGGCGGCATGGACATGTAAAAAATGAAAAGCCCTGCTTTGCAATGAAGCAGGGCTTTTACATTGATCTATGCATGTGATCAATGAATATCAGAATCAGATCAAATCTTATCTAATTCCCGTAGTAGAAGGTTTTTAAGATTCTTATCAGATTGAATCTCATCTATTATAGATTGCAGAGTATCGATCTTTTGAGTCTGTTCCGATATGATCAACTTGACAACATCACCGATTGAAACAATTCCGGTAACCCGGTCGTTCTCGATTACCGGCAGGTGCCGCAACTGTTTTTCCGTCATAAGATCTATGCACTCTTTAGTGGTGTTGTCCAGGGTTACCGTAATAACATTATCGGTCATGATATCCTTGACCAGTGTCTCATTGGATAATCGGCCCTTCAAGATTACTTTTCGGGCGTAATCACGTTCGGAGAGGATACCAACCAACATTTCGCCATCCATAACCGGGAGAGCACCGACGTTTTTTTCTGACATGAGTGTGATCGCCGCAAGTACTGTGGCGTCGGGAGCTATAGAAAATATACCTCCTTCTTTGGTCAGCTGAATGTCCTTGACAGTTTTCATAGTTGCTTCCTCCATATAAATAAATTGTTATTTTCCGGATTCTAGCAACTCGCCTCGCACTAGTAAAGAATCATTTTCTACCGCCCCCGAAATTTTGGCACATCTGAATACAATCTATTATTTTGAAGCTTTAGTTTCAGCCTTGGGAGCTTCTGCAGCTAAATCACCCATAACTTTTCGTGCCAGTTCAAAGTTATTAGTCACAAAATTCTGAAAACTCTGATAATTGCTGTTAAGGGTGCTGTTCCAGAAATCGACCACGGGTTTAGCTTCTTTGGGAAGCTGTTCAGTAGCTTTTTTGAGCAACTCGTTAGTTTCTTTCTGCAAAACGCCTACCTGACTACAAGCACTGTTGTAGAGCGTTTCTATTGCCTCCAGGCCTTTGACCGATGCATTCGGACTGGTCCAATCAATATCGAGACCGGTTTCCACGAACTTTTTCTGGCTGGACATGCCTTTCTGATTTTCTTTGAAGAAAAGGTCAATTACTTTCTTTCCTTCCTCCGGAACATTAGGAGTCGCACCAAGTATCTGGTTTGCCGTTTTGGCAGCCTGATTGGATATGGTACTGAGCGTCTCGAAGCTCTCTTTTACCGCATTTTTGTTGAAATCCAAAATCTCCTGGGCAACATTCTGTTTTGGCATGTTTATTCTCCTTTTGGAATTGATTGCAAGCATCTAAGTACTGCTTGCGACACTGCGATAAACAAGATTTAAACAAAAAATAAATATTTAGTCAAGAAAAAAATAAATGTTTATCATTTTATTTTGTTTGACTCCATAATAAGCTTTATGGTACTTAATTACCACATTAAAAAAGGGGACATCGACAACGGCACATTATATAAAACTGTTTTGGCATTACTTGACTTGTACGTAAACTGGAATTATACTTCAGCCAATTTTCTATTTCAGAGGAGCATTTATGAGCGACGTTTATGTAGTTGAAGCGTTACGAACCCCGTTTGGTTCTTTCGGGGGTATGTTATCCGATATTGAAGCACCGCAATTGGGAGCGACCGTTATCAGGAGACTCCTTGAAAAGACAGGCCTCCCTGGCGAAGCTGTATGTGAAGTCATCATAGGTCAGGTACTGTCGAGCGGTTGCGGGCAGGCTCCTGCGCGGCAAGCCATGCGTGCCGCCGGAATACCTGACACTACCCATGCAATGACAATCAACAAGGTCTGCGGTAGCGGCCTGAAATCATTCATGCTTGCAAGTGACAGTATCCGGCTTGGTGAATCAGAAGTGGTCATCGCAGGGGGAATGGAAAATATGAGTCTCGCCCCCTACATGCTCACAAAAGGTCGTAACGGGTATCGAATGGGGCATGGTTCACTGCTTGACCTGCTTATCTATGATGGTTTACAGGATCCATACACTGGACGCCACATGGGTGAAATTGGTGAAGACAGCGTGGCGCGTGCGGGACTTACACGAGAGGAGCAAGACGATTTCGCTGCTCGCTCCTATGAATGTGCCCAGGCTGCTGTCAAAGGTGGAATTTTTGTAGATGAGATCGTTCCCGTCGTAAAAAAGGGAAAAAAAGGTGATGAAACGTTCGATTCGGATGAAGAACCGTTCAAGTCTGATATAAGCAAGCTTACTCAACTGCGAACGGTGTTCAGGAAGGACGGTACGATTACGGCCGGAAATGCTTCTACCATAAACGACGGCGCAGCACTCGGCGTGTTAACCAACGAAGCCGGGCTCAAGAAACACGGACTTAAACCTAAAGCCCGGATCGTTGCTTCATCCACAGCCAGTCTGCACCCCGACTATTTCCCGGAGGCCCCGGTCAGTGCTATCGAGAAAGTCTGCGCCAAGGCCGGACTTTCGCTGTCCGATATTGATCTTTTTGAAATTAACGAGGCCTTTGCATCTGTGGCGCTACTCGCGATCAAAAACTTGAATTTGCCTCTGGATAAAGTGAATGTAAACGGAGGCGCCTGCGCCATTGGCCACCCATTGGGCGCCAGCGGCGCCCGACTTGCTGCCACTGTTATCCGTGAACTGCACAGACGCGATCTTCGTTACGGTCTGGTAACATTATGTATAGGCGGTGGTGAAGCTGTCGCGGTAATTTTCGAGAAAGTATAAGGAGACGACATGATAACGACAATCGGTGTTCTCGGTGCGGGTCAGATGGGTAACGGTATTGCCCACGTATTCTCACAGTATGAGTATCAGGTGGTACTCTTTGACATTGCGGCGCCCCAGTTGGAAAAAGCGATGAAAACCATCGGCAGGAACCTGGAGCGGCAATCCCAAAAGGGTGCCATTCCGGAATCTCTGGTAGGTGAAACCTTGGGACGCATTAAAACAACCCAGGATATGGCCGATCTGGCAAATGTCGATTTTGCCGTCGAGGCGGTCACCGAATACGAACCACTCAAGCTTGAAATATTCAGAAATCTGGACGGGATCGTCAAGGAAGGAGCTATTTTGGCGTCCAACACTTCTTCAATTCCAATTACCAAGATTGCATCAGTCACCAAACGCCCCGACAAGGTGATCGGCATGCACTTTATGAACCCGGTGCCGGTCATGAAGCTGGTCGAGGTGATCCGCGGTCACGCCACCAGTGATGAAACCTTTACGCTGACCGGAGAACTGGTGATCAAGCTTGAAAAAGAGATGGCGGTTTCGCAGGATTATCCCGGTTTCATCGTAAACCGGATACTGATACCGATGATTAACGAGGCGGTCTTTGCTCTCTATGAAGGTATCGCAACTGCTGAGGACATTGACAAAGGAATGAAGCTCGGTACCAACCAACCGATGGGGCCGCTGACACTGGCCGATTTTATCGGTCTTGATACGGTGCTCGCCATCGCTAATGTTCTCTATGATGGTTTTAAGGATCCCAAATATCGCCCTTGCCCGCTGCTGGTAAAAATGGTGAATGCGGGTTATATGGGCCGCAAATCGGGTCGCGGCTTCTACACATATTGAAGGAGAATACAATGGAATTCAAGAATCTGCTTGTCGAAACGACCGAAGGTGTCGCTCTTCTGACCATCAACAGCCCACGTACCATGAATGCTCTGAACAGCGAGCTATTGGGAGAACTGGAGTGTGCTCTCTATGAGCTGAACCTGGACGCCTCGGTCAAGGCGGTCGTCCTGACTGGAGCCGGTGAAAAGGCTTTCGTGGCCGGTGCCGATATCAAGGAGATGTCGGAGATGAACTCTCTCCAGGGGCACCAATTCGTCCTGAAGGGACAGCGGGTGATGATGTTGATTGAAAAGATGGTCAAGCCGGTCATCGCTGCGGTCAACGGCTATGCCTTGGGGGGTGGCTTGGAACTGGCCCTGGCCTGTGACTTCATCTATGCCTCCCAGAAAGCGAAACTCGGCCTCCCGGAGGTGACCCTGGGGATCATGCCCGGTTTCGGCGGCACCCAGAATCTGGCCCGTCTGATAGGCCCGAACAAGGCCAACGAGATGATCTTCACCGGCAGAATCCTTTCCGCAGAAAAGGCCTGCTCGTGGGGCATCGTCAACGAAGTCTTTGCTCCAGAGGAACTCCTCCCCAAGGCACTGGAAGCTGCCTCAGGCATAACACAGGTGGGAACACTGGGAGTGGCCTACGCCAAGGACGCCATTGCCAATGGGCTGAACATGAGTAAAGAAGACGGGTTCCGCTACGAGGCTTCGATGTTCGGTGTCCTCTTCGCAAGTGAGGACCGCACGGAGGGCATGATAGCCTTTGTCGAGAAGCGCAAGGCTGAGTTTAAGGGGCTATAATATCAATGTAACATACCCCTCTTACAAGGGGAAATAATCAATCCACAGGGGGAGCCCATGAATTTCGAATTGAGCCAGGACCACAAAGTATTACAGGCAGCCGTGCGTGATTTTGTCGAAAAAGAGATCAAGCCGATTGCCATGAAGATCGATGAAGATCATATGATTCCGGATTCGCTGGTAAAAAAGATGGGTGACATGGGTTTCCTCGGGAGTTATTTTCCTGAAGAATACGGCGGAGCCGGCCTGGATATGCTCTCTTACGCCATCGTAGTTGAAGAGGTATCCAAGGCTTGCGGTTCAAGTGGCGTCCTTATCTCGGCTCACACCTCGCTTGCAAATAATCCGATTTACGCTTTTGGCACTGAAGAACAGAAAAAGAAATGGCTGCCTGCACTCAATACCGGAGAGATTATCGGCTGCTTCCTGTTGACCGAACCGAACGCCGGTAGCGATGCCGGTGGAACCGCCACCATGTACAAGCGTGAAGGTGATGAGTTTGTTATCAATGGCAGCAAGATTTTCATCACAAACGGCGGCTACCTTGGGACCGGAATTCTCTTTGCTTCATTCGATCGTTCCCTCAAACACAAGGGGATCAGCGCCTTTATTGTTGACTTGAAATCCCCAGGAGTAACAATCGTCAAAAACGAAAATAAAATGGGGATCCGAGGAAGCTACACCACCGCTTTTGCTTTTGATGACCTGCGCGTACCGGCCGAGAATCTGCTGGGTAAAGAGGGAAAAGGTTTCAACGTTGCCATGGACACCTTGAACGGCGGGCGTATCGGTATCGCCTCTCAGGCGCTCGGTATTGCGGAAGGGGCGTTCGAGCGGGCGCTGGCCTATTCAAAGGAACGCAAACAGTTTGATCAACACATCAGCGAGTTTCAGGCGATTCAATTCAAACTGGCTGATATGTACGCCCGCATAGAAACCAGTAAACTGATGACCTATAAAGCGGCCTGGATGAAAGACAACAAGATGACCTACGCAATGGAGTCGGCTATGTGCAAGATGCTGGCGTCAGAAGCCGCAACCTACGTGACCAAAGAGGCGATGCAGATTTTTGGCGGATACGGTTTTATCTGTGATTACGAAATCGAACGTATGTACCGAGACGCCAAGATTACAGAGATCTATGAGGGGACAAACGAAGTTCAACGGGTAGTCATTTCAAAAATGTTACTTTCCTAATATTAGCTTAAGCTTAATACTTGACATAAACGTTAAGCAGAGCTATATAAGCACGTCAAGTATCCAATCAGAAGAGGTGTAACTGTGGAAGCAACCCGGGAAATCTACTGGAACATCGGCCACGGGGTCGTCATACCGATGTATATTCTGGCTTTTGCCGCCTTCGGTGTCTTGGCCTGGGGGTTCTGGAAGCGTATGCCGGTCTGGCGTCAAGGCAAAGCTCTCGACCGCTTCGACCGTTATGACGAACGGGTCAAACGACTGATTGCAGAGGTGTTCAGCCAGGAAAAGATATTCAGAATCAAGGACGGAGGAATTTTCCACTCCCTCTTTTTCTGGGGTTTCCTGATACTGTTTGCCGGTACCATGCTGGTGATGGTCCAGGCTGATTTTTTAACCCCGCTGATGCACGTCAATCTCTTGTCAGGAGAATTTTACAAAGCTTTCTCGCTGGTGTTGGATTTGGCTGGACTCGTCTCTCTGGGCATGCTGAGCGGACTTGTCGTCAGACGTTTCGTCATCAGACCCAAAGGGCTTGAGATCGTCAGGGACGACTACATCGTTCTTCTGCTGCTCTTTGTCATACTTGCCACCGGTTTCTTTCTCGAAGGCGCCCGCATGGCGGCTACCGAACTGAGGCAGAATCCTCAACTGGCTCTCTTCTCACCGATCGGGCTGCTGGCGGCCAAACTTATGGCCAGCATGAGCATGGATACATTACTGATCACGCACAAGGCCCTGTGGTGGTTCCATTTCATCCTGGTACTCGCTTTCTTCTGCGCCATTCCCTTCACTAAACTGCGCCACATCCTGACCACCAGCACCAACGCCTTTCTGGCGCCGCTGGAACCTAAAGGCTCAATCGCCACCATCAATCTGGAGGATGAAAGTGTTGAGCAATTCGGTGCGGCTGCCATAACCGACCTGACCTGGAAAGATCTCTTCGACACCGATGCCTGCACCTCCTGCAAACGCTGTCAGGACCGTTGTCCTGCCTATGCAACCGACAAGCCTCTTTCCCCGATGAAGGTCATCAAACAGATTGGAGAACTGGCGGAAGGCAATCCGTCCGGCAACCTGATTGAAACCGTCAGCCAGGATGCGCTCTGGTCCTGCACCACCTGCCGCGCCTGCCAGGATGTCTGTCCGGCCAATATAGAGCACGTCAACAAAATCCTGGAGATGAGAAGGAATCTGACTTTGATGGAAGGGGCTTTCCCCGGTGATGAGGTTCGTACCGCTGTCAGCAACATTGAAGTCAACGGCAATCCCTTTGGCCTGGCTTATGCCGCCCGCGGCGAATGGGCCGACTGTCTTGATGTCACCACCATGGAGAGCGGAGAAGAGGTGGACATCCTCTACTTCGTCGGCTGCTACGCCTCCTTTGACAAACGTAACCAGCAGGTCGCAAAACACTTCATCACCATCTGTAAAGCAGCCGGAATCAAGATCGGCATCCTCGGTAAAGAAGAAAAATGCTGCGGTGAACCACTCAGAAAACTGGGCAATGAATACCTGTACCAGATGATGGCCCAGGAAAACATCGAACTGATCAAAGGGTACGGTGTCAAGCGGATCGTCACAACCTGTCCACACTGTTTCAACACCCTTTCAAGGGACTACAAGGACCTTGGTTTGGACATACCGGTCGAGCATTACAGCACCTTCTTAAGCCGCCTTATCGCAGACGAACGACTCAGACTCAAACCTGAGTCGTTCAATTTCACGTACCATGATTCCTGCTATCTGGGACGCTATATGGACATTATCGACCAGCCGCGCAGTATTCTCAAGGCGGCTGGTGGTCACATCACCGAAATGGACAAATCCGGTTACGATAGTTTCTGTTGCAGTGCCGGAGGCGGCCGCATTCTGGCCGAGGAAAAGCTGGGCAGCAAGATCAGCGAAGCACGAGTCGCAATGGCCCAGGAAACCGGTGCAGCACTGCTGGTGTCCAACTGCCCCTTCTGCCTGACCATGTTCGAGGACGGCATAAAAACCGGCGGGGCGGAAGGGCACCTGCAAGTCAGAGATTTGGCGGAGATTGTGGCTGAACGGATCGTTGTATAAATGATTTTAAAATATTCACTGGAGGTAACAACATGAAACTACTGGTCTGCATCAAACAGGTACCTGACCTGGAATCCCGCTTCAAACCGAATGCCGAAGGTGTCTGGTACAATGAAACCGACCTGGCCTGGCGAATGAACGAATATGACGAGTACGCCGTGGAACAGGCCGTTCAACTCCGTGAGAAACAGGGGGACGGCGCAGAACTGACAGTGCTTTCGATCGGCCCTGACCGTGTGGTGGAGGCGATCAAGAAGGCACTGGCTATGGGAGCCGACAAGGCTGCCCATATCCAGGATCCTGCCGCAGCCGCTAAAGACCCTTGGCAGATAGCTTCAATCATCGCCGCCTATGCCAAAGACAAGGGTTTTGACGTGATCTTTACCGGAATGCAATCCCAGGACCGCGGCTCGGCCCAAGTCGGGGTGACGGTTGCCGAGCAACTCGGCTATACCTGCACGACCACAATAGTCGGATTCGAGTACGATAACGGAAACATCACCGCAAAACGCGAACTGGAAGGTGGTATCAAAGGTGTGGTCAAACTGAAAACTCCGGCTCTGGTTACCTGTCAGTTAGGTCTCAACGTACCGCGCTACCCTACCCTGCCCAATATCATGAAGGCCAAGAAGAAGGAAATTACCACCATTCCGGTTTCTGACCTGCTCAAGGAAGATGCCATGGCGACCACGGCCAGCTTCCACCCTCCTGCAAAAAAAGGTGGCGGCATCGTTCTGGAAGGTGACGTGGGTACCCTGGTGGACCAGCTGATTGCGATACTTAAAGACAAAACAGCGGTATTACGATAGGAGATAATTATGAAAGCACTACTGATAGGTGAATTCCGCGAAGGAAAACTACTTGACTCAACCTACGAACTGCTTGGCTTTTCCAACCAACTGGGTACTGAAGCTTCCATGCTGCTGGTGGGGAGCGAAACACATCTTCCGGCTTATGCTGGCACTCTCTATCTGGCAGATGCAGCGATGTGCGGCGAATACAATCCGGATCTGCACAAAAAGCTAATACTTGATACGGTTCAGAAAGAGAACCCCGACTACATAGTGTTTTTACATTCTTCCTATGGTTGGGATCTGGCGCCGCGAGTGGCGGCTGCCCTTAAGATTGCCCAGGTGTCCGAAGTGACCGGTATCGTTCCGGGTGGTTTCGAAGTGGGATGCTGCAACGCCAAAATGCGCCGCACTGTTAAACCCGACAGCGCCAAGGCCGTACTGACCATTCAGGCTGGAGCATTCCCGGTTGAACAACCGGGAGGCACTCCCCAACTGCAGAAAATAACAGCGGAAGGCAAAGGGACACTGGAATTTATCGGCTTCGAGCCGGCTGAAAAGAAGGACGTGGATCTCGGTAAAGCCGAAATAATAGTTTCCGCCGGACGCGGAATCGGCAAGAAAGACAACGTTCCGGTGATTGCCGCTCTGGCCAAGGCACTGGGGGGAGAACTGGGAGCCAGCCGGCCGGTGGTTGATGCCGGCTGGGTTGAGCACAGTCATCAGGTCGGCACGACCGGCCAGACCGTATCACCCAAGCTATATGTGGCCTGCGGGATCAGCGGGGCCATCCAGCATCTGGCCGGGATGAAGAAATCCGATTTTATCGTCGCCATCAACAAAGACAAGGACGCACCGATCGGAGAAGTGGCAGATGTTCTGGTGGTCGCGGATGTCATGCAGTTTGTGCCGGCGCTGACCGCCAAGGTTGCAAGGTGAAGATTCTTAAAGGAGTAAAAGTAGTGAACCTGGCGATTAATCTGCCGGGACCTGCCGCCGCACAGAGACTTAGCCGGATGGGCGCGGAAGTCGTCAAAGTGGAACCTCCGTCCGGTGATCCGATGGAGATCTACCACGCAGGATGGTATAAGGATATGGCAGTTAATCAGGCGGTTATCAGACTTGACTTGAAAACTGATCAGGGTCGCGCCGAACTTGACCGACTTATGGGAACCGCCGATCTGCTTATCAGTGCCAGTCGCCCCACAGCGATGGAGCGTATGGGACTCGACTGGGCTGCTCTGCATCAAAAATTTCCCCGGCTCTGCCAAGTCGCCATAATCGGTTATCCAGCTCCCCGTGAGAATGAGGCGGGACACGATCTGACCTATCAGGCTGCGCTCGGTCTGCTCACGCCGCCCCATATGCCACGCTCCCTGCTTGCCGACATGGCAGGCGCCGAAATGACGGTCTCTTCGGCGCTGGCGCTGTTGCTTTCCCGTGAGCAAGGCGGCAGTGCCGGTTACGCAGATGTCGCCCTTTCCGAAGCTGCGGCATCATTGGCAGAACCGCTACGCTATGGCTGCACAACGCCGGGGGCGCTACTCGGCGGCGGTATTCCGGAGTACAACATCTACCCGACTGCCGATGGCTGGATAGCGGTTGCCGCCCTGGAACCTCATTTCAAAAAGCGGCTTGAAGAGGCGCTGGCTATTACAACTCACGAGGAGTACCTCACCGCTTTTGCCGGTCAGAGTGCAGCGTATTGGCAGGAGTGGGGGGTGAAGATGGATGTTCCGATAGAGACAGTTCGAAACAGATAATGAGCAAAAGAAAGGCTTAACAAGGAGGGCAGTGAGTCGGTGACAAAATGTCACCAACTGAAATTCTCCGTAAACTATCCATCACCGAAGGAAGAAAGTCAAGAAAACCGATGAATTCCAATCAGGTGGTACAACAGCCACCTGCCGGCATATTCATCCTGCGCACCACCCGGGAGCCCGTGGCTTGTTCCAGAATATTCAGGCAGCCGTACTCCTGTTCCAGACGAAAGAGATTGTCCAGCGGCATGCCGAGCAGGTGGCAAAGGACGACCCGGTTCACCCCGGCATGGCCGACGATTAATACATTTCCTTCGGATTGAAGCCCCACAGCTTCAAAAGCGGGTAATACCCGGAGAGAGAGATCGGCAAAGCTCTCCCCTCCCGGAGGACGGTAACCCGCCAGATCGGCTCCCCGCCATTCGTATTCCTGCGGGAACTGTCGGCGTACTTCACTGACAGGCATTCCATCCCAACGTCCGAGATCAATTTCTCCCAGGTCCGGCAGACTGGTGAGCGGTGCTTTTATGCGACAGCCGATGATCCGGGCGGTTTCGACGGAGCGTACCAGATTACTGCAGTAGATATGGCTGAACGGAATCCGGGAGAGTTCCTGACGCCACCACAAGGCCTGAGCCTGTCCCTTTTCATTGAGAGGATGATCGGTCCGGCCGACGAAACGGCGAACGGTATCCGGTCTCGAATCTCCATGCCGCAGCAGGTAAACGGTGCAGCCCCCCTTATTGCGATCTGTCCGGCTCATGAACGGGCATCCGACACTACATCAGCTATCGGGCGGCCGAGACGCGCTTCCACCTTCCGTTTAATTGTACGAGCGTTCTCAAGACGCGGAATGATCCTGGCCAGGATTTGAGGCTCATGGGCGTGACGTTCCAACTGCCGCCTGAAACGGGTTTCAAGAGTTACAAACCGGGAACCCTCAACAAGTTTGTCCGCCAGAAACAGTAATTCGGCGGCATCAATGGTATCATCGGAGCGGGGTGTAAGCTCCATGTGAACAGCCACAAGGTCGGCAACAACGCCATACCCCTTCCCCCTCAACAGTGCGGCTCCGGCTGCGGCATGGTCACGCTCCCCCCTGGCCAGATCGTGCAGCAGCGCTGCCGCCTCGATCAGCTTCAGATCCAGATGGCAACCGCTGTCGTTCAGCCATCCGGCCAGGAGACGGGCATGACGAGCCACCTCCCGGCAATGCTGAACCACGGGGCTGTCAGCGGCGAATCTCTCTGACAGAATCTGCTCGCAGACCTTTCTGGGCGGGATTGACGCTTTTAACAAGGAGTTTTGCAACTGCTCATAATCCTCCGGAGTATCCATGTCTGTCAGGATACCGTCATCATCGGTCTCAACTGTTGCCGAGTCATCCTCGTACTGCATCAGAAAGGTTTTCAACCCGCCATTGCCATTCCAGGACAGAATACCATCGCGATACGATGTCATAATCAACGGAGGATGCCCCCGTGTGCCTCGAAAGGACGGATACAGGATACCGGCTGGTGAGCTCCGGTATGAACGGACAAGGAGTTCGACAGTCTCCCGTCGTACCAGCGGGATGTCCACCGGCAGCAAAAAAAACGCATCGTTCCCGGTTTCCAGAGTTTCGACAGCCGCGACAACTGAGGAAAACATCCCCTCCTGATAACGCCCGTTCACCACCAGCCGGACCGGTAAGCGCTTCAGCAGCGGAAGAAGATCGGCCGAACGGTGGCCTGTAACGACCCGGATATCCTGAATACCGGACTCTCGAAACAGCGAAACGGCCCGTTCCAGAACAGTCGTCTCTCCGAAAGGCAGGAGCGGCTTGAACGCTCCCATGCGGGATGAATAACCGGCGGCAAGGATGATGGCGGCCAGGTGGTCCATCATATCACTCCAGTGCCATCGCACGGGTCCGGATCAGCTCGGCAATGATACTGACAGCAATTTCGGAGGTTGTGGCCGCTTTAATGTCAAGTCCGATCGGGCAGTGGACCCTCTCAAGCGCCTCTGCCGGAAATCCTTCCTGCTGAAGAACCTTGAACAGCTCCTCACGCTTGCGCCAGCTCCCCATCATGCCGATGTAGCCCGCCCCGGTTCGCAGAGCCTGAGCCAGAACCGTCTTGTCATGGCGATGCCCACGCGTGACTATAACCACATAGCTGTCTCCATCCGGCTCGAATCCCGCAAAGCAATCCTCGAAAGAGTCCAGCACCCTGATCAAATCCGCCTGCGGGAAAAGCGCCTTGTTTGCGTATTCACTCCGATCATCCAGCACGATCGTCCTGAAATCAACCATTTCGGCCATTAACGCTATTTTCTGTGAAACGTGGCCGGCGCCGCAGATAAATACAGTGCTGGGAACAAAACAACGCTCAATCACAAATTGTTCGTCATCTATGGTTTCTACGACCGGATAGGTTGATCGGAAGGCTTTTTCAACCAGCATTTCCAGCCATTCATGTGGATACGGAAATTCACCGGTCAGTGAACGATCCTCCAGAACCAGGCAACGGGTGGTCTGCTTCTTCTCGGTTCCCACTTTGCCGAGCGCTGCGATCAGGTAGCACTTTTCGCTCCTGTCAAGGGCTGCCTCCAGCTTACGGAACATTTCCGTGCTAGCCTGTGTCGCCGGGATATAATCGACCAACAGTCTGACATTTCCGCCGCAGATCATCTGCATGCTGGCTGCGACTTCGCCCGACAGATCAAACGACATGGTTTCGGCGATTCCGGTTTTGAAGACACTGGCGCCCCTTTTCCGGGCGGCAGCCTCCAGTACCCCGCCCCCTACCGTGCCGATGGAGCTTTCATCGGAACGAACCACCATCTTTGAACCCGCCAGACAGGGAGCCGAACCGGATTTACTGAGCACCGTAACCAGCACCAGATTTTCTTCATTCTTCTGCAGACCGCACACGGTCTGCGCCAGCCAGCTCATCAGCATGATTATTTTCCCTCCGGTCGTGTAGTGTCCGTTTAACGCTGCCACTGCTCTGCCAGTTGTTTTCGGCAATGGCAGGCGGGGCTATCCTGAGTTTACCAGTGGCACTAGCCTTCTGTACTGCCGGTATGGCAGCCAGCGCTTCCCAGGTCGAGCGGCATAGTTTTTCTGCAGAACCGCCCCGGGTGAACAGGCTCACCGACAGAACATCCACCCCGTCTTCCTCCGTCAGCGCAGCCTGGAAGTTGAGGAGTCCGGGCAGCGGGAACAGGGCCTCATCCAGATCGGCCATATTCAGCAGATCATTTCCACCCAGCTTCACCTGTCCGGCCAATCGTCCCCAGATCCATGCCAGACGCTTCAGTATCGTTCCGCAGGGGCATGGTTCCGGTATAAAGCGCGACAGGTCGCCGGAGCGATAACGGATAAGCGGCATTCCGCTCCTGGTCAGGGTGGTGAAAACCAGCTCGCCCGGTTCCCCATCCGGTACAGGCTGCCCGGTTGCGGGATCGACAATCTCGACAAGCAGATCTGCTTCCCGGATGTGACAGCCGGTCCGGGCCCGGCAATCGACCGCTCCACCCAGCCCCGTCTCGGTCATGCCGTAGTGGTTGAAGACGGGGCAGCCCCATGACCGCTCAATTTCACGCACAATGGCGACAGGGACGTAATCTGCGCTCAGGAGAACACTCTTAATCCGGCCATGCGGAATTTCACACGCCTCCGGATGACGTATCAGAGCCAGCAGCTGCACGGGAAGGCCGACCAGGCAATCGATTTTTTGTGAGATAATCCCGGCGATCGCGGCACGTTCATCCCTTACAATACCGTGTACAATCCCCACGGCGCCCATCCGCGCCAGACCCTGCAGCAGCAGATCACCGACACTGCCGGGCAACTCGCCCGGCATCAGGACAAGTACTCGGTCACCCGGTTTTACGAACGTAGACATGCCATGGTGAAAAAAATCCACCGTCAGTTCGAGATCGCTGGCAGTAAAATGCAGCCGCTTCGGTCTGTTTGTCGTTCCGGAACTTTGCAGGGTCACGACCCGTTCAATTTCGCTCTGAGATGAGCAGAGAAAACTACCGTCGTTCTCCACGATGTCAGCCGGAGTGGTGAAGGGAAGCCTGCTCACATCTTCCGGTCTGCGCAGCTCTGCAGCGTTGATTCCCGCCAGCCGCCGACGATAGAAGCGGCTGTGATTGCGCACGTAATCCACCGTTGCCTGCAGTCTGCTCAACTGGTAGTCCTGAAGAGCGGATCTGCTCAACGGCAGCGTTGGCGGCAGACCGATTTTTGATCGTATCCATGGTTCGAGCGGCGTCAGCATGACCTCTTCCGGTAAAGAGGGACCCCCGTGGCGGAAGTCAGGTTGTAGAGGCAGAACGGGATCATCCTGCCATCCGGAGCAACCACATGGATGCAGCATTCCTGTGTTCGCTCCAGATCAAGATTCCATACGTCCTGGAAAGCCATGGCCGACACTGCGAACGTGTTGACTCGGTGATTTTCCAGAAAGGCATCCAGGCTGCTCGTGTCGCAGCAACATGCGGCAGGGGCCGGAGCGCTCCACTGGCGTACCACATAAGAGACCGCCCGGCCTGTGCCTTCATTCTCCACAGTGCATTCCGGCGCAGCCTTGGTCAACGACTGGAGCTCGCCGCCCGGCAGACGCAGAAAGTTGCCATGAAACGAACAGAGCGGGTGCTCACATCCCGGAGGGGAAAAATGCTCCGTCTTCATCAGACCGTTGGTCTGCTCCTCGATAGCCCGCATCAGATCGGGAAGGGTAAAACGATCACTGGCTTCGGGAGGCCCGGGATGACGGCCGAAACAGGCCGCCGGCTGAAAATGCACCCCTCTCACGGCCGGCGCCAGTTCCAGGGCCATCTTCAGGATTGGGCCGATATTCTCTGTATTGACCGCCTTGACGAGAGTCGGTACAAGAACCACACCAACTCCTGCTGCCGCACACTGCTCAATGGCCCGCAGTTTTTGCGCGAGCAGTGAACTGCCGCGGATTGTTCGATAGATCTGATCTTCGGTGCCGTCGAACTGGAGAAATACCGAGAAGAGCCCGGCTCGCTTCAGTTCTCCGGCATAGCCGGGTTCGGCTGCCAGACGCACGCCATTGCTGTTCAGCTGGATAGAGGGGAACCCCAGTTCACGCCCCATGGCAACGATGGCCGGCAGGTCATCGCGAACAGTCGCCTCCCCGCCGGAAAGCTGGACTATATTGTGCGGGCCGCTCTGCTCCAGAGCCGTCCGGTACCACCCGGCGATGACCTCCAGTGATGGTTCCTGATCCGCCTGGGAACCGGCGGCGGCAAAACAGTAATGGCAGGAGAGGTTGCATCGGCCGGTTACTTCGAGCAGAACCGTGCATGACTGTTGCCGGTGAGCACGACAGATGCCGCAGTCGAACGGGCAGCCGCGCGCTTTCTCAGCCTGGTACGTACCGATCCGGAACGGTTTTTTCGGGCGCGACCAGCCGGAAACATGCGGCTCGCCCTGCCAGACCGGAGTGCTGAATGTACCATGCTCCGGACAGTTCTTGACGAGCTCGAGATTATCGCCCGCCATGCGTCTTTCAGCCGGAATCCGCGCCAGGCAGACAGGACAGAGGCTTTCCGTCGCCCGCTTACTTTCCGCTTTCAATGTCATAGCCGCCGGCTATCAGGAGTTCCATCACCTTGGTGTAGGTTTCGGCTACGATGGCGCCGCAGCGCTGTCGCATTTCTGTCCGGTCTCCGATTATTGCTTCACAGGTTATGTTACCGTAGCGGCTGCCATAGGTTTGGGAAAACCATGCTCCCAGATCGCGGAGCATATAGGTGAGATTCTCGTCAGCGTATTCGCTCTCAGTTCCCTTTCCGGCGTAGAGACTGAGCAGACAGGCGGCTCCGGTCAAAGTGCCGCATGGCCCGCCGGAAAATTCGCATCCGTTGGCCAGTCCCCCCATGGCCCGGATCAGGTCGGGGTTGCTCTTCCCCTGCGCCTCCAGTCCCAGCATAAGCAGGATCTGACTGCAGTAGTAGCCGTTGTAGGACAACTCCATCATCCGCAACATGGTTTGATCCATGGTCAATCTCCTCCATTCATTCCTTGCGGGCCACCAGCAGATAATACCCTGGCCGGGTTGTCCCGCAGCCTGGCCCGGCAAGAGAACCATGAGCCAGAATCAGGCGGGCAGCCAGCTCAGTGAGGAGGAATGTATGATCCTCCCACAAAAGCGTCATATAACCGCTCCGCGACAGTAAGGCTTCAATCTGGCCGTGTGTTGCCAGCCCCGGTAGTCCGCTTTCAGAATCTGCCTGTACATATTCTCCTCTGCTGTACATATCACTCAGGATCAGATAACCGCCGGAGCGCAGCACCCGCCGAAACTCCAGCAGCACATCCAGTGGCTGATCCAGCAGGGAAAGCACGCATTCACAGAAGACGCCATCCAGACTCTCTTCCGTAAACGGCAGTGTCTCGACTGCCGCTTCCGCCAGCGACAGAGCCGGATTGCGGAGCAGACCTTCTGCAATCAGCTCCGGAGAGATATCCACTCCTGCGGCGGTAAAACCGTGGCGACTGCTCAGATGCTCGACGGTCGCGCCAACGCCGCACCCTGCATCAAGAAGGCGGGAACCGTGAGGCAAACAACAGAATTCAAGCGCCCGGTCGGTCAGCGTCAGGCCTCCCGGCCGCATCGTCGCACCGGTTACATCGCGCAGTGCAGCTGTTTCGTACAGTCTGGCGCAGGGTGAGTTCCATCCGCCTCTACTTGTCTTCAAGGATCCGTTCCGCTTCGGCCATCTTACCGGTAGCCAGCTCTTCCGAGACCAGTACGAGGCCGCAGTTGCTGCAGGCAGGGAGGTTAACTTCGAAATTCCCCTTCATGTAGGTAAATCCTACCTTCATGATCTCAAGCTCCCCGCCGCAGGCGGTGCAACTCCAGCCTGTACCCGCTTCCATCAGGCTCATTGCTTGACCCCCACGATTTTCATGCGATGACAATAGGCATTATGGACGGTAAACCGGTCCGTTTCCGGAGTATATTCGACCCAGAAGGTTACGTTGTGCGTCTGGTGACAGGCCAGGTAACGACCATCCCGGTTGTTCCTGATGCGTTTTCCGGTACGTTCGACATGGTCGATGACCATTTTTATGTCATCTTCCAGAATACGCCGTTCATCGGTTCTGCGCAGCACCTCCGGAGTCATCTCCAGCCTGATGTTTTCGTATGTTATCACGACATGTTCTTCCTTCTCCCCAAACTCCTGAAGTATTCCCTGTCTGACCCTGGCACGGTTGGAGCAGCGCAGGGACCAGGAAATCCAGCCCCGGGCCGCCGGATCGCCCCCCTCCACGTTCGGGAAGAGCAGTTCAATCAGGTGGCTGACCCGTGCGCCGGAGACTGCGAAATTATCGCGGCACATGGCGCAGTAGACAAGGTAGTCACGCTGGACATCTGTTGAGGATGCAACAGCGACTCTCCGGGCTATGCCATCCCGCGCCAGCTTCGGGTTGGCGTTGTACATAAGTCCGCCGTAGCCGCAACACTCAGCCTTCTCGCCGCATGAGGGAAGTTCTTCACTATCCATTCCGAGCAGATGTACAATGTGCCGGACACTCTCTTGCGTATCCCGGTCGTAACGGGTGATGCAGGGATCGGCAACGGCCACTGTTTTTCCGGTAGCCTCACAGGTTTTGAGTGGAAGACCGCACTGCTCCAGGATTTTCCAGAGCGAGACCGGTGCCATGTCCGGAATGTGTTCCCTGAAAAGGTTCAGACAGGTTGAACAGGCGGTAATAACGCGAGGATTCCCCAACTGTTCCCACTCATTACGCAACGCATCCCGTGTCTCCCTGAACAGATCATCGCGACCGGCCCAGAAAGCCGGGGCGCCGCAGCAACCGAGCATGATTCCGACCCCTCCGGTGAGTTGCTCCCGCAGGTAGCGGTACGAGGAGAGCACTTCGCCGGGTGAGGTGGCGCAGAGCTGACAACTGGGAAAATAGAGCCACTCGCTCTTTTCATGCCCCGGTTCGTGGCGGCTGAGAGCAAAGCGCCCGCCGGTGCTGTGCGCCATGTCCTTTAGAGCGAACTCGTGGAAGGAGAGCGGCATTAACTTCTGCCCGTTCATGGTTCGGCGCGCCTGGAGACAGAGATCTCCCATGTTGAAATTGTTGGGACAGACGACCTCACAGAGACCGCAGGTGCTGCAGGAGTTGACAAACTGATTCTTGGTATGGGCTGCGCCCAAAATGACCCGTTCGTTATTGAACACCTGACGGGCATATTTCTTCGGATAACCCTCATAACGCTCAAGGTACAGGCAGGCCTTGACGCACTCCAGACACTCACACTGAATGCAGCGCTTCGCTTCCGCCAGTGCTTCCCCGTCGCTGTATCCGATTGCGGTGTCCGCCGGGCGTACCCTCGGAACGGAGGCTATGCCGGAAATGTTCGTGAAAAGTCTGGTCGTAAAGGGGCCATCGTTTACCCTGCCTGCCCCCATCTGCGCTTTCTGGATGAAACGCTCGATAGAGAGGGCCCCCTTGCGTCCCTGAAGCGTTTCGTTTACCGGAGAGTAAGCGCCGTGGCGCCGTGTTCCACCACCGGCGAATACCCCCTCACATTCGGTAGCGCCCGTGGCGGCGTCAACGGAAATCTCTCCGCCGCTGCTTCGCTTGATCGGCAGCTCATAACCTTCCACACGTTCCCGATCAATAAAAATGGCATCGTATTCCCGGCTGATGTTCTCGAAAGCTGTTGCATCAATAACTTCATCAACGCGGATATCAGCCTTCAACTCCTCCAGCACAGCCAGTTCACGGTCGAGAACCTCCCGAGGCAGAATGCACTCGGGAAGTTCCCGCAACGAGCCACCCAACCGGTCAGCATGCTCGAAAACAGTTACTCCGAAACCCTTTTTGAGAAGATCCCAAGCAGCGGTCAGACCTGCCGGACCACTGCCGATGACTGCAATCTTCTGGCCCCGCCGTGGCAGAAGCTGAATCCGCGCCTTACCGGTCGCCTGCTCTACACAGTTTCGTTCGAGCAGAGCGATGGCGACCGGTTCCTCCACCTCTCCCCGTTTGCACTTCCGCTCACAGGGATGATCGCAGATCCGGGCCAGAATACCGGGAAACGGCATCGATTTAGCCAGAACCTTAAAGGCTGCCTCACGGTCGCCACGCCCCATCTCCTTCACGAACAGACGCGCATCCACATGGAGCGGGCATGTCGCTGTGCACTCAGGAGGTTCTTCCTGGATGCATTTATATTCCCATTCGCGAAGTTTATCCTGTTCCATGATGCTGGCCCTACTTCTTCAACGTTTCAATCCCACCCTGTGACATGTACCCTCCAGCAACGGCGTCGCTGACGTCAAAAGCTTTCTTCTCGGACTTCAAAGCTGCCAGTACCTTCTCCGGATAGGCTGGAATGGCTCTGATGCGAGCGCCGCAGGCGTTGTTGATGGCATTGAGGATGGCGACGTGGGGCGATGTGAGCGGCCCCTCGCCGACACCGGCCGCACCGAATGGCCCATCAGGGCGGGGCGTTTCTACGTAAAGAATCTCCATGTCGTCAGTAATATCCTTGCAGAACGGGAATCCTGACCCGATCAGTGTCGTGTGTTTTTTCAGATCTTCAAAGTCCTCGGAAAGTGCCAGTCCGATCCCCTGGGCCAGTCCTCCGTAGACCTGCCCGTCGACCACCAGGCGGTTGGTAATTGTTCCGTAATCTCCCACGGTGGTCATCTTGAGTACCGTAGTTTTGCCGGTGGTGGTGTCTACCTCCACTTCGGACATGAATACAACGTACATATAAATACAGAAGGGATTGCCCTGCTGATCTTCGTTCATGTGAGTACATGGTGTTGTCCAGCTTCCTTCATGCTTGACGGCAATCTGTTCTTTTGCCATTTCATCGTAGCTGCGGTAGCTGCCGTCCGCTTTGCGCATGGCGTTCAGAAGCAGCGTACAGGCTGCCTTGATGGCGTTGCCGGTAACTACATTCTGGCGGCTTCCGCCGGATGGGCCACTGTTCGGTACCAGACTGGTGTCATTCAGGCAGAGCTTGATCTGTGACGGTTTCAGGTCAAGGGGACGAAGCGTTTCGTGGGCAAAAGCCAGTGTACCCATATCAGCCCCCTGCCCATGATCTTCCCACGAGTTGCCGACCATTACGTCACCGTTGGGCAGCAGTTCCGCCCAGGCGCCGGAGGTATCCGGACCGTCGAGTCCACAACCATAGATGCCGAGTGAAACGCCGACGCCACGTTTCTTCGTGTCGGTGGAGCCGGTGCGTGCTCTCTCCAGGGCGGACTTGTACCGGGGGCGGAGCATGTCGAACATTTCCGGGAATGGATACACTTCCGGAGCCTGACCGGTCGGAGTTGTGGCGCCCGGTCGATAGCAGTTGATGTAACGCAACTCCAGTGGATCCATGTTCATTTTTTTTGCCAGCTCATCCATCAGTGATTCCGACGCCAGGAAGCTCTGTGGTGATCCGTAAGAGCGGAAAGCGGAACCCCAGCCATGGTTGGTGCAGACGGTGCGACCAACGCTGCGGATGTTTTTGATGTCGTAACCGGCGCCGACGAACTGGGCGCCACGGGTCGTGAGCAGATCGCCGAACTCGGAGTACGGGCCGTGATCGACTGACCAGTCACCTTCCATGGCCAGCAACTTGCCGCTTTCATCAGCTGCCAGTTTGAGTTTGAGCCAGAACGGAGAGCGTTTGCCGGTGTAGGTCTGCTGCTGGTACCAATTGTAGCCGAGGAAACAGGGCCTGCCTGTGGCAATAGTTGCTGCGGCGACCAGTGCCTCAAGAGTCGGGCTGAATTTGTAGCCGAAAGTTGCACCGGTCGGATTCTGGACGATGACCAGCTTGTCCGGCTCAAGTCCGAGGCCAGGAGCAATCATATAGAGATGAAGATGAATGCCGATTGATTTGGAGTGAACTACCACCCTGTCCTGACTGTCGATGTAGGCAAACCCGACATCCGGCTCGATCGGCATGTGCGGCTGGCGCTGCAGGTAATATTCACCCTCGACCACATGGGCGGCACTCTTCATGATCGGTGCGGTATCTTCACCCTTCTTCACGTTCAGTTCAAAGTAGACATTGGGGGTGCCGGGGTGAATCTCGATGGCGTCGTCCGCCATGGCGGCCGGTGCGTTCATGTAGGCCGGCAGCACTTCCAGATCAACCTTGACCATTATTGCGGCTGCATTGGCGTTTTCCTGCGTGTCAGCACAGACAATGGCAACGGCATCACCGAACTGAAATATCTTTTCGTCGTTCAGGATCGGGCGATCCCAGCCATCACCCTTGTTGGTCGGGAAGGTGATCAGACCGGTGATGCGGTTCTTGCCTTTGACATCCTTGTGGGTAACGACCTTGAAAACACCGGGCATTTTTTCCGCTTCCGACGTATCTATACCCTTGATAATTGCGTGTGAAACTTCAGGCTGAACAAGGGCGCACTGCAGAGTTCCTTCGGGAAGCTGGAGCCCCATGTCAGCACCGAAGTCCCAGGTGCCGGTAACCTTGGCCACGGAAGTTGGTCGCGGGTAACAGGTTCCGTAGACTTTGCCGTCGGCAGGCATCTTGTACTCAAGGTTTGAGGCGGGCATTTCACCTCGCAGAACCTTGGCCGCATCCATGACCGCATCAACGATCATGATGTAGCCGGTGCAACGGCAGGCATTGCGGTACTTCTGGAACCATTCACGCACCTCTTCGCGGGTGGGACTGGCGTTCTGATCGAGAAGCGCCTTGGCGGAGACGATGAATCCGGGGGTGCAGAAGCCGCACTGCAGGGCGCCATGGACAATAAATGCCTGCTGTAGCGGATGCAGATGAAGCGCCGTGCCGATACCTTCTATAGTGGTAATCTGCGCCCGATTTTCGACCTTCTTCATTTTGATGACACAGGAGCGCACCAGTTTGCCGTCAACGATGACGTTGCAGGCTCCACACTGGCCGGTGCCGCAGCCTACTTTCGTTCCGGTCAGATGGAGCTGTTTACGCAGCACATCTGACAGGAGCGCATCCTGGTCAACGATCAGCGTTCTTTCGATGCCGTTGACGACGAGAATCTTCTTGTTCATACAAATAGTTCCTCCTTTTGGTGTGTACTACAGGCGATATGCCCGGCGAATTTGCCTCTATATTGAGTGAGAAATCACGTACCGAATCCGCAGTTCGGAAAGTGGCAGGCAGGACAACTAAGGCACAGACCGCCATGACCAAGAGTCGTAAAATCAACCCTGGTCAGCCGGTCGCCGGCCAGGATGCGGGGGATGATAATGTCAAATACGGTTGCCTTGTTATACATGGCGCAGCCGGGTACTCCGACTACCGGGATGTCACCGATGTAAGCCAGCATGAACATTGAGCCGGGGAAGGTTGGGGAGCCATAGGTCACTTCGCGTCCTCCCGCCGCCCGGATGCTGGCCGGGGTACGGTCATCAGGATCGACCGACATGCCGCCGGTCACCACGATCATCTCAGCTCCCTCGCCGAGCAGATCATGGATGGCCTGCACCGTCAGCGGCACACTGTCCGGAACCAGTATCTGCCGCAGGACGCTGCTTCCCAGATCGCTGATCTTGGCCATTATCACCGGGCCGAACTTGTCCTCGATCCGTTGGTGATACACCTCGTTGCCGGTGGTAACGACACCTGCCTTCAGCTTTTTGAACGGAGCGACCTCAATTACCGGAGCGCATTCCCGACAAATATTTTCCACGGCAACGATTTTCTCTTCCTCAGTGTAGAGCGGTATGATGCGGGTGCCGCCTACCAGTTTTTTGGCTGATACGCGCCTGTTTGTATGAGATGTGGCAAAGACGATCTCTTCGATGGCGTTAATCCGGTCGAGAGCGGCTACGTTAACCTTCAGCAGGCCCGGTTTCGTCGTCATCAGGCGTACTTTCCCCTCGCTCGGCGGCATCATCTGAATTCCGCGACCCAGCGCCGCCCGGGCGATCCGCAGCGCTGCCGAGTCTTCATGGATAAACCCCTCTTCCAGATCGAGAACATAGATGTTGTCCTTGCCCAGTTTGAGAAGTTGCCCCACATCGTCCTGAACAATGATGTGCCCCTTTTTGAAGGCTCTGCCATGGTATTCACCCGGAACGATGCGGGTAATATCATGAAAAAGAACTCTGCCGACCGCCTGCTGTACTGCGATTTCCGTCATCATGATCCGGCACTCCTTTATTAGTCTGGAAATATTTTCAATGGCTGCCGTGGTTGCAGGTATGCCCACCTTCACCGGCGCTGCAGCGACCTTCCATATGGCTCTGGAGGAGTGTCACCTCCGGAAGGCTGCCGCATTCAAATAATGCAGCGTTCTCAGCCACCGATGCCGAACGTGCCTGGTATACCCGGAATCCGCAGATGTTCATGACACGCACCGAATCATCACCGATGCTCCCAACTATGATGCTATCCAGTTGCAGACCGTTGAGAGCAGTGAACGGATTACAGCCGGCAAAGGGATTAACATGGTCACAGTTGGCAATGACGCGGCTCTGCAAAGTGTCCGTATCAATGATCAGGAAGAAGGGAGCCGAAGCGAAGTGACCATAGATCGTACTATCCAGGCCAGCGTCAATTATCACGGGGAAACATATGTTCATTATCTACCTGCCGTAGCAATTTTTGAGCGTATACGTCTTGCAGGGCGTACATTGCGACTTGTATTGTCCAAGATGCCGATAGCAGAACCATGAGCCGCACACAGTGCACTGTTTGACACGATAGTCGCCTGAATCGGCCAAATCGCCGCATATGGCACACGTTACCTGAGCCATCCTGTCTCCTTGTATTACCTGTGGATATTCAGACCGGTGATTGATCATCTTTGGGAGTACATACTTCCGGGTTGTCTGTTGAGAAAGAGAGCAGTGCGCATGCCAAAAAATAAAATCATTTTTTATAAACATCTGCTATGATTGGCGCCGCATTTATTTTAGATTGATTTTCAGCGGGTTGGCGATTAAGTCCCGAGTCACAAAATAATGAAATAAGGGTGTTATTCTGCCTTATTGAATGGTTCACATGGTAGAGCATGCTCCAGGATGTACCTTGTTGATGACGGCATGTTCCAAAACGGAACATTCGTAACATTGTTTTGTGGCACAGAAATGGCATTAAATAATCGGATGAATTGAATAACACCCGGTTCGGCCACACCCGGCTTTTGCGAGGAAAAATATGGGAAATGAGGTTGCCGATAAGATAAAGTGTATCAGGAAGGCCCGCGAGGACTTTTTGACCGACGGTACGATCCCGGCGGGGATTGTTCATGAAACCATAGTGCGCTCCTGGCAAAGATCGGCGAAATACGGGATCGGCATGGAGCGGAGCGCTACCCGCTGTACCCCCCGCTATAACCTGATGCAGCGCAGGGAGATGAACGATGCACTACTGCTCCACTCACAGCCGGTTATGGAAAACCTCTATCACGAGATATGCGGGACATCCAGCATGGTGCTGCTGGCCGACAGCGAAGGAGTTGTGCTGCACTCAATCGGCGATCCGGATTTTGTGGATCAGGCTCAGAAAGTCTATCTGAAACCGGGTGGTATCTGGTCGGAAGAAATTAACGGTACCAACGCCATAGGGACTGCACTTGAAGAGCAGGCGGCGGTCATTGTGAACAGCAGTGAGCACTTTATGGAGAAGAACCGTTTTCTGACCTGTTCGGCGACTCCGATTTTCGATCCGAGAGGCGGCATTCTGGGAGTGCTGGATGTCTCCGGAGACTGGCGAGTTCACCAGAAGCATACCATGGCGCTGGTACGGCTTTCAGCTCAGATGATAGAAAACCAGATGTTCGCTCCGCAATTCCCGCATGACATCATCATCTGTTTCCATCTCAAACCGGAATTCATCGGCACCCTCTACGAAGGAATTGCGGTTTTTTCTCCACAGGGAGACTTCATCGCCGCCAATCGAAGTGCACTGCTGCAGTTTGGTCTCGACAGATCCAGAATGCCGGGGCAGAGCTTCTCATCGCTGTTTAATCTCAGCCTCACGAAACTGCTGGAACAGGGGCGCTTCCACCACCACCCCGTTTTGAAACTGCAACTCAGATCTGGAGCTGAAATATATGGAAGAGTCTGGCCGGGAGCCTCCATCTCGCCAATCACCTTCCTGCCCATCGTCACACCAAGGTCAAAAGGTATCAAAACACAGCCGCCCATGACACAGGCGCCGGCTCTGCTGAATGAGCTGGAATTCGGTGACCGCAGGATGCAGACACTGATCGGCAAGGCTCTCAAAGTAATCGGGCACGACATACCGATCATGATTGAAGGGGAATCCGGCACCGGCAAGGAGCTGCTGGCCCGTGCCCTGCATGTGGCGGGACCGCGTAAAAACGGTCCTTTCGTGCCGGTCAACTGTGCTTCGATACCGGAAGGTCTGATCGAATCCGAGCTCTTCGGCTACCAGGACGGGGCTTTTACGGGGGCGCGCCGCAGAGGGCATATCGGTAAAATTCGGGAGGCGGACAGAGGGACTCTGTTCCTTGACGAAATCGGAGAGATGCCTCTGCAACTCCAGGCCCGGCTGCTGAGGGTTTTACAGGATCGCATGGTGTCCCCCCTTGGAGGCACAGGAAGCTTCCAGGTCGAATTATCGGTGATCTGCGCCACTAACCGCTGTGTTCGTCATGCGGTTGCAGCAGGTACCCTCCGGGAAGATCTCTACTATCGTCTCAACGGACTCCTGCTTACCCTTCCAGCTCTGAGGGATCGTGAAGACAAGGTTGCGCTTTCCAGGAAAATCCTGGGCGACCTTGCAGGTGCGGATAGAAGGGTCACCATCAGCCCCGAAGTCCTCCGTATCTTTGAAAACCACCCGTGGCCCGGCAATGTCCGTCAGATGCACAATGTGCTCAGGACTGCACTGGCGTTGATTGGCGCGGGTAGTGAGATAACCGTCGAAGAGCTTTCAGAGGATTTCATTGAACAGGCCGGTTACCGTGCAAAAGCTGAGAGCATATGTGCCGCGCCACCAACCTCCGGGAACCATGGCGATGCTTTACTGGCGGAGGTCGAAGCCAGATTTATCTCCTCGACACTTGACCGGACCGGTGGGAATATCGCGGCAGCAGCCAGGATGATGGGCATTGGCAGGAATACGCTCTACAGGAAACTTCGTGGCAGTCGATAGGCAATCCGTAACAGCCGGCATTTTTCCGGTTTGAAGTGATGAAGGGCTACTTGTCAAGATTTTGGTCAACAGACAGGGTAGTTTATGGGCGCAACAAAACCAGGGAGACAAAAGAGTCCAAAAGAAATAATACGAGGAATCGTGGAGTTTTGCTCCTTGTCATCAGCGGCAGCAGCAGATGGACCGGCCCTGATCATGATTCTGCATAAAGCAGGTTTATAACGTTTATCTCCATGGAAAGCAGGTCAATCATCAACTGACGTCCCCGCAGAGTTGTCCCTTGGCCCAGCAGCAGTTTGCAGACTTCGGCAACTTCCAGGCTGGCTATCAGAGCAGGAGTGAAAGACGGGTTTCCTAAAGAGCCCTCAACACCCTTACCGCTTCCCCAGGCACTATAAATCGTTTGCAGCATATCGTCTCCGGGAAACTGGGTGGTGACGTGTCCAAACCACCCGGCGATGGCTCCATGCACGAGAGGAATGCCAATTGAGTTACAGACATCGGCTAACTCGATTCGAACCTTGATGGTATCGAGTGCGTCAACCGCTACCTGACATCCGGCCAGCAAATCAGTACCATTTTCAGGTGAAAATGGAGTTTGAAGCGGGACCAGGGTTACAGCGGGATTAATTTCTTTAATTCGCATTTCAGCCGCTTCCACCTTGGCTGTCCCCAAATTCACCGGACTGCTGAAAAGTTGCCGGTTCAGGTTATGTTCCTCAAACACATCAGGATCGATAACAACAATCCTGCCTACTCCCAGACGGGCCAATTCTTCAACAACGTAACCGCCCAGACCTCCACATCCGATCACGGCCACACTACTGCGAAAAAGAGTCAACTGGTCACTGACGGAAATTGAATTACGATTACGCTGATAGCGGGCAGGCAGGATATGCTGTTCAAGCGATATTGCTTCGACCTGTGCCAGGGTTACACCAAAACGCTCAGCAGCCGCAACCTGGCAACTCCAGTTTAGCAGCTGAGCTTCGGAGCAGTCGCGCACGAAAACCGGCAACGTCTCCATATCATCCTCCGCCGAGCAGAGGAAAGAGCGCCAGTGTGTCACCATCAGCAAGCAAACGATCGAGTTTGACGTGGCGGTTGTTGATCATCATGATCCCCAACTCATTATGCGGAAGGTTCAAGCTGTCGGCTACGTCGGCCACGGTGGTACCATCCGGATAATCACCGGTCTCAATGTCGAAACGGCCAGTGCGGAACGAGGCGAATAGTTTTACGGTAACGTTCATTGTTTCACTCACGGGTTCTGATCGAAAGGTTAATAACTGAAGCGAACCGCCAAAAACACCTTACCCGAGCTGGCGGATAAATCTCCAGAGTGGCCGGGCAGATTTTTCAACAGATCGATCAGTTCATCATGTTCCAGAATCAGGCCGCGAGCAAGTACAAGCGGACCGAGTTCAGCCAGTAGCAGGTTGAAAAGTTTTAAACGGACAGTCCCGTATTCAGCCTCTGCACCTCCATGATCAACAATATGGCTGATACCCCCGCGCAGTGCGGCATAGTAGCCTCCTCGTCTCATGGTGGCACCGACCAGACCCGGCATGGCAGCCGACAGAGTTATCCGGGAATCATCCTGTACAATGGTTTGGTCAAGATCGTCCACAGGACTGTTGTTGAAAAATATGGTGGTTATCCGTCCGGTCACGTAGTCGGCAGGGATAGCGAACTGCTCGCAGAGCAGGCTTTTAAGCGAACATCCGACCATTGCCGGGACTCTAATCCCCTTCTGGAGAATCGGGAAGAAAATATGTAGCAGGTTTTCCGGAAGCTCCAGTGTAATACGTTGCATTTCAGGAGCGATTGGTGATGTGCAGTTCATTGTGTAGTCCACTCTATTCACCTGCAGGGCGAAGCAGAATGTGATCCCTGCTTCGCCCTGCAAACAAACTACCAATTAAATAACTCATCCAATTCTTCATCTTTAACCATAAATGTCAGGTTATGGGGCGCAATCGCCTCGTTGTGGAAAAAGCGCGGCAGGCGGTCGTGATGCTTGGTGAAGCCGGCCCGGGCGTTGAAATCCCGCTCGGCGGAGAGCACTTTCTTACCCAGCGCCACTACGTCGTCGCCAGTCATGGTGATGCCATGGAATGAGCCGAGCATGTCGAGCAAAGCCTGGAATGTTTCCGGTTGATCCAGTATCGCAAAGGCAATAAACAGGCACATTCCGGTTGAATCGATTGCGGCAGTTGCGATCTGCAGGTTCCGGGAGAGTTCTACCTGTCCTTCCGGCTTGAGAGGATCAACATCGCCGCCAACCTTAAGAATGTTGGTAGCAATAGCGTAACCCATTGTGTGGTCAGCACCCTGGGTCGATGTGGCATAAGTGACTCCGATACCTTGAACAGCACGGGGGTCGTAGGCAGGCAGAGCCTGATCCTTTACAACCGGTACCCGCTCAAGACCGAAGACTTTACCTGTTATTGCAGCGCCGCAACCGAGCACACGTCCCAGCGGCGTGCCCTTCTCAACCTCTTCCATCAGCCGGATGGCGGCTGCATCATCACCAAACTCGGCCAGTCCGGCATCCATAGCAACACCGATGGTTACCCCCATTTCGATCGTGTCAACGCCGATATTGTCGTCGATGTAGTCCAGCTTGGCGATGGTGTCCAGATTCGAGATACCGCAGTGGCCGCCATGCGACCATACCGTCTCGTATTCCGGCTGTTTGGTGACATAATTTCCATCCTTGTCGTTGAAAATACCGGAACATTGAATGACACAACCGCGGTGGCATCCGTGGGTAGCCGAACCGCCACGCTTGATTTCAAGCTCGGCCTGAGCTTCACCGCTGATTTTGGAGCCGCCTTCAAACTGGCCGGTTTTGAAGTTGTTAGTCGGATAACCGCCCGCTTCGTTTAAAACGTTGGTCAGTACGTTGGTGCCGTATGCCGGCAGACCTTCTCCGGTGACCGGATGTTTACGAAGGCCCTCGACGAACTTGCGGTTGGCATCGCGATAAGCATCCGGATTTTTTGGGGGACGCATCTTCATACCGGCGTCATCGATTATGATCGCCTTGACCATCTTGGCGCCCATGACGGCTCCGACGCCTCCGCGTCCGCAGTGGCGGGTCGGACGCAGTTCCGGATCGGTGCAGGCAATTGAAGCCGAAAGAAGTTTACGCTCGCCGGCACTGCCGATAGTCATGTAAGCGACCTTATCACCGTACTCCTGACGCAGTTTGGCGACCAGCGGGTAGTTGTCCAGTAGTTTCAGGCTGTTGTCGACAACCACCTGAATGCCATCCTTGTTGATTACTATTTTGTAGAGGTCATCACCTTCAGGTTTACCTTCCAGAATCACGGCGGCATAGCCGAGCCTGGCCAGCACCTGGGCGGCCTGGCCACCAGCATTTGACTCCTTGATGGTGCCGGTCAGCGGACTTTTACAGCCAACCGACAGGCGTCCGGTCATGGAGCCGGTTGTGCCGCTAAGCATACCCGGGGCGATAACCAACTTGTTTTCGGCGCCCAGCGGATGCGCTTGCGGATGTACCTCTGCAGCAACAACCAGAGAGGTCATAGCTCTGCCCCCCAGTCCGGCATACTCGCCGAGGTCGCCAACTGTTACCTTCGGGCCGCCTGCGGCCCCCATGTCTATCCGGGCAATCTTGTCCATACGTGTTCTCCTTTCCTTTTTTCTGTGACTGGCACAGTGAAATTCTCCTTTTCAAAGGAAGGCGGCGCCGTTTCCCGCGCAACCCAATGGCCTGTCGCCATGGGTGGTTTCCTTTAGGCTGGCAGGCTCGGAGTTATATGGTTTTTACAAATATAACACTTCTTTCAAGCTGATTACAGGTTAAACAGTCCAACTTGCTGGCGCAGCCCATCGGAAAAAATCGCAATTTGACTGGATGCCACGGCCGAGTCCTGGGAGCCGGACGACGCCTCTTTTATATCAGAGGTCACTCCCTGAATTATTGTGGTAATTTCACCGATTGTGGCACACTGCTGTTCGGCAGCGATGGCAATCTGGGTCACTTGATTAGTCACTTCGTTGATCTGACAGGCAATTCCTTCCAGCGCCTCACCGGAGCGGCCGGCGTCAATTGCTCCCAGTTCAACCTCGCTAACACCCTGTTTCATGGAGATAACCGCCTCCCTGGTTTCGGTCTGTATGACCTTGATCATAGTGTTTATTTCTTTGGTTGCTCTAGCTGTGCGATCTGCCAGAGCCCTGACCTCGTCGGCAACAACGGCAAAACCTCTACCATGTTCACCGGCCCGGGCAGCTTCGATAGCAGCATTCAAAGCCAGCAGATTGGTCTGGTCGGCAATATCTCCGATCGTATTGACTATTTCGCCGATCTGATCAGATCGTTCGCCAAGGTTTTCAACTGTAACGGCCGAGTCGCGAACGCGCGCAGTTATCCTGCCCATACCAGCCAGAGTATTCTGGACCAGTTGATTTCCGGTTTTAGCAAGTTCGCTTGCCTTCTGGGAACTGTCAGCCGCGTGAATACAATTTCGCGCTATTTCATTGGATGTAGCACTCATTTCTTCACTTGCCATGGCAATAATTGCTGTCTTTTCAGAGGTCTGTTCCAGGCATCCCACCATACGCCCAGACTCCGAGTTGAGATGGTTGGACGATGACGCGATAGAATCGGTTGACTGTTTAATGCCTGTAACCATCGTCCTTAACTTGGTGACCATCAGGCTGACGGCATCAGCCAGTATTCCAAACTCGTTATTCTGGGTTATCGAGATCCGGCTGGTCAGATCGCCACCGGCAATCGAAGGGAGTATATTCACAATTGTGTTGAGCGGCCTCGTGACCCCTCTTCCAATCGAGATTGCCATCACCATGGTCATCGCGCCGAACAGGAGAATCCCGCCCGCGAGCTTCCAACGGAGAGCGACAACTTCAGTATTTAC
The DNA here is from genome assembly GCA_037129255.1 of Desulfuromonadales bacterium. Taxonomy (GTDB): domain Bacteria; phylum Desulfobacterota; class Desulfuromonadia; order Geobacterales; family Pseudopelobacteraceae; genus JACRCG01. The sequence goes on along the minus strand of JBAXVG010000004.1, from coordinate 83,814 downwards.
ATCGTCGACGTAAATACCGCTGCCGATAACCCATCCCCACGGTTTAAATAGTTTGACAAAAGACATCTTGGCAACCGGTGCGGAACTATCCGGCTTGGGCCACAGGTAAGATACATAGCCGGAGCTGCTTTCGTTTGCGACACGAACGAATTCGCGAAACAGGAATTTCCCCTGCGGATCCTTTTCGTCAACCATGGAGCGGCCATCCAGTTCAGGCTTGACGGGATGCATGATCATTTTTGCATCAAGGTCATTGATCCAGAAATACTCCTTGTCATTATAGCGGAGATTTTTTATTTGTACAGCTGCCCTGCTTTTTGCCTCCTCCAGCGAAAGTTGTCCATTTCTCCCTTGGAGCTCTAATGACTCCAGCACCCCGAAGGCAACCTCAACGGCCTGCCTGGTCGCTGCCGATTTTCCCGCCAGCAGTGTACGTTCCATCAACGGAGACCAGTAGCAGACCATCACCAAGGTCACAACGACAATACTGAAAATCGATATGGACATGATTTTCGGGAGTATCGACCAATCCCTGTAGCGCTTGAACCTCATGGCGAAACTCCCTCTTCGATCAGCTGTTTATCAGCGGAATACAAGCATGGTAGCCGTCTGATTGACATGCCCGATAAACTGTTCTCCATAGGTGCTGAAACCGATGGTGGGTGCTCCACTGAACAGTTCTCCGTAGGCGTCGCTTAACCCCTTCTGGTTGAGCTCCAGGGTGCGTAAAATGCAGTTGAAATTGATTATCCCGGATATTCCGCTCAATTCTTGTCGTGCAGTTTCAATTGCTTTTTTAGTATCAGAGATGATGTCAGTCGATTCAAGCAGTGATAACTCCATGCCTTCAATTACGCTGCAGTAAAAAAACATGCTGTCACCCTTGATCTGCTGCGGGCTGCGGACGAAAGGCTCTCCCTCAAAAACCAGTCCGACCGGATTGTGCATAAATTGGTTTGATACATCAGCAACCGTCGTGCCGAGCGCCTCTGCGTAGGCAACAGCAGCCGGCTTGTTGTTGAACTCCAGCACTTCCCGGGCGGCCTCGTTCGCTTTGGTAACCACCAGTTTTTGAGACAACGGACAGAAACTCTGAGTTTTGATAAACGTAAACTCGCTAACCGGCTCAATCATCGCCAGAACCGCTGCATTGGAGTAGCTCCTGCCATTGGCATAGACGTAGGTAGCGGCAAATTTCAAATCATCACCTGCTGAACCACCGATAAAATTCACATTGGTCAAATCGCCGATCCGGTCGATGACCTGTTCTTCTTTCCCGCTCAAGCCATCGATAAGCACCAGGCCTACATACTGTTTCGGGTCCATTTCCGACATCGGTCTGTTGAAATTCTGTTCAAAGACGTTAAGAGCGACGCCAACATCAGATGAGAGATTCTCCAGTACCGCAATCTTGGCAGATTTAATGGATTGCTTGTCGAATGCCATGGCTACGACGGAATTGGTGAGCATCCTGCCGGTAACTATCTCTCCGGCTGTCGAACAACCAAGGGTCGCCGCCTGAGGAAACGCTTCTGCCATCTTGCCGGCAACCTCATCGGAGGCAAAGCTCGAAGAAGCAAAGAAGACGACCAGGTTTGTTTCAAAATCTCCGAATTGCGCCTGAAGATCACTGACAACTTCGGGCAGACTGGTTTTGCTGGAAAAAGCGGTCTTAATACTCATGATAATCTCCCGTTCTATAATTAGTAATGGTTATTTCAGTTCCTTGATCACGGCTTCAAGTTTGGCAATTATTGTGGGATCGTCCGGAGACTGCAGAGTGAACTTGCCCGGGTCGATTCCCTTGAGCATAAGTTTTGTTTTGATGACTCCGACCAGCATTGCGTTGTCCTTTGCCCGTTGGTTGATAATTGTGTCAATCATCTGTTTGATTTTACCGGCCATAAATTCCTCCTTAATGTTTGGTGGTCCGTGAAAACAAAAATTTCTCTGCCTGCCCCGAAAATCTGATACGTGTTTCTTAATAACTGCGTTACGCAGGCAACTCCGACTGCCTGAGGATATCCACCTTGTAGGAGGCAAAACATTTCAGGCGGAGGCATCCCCAGAATACGCCGGATCCGTAGGCAAGTTGCTCAAGGAGATAAATGCCGGCGAATGCAGGGAATGATAATAGTGGTTTCTTGATGGCATAGTCAACACCTGCAGCACATGCCAGAATTACCCCGAACAGCACCCATCCTGCATGTACGAACAGAGCGAAAATAATCAGAGCGGTTGAATAGTAACGGACCAGGTGATAACAAAGATAATAGATCAGGCTTCCAAGAGCCCGAAATCGTCCTGCAAGGATTGCTGCAAGAGTTATGGGAAGATTCTGCCGGCCGATTCGCAACCGGACCGTCAACACATCAGCTGCCAGCAAGCCCCCCGCAGGCAACAACGACCACCACCCCGTAAAAGGAGCAACAAGGCTGAGCATAAGTATGATCGCCAATAGTGGGGGGATGACCATCCGTTTGCGACGGTCTGGGTGGAGAATCTGCAGCATTCCCTCTGAAGTCCCATAGTCGAAGCGACGGGACATGAATGAGCGGATCGAACTACGGTGCTCGTGCAGTACATTTCCAATTGGAAGGTAGGAAATGGTCCAGCCGTTTTCGCGCAAACGCCAGGTCAGATCCACATCCTCGCCCACATGCATGTTGTCTTTAAAACCGCCTGCTCTCTTAAAAGCACTCTGACGTACAAGAAGGTTGCAGCTGGGAAGATAAAAGGTGTCATTGCCACTGTTTCCGATGCGCTCCCGAGAACCTATTGAGAGGCTTGACATAACAGCCTCATAGCGATCGACGCCTGATTCCATGCACATACCGTCCACTTGCCCTCCCACCGCAGCCATGGCCGAGTCATTGAAAGCAGGGATCAGTTCGTTAAGCCACACATTCGAGGCGCTGCAGTCGGAATCTATGAAGGCCAGTATCTCTCCGGTAGCCTTGGAGGCACCGACGTTGCGAGCAGCAGCCGGGCCACGACCGACACCACCTGACGGTACCAGCATGGCTCCGAATTCCTGGGCAACAATGGCAGAATCGTCACTGCTACCGTCGTCCACTACGATTATCTGGAGTTTGGCTTGCGGATAGGAGAGTTGTTTCAGAGATGTAAGGCAGCGCCTTAACTCGCCGGCACGGTTCATGACAGGAATAACAATACTTACTTCAGGCATTTCCCAGAGCTGCTGCGGTACGCTACGCGCCCTTTCAGCAAAACCTTTTGCCACCAGCTGTTCCATGACGCCATGTTCAGTTGCAGAAGCAGAAATCAGTTCTCCACCCAATCCCCGCCCGACCAGATCTGCCAGGGGGCGGTTAAGACGCAGCACGCAGAGTGGTGTTTTTGACATGAGAAAGCTTTCTCCGTCCCGCTCCACCAGTTCCACGTTACGCCTGAGGCGATAGATCATGATACCCCTTCTGATATTAAGCCCTCTTCAACGAAAAGTTGCACAAGGGAAGCGGCTGTATCGTCGACCGAAAGCACGCGAAGTTTCCCCTCCCGGGCTTTGATTCCGCCGGAGAGAAGCGCAAGTATCCGCTCGAAGGCAGGTAATTTCGGATCTGGCGTCACAACCCGAACCGGGTCAGGACGGGGAAATCCGAAATCAGCCAACGGGAGATAGGCGCCACTGACACCGATTTCCCAGAAGGGAAGCCCCAGGTGCGCAAGATTCCACGTCTCGATCGGAACACTCAATGACTGAATGACCGCCTCGATTGCAGGGTAGCGAGGGGTACGTACCTCCTCAAAGAGTACCATGCATGGGAAGGGTGCCGTTACAATCTGACGCGCACCCCGGTCAGACTTGCGTTCTGCTTCAACCCACTCTTTTTTTGGAGTGAGCGCGACAACCGCAGAGAGTGCGGGCATACCGGTTGCGGCTGCCGCAAGGGCCGGTACCGGCTCATTCCCGCTATCTGTCATCCTGTTACCGGTGAAAACAAGATCTGGTACGAGTATGTTCGTGATTCTGGCGAGAACACGGGCGTCGGCCACAGCGTCGCCGCCTTCCATTCCATGATCCCATACGCGGATGCCTTTATCCGCTCCCATGGACAAGGCCAAACGGATGACGTCATCAAGCCGATCAGGGCCGATTGCGATAACAGTTACACTTGCTCCCATATTCTCCTTGAGGTGTAATGCCTCTTCCAGGGCCGCCATATCGGTCGGGTTCGGCAAACGTCGCAACCCCCTTTCGCTGATGGACGCCCCACGGGTTGTGACACTGGCAGGAGGGCGAGGATCACTGCTCTCCCGAAGGAGAACGAGAATATCGAGTTTATTTTTGGGCATGGGTAAATCTCCAGAGACACTTTAAACTTTGAATTACGTTCAACATTCAAAATTGCTTTCAAGTCATCCGGTAGGCGACTCCGAATCCTCCCCGGGGGTAGCGCCAGCGGGTAAAAGCATTGCGATGGCAGACGACATAGCAGGTACCGCACTCCAGACAGCCGTCATGCACGAAGGTCATCTTCTGTTCCTCTTCCGACCAGGTATAGCACCGGGCAGGGCAGGAGTTGACGCAACCGCGATTGTCGCAGCCGGTGCAGATAGCATAGTCAAGGACGATATGAGCTTCTCTGTCGATGGTAAAGCTGGTGATGTCGAAAATTTCATCAATATTCATAGTGATCTCCAGGCACTGAAACCATCCGTCAACATATTGCCAAGACCGACCTTTTCTCTGGCTGACTTCAGGAACAGCTTGGTCAGGCTCTCCTTGGGGGCCCCATCGATACGGTAGATACCCTCCATAAAGCTGCACATCAACTCCGGATACTCCTGATATATACGATTGTTATGGAGCATGTGCGGTGCTTTGCGGAAGAGTTTCAGATCTTTGATCACGTAGCTCTCTTCCAGCAGTTGTTTGTAAACGGAAAGGCTTCGACGGCTGAAATCTTTGTTCTGATGGGCTACAACTACCGCTTCACCGGCTAAGACGCCCGATTGGGATGCAAGATTAATCCCTTCCAGATTCAGGCCGGTAGCATTGCAGAACGCAGCCGCATCGCCGGCAACGACAATTCCGTCCCCGACAAGTTCAGGGATCATATCGTAGCCGCCTTCGGGGATCAGGTGAGCCGAATATTCCAGAAGCTTGCCGCCACGGATCATTTTGGCCACCTGGGGCTGCTCCATAAAGGCGTTCAACAGATCGTAGGGGGTCTTACCGCTGGTGCGCAGACTAGCCAAATGAAAGACAAGGCCGAGAGAAAGCGAGTCGTAGTTGGTATAAAAGCACCCGCCGCCGCGCACACCTTCCGTGCAACCAACAAACTCGTTGGCAAAGCCCTGATCCCGCACAAGTCCGAATCGCTCATCAATCAATTCTCTCGGCATATCTATCAGTGCCTTGACTCCCACCGCCATTTGGGCCGGATCAAAGCTCGGACGGCGCAACCCCGCTTTCAGCGCCGTAAACGACAGAACACCATCAGCCGCAACTACCACCGGAGCATTCAGCTGACCACTGCGTCCCAGAATGGAAACGCCAGTCACCCGGCCATCTTTGAGAAGTACACCATCAACCATGGCTCGCGTAATCAGGGTGGCGCCGGCAGATGCTGCCTCCTCGGCCAGCCAGCGATCAAAGCGAGGCCGGAATACCGTATATCCATTGTAGGGAGTTCGGTCAAACCCCCCTGACTCAATGGTTGTATTAAAGCTGGAGCCGGCGGTCATGAAGGTGACACCCTTCTTGACGATGTGTCGCTCAAGCGGGGCACGATCCCAGAAATTGGGGAATACCTTTTCCAGGGCAGTCATTCTATGAAGAAGTCCGCCGAACATATTTTTTTCACCCGGAAAGGTGCCACGTTCGACCAAAGCAACATCCAGCCCGGCGCGAGCCATGGTCAGGGCGGCCGAAGATCCGGCCGGACCGGCGCCGATAACTATTGCCTGATAGGTTTTACTCATGGTGCCCCCCCGATTCTTGCTTTGACCTGATCCAAGAGACGCGGCAACAACTCTTTGAGATCCGCCACGAAACCTTCATCGGAATTGGAAAAGATGGGGGCCTTGGAGTCGCTGTTGACAGCCACGATCCGACGGGAATCCTTAATACCCCCCACATGATGCATGGAGCCGGAAATCCCGAGGGCCATGTACAATCGGGGCGTCACCGTACGACCGGTCTGGCCGACCATCCGTTCGAATCCGGTCCACCCCAGGTCGTAAACCGGTCGGGTAACACCAAATGAGACATTCAGCAGTTCGCACAATTCCTTGAGCTGATCGAAGGTGGCCGGGGTACATCCTTTACCGGCACTGAAAATCACTTCCGCCTCTGTCAGATCAACCGTCTGTGGATCAGGCGGGATCCGACCGGTAATTTTTGTCGAAACGCCTGAAAATGGAGCAACTGGGCACCAGGAAGTTACAGAAGGAGAGCTGGGATGGACGAACGGCATGATCACCTGACTCAGAGCACGCAGCGGAACCGTCACAACCAGAGGACGCTTGAAGTCCCACACCCTTGTTTCCGCCACGCGCCCTCCCAGAGCCATTCGGGAGAGTCGCAATCCATCCTCACTCTGGCGGACAGCAACCAGTTCCGTCATAAGGGCGGCACCGAGCTCGTGGGTAATAACAGGCGCCACGTTTGTACCCAGGTCATTGTGGGGAAGGAGTATAACAGTCGCCAACTCGCTCTTTGCAAGTTGAGCAATATAGTTTCCAAGCAGTGCCGGGGTGTCGAACAGGGTATCGCCGACTACAATTCTGGTGATCGTTGGAGCGCCGTAAGCAGCGAAAGTGGTCAACTGGTCGCTATCGGGCGTAACAGCGACTGCCACCCCCCAAGAGGCGTCAAGCAAGCCGGCCAGTCGCGCCCCGTATGAAAGTAGTCCCCGTCCGGTCTCATCGAGTTCGCCGCCGGGAAGATCGACAAACACGAGGATCTTACCGTTGATGCCCATTAGATCTCCCTCCCGATCTTATGACCTTCCCATATGGCCATGTCGACCTTGCGGGGGGCTACGCTGTCGCCTATGCGGTACAGTTCGGGCACCTTGCCCTTGAGGGCGCTGTAAAGAGAATCATCAGACTTCTGTCCCATAGCCAGAACGATCGAATCGAACGGCCCCCATTCATCCCAGATATTGGAATATACATTGAAACCTTTGACATTTTTGGTACCGCTTTCGCCGCCGACTTCCATCACAGCGATATCGGGTGTAAAGGTGACATTTTTCTTCAGCAACCGCTGGCGGGACAGGTACAGGTCCTGAGTCGGCCCGAGTTCCGCACCCACAAAGAGGCTGGAAGTAATTATGTGGACTGTTTTCCCCTGATCGGCCAGGAACTCTGCGGTCGAGGTTGCCCGGTGGTGACCATCGTAGTCGATCAGACATACCTTTTCACCAACCTTTGCCTGGCCGTTGAGAACCTGCCAGACATTATAGACCGCCGGGCCGTCTGCGCCTCCGACCGGATGATCCTTGGGGAGACTGCCGGTGGCGATGATGACGACATCCGGTTTTTCCGCCATGACGTACTCGGCAGTGACCACGACCCCCAACTTCACCTGCGCTCCGGCCTTGGTGACCTGGTCTTTTTCATTTCGGACAATGACACCGAATTCGTCTCGTCCGGCCCCCTTCATAGCGGTCAGGATCTGTCCTCCCAGCGCCTCGTTACGATCGAAAATCGTAACATTGTGACCTCTGCGCCCGGCCATCTTGGCGGCCCACATGCCGCCAGGCCCACCTCCGACGATAAAGACCTTCTTTTTGACGACCGCCTTTTCCAAGGTACCTTCGCCCCACTCCTTTTCAAGGCCAACAGCCGGGTTCTGGATGCAGCCGAGAAGTTTATTGACCCCCATCCGGCCTATGCAGCCCTGGTTGTCAGCCACACAGTAGCGGATGTCATCCATGCGTCCTTCAAAGGCTTTTTTAGGAAGGAACGGATCACAGATCAACCCGCGGCACATACCGATCATATCAGCCTGGCCTGCAGCCAGCACCTTCTCGGCCATGACCGGGTCATTGATCCGGCCGGTACAGAATACCGGCAGTTTGAGGCGCTCACGCATACCTGCTGCCAGCGGGATGGTGTAGCCCAGTGGAGTATGCATTGATCCTTCTACCAGATATAAATTGTAGAAGGTGGCAATGGAGAGATCCATGAAGTCAATCAGACCGGATGCCTCGAATCGGGCTCCTATCTCCTGTACCTGTGCCAGGTCGAGTCCGCCCGGAATCATCTCATCAGCACACATGCGAATGCCGAGGGTGAAATCGTTGCCGACAGCCTTGCGAACTGCACTGATGAACTTGAGAGGTGCACGCATGCGATTTTCAAGAGAACCTCCGTATTCATCGCTGCGATGGTTGGTCAAAGGAGAGAGAAACTGACGCGCCAGACTGGAGTGGCCGAACTGGATCTCGATACCATCAAAACCGCCTTCACGAACGTGGATTGCGCTACGGTGGAAATAGCGGGCAACCTCCTCGATATCCTCGGCTTCCATCTCCTTCGGCGTTTCGCGAAAGAGAATATCCGGAACCGGGCTGGGGGCCCATACCGGCAGGCGTGAAATCATGCCGTCACACTGCTGTCCGTTATGATTGACCTGAGCAAAGATCCTGGCGTCGTACTGGTGAACGTAGTCGGTGATCTTTTTGAAGCCCGGCAGAACTTCGGCATGGTAAACATCAATCAGTTTCTCGTATGCCCTGTCGGTCGGATGAACACTCATCTCTTCGGTGATGATCAGGCCGGCGCCCCCTTTGGCGCGTTCGCCCCAGTAGTACATGTGCCGCTCGCTGGGGAGGCAGTCAACCGCAAAGTTGGTCAGATGCGGCTGGAACGAAATGCGGTTTTTGACCTCGACCGTACCGATTTTGAGAGGCGAGAACAGATTCTGAAACATCATGGGGTCAACTCCTTGAAACATTTATCAATTTTGTAATATTGCATACGCCAGCGCGGCTATAGTCGCTGCTTCGGCAGTTGCATCAAGGCGCGGACATTGCGCCCCTGTCATCTATCAAGCCGCCATCGGCAGCCGGTTGTCGGCGATGGTCGTTACACAGCGCTCAAGGCACTCAGGATCACCACCGTTGATATCATTTTTCAGATGCCATGCCACCGCCGGGCAGCCACCATGGCACTGATCGAAGCGCTGGCACTCTTCGCAGGAATGGATGCGAAGGTTACGGAATGATGCGTAGATCTCCGAATTGTCCCAGATATCCTGAAAGCTGCTGGTGCGAAGATTACCGGCTTCAAAGCGGTCACTCTGCAGAAAGGCGCAGGGATACATGTATCCGGCAGGACTTACACAACAGGTAAGTTTCGCAGCTCCACACAGATTGAGGCCCAGACCCTGGCGTTCCTGTGTCGTCAACGAAAAAAAGCTGTCGCCAGTGCGCACATCACCACTGGCGGCAAGCCATTCGGAAAACGCAATCAGTTGAGCAGGGGAAGGACGAAGAGATTCCCAATTATCTGCTCCGCGACCTGATGGTCGAAAACGGCTGACCCTCAGTGATACACCCAGGGAACGGGCCATTTCGTGCATCGCCGGGATCTCGGAGGCATTCTGGGCAGTCAGCACCGTATTGATGCTTGTCGGAATGGAGGTTGCAGCTAACAACTTAACGGCCTTTATGGCGGCGTCGAAGACTCCTGTGCCGCGCACAGCATCACAGGTTTCCCGCTTGGCACCGTCAAGGCTCACCTGAATGGCCACCAACCGATTGGAAGCAAGCCGTGAAACTAAATCAGAAGTGATCAGAGTTCCATTAGTGGAGATACAGGTCATAATGCCGTGAAAATGGCAAGCGGCCAGGATCTCTTCAAAATCCGGGCGGATAAATGGTTCTCCTCCGCCGAAATTAACCTGAAATACACCAGCGGTGTGCAGCTGCTCAACCAGATCGAGCGCCTCAGTCGTAGTGAGCTCATTGTGAGCTGCGATGCCGGACGACGAGAGACAATGGCTGCAACGGAGGTTGCACGCCAAAGTGACCTCCCAGGTCAGATTTACCGGAGATCGCATCCCCATTTCGACATATTTATTGCTCACGGAGAAATCCTTTTTCCAGGAGTTGTGTAACAAATTTTTGCAGGGCCTTCTTTTCGGAATCTGATGTCCCTGCGGGGAATTCGTCTCTACTTCGGACTGTTCCGAAAAAGTCGGCGGGAAGAAGGGCGCCAGTTGCAGCGAAGAGCAGGCGCGGCCCCCTGCAATCGTAAAACAGGAGACCGAACCTCTCTTGCCGCGCACGGCAGGACGGATGCAGCTTTATGCCTGCCGCAGCCACCTCAGTACACTCCGCAGATGCCATCGATTGCGAGTTCTTCGACCTGAATCTCCTCAAGGATTCTCGGTTCTTCGCTGCAAGTCACTTCTGCCTGGTTTTCAACTTCCATGGTATTCTCCTTTCTTTCTTTGTCGCACTTTTATTTGTGTGCGCTGTTGTGTGGTTTCTACACTGCAACGGCAGTGCCAACAAATATCGCCTATATTTATACCGTAATTTCATATACTTAATAAAAAATATCATAAACAGCATTCCATAATATGTAGAGAAAATGGTCACTATGGGATGTGTAAATTGGCTCCCGCTTCCAGCAAAATGTGGCATATATCGACAGTGAGTATTTTATCTACAATCAGAATTCCGTCACGCATATGACGAATGAAAATGGGGGCAGGTTCCCAGATCCGGGGAATGAAGAATGTGTTTCGGATTATCTGTCAACAATTTCTGCTCTCGTGCTTTCAATGAAAGCCAGTACCTCCCCCCTTTCCAAACCGGAAATCGCGCTCACGCCGAGTCTGGTGATATCCCCCTTTCAAAGCGTGATCCTTTTATTGTATGATTCAAAAACCGCTTCAGAGGCACCTGACATGTTGCAGATTGCACGAGAAAAATAACTTATTTATGGAGGCTGCCCCTTGTACGAAAAGAATTCCTGTTGTTCGTACTGCGGAACAAGATTCCCGGTCGCCGAGCAGTGGCCGATTACCTGTAATGAATGCGGTAACACTGGTTATCTGAATCCGATACCGGTGGTAGTACTGCTTGTTCCTGTAGGAGAGGGTCTGGTGGTGGCCAGAAGAAATATTGAACCGCAAAAAGGGACACTGGTGTTACCGGGAGGATACCTGGATATCGGTGAAACCTGGCAGGAAGGTGCTCAGCGGGAACTGTTCGAGGAAACCGGCATACAGATATCTGCCGGCGAGATCAGCCTGTATGATGTGCAGAACGGCTTGGACAACACTCTGGTGGTCAGCGGAGTGGCGAAAAAACAACCTCGCAGCTGTCTGCAACCATTCTCATCGGAGGAGACACAGGAGATCAGCCTGATTCAAGAACCGGTAAACCTTGGTTTTCCTTTACATAACCTGTTGGTTCGGAGATACTTCACAGAAACCGCAATGTCGGCTGGCCAGGTATTAAAAACGTCGTAACGTCGGCCTGAGTGCCTGTCGTGAAAAGGAGAGTCTATGAGAACGTCAGTTGGAGTGGGTTACAGTGTTCACAGGAATCCGACTGAGGCGGGCAACGAGGCGGCCCTGCAGGCTCTTGAACAGGCAGGAATATCAAGGCCGGACTTCGTTTTTGTCTTTGCCACCGTCGGTTACAACCAGCAGGCACTGATACGGTCGATACGGGAAGCAACGTCCGGAGCGCCGCTGAGTGGCTGTTCCGGCGAAGGGATCATAACTCGGGATACGGTTATCGAGACTAATTTCGGCATCTGCGTCATGGTAATAAGCTCGGATGAACTGCGGTTCAGTAACGCCCGTGTCAAAGGGATCGGCGAGAGGTCGGACATAGCCGGAGAGTATCTGGCGAACGAGTTGGACCCTTTGCTTGCTGCCGATTGCATCGCCTGTTTTTTGCTGGCTGACGGTCTGGTTTTCAACTTCGACTCGTTCCTTTCAGGTTTCAATAAGGTACTTGACCGTGAAAGCCCGCTCCCGCTCTACGGAGGGCTGGCCGCAGATGACTGGAGTTCTCACAAGACCTATCAATATCACAATGACGAGGTCTTTTCCGAAGGGATCAGCTGCGTTGTAATGTCCGGAAACGGAAAGGTCGCCTGCGGGATAAATCACGGCTGCGTTCCGGTGGGGACCCGTCGCGTGATAACCCGCTGCAAGGGGAACATCATTTATGAAATCGATGGGATCACCGCTCTGGAAGCCCTGAAGGACTATTTTCCGGAAGACTGGCAGCAGCATTGGAACAAGACATCCCTGAACCTGTGCCTCGGGTTCAAGACACCTGAACATATCAGGAGCGGGTACGAAGACCACATCATCCGCTACATGATGGGCAACAACGAACAACAGGGTTATGTGACCATCCAGTCTGAGATCGAGGATGGCATGGAACTCTGGCTCGTTCGCCGCGACAAGGAACTTATAACAAACGGCATACAGATGATATCACGCCAGATAGCAGAACAGTTAGATGGCATGAAGCCGAAATTCGTGTTGCAGTTCGAATGTGTCGGCCGGGGGAAGGTCGTTTTCCGTGAGACGGAAAAGATTGCGCTGGTCAGGACATTGCAAAAGAACATCGGCGAAAACATACCGTGGCTCGGATTATACACCTACGGAGAAATCGGTCCGGTTGCCGGCAGCAACTGCTTACACAATTATACATCAGTCATCGTTGCGGTATATTGAACTGCGATCCGAAGGAACTTTCATGAATGAGTCAATGACAGGAGCTATTGTGCGGCAGACCGAACAGATTGCGGCGCTGAAAGTGGAGAATGAAACCCTCTCCCGGCAGGCAGAACGACTGATCGAGTCCGAGGGGAAGCTCTGTGAACTTAAGGAGGAGTTCGACGCCCAGCTGAATGAATACGCTGCGCTTTTCGCTGCACAGAAAGAGGAGAACGAGGCCCTGTCCCGACAGGTAAAACAGCTGATCAAGGCCGAAGGCAGGCTCTATGAGTTCCAGGAGCGACTTGACGCCCAGCTCAAGGAATATTCCGAACTGTATGGTCTGAACAAGACTCTCAATGCGATCTCTGAATACACCGGGCTGTATGATCTGAACAAAACGCTTGATGCGATCTCTGATCTTCCGAGAATATTTGCACACGCCGTCGCATATGCCACCAACAATCTCGGCTTTGAGAGAATCCTGTTTTTTCAACAGACCGGCAGTTCGGGCGACTATTCTGTCTGCGCCTCGGGCGGATACTACGAAAAGCAGGAAAAAGAGAGCGTCATGGCGCTTTCTATCCCTAAGGAATCTGCTCTGCTTGTGGCTCTGTCTTATGGCGAGGGATATCTTGTCTGCACCGAAACGAACAGCCGGGCAGTGCTTTCCGAGTACAAACCCAGACTGCAGATGGACGAGTACCTGATCTACCCGCTCGGTTCCCGCGTGCAACCCATGTGTCTGCTGGTGGTGGGGAACTCTGAGAAAAATGCACATTTCTACCGGAGAATAAGTGAGAGCGAAGCAACGCTGCTCAGCATCGGCAATTTTGCCGAGTTGCTTTCATCATCACTGGAAAACAAGCTTAATTATGCGAGATTGAAAAACGCCCTTGAGCGGGAAAGTCTTGCCAAAATCAAGTACCGCAGCATATTTGAAAATTCGGTAGAGGGGATCTTCCAGACTTCTCCCGATGGAAGTTTCCTCGATTGCAACCTCGCTACCGCAGTTATTCTGGGTTATGACAGCCCTGAAGAGATTATATGCGGTATCTCCGATATAACGCACCAGCTGTATGTGCATCCGCAGCGCCGTACTGAATTGTTTGCCATGCTGCTGAACAGACAGGATGTGAAAAATTTCGAGGTGGAATTCTACCGAAAAGACAGAAGCATATTGTGGGCACTTTTGAGCGTCCGTCCCAAATTTAACGAGGATGGCGAACTTGTTGCCATAGATGGAGTCCTCCGCGATATCACCGAGCAGCGCAAACTTGAAGAACAACTGCGACAGTCACAGAAAATGGAGGTTGTCGGTACCTTGTCGGGTGGTCTGGCCCATGATTTTAATAACGTACTGAGCGGCATTCTGGGATCGGCGTCATTGTTGCGGATGCAGATCGACAGAGGAAAGGAGTTCAGCAGGGAACAGTTGTGCACCAAACTGGATGTCGTCATCGAACTGTGTAATAGAGCCGCTGATGTTGTCGCCCAACTGATGGCCATTTCGAGAAAACAGGAAGCCTCCCTCGCCCCGGTGGATTTACGGAATGTCATCAAGAATATCTTCTATATCTGCCGGAATACTTTTGACAAATCCATAGATATCGCTGTCAACGTGCCCGATGAGCAGATCATGATCAATGCCGATTCCATACAGATCGAACAGGCACTCCTGAACCTCTGTGTTAATGCCGGACATGCCATGACGATCATGAGGAAAGAGGGTGATACCCATGGGGGCGAACTGTTAATTTCAATGGAGAGACGTTTTATGGACCGGCATTTCCATATCTATCACCCTGCGACTGCGGAAGATACGGAATACTGGATTGTATCGGTGCGCGACACCGGCATCGGCATGGATGCCAAAACCGTCGCCAGAATATTCGATCCGTTCTTTACCACCAAGGAGAAAGGCAGGGGGACCGGTCTCGGCCTGGCCATGGTCTATAACATTGTGCAGCAGCACAAAGGCCTTATTGACGTTTATTCCGAGCCTGGAATAGGAACCACTTTTAATGTGTATCTGCCGGCGCTTAACTCAAGCGCAACCCCGAGCGGAGACAAAGATTCTGATGTTATTCCGATGGGCGAGGGTTTGTTGCTGGTCGTGGATGATGAGCCGTTCATCCGCCAAGCGGCGCAGTCGATCCTTGAAGAGTGCGGCTACAAGGTGCTGCTTGCGGAAAACGGCGAAGTCGCGGTGTCGCGGTTCAGAGAGCATAGCGATGAAATCAGGGCCGTAGTCATGGATATGATCATGCCAAAAAAATCAGGACTGGATGCATATATTGAAATCCGGCAGATCAGACCGGATGTCAGGATTCTTTTTGCATCAGGTTTCATGCAGGATGAGCGGATTGCCGCGCTGGGAGAAATGGGTATCAGGGAAATTATCAATAAACCTTACTCAATGCGAACACTGGCTGAAGCGGTAGCACGGATCCTGGCATGATGTAATGAGTGAACAACGCATCGTTAATGAGTAGCATCCGCTCCAATATTCCCAAGCTGTACGCCTTTTCCTTCCTGCAGATGACCCTCTTCCCGATGGCAATCATCACCCTGTTCTGGAAGGATCGCATCGGTTTATCACTGACCCGGATCCTGCTGCTGCAGGGCATCCTGTCCATAGTCATGGTGGTGATGGAGTACCCCACCGGATACATCAGCGACCGGATCGGCTACCGGGTTTCACTCACTCTGGCCGCGATACTCGGCATCGCCGGCTGGGGGGTCTATACGGTGGCCGTCAGCTTCGAGCATGTCATGGCAGCTGAAATCCTGTTGGGAACATCCCTCGCGTTCATCAGCGGCTCAGACAGCGCCCTGTTGTATGAAACCCTCAAACAGGAAGGCGCGGAACAGCAGTATGCACGCCATCAGGGACGCATGAGCGGATTTGCCCAGGCTGGCGAGGCGCTGGGGGCCGTTTTTGCGGGTGTTCTCTATGCAACTGCACCACTGCTTCCGTTTTTCCTGCAGATCGGTGTCTGGTTCCTGGCACTCCTGATCACCCGCTCCATAGTCGAGCCACAGCGGGAAATCTCTGGTCACGCCGGCCATCTGGCAGAGGCGTTTCGCATCGCTCGCTACGCTTTTCTGGAAAACAAGCACCTTCGTTATATTATTCTGCTTAACTCTTTACTGGGACTCGCATCGTTTTATCCGGTCTGGTTGATCCAACCCTATATGCAGCACACAGGTGTACCGCTGACCTGGTTCGGTCCGGTCTGGAGCGGAGCAAACCTGACCGTCGCCATATTTGCGCTGAACAGCCATCGCGCTACTGCTTACCTGGGTGACCGTTCGATGGTCATACTTTTTCTGATCCTGGTCGCGGCAGGTTATTTCGGGCTGGGGGTAATTGGCGGGATGTGGGGGTTCCTGTTCTATTACCTGCTGACGAGCATGCGAGGACTACGCGGGCCGATGATGCTCAATCTCACACAAGTGGAATGCCCCTCAGCCAACCGGGCGGGCATTCTTTCGCTTCAGTCGCTCTGCTTCCGTCTTCTGTTCGTCTGCACCGGACCGCTTGTAGGTATGCTGGCCGACAGAAACGGGGTACAACAGGCCTTTCATTCTTTACTGTGTGCCTTTCTGATTGTCCTGCCACCGCTTGCAGTCCTCTTCTTCAGAAATCTTCCCAGGGAAAAAATCAAAATAACCCATTCATAGCAGTATGACACCCATTGCGACGTAAATTTTATTATGGTAGTTTGCAAATAGAACAGGGTATTTTTCAGGTTATTACGTGCAACATGTCGAAGAGGAAAAACTTACTTACAGAGGAGGTGCGAATGTTTCTTGATCTTACAGAAGAGCAGAAATTGATCCAGGATACAGCCCGTGATTTTGCAAAGGCCGAACTGGAACCGGTGGCGGCGGCACTTGACCAGAGTGATGACCGTTCAGCATTGTTGGTTAACCTCAAAAAGCTGTCTGAACTTGGCTTCATGGGACTGAACGTCAGGAGTGAATACGGTGGCTCCGATGCCGGAGTGATTTCCTTCAGCCTTGCCATCACCGAAATTGCACGGGCCTGCGCCTCAACTGCAGTAACAGTATCTGTCAGCAACATGGTGGCAGAGGTGATTCAGGCGGTTGGCTCCGAAGAGCAGCGCAAAGCATATATACCCAAAATATGTTCCGGTGAATATTCTGCGGGGGGCTTTGCTCTGACAGAGACCTGTGCAGGTTCCGACCCGGCCGGGATGTGCGCTCAGGCCATTGATGACGGTGACAGCTGGGTTCTGAACGGCTCCAAGATTTTTATCACAAGTGCCACCTACGCCGGGGTTTTTGTGGCCTGGGCAGTGACTGACAAGGCCGCGCCCAAGGGGAAAGGGATCAGCTGTTTCCTGGTGGAAGCCGGTACACCGGGGCTCGTAGTCGGCAAGGAGGAGAAGAAGATGGGGCAGCATGCCTCAGCCACCAACGAGGTGATTTTTGACTCCTGCCGGATCCCCAAATCGGCGCTGATGGGCAAGTTGAACGATGGCTTCCGGATCGCCGCAGGAGAACTGGCCGGCGGAAGGATCGGAATCGGCTCACTGGGGCTGGGGGTCGGGCTGGCGGCCATGGATTACGCTACCCGCTACGTTACCGAGCGGGTTCAGTTCGGGCAGAAAGTCAGCAACTTCCAGGCTATCCAGTGGATGATTGCTGACGCCTACACCGAACTGGAGGCCGCCCGTCTGCTGCTGATGAGCGCCGCCTATCGCAAGGAGAGCGGAAAAACATTCGCCAAAGAGGCCTCCATGGCCAAAATGTTCGCCACCGAAGCCGGCAACCAGGCATGTTACAAGGCGATACAGATGCTGGGAGGCTACGGCTATACCCAGGATTTCCCGGTGGAACGCTATGCACGGGATGCCCGTATCACATCCATCTATGAGGGAACCAACGAGATCCAGCGGATGATAATATCGAGGGAAATTCTTAGAAATTTCAGCTGACAAGGAGACAGGCATGAGTACAAACAAACGCATTACCCTGCAGCAAGCCGCCGAAATAATCAAAGACGGCTCCAGTCTCACCTTTTCCGGATTCACCATCTGGCGACGCCCGTTTGCACTGATATACGAACTGATCCGGCAGAAGCGCAAGGGGCTGCACCTGATCGAGGTGAACGGCGGACCGCAGACCGAGTTTCTGGTGGGGGCCGGCTGTGTGGATATCTGGGAGTCGTGCTGGGTCGGACATGAACTGTACGGCAAGTACGGCGCCAATCTATCGCGCAAGGTGGGCACAAAAGAGATCATCGTCGAGGATTACAGTCATGCCGAAATGATGTTCCGCTTTGCGGCAGCCGCATCCGGAGCGGCGTATGCGGTCACGCAAACATCACTGGGGACTGACCTCCACAACCCCGAGTACGACATGCTCGGCCGGGCCGGCATGCGCGACGGCAAACATCCACACATCGCCCGGCACAAATATCAATTTGTTGAAGATCCCTTCTTCGATGCCGGTTCGCTGGTGCAGATACCGGCGGTGAAGCTTGATGTGGCCGTGCTCTGCGTGCAGCAGGTGGGCGAAGAGGGAACCGTACGGGTCAACGGTCAGTATTACTCCGATCCCGAGTCGGCCCGTGCGGCGGACATAACCATCGTTGTTGCCGAAGAGATCGTGCCGGAGGAATACCTGAGACGCAATGCCGACCAGAACACCATCCCGAGCTTTGAGGTAGATCATATCCTCGAATGTCCCTTTGGCGCCCATCCGACCGGCATGTTCGGCCGCTACGACGTTGATGGCAATTTCCTTAAGGATTTCTACGGTCGGACCCGCACGCAGGAAGGTTTTGACGATTTTGCCAAAGAGTGGATTTTCGGCATGGATCACATGAGTTATCTTGAAAAACTGGGATGGCCGCGCATGTTGAAGATCAAAGCAAATACGGCACTCAATTACAGCGTTCGCGAGAAGGGGGGCAAGTAACCATGGCTACAGAATATGCGACTCCGGAAGAATACGGCCTGGCCGACCTGATGTGCTGCGCCTCAGCCCGCGAAGTTGGTGATCACGAAATCGTCTTTGCCGGCACCGGCCTGCCGATGGTGGCCATTATGCTGGCCCAGAAAACACACGCCCCCAACCTGAAGTTGATTTTTGAGGCCGGTACGCTGGATGGCCGGCCTCCCGAACTCCCCACCTCGGTTGGCGACGCCCGCTGTGAAATGGGTGCATCACGTTCATCCGGGCTGAACGACGCCTTCAGCATCGCCCAGCGCGGACTGGTAGATCTTGGCTTTCTGGGTGGCGCCGAAGTTGATGAATACGGAAACGTCAACACCACCTGCATCGGCGACTACCTGAACCCTGAACTGCGCCTGACCGGCAGCGGCGGCAACCCGGATATCAACTCCTTTGCCCGGCGCACGGTGTTCATCATGGTGCACGAAAAGCGGCGCTTCGTGCCGCATGTGAGTTATATCACCAGCCCCGGCTGGAGGGTGAAGAAGTGGCCCGGCGGAGAGTTCGTTCATCGGCGGGAGTTGTACGGTTCAGCCTATCGTGGCGGCCCCTCGGCGGTGATCAGCACGGCCGGTGTTTTCCGGTTTGACGGACAGAGCGGCCGCATGTATCTGGATACCTGTCATCCGGGTAAGACACCGGCAGAGATCAAGGATATGTGCCAGTTCGACCTGGATATCTCGCGTGTCAAAGGAGAGACATTGCCCCCGACTCGCAATGAGCTGTATATTATCCATGAAGTACTCGACCCTGATCAGATCTTTATCCCGAAGGTGAAGAAGAGTTAAAGGACAGCGTGACCAATGTACGCATCCATGCCAATACTGTCTGTATTGAAGGTAAAAGCTACAGGATGAAAGATCAGGTTGAAATCTGAGGCAGGTACAGAATCAAAGCGCCGGCCATGTCTTCATAATCAGATATGGTCGGCACAATGAAAATGCTTGGTTGGAGTAAGGGAGCTGGAAATTGTTAATATACCGTTTTTACGTAGGGGCGAATCAAGCGATTTACCTGCTTCGCCCTTTTGCCACGGAGATCAAAGGCGGGCGAAGCAGATGAAACTTGCTTAGCCCCTACAATCAAAAACGGTAGATCAGTATATTCCACATCCCTAAGTTGATACGCGACCCTTGAATTAATAACCAAGTCATTGATTTTGAATTGATTATGCTGCTAATTTTGTTGGTGTGTTCAACGATGCGTGAATTTCTACATCGTCCCACGGCACAAAAACCCGTCCTTTTTCATCCTTTGATACCAACTCCAGTTCCAAAAGCCTGATTATATCGGCATGTACGTTGCTATAATTACGACCGGTTTCTTTTGCAAGTCTGTAGACAGACAGAGTTCCTTCCTGCTTCAGACGGCATAATAGTTCCATCCGTTTTGGCGTCAGTTCAGAAAACATTTGAGTCGGCGTGGCAAAATTCAGATGATAATCCGCATCAGGCATATGCTCCCTCAAATCAAGTTTTTTCCCAAGCCCAATCAAACTCTTACGTGTAGTTGTCCAGTCACTGATTCCGATGATTGCCTTATTCATAATTTCACCCCCGTCAAGTGTTCAACATCCGCCAAAAAGTCTTCTGCCAGTTTTGTAAAGGTTGTGTAGCAATACGCTTCCTCACGAGTACCATAATGCCGGTGATCACCTTTGCCGGTCTCGTTGTCATATCGTACGATACACTCATCATTTCTGCCGCAATATAAACGATATTTCAAGTTGTGCGGGCGATCAGGAGTTGGTTCCGCCAGTTCCCATACCGCCGTCTCAACAATAATACCGCCCGTGAGTTCTTCTTTCGACTTCTGTAGCAATCTCGCTTTCATGGGGAGAGAATAACAACTATATTGTTTTGAGGCAATATAATTTTATTACTGGAAATGGTTTAATAAAGGCAGCAGCCCGATAGTGCGAGCACCTTCTGTCGTCGCTCCGCTGGGGTTTGGATGGAACTTTATTGTTGGTTATAATTCATCGATTGCCGAAAAGTCCAAGAGATACCTGCTTGACATTTTATTCCAAGTTGCATTCAGATGACACTTACGTAGGGTGTGCAAACAGTTTCATCGTTTGCGCACGCGGACCGGTGGGCAAAACATGCAAACCCTGTACCCCCAAAAGGATCAAAGAATCAAAGAGTCAAATGCCCAATTACTGTCCTGACCTGACTGACCACACATACTTGCCGTTGCCCTTACTGCCGCGGCCCACTCCGCCGCTCTCCATACCCACGACCCAGACGCCGTCATTGTCGTTCTCGTAGGTGGGATACCTGCCTTACGTTTTTACCAAAACTCTCTGTAATTCTATCTCAAGCTGGCTCATGCTGTAAGGTTTGCGGATGAAACCTGACGGAGCCTGGTCTGTAGCACGTTTGCCAAGTTCCTCTTCGTTAAACCCGCTGGCAAGTATCACCTTGGCATCTGGCCTGATTTTGTGAATTTCATTCATGGCGGCAATGCCATCCATGTTTGGCATGGTCATATCCATCAGAACTGCATCAATTTCATCCGCACGTTCACGGAATAAAGTGACGGCCTCAATACCGTCACATGCTGTGACTACCGTGAATCCGCAGAGCTGGACCATCTTGCTGCACGTTCTGAGGACTGATTTTTCGTCATCAACAACGAGTACAAGACCGGATAACTGATATTCCGGAGAGATGGATTTTTCAATACATGGCCTGGTGAGTATGTGAGCCTTTGCCGGTTGTTCGAAGTCATAGACAGGGAACAGCGCCCTGAAGGTAGTGCCTTTGCCGACTTCAGTCTCAACAAACAAGGCACCGGAGTGTGCTTTCATTATCCCCATAACAGCCGACATTCCCAGCCCTCGTCCGGTAAATTTTATCGTGAAAAAAGGGTCAAACAGGCGGCTGATGATATCTTTGCTGATGCCGCAACCGTTGTCACTGACTTCCAGAAACACATAGTTCCCTGGTTCAGGTTTTTCTTCCAGCAGGCTGGCGGAAAGATATGTCTGATCGCAGTTCTGAACTCCGGTGGTCACCGTTACGAAGCCGGGCTGTTTTTCAATAGCCTCTGACGCATTTGATATCAGATTCATTACTACCTGCTGAATTTGGGCTTCATCTGCTATAATGGCCGGAAGTTCCTCAGAGAGCGACAGCTCGAATGAAACAGCCGTCGTAGCGGCACTTCTGAACATGTCGGCATTTTCCCTGACCAGCAGATTCAGGTTCAGCTCCTTTTTGTCAATAAACCCTCTGCCAATATAGGCCAGTAGCAAGCTGGTAAGGTGTGTTGCTTGCCTGCCCGAGATCAAGGCGTTGGCTATATGTTTTTGTGGACCGGAAACAGGAGCGAGATCTCTCGCAGCCAGTTCAATATTGCCAAGAATGGATTGCAGCAGGTTGTTGAAATCATGGGCGATACCACCTGCCATAACCCCCAGGCTTTCCAGTTTCTGGGCATGCAGTATCTGGCGCTCCAACTCTAGTCGTTCCCGTTCCTGCTCCTTCTGTCTGGTAACATCCTCAAGCATGGAATACACCATATACGGTCTTGTCTCGCCTTTGCGGCATATCGGAATTGAATTGATTTTCAGCCAGATATAGTTCTCATCAGGAGAATGCAATACTCCCATGATTTTGTTATACGCTGTCTTTCCAGATGAAAGTGCCTCAAGGCCAGGATGAGTTTCCGCCGGATATGGAGACCCATCTTCGTGAATATATTCCGGATATTTTTCAGTATATGTAACGGAATCAATCACTACCGGAGATTTACCGAAAAACCTTTCGGCGACCGGATTAGCGGATATGATTGCACCATTTGCATTTCGGTAGATGATTCCCTGAGGAGATGTTTCAAAGAGAACCCTGTGGCACTGTTCGCTTTCATCAACCTTATCAAGCAAAAATCTCTTGGAAAACCTGTAGGAAATTACAAGTGAAAGTAACACCGAGGCTAATAAGATCGTCAGGTTTATCCCGAATTTCCTATTAAGATCTTTCAGCAGCAACTGTTTATCTGCCTCCACCATCGCGTACATATACGGGGAATTTTCACCGGGAAGGTATAGTTTTTTGTATGCCAGTATTTTCCTGGGAGAGCCCTGCTTCTCCCCGATCTCAATGATTGATTCTTCCACGCCTTGCAGTATCTGTTTGAAAACAGCATCATCTTGTTGAGTGCCTTCAAATTCCGGGTTAGTCGAGTTGAGAAGAATCTTTCCTCCGTGGTCCATCGTCATAATGGACAAGTTATCCTGGGCTATCTGTTTCTGCAGCAGTTTTTTCAGGCCCGAAAGCTCTATCGTGGCGACAACCACGCCGGTAATAGCTTCAGAACTGCTTCTGACAGGCAGACCAAAACTAAATACCGGCTTTTTCTTGATCTTGCCAATAGCATATTCTCCAGAAGAAAACCGCCCTGAAGACATGGCATTTGCGAAATATTTTCGATCCTTGTATGAAACAGACCCTGTAATTGAATTTGTCGTAGCCCAGCGCCGACCGGACTCGTCAACAATGAAGATGCTTGAATATTCTGGATATTGACTGACCAAATCGAGCAGAAAGCTATTTACAGCTTTTGCGTTTCCAGCCTGGACAATCGGGAGACGAGACAACATGTTCAGTAAAAGCTCTGTACTCCCTGTCATCTGGCTAATAAGCCTGGAGGTCTGTTCAGCATGCAAGGCCGTTTTGTGAAAGGCCTCTTTTGTCAGTTGATTCCGCTCCATGACAAGCGAGTAAACCATAAATCCAAACGGAACAAACGTCAGGATGAATATCAGGGTCAAGATATCATTACGAATCGAAATGGATTTAAATTGCTGCACAAATTTCACCTGAAATTATTATTCTTTTTCTTAACGAATGCATACTCTATCCGACTTTGCCTCAACTGTCAAAGACGACGGTTGCAACGTTCTTAGAGGGCGCTTACGACTTCAGTCTGCTAATGTAAATAATGCGCATTAGTGCCAGTCAATTCTGCTTCTTTTGCGGCATTTATTTCATCTTTAGGTCTCGGTTTGTATTCCTCAAGATAAAATTGGTCAAATTCATCACGGTATACAGTAAGGCCCTACTCGAAACAGCTTGTAGGCGGGTTGAGGAAATTTGACCATAACTGTAACGCACCACGCTTCCAATTCCGGATCCAGTACCCGTTTATGATTGAACATCCCGAAATAGTGTTTGGCACTGACTATCAGTTTTTGAACTTTGGTTCTGATTTTATCTACAATTTCCATTTGATTCTCCATACTATCAAAAGTTCTGCCTCTCTGTCTGCACCCCGAGGGATACTGTTGAACTCCAACCAAGAGGGAGGCTTTGTCAGCACCTTAAAACACTAATCCTATTATATCGGTATGTTGCAGGTATTTTTCAACGGGCTCTTTTCCCTCAACTGCAATCACGACATTATATCCAAGACTTGTAAGAAAATCGGTCATAAATATTCGTACAAATTCTTCGTCATCAACCAGCAATATCGTTTCATTTCCTTTATAAATCTCAAGGTCGGACATTATGTATCTCCTGCAGAATTCATCCTGGAAAAAGCAGTTGGACCACGAAACACACGAACAAAATCAAAAGCTTGTTTTCGTATGTCCACTCACCTGAATGGTTAATCCGCATCTGGATTAAACATCTTGTCATGACTGCAGCAGTGCCGATTGTACGGGATTGTGAACAGAGAGGACATGCCGTGCCTTGTGGATCAAATAGCCTTTTTTGGACTTCTGACAGGAGACACGGCATTGGCAGGGCCGTATTCAAAAAAATAATTTTCGGGAGGGTTATATTTACACTACGTGCTTTATTTATCGATAAAATGAAATGGCTCGAACCATATTGTCCACCACTTCTGCTGCAAATCCATCATAGAGCCATATCAAACCGGTCACTGTGGTAAACTCCCTGCGTGGCCGGCCATAATTCGTTAAAAATATATCTGCCGCAGAAGGAGTTATTTCAGTAACCTCTACCAATTCAATCTCATTATGACGTTCATCAAGAACCACCAGCAGACCGGCTGACCGATACAGAGCTGACCGCACCGATCCGATGACAACGGACTTCCTGTTCATTCCCTCCAACATTGTAAGGGTCGACGCTTTCGCCACCCCGAGTGGCACTGGCAAAACCGGTACAACTCTTTTTGGGGAAGCACTTTGTCCGGACATTGGCAACCCAAGCCTTGACCGTGCACAATCGGCATAATCCCCGGATTGTTCCTGTACAAGAAACGCTTTCAGGTCTTCCTTTTCAACTGATTCCCTCCCCAATTCGGATTCGATTCCTGCCTTATTGTATAAAGCTTTAGTCCGATTAAGCGTGTCATCCTTCATCGTATCCAGCATTGTCAAGGCCTTATCACTCGCATTTGTCACCTGATTTTCCATGCCAAAACGATGCAGGCTTATTGCCTTCATAATGGTTGCTTCAGGGGAGTTCCGGTTCAATTTCAATGCGTCATCAGCTGCCGCCATGGCGCTTGATGCTTTTCCCGCAATCAGGTATGCGGAAGAAAGATTGATGAGCGCCGGCATGTACCGGGAGTCACGTTCCCTGGCAAGCTCCAGGTACGTGATCGCTTCACTTATTTCCAGGCGAAATTCTTCATCCTGATTACAATGAACTGTCTGATAGCTGCTTCTTGTTCTCAAAGGAGGCGCGAGAGTGGTTGTATCCAGTATGAGCGGCAACTGATATCGATAGGCTTGTTTCGGGTCGCATTTATAAAGCGATTCAAGGGCCAGTTGGTAGTGAGCCAATCCTATGTTGCTATATACCTCTCGACTCGGAAAACTTTCGCTGAACTGTTTCAGGTAGGTGGCAGCTTCGTAGTAACGGCCTGCCTGGAAATATCGAACGCCAACATTAAACAGATCAATCTCACCTGCTACCGCCGCCAGTTTTGTGCGAACAATCTCGGCACGTTGATCGACAGTTGGATGAGAGGGGGCATCATAAGCCGTTGCACTTGTAACCTGGGAAACATACTCTCTGAAAAAGTTAGTGCCATCAATGTCAACGATAACCCTGGGATCGTATCCGGCCATTGCCATGTAAACAATCCCGTAATCATCAGCCTGCAATTCTTTTGATTTGGAAGATAGTTTTGCCTGTAATCCTGTTCCAGCATCAGATGTCTGCCGGATAAAATCAGCAAGCTCTCTGCCTGCCTGTCCGCCGCCGGCAAACTCCTTAATAGACGCAAACGTCTGCAGATGCCAAAAATCATCCTTGGATAAATGGGCTAACTCATGACCGATAATAAACGCGATGCGGGCATCCCCTTTGGCCCTTGATACATTATCATAGCACGTTTTCAAAGCCTTCCAGCTCAACACGATTCCGCCACCGGGAAGTGCAGCAGCGTAGGGGCTCTTAAAGTCTTTCAGAATCGCAAGGTCTGACATTTTTCCGGAAGACTTGTCTGTTACCGCCCGAACTTTCAGAAATACCTGTTTAACGTAGTTGACCCGTACATCTTCCTGTGCGGTCAGTTCCATGTAGTTATTTTTCCACCACTGTAAATTGTTTTGCGGGCTTTGTGTGGCGGCATGGGAAAAGATAGAAGCCGTAAGAACAGAGACCAGCGCACACACCGTTGAGACCACCAACTTCTTTACCATCTGAATGTACTCCTTCATACTAAAGAGTATAAAAAATTTCATCGAGCAGCCGCCTTACTTCCTTAATATCCATACTCTTTGATGCTGCATGTGTTGCCAATCCATCAAAAGCAGAAACGTGAGACGGCAGGAGTGAATGCGGTACAAGGTCCTTACTGAAACGTTTTACGGTTTCAGGGGTGACTATTTTGGCAAGTTGCAGATCATCAACACGTCTGGCTGACTGAAGCCATGCTCCAAATCTCAATGAGA
Source organism: Desulfuromonadales bacterium (assembly GCA_037129255.1). Lineage (GTDB taxonomy): Bacteria > Desulfobacterota > Desulfuromonadia > Geobacterales > Pseudopelobacteraceae > JACRCG01. Next base: position 57,277 of record JBAXVG010000004.1, on the reverse strand, counting down.
TATTCTGGCCGGACTTTGCAACCTGATTTTCTATATCTGCAACAAGACGATTGTACTCTTTAGTCGTCATTCCCACACTTCCCTGTACGGTTTTCTGCTGATTTTCCTGATTGATGAATATCGGCAACAGGTCATTAATACGATTGACAGCATCTTCCGAGGATTCTGAATCATTCATTTTCCGCGCTGCCGAGAGATCGATCAAGGCAATCCCCAAGCGATAAGCCGCCTTGTCCGGTTGCTGGTTTGCACTGAAACCATACATACTTTGTGTTGCTGTTGAAACTTTCGTAAGGCCTCTACTGCCAGATACTGCCTGAATACTTGCAGTTACTGTCGGTTCAGCAGCGTTGGGTCCCGGTATGCTCTCAAATGATTCTGACTTTGAAAGTGGTGCCTGTTGCTCTGGTGAAGCCTGTTTTCCCGGTACAGGGTGCGGATTCGGAGCAGGCAGTATGTGGGGCACGAGGGCAACCTGCGTTTGTTGCACGTCAACGCTTTTGAAAACAGCAAGAGTTATAACTGCCACGATTGCCACGGCAACCGCCAGAGGCGCCGGTGACATCAGCTCCTGGAACCAGCCGGACATCTTCCGGATCAGGCAATCGAATCTGAACGGCTCTTCTGCTTGAGACTCAACAGTAAGCTGTATTGCCTGAGTTGCCATATAACTGCCTACCTCACTCTCCAGAGAACGGAATAATAACAGGACAGAACCATCCAGCGGCTCGGCAACTTCGGCTTCCGATGCTGCAACAACCTGATGTAACTCATCTTGCTTTACACAACCAATAAACCGGTCAAGTGCCCCCTGTTCCACCTCATAACAATTCCATGCTTCGGCAAATCCGAACCGGTCATCCAACAGTACATCACCATCACCAATCAGACGCTTGTCATCGTACAACTGCGCAACCTTCCAGGAAGAGGTTACCCCGGATTTACCCAGCAGTAGAACGGCAGGCGCCTGAAAATAACGCCCGTCATTCTGCCAGCCACCGAGCGATTTTTTTACTATCCAGACCTGTCCTTCCTGTTTCTCAGTTCCGTCGGCCGGTTTTATTATTTTCTCTGACATCCTGTTGAGTAATCTCTGCCAGGCTGTTTTTTCTTCCTGCTGCATTGCCCGGTTCTCTCGGCATACATCACAAAATGACAAGTGCATGTGCAGCTTATTGTCACTAGATTCAGTGGAGAGAGTGTCCATACCTGGACAGGTGCGCTGCTCGTATGCCGATTGCCAGGCTGATTTTAGTTTTAGTTCGTCATTGTACGTTCTCACGGTCGGTCCTCTGTTCTGCTATCACGGCAGGCATTCGCCTCTTTACAAAGTTCGATCACTTTATTGAAGAAAATTCTCTGTTCATCCTCGGCAACCGCATAATGCTCACTATCCGGTTGCCCCCAGAGGCTCCATGCGATTCGGAGTTTTTCAGAGGCCAGTTTCTGGTGATAACTCACATTACTGGGGCCCTTCATACCAAGTGATCTGGCTATGTCGGCCAGTGTTGAAGAGTCATTCAATCCCCACAGCACTGCTTTCTCCGTGTCGGTCAGTCTGGCAGCACAATCTCTGGCCAGTTTATCAAGATCAAGTTCGATGATGGATTGAGCCAGAATCGGAAGCTGGCGTATCCACGAGTCGTCATCTCCGGATGCATCAGGATGTATGAACCTGTCATCAAAAGCATGTTGTAAGCCTTGACCTTCATTATCGCAAACCATGTCCGACTCAATATCCGACTCATTTTCTACGCTTGGAATCAATGGGTATTTCACAGCCACAAATGAAACCAGCTCACGGATCGGGTGCAGGTACTCTTTCAAAATGACTCGAAGGGCCTCATCCCAGTAGTGTCGGGAAAGTTCAATCATGAACGCCTGTTTGTTAATCTCGCTGAAAGAAATGTTACTTGAAGTCCATTCTTTGTAATTCAGATGTCTGGTGCGGAAATCATTGTTATCGGGAATGAAATCAAGGTCAGGTTTATGCGACCAGGCGAAATAGGAACCTTTTCGCGGAACAGGCCTGTAATTGATCTCTTTCGCTTCGGACAGGACGTTTCGCATATGACGGTAATAGGCATGAAAGGGGCTGTCGTTACGGCGCTTGTCGATGCAGCTGTCTATGAATTCCCGGCTGATAAAAGTGGCAAGCCACTTGTAATCACGTTCCAGAAGATATCTGGTGGCTTTTTGCGCAAGGACAGCGGCCTCTTCCTTGATGAATTGCCAGAGGTTGCCGGCAACAGCAGCGTGATACTCCTTGACATTGCCATCCTCCAGATAAGAATCATCAAGCGTGACACCGAGTTGTTCGGCACGACGAATTACCAGACGCACGCAGGGGAGCAGATCATTGAAGCATTCAGGGCTGGATAGCCATTCGTAAAATACATCGCTCATCTGAATATTGTTCCGCTCATCTCCGGCACGTCGAACTCCTTGAAAACCTTGCCGCTGCATATAACGGAACTGGGGAGCCGTCTTTTCAAAGGCTCCCCAGTCACATACATCAAAAACAGAGGGCACGCCCCCTGTACCACCAATGTCAGCCCGCAGGCCCATCCCATCGCCAGGGACTCAAACAATCCATCAGGCTGCCGTCCCACCTTTGAGTGCCCTCAAATTAACATCCACTCCTTTGTCTTTCGAGACCGCCCTGACAACACCTTCTACAACTTCTGCATTGATCGGCAGCTTTTTCATTACGGCTCCCACCATGACCATGTTGACAGCCTTGGCATTTCCGGCCTCTCGGGCGATGGAAAGTGCGTCAATGCCGTGCGCATCAGGGCAGGCCTTTGCTATCTGTTCCTCCACATCGGCCGGATAGATGGCCAGACCGGAAGCAACTGTGCTGGGATTTATGGTGACCATGTTGTAGACCAGCATTCCCCCCGGTTTTAAGTAATGAATATATCTCAAGGCCTCAAGCGGCTCAAATGAGATCAGGATATCGGCCGTCCCCGGAATAACCACCGGAGAGAAAACCTCTTCTCCGATACGGACGAAGGAAATGACGCTCCCGCCCCGCTGGGCCATTCCGTGGACTTCGTTCTGCTTTACATCCATCCCGCTGGCGAGGGCGCTTTCTGCGAGAACCTTGGAGGCCAGCAACACCCCCTGCCCACCAACACCGGCTATTACAATATTAAATATTCCCATTATTGCCTCCCGTCTGTAGCGGACATTGCATCGAATTTACAGAGCTGCACGCAGACACCGCAACCGTTGCAGATGTTGGGATCAACCTGAACCTTCGGTTTTTCGCCGGCAGCAGCGGCGTCCAGTCCCAGTGCCACGCAGGCAGCCTTCAGACAGGCGCGGCATCCGCTGCATTTTTCAGGATCGACCGCAATGACAGGCTGCTTGATCCGGTAGCGGAGAATGCAGGGGTTTTTGTCAACCAGCACATAGGGACCGGGGGTTTCGAGCCCCTTTTTGATTGCGGCCTCAGTCTCTGCCAGATTATAAGCGTTCAGCTCGGCAACATTGTCAATTCCGAGCACTTTCACCAGGGCTGCGATATCAACCTGCCGGGCCGTCTCACCCAGCAGATCAAGTCCGGAACCGGGGTTTTCCTGCCCCCCGGTCATGCCGGTGGTGCGGTTGTCCATGATGATGACCAGCGCATTGCCCTTGTTGTAGGCCATGCTCAACAGGCCGGTAATCCCTGAGTGAAAGAAGGTTGAATCGCCGATGACCGCCACCGGTTTATCAGTTCTGCCGGCAATTTCGTTCACTTTTGCCATGCCATGGGCGGCGCTGATGCTTGCCCCCATGCAGATAGTCGAATGCATGGCGCTCATCGGGGGAAGTGCGCCCAGCGTATAACAGCCGATGTCACCCGACACGAAGACCTTGAGCTTGCTGAGAATGGAGAACAGGCCACGGTGGGCGCATCCGGGGCAAAAAATGGGGGGGCGCTGCGGCAGGGCCGTGATGGGGGCCATGCTCTCAACGGGAGCATCCCCGACTGCAGCACGGATAATGTCGGCATTGACTTCACCGCAGAGCGGTATTTTGTCTTTGCCGATATCAACCCTGATACCCATTGCCCGGATCTGCTCTTCAAAGATCGCATCCAGCTCCTCCACGATCATCAACCGTCCAACCAGGCCGGCAAACTCGCGGATCTTGTTTTCCGGGAGTGGGTGCGCCAGGCCGAGTTTCAGAATCGAGGCGTTCGGATAGGCCTCTTTGACATGCTGATAGGCAACACCTGAAGTGATGATACCAAGTGACATGTCCCCCATTTCCAGCCGGTTCAGATGGGTGTTTTCGGCAAACTCCTGCAGCTTGAGAAGCCGGGCTTCTATTTCGACATGTTTAATCTTGCCGTAATTGGGGAGCATGACGTATTTCGGCACATCCTTGACCCACGGGCCGATCTTCGGCTCGATCTTCTCCTTCTGCTCAACAACCCCTTTGGCGTGGGAGATGCGGGTGGTGGTGCGGAGCATGACCGGCGTGTCAAACTGTTCCGAGATTTCGAAACCGTCCCTGACGTAGTCATAGGCCTCCTGGGAGTTCGAAGGGTCGAGCATCGGAATTTTGGCAAATTTGGCATAATTGCGGCTGTCCTGCTCATTCTGAGAGGAATGCATACCTGGATCATCGGCAACCATCAGGATCAGACCGGCATTTACTCCGGTATGGTTAAGTGTCAGCAGGGCGTCTGCTGCTACGTTGACACCGACATGCTTCATGGTGGCCAGCGCTCTTCCTCCGGCAATCGAGGCTCCGATGGCGGATTCCAATGCAACTTTTTCGTTGGGCGCCCATTCGCAATATACCACGCCCAGGCGGGCAACCTCCTCCAGCGTCTCGGTACTCGGCGTTCCGGGGTATCCGGAGCCAAAGACTCCGCCCGAATCACCGAAGCTCAGGGCAATCGCTTCGTTACCGGAAATGATTTTCTTCATTGATACATATCCTTTCTTATTGCATTCATTCGTGAGTTGCGTGAGCAAATCATTTCGGCCGGTTATCGATATACCGCTTGGCTTTGCCTTCACTGCGCGGGATCGTTCCGGGGGGAACCAGAGTAACCCTGGCGGTAATTCCGATGACGTCTTTAATATCCCGGATAAGCTCCTTATTCATGTCGCGGGTCGCCAGCTCATCCCTGACTATCTGGTGAGGGTGTTCCGTGAACGTTTCTCCAATCGGTCTCGATACATACTGATCTGTTACTTCAATCCTTATCTCAACCTCGTCCAGAGCTCCGTGACGATCGACTACGACCAGATAATTTGGCGTGACCCCTTTATGTTTGAGTATAATTGATTCCACCTGTGAGGGGTAGAAGTTGACTCCCCGAATGATGAGCAGATCATCGGTGCGGCCGGTCAGTTTTTTCATCCTGATCAGAGTGCGGCCGCAGATACACGGTTCCGGGTTCAGACTGGTGATGTCTCTGGTGCGATACCGCAATAGTGGCTGCCCCTCGTTGGCAATGTTGGTGAAGACCAGTTCACCTTCTTCGCCGATCGGAAGCACCTCACCAGTGGCGGAGTTGATTATTTCTGGGTAAAAGTAATCTTCATTGATATGCAGGCCTTCACGGGCTTCGTGACACTCGCAGGAGACCCCCGGACCGATTATTTCAGACAGCCCGTAGATGTCACAGGCCTTGAGGCCGAAACCCTCCTGGATCTTTTCACGCATGGATTCGGTCCAGAACTCGGCGCCCAGAACAGCAGTGCGAAGATTCAGCTTCTTGAAATCAAGCCCCATTTCAACCCCTACTTCGTGGACATGCATCAAAAAGGAGGGGGTAACCGTCAGGGCGGTAGTTCCAAAATCCTGCATCAGCATGATCTGCTTCTGGGTATTGCCGCCGGAGATCGGAATCACTGAAGCTCCGACACGAATCCCGCCATAGTGCGCACCGAGACCTCCGGTAAAAAGACCGTAGCCATAAATATTCTGCAGCACGTCATTCTTGCCGATACCGGAGCAGGTCAGGGCCCGGGCCATAACCTCCGTCCATGTTTCGATATCGTTTCTGGTATATCCGACGACAATCGGTTTTCCGGTAGTGCCCGAGGTTGCGTGATACTCGACGACATCCTCTTGGGACGCGGAAAAAAGATTGAAAGGGTAATTAACCCGAAGATCATCCTTGACGGTAAAGGGGAGTCGCTTGATATCACCCAGCGACTTGATATCCGAAGGTTTTACCCCCACATCATCAAGCCTCTTTTTATAGACAGGGTTCTTTTCGTATACATAGCTGACTGTCTTCTGAAGCCTGCCAAGCTGAATGCTCTGCATTTCGCTACGGCTGCATGTCTCAACCGAGTTCCAAATCATGGTCGCCCCCCAATTATTGTTTGCTATAAATAGTTCAACTCTTTCGCCGCTTTTGTAATCTCTTCCCGGAAACGGGGATCGGCAATAGTTACAAGCGCCTGTGCTCGCTGACGGACCGTCTTGCCGTACAATGCGGCAACACCGAACTCCGTGACCACAAAGTGGACATGATTGCGACTGGTCACCACCCCGGCGCCCTGTTTCAGCATCGGCACTATTTTACTGATAACGGTACCGTCGCGCAACTCTGTTGTGCTCGGCATGGCTATAACCGGTACACCCCCTTTGGAGCGGGATGCGCCATAAATGAAGTCCAGCTGCCCACCCACGGACGAATACATCTTCGGACCGATGCTGTCGGCGCACACCTGCCCGGTCAGATCAATTTCAATAGCCGAGTTGATCGCCACCATCCGGTCATTCTGAGCGACAACAAAAGGGTCGTTGACGTATTCGGTGCGGTGCAGTTCAACCAGCGGATTGTTATCAACCCAGTCATAGAGGCGTTTGGTACCCAGAAGAAAACCGGCCACAATCTTGCCGGCATGGATACTTTTACGCGCATTTGTCAGTACACCCGCCTCCACCAGATCGATCACCCCGTCGGAAATCAGTTCCGAGTGGATGCCAAGGTCTTTTTTATCAAGCAGATATCTGAGAACCGCATTGGGAATCGCCCCTATCCCCAGCTGCAAGGTAGCACCATCCGGAATCAGTCCGGCAATATGAGCCGCAATCCTCTCGACCACGTCCTTGTCGACATCTTCACCCATCGCCATTTCTGTCAATGGACAATCAAGCGGCACGATATGGTGCATGCGGTCTACGTGCATGAGGGTATCGCCCAGGGTGCGCGGCATCTGCTCGTTGACCTGAGCGATAACTGTTTTGGCGACTTCAGCCGCCGATATCGTCAGTCCGGATTCGGCACCCATTGAGCAGAATCCGTGCTGGTCGGGCGGGGATACATGAATGAAAGCCACGTCGAGCGGCAAGTGCCCATTCTTGAACAAAAGAGGAAATTCGGACAGCATGACGGGAGTGAAATCCGCACGTCCTTCGTTGACGGCCTTACGGACGTTGGCGCTGATAAACATCGAGTTTACCCGCAGATGCCCTTCCATTTCAGGAGCAACATAATCCGAAGGACAGATCGCCAAAGGATGACAAATCTCGACGTTTTCCAGTTCCGGCGCCCGTTTCACAAGCGCAGCCAGCAACTGCAGCGGCACCGAGGCATTACCGGTTAGAAACATCCGGTCGCCGGACCTGACCGCTTTGACTGCCTCATCCGGTGTCGTTATCCGGGATTTGTAGGTATCTTGCCAGTTTGACATAATCTCACCTATTATTCTATTTATCCGAATAGTCAAAGAAACCCTTACCGGTCTTGCGGCCAAGATAGCCGGCCTTGACCATGTTCCGCAACAACCCCGGAGGAGCGAAGCGGGCTTCTTTCATGTACTCGTAGAAAATGTTTCCGACATGGTATCCGATATCTGCTCCGGCAAAATCCTGCAGCTCAAGCGGCCCCATCGGCATGCCGCACCCAAGCTTCATGGCGGTATCTATGTCCGCGGCGGAAGCCACCCCCTCTTCAAGCAACCGGACGGCATCAAGCATGTAGGGAACCAGCAGGCGATTCACGACAAAACCGGGTGTATCCTTGCAGGTAATGGCAGTCTTGCCGATTCTGGCGGCCATCGCCAGGGCCAGTTCAGTAGTCGCAACTTCCGTCTGCAGGGCCGGGATGACTTCTACCAGCTTCATCATCGGCACCGGGTTAAAGAAATGCATACCGATGAATTTTGCCGGACGCTTCACCATGGCCGCCATTTCGGTAATGGCCAGCGACGATGTGTTGGTTGCATACAGTACATCGTCGCCGCATATGTCGTCCAGTTTTCTGAACAGCTCTTTCTTGACGTCGATATTTTCAAAAACCGCCTCAAAGATGAAGGGAACGCCGGCCAGAGAGGCAACATCGGTGGAGAAACTGATCCGGCCGATAATTTCCTGCATCTGGGCTTCGGTGATCACTTCCTTCTTCAGCATCCGTTCCAGACTCTTGGTGATTGTCTTCTCGGCCCGTCCCCACACAGCTTCACCAACATCTACGACCTTGACCTGAAAACCGGCCTGGGCGGCGATCTGTGTGATTCCGGCCCCCATGCTGCCCGCTCCGCATACTCCTACTGTTGTGATTTCGTCGATGGTCATGGTGTACACTCCTTGTATTATTATTTACATTTACCTGCTTTGAAAATCGGGTTTGCGCTTTTCGGCAAAGGCTTTCAGCCCTTCCTGGGCATCGCTGGTACCGCGAGTCTCCAGACAATATTTGAGTTCTACTGCCAGGGCCTGTTCGATAGGGAGGTCAATGCCCTCATGAACTGCGGCCTTGATATACCCCATGGCTTTTCCGGCTCCTGACGCGAGCTTGTGAGCAAAGGCCATGACTTCATTCATGAAGTTATCCGGTTCGATAACCTTGTTAACCAGGCCGATAGCCAGCGCTTCTTCAGGACCCATGACTTTTCCACAGAGCATGATGTCCAGCGCCCTGGAAAGTCCGACCAGCCGGGGCAGCCTCTGGGTTCCGCCAGCTCCCGGAATTATGCCGAGAGTAACCTCAGGAAGTCCGATCAGAGATTTTCCCGCCACCATGAAGCGGTAGTCGCAGGCCATGGCCAACTCACAGCCGCCACCCATGGCATGGCCATTGATTGCTGCAATGACAACCTTCTTCATGCCGGTGAGCAGGTTATTGGCGTCCTGCAGCAGCTTGGCAAAAGACACCAGTTCGTCCGGGGTCATAGCCATCATTTCCTTGATGTCAGCTCCGGCAATGAAAGCTTTTTCCTGGGCGCTGGTGATGACCACCACGGTAATATCGTCCATCTGCCCTGCTTCGCTGAAAGCGTTGAAAAGTTCCCGCCCGAACTCGCTGCTCAAAGGGTTTGTCGGAGGACGGTTCAAGCTGACCGTCAATACCCGCCCTTCTGTTTTCATTGATAAAAACTGGTATGCCATAGCCTTACTCCATTTCTCGTGGTTTACATACAATACCGTTCATTTAAGAGTTTGTCATCCCGGAAGGGTTCTATCCGGGATCCAGCTTTTCAGAGACTTACAGACTGGATTCCGGCCAGAAGCATGCCGGAATGACAGTAATTATTTTCGGTTTATTGCTTAAGTGAACCGTATTGGGTTTACATATATCTACCCGACCTTGATAACAATAGATGCAGCCGTATCTCCGGCCGCACAGCCTGAGAAGAGCAGATAGCCGCCCCCCTTCAGTGCCAGCTCTTCAATTCCTTCTATCATCAGCCGCGCTCCGGTGGCAGCCTGGGGATGCCCGAAGATTAAAGATGATCCGTAGTTGTTCATACTGTTCAGATCCAGCCCCATGACCCTTGCCATGACAACGTCGTTGGCGGCAAACGGGTTGTGCGTTTTGACAGCACCGAGATCAGAGACCTTTATGCCGGCATTCTGAAGGGCCAATTGCGCCGATGGCGCCACTGCGGCAGCCATATAGCCCTTCTTGGTGCGACTGAATCCGTAAGAAACCACCTGAACCTCTAAACCGGGGTTGCTGCTCAGCTCCCTGGCTTTATCACGGGTGGTCACACAGATTCCGCTGTTGCCGTCAGCCGGGAAAGTCTGGGCACCAAAAGTATGGACTCCTTCCGGCAAAACAGGACGCAAGCCGGCCAATCCCTCTTTAGTGCTTACGGTGACTCCTTCGTCTGCTTCGAGGAGAATTGACTTTTTCTTAGAGATCTGCACCTCTGCTGCAAACATATAGCGCTTCTGGAACTCGCGGTCATTAGCCAGCGAGTCCTGATACTGCTCCTGACGCCTGAGGGTTATGGCATCACACTCTTCGCGGGTGACGCCATACTCCCTGGCCACATTTTCAGCGGTCTGGATCATGGCTCCGCCAGCCCAGGGATCTTTACCGAAGTTGTCCATGACCCAGTCCTCGGCCAGCTGCTGGCCGCCAGGACCATTCGGATTCGGCCAGGTGGCGTGCGGCCCGTTGGACAGCCGGTCGGCCATCAGACACCAGCTCTTCTCAAACAGACCGGTCTCGATACCCATCCCGGCCTGATAGATAGAAAAGGTTGAGGTTGAACAGGCCTGGCTGACCAGAAGACCGGGCGACCCTTCGGCGCCCATAAGAGCCGCTGCCCATGGACCGCTGTAAAACCACTGTTTCTGGTACACGGTGCTGCCAACGAGAACGTATTCGATCGTTTTAGGATCCCACCCCTTGCTCTCAAAGAAGCGCCTGGAGGTTGCGGCACCAAGAACGATGGAATTCTCATTGGCCAGGGTTCCCTGCCACTTGGCGAAAGGTGTGCTGTAGTAACCTCGGTAAGGAATGTATGCTTTTGTCAACATGGCTCTGTTCTCCTGTATTATTATTTGGTTTTACGCCATTCATAAAATCACATTGATGCTTTTATTCTAAACCCTGATCCTGCCGTCGACTGCAAACACCCCGTCTGCAAAGGCCATGACCGGGTTCATATCCATCTCCTGAATCATCGGCAGATCGGTCAACAGCTGCGACACCCGCTGAATCAGGTTAATTACCGCTTCCCTGTCGATCCCTTTCTCGCCGCGCACGCCGTCCAGCAGAGCGGCGGTCTTGATGGAGGCCAGCATTTCTCCCGCTTCAACTCTGGTAACCGGAGCGATTTTGAATACTACGTCCTTCAGTACTTCAACGTAGATTCCCCCCAGCCCGAACATCACCAGATGCCCCAGCTCCCGCTCGGCGGCAGCGCCGATGATCAGTTCACGCCCACCCGGCAGGAATTTCTGGACAAAGTATCTCAGCCTGCCAAACGTGCCGAGCCGGTTCTGCATATCCTCAACCGCTGCTTGAACAGAGGCTGCATCCTTCACATTTACGGCCACCCCACCCATGTCGCTCTTGTGGTCGATCTCTTCACAATCCACTTTAATCACGACCGGGAAGCCGATTTTTTCAGCCGCAGCAACAGCCTCGGCGGCGGTTTCAACCACCTGCCAACCGGCAACCGGGATACCGTACGCTTCGAATATCGTATAGACATCCGTGGCCGAGAGAACGCTGCGGCCGGCCTGCTGCGCCTGCTCGATGATCGATCTGGCCCTGGCGGCGTCAACACCGGGAAACTGTTCAGCTTCGCCGATACATCGTCGCTTGACGCGACCGTAGCCGGTAAGCGCGCCCAGAGCCTTGGCGGCGTCGGTCGGGTTCGCGTAGAACGGCACGTTGCCGGCTTTCAGGATGGCCATGGTCTTTCGGAAGCGTTCCAGAGCAAGGTTGGTCATGAAGTTGCAGACCATCGGCTTTTTGCCAAGCCTGTTGATCGCTACGATTTCATGAGCAACGGCATCGGTGTCGGTGAAAGGAGCGGTAACAAAATTGATAAAGATGCTGTCCACCAGTTCCTCTTCCAGCAGTACGTCCATGGCGGCCCGGAACTGTGGTCCTCCGGCCGTTGCAACGACATCAATCGGATTTTCGAGAGCTGCTTCCGGGAACTGTGTCTCTTTCAGTCTTTCGATTGATTTCTCGGAGAGTTTCGGAACGTCCAGGCCACAGGCCACCAGGACGTCGGTGGCAATAACCGCCGGTCCACCGGTGTTGGTGATAATACCGACCTTGTTGCCTGCCGGAATCGGCTGCGATGAAAAGGCCATGGCGGCCCGCACCATTTCACCTTCATCGCTGAAGGGCAGGATACCGATCTTTTCAAAGATCAGTTCAGTGGCGATATCTACGCCAGCCAGAGAGCCGGTGTGGGAGGAGGCGGCCTTGGCCCCCTGCAGGGTTCGGCCGGCCTTCATGGCCAGTATCGGCTTTCTGGCCGCGACTTCGCGGGCAACTTCAAGAAACTCGCGCGGATTGGAAAAACCCTCGGTGTAGAGGATGATAGCCCTGGTTTCCTGATCATCCCCGTAGTAACGGATGATTTCCGGTATTGAGACATCGCAGGCGTTGCCATTTGAAGCGTACAGTCTCTGTCCGATTCCGAGATCATCCAGCGCCTGCATGATTAAAGCTCCGACTCCTCCACTCAACGCAACCACCGAGATATGACCCGGCTCCGGGTAGGTGAAGGTGAAGTTGCAGTATGCTTTCAGGGCAGGATCACTGTTAATGATTCCCTGGCAGTTGGGGCCGAACAGACGGACGCCGTACTCTCTGGCGTTGGCAAGAAACTCTTTCTGGAGCCGGTCTCCCTCCTCACCCATTTCACTGAACCCGGCCGAGTTGATGATGACCGCCCTGATCCCCTTTTTACCACATTCGATGATCGCCTGTGGCACCATCGGGGCCGGAATGATGATATGGGCCAGGTCGATTTCACCGGGAACTTCTTCCAGCGTCTTGTAAGCCTTGATGCCGCGTACGTCGGGAGCAGAGGGGTTTATGGGGTAGATCGGGCCGGTATAGCCATAGGTTTGCAGGTTTTTTATGATGACGTTGCCGATGGAGAGCTCTTTAGTGGAAGCACCGACAATCGCTATCGCCCTGGGCTTGAATAGTTGATCCAGCATCTTACTTGCCCTCCTCAAGCTGTTCGATAAAGGCTTCTATGTTGGTTTTGGTCTGCTCATCCGATATGCAGCGCAGGTCGTTCAGATCACCGGAGATCACCAGACTGGGGATGCCGGTTTCGGCTTCTATCCGCTGCGGCAGGCCGTAGCGGTTATTCGAGTTATAGGGGCAGGTCTTCGCGTCGTGGTAGATGATGCCGTCAATATTGAATTTCTGCAGCATATCCTTGATGTATCCCTCTTTGTAGTTGTCGGAGCGGACGATAAAAAGCTCAAGGTACGCTTTCGCCATGCTCCGGATCGGATCGCCGCCGTCAAAAGCGGGAAAGATCCAGCTGCTGCAATAGGTAGAGGCTATCACCGTGGCGTGAAAACCGGAGAACAGCTCCGAGTGCTGCCTGAGACGCCCCCAGACCGGCATCCCTTCCCAATAGATCCGTACCGCTTCCCCTTCGACAGCGCCGATCCCTTCGGCAATCCTCTGCTCCAGTTCTGCAAGAAGCAGCCTGTAGTATTCAACCGCCTCGCGGGTGCCACGCAGCACTACGGCGGGCCCCATATGAATGGTTCCGTCAAAGAAGGTCAGCGGGGCAGGGGATGCGGTGGCTGTTTCCAGCACCTTCTTCCAGAGTTCAGTGCATTCGCGGGAGAGCGAAACCACCTCCTTAAGCCGCTCCATATCCAGCTTCCGGCCGGAAATCTGCTCAAGAATCGGGATCAGTGCTTCAATCTGGTCGGCGACGTCGGTGATATGAGCCTCGGTGACTTCGTTTACGTTTTTTGGGGATGTGATGCCGATTGCCGGCACTCCCAGCTCCTTGGAATACCAGGCAAACCAGTCCTGCACATCACGGCATTGATTGGTGTTGTAAACCAGGATATCCGGACGCGGCACCGACTCGATACCGGGATACGCCTTTGCCAGTGGCGTGAATCCTTTCAGCCAGGCGCCGATATCGGCCGTCAGGTAGGAACAGATGTCGGGTGAGTAACCGATGGCGTTCGCTTCCGGGATCAGGTCGGTGGAGGTGCGCGTCGCGCCAAGCATTGCGGCGTGGTTTTCCGGAAAATGAACGGCAAACCCCAGAGCACGCAGCAGTTCGGCCGGGCCGACGCTGGTACACCAGGCAACTTTCCGGCTGTCGCTCCTGGCGGCATCGTTTAAGTCATAGAAGTAGTCCGACATCAGTTTGTTCATCTGGTCGGTGGCCTGAATCTTCTTTCGTGCGGGTTTCTTCTCTTCGGTCATAATTTCTCCTCCGATATTGGAAGGCAATTTATTTAATGTTCATCCTGCCAACAGCCAAACTAAACCAAGAGCAGAAACCGTGGCGAAAAGTGACGTTGACGGAAATCGGAATGGATTTATATTTCCTTTTAGAGCCACCACAACACTCAGAATCGACAACGCGGCGGTAACGCCGGTCAAAAATACAACTAACTCCGGACGATCAGGATGAAGTGCAACATATACGTAGGCGCCGCCCATTGAAAAGGTAAAAACAGTTGCGATATGCCAGCAATAATAATTGAGCCATTTTGATGCTTTCGGTAAACCGGTATCCGCCAGCAATGGTACTGCAACGCGAGGACCACCAACAAACGTATGCACTGCAAAAGTGATAACGCTCATAAAGGCTGCCGCCCACAAAAAAAATGCTCGCATATGTCACTCCCTATTCAACATCCGTTTCATCCATCGACATATTGCATTCCAGAGCATATAACGCTGCTCCGACTGCGCCGGCCAGTTGAGGCAACTCAGGGAGCAACACCTTGCGCCCTATCAATTCATCGGTCATCTGAACTATATAGCGGTTGTTCGCCACCACCCCACCGGTCATGACAACCCGGTCAGTCAACGAATCCATCTCCAGCACCCTTTTGATGACCGAGTAAAAGATCCCCTTGACGATGTCTGCAACAGGCTTACCGTTGCGGATACTCTCAAGTACCTCGGTGGCCGAGAAAACGGTACAGTAACTTCCCAGTTTAATCATGTTCTCGGACGTGCGGGCCAGTTCGTTCATCTCTTCAAGTGGAATATCAAGCCGCTGGGACATCTCTTCCAGGAAAGCCCCGGTTCCGGCCGCACATTTTCGGTTCATCTTGAAACTGCTGCGATTTCCGGCCGGCCCCAGCTTGATGATCTTGTTGTCCTGGCCCCCGATATCGATAATCGTTATCGCACCGGGAAAATAGTGATGGCACCCCTTGGCGAGACATCCAATTTCAGTCTTGGTCACGTTGGTCACAAACGCGACATTGGCTCGACCGTAGCCGGTGGATACTGCCCTGACGATATCTGCCCGGGTGACTCCGGCCATCTCCAGCGAGGCGTCCAGGCAGGCTGCCGCAGTGGCAGTGAAATCTGTCCCGGACTTTTTGACGGCGTGTCCGATCAAAGAGCCAGCGGGATCGATGACAACAACTTTTGTCCGCGATGCCCCCATATCAAGACCGGCAAAAACTGGTTTGGACACCTTAATGAAGCTCCTTCTCATGCTGTCCTGCTGTTGATGGCGGACTATCGGGAAAAATAGAGACGAGAATAAGATTTCAACTTAAAAAAACAAACCGCGTTATCTATTTGTGCAAATGAGTACCACAATACCAATTTACAAGTCAAGGGGAAAAAACATGGTTGCAATCGGCGAGAATAGCTTTATTGTCAGACGCATCTAAGGGTTTACCCCAATAGACAGCCACACAAGAGCCGGGATAACATAAAAAGCGCTGTCCATCAGCCCGTCAAAAAGGGAGACTGTATGCCAAAGCAGATGGACTACAAGGATGCATTTCGGGATATATTTTCATACGCGGTGATGACAGGTGCCGTAGTGGCCACGCTCATCACTGCCCGTACGTACAACTACCTCCTTTTTCACCTGCTGGTCGAACTGGTAACCGTATCCATCGCGGTCACGATTTTCCTGCTGGTCTGGAATACCCGCACATTCATAGAAAATAACTACCTCAAGGTGCTGGCTATCGGATACACAGCCTGTGCCGGCATAGATCTTATCCACACGCTGGCGTTCAAGGGGATGAATATTTTCAGCGGCTACGATGCCAATCTGCCGACACAGCTCTGGATTGCCGCCCGATACCTTCAGGCGCTCTGCCTTGTTGCGGCGCCATTCGCCTACCTGCGGAAAGTGAAGATTGAAGGTATAATAGCCGCTTTCTTCCTGCTGTCAGCACTTCTGGTTGCGCTGATATTCAACGGCAGATTCCCCGACTGTTTCCGGGAGGGGAGCGGTTTAACGACCTTCAAAACCGGCAGTGAATATCTGATCATAGCACTGATCATCCTCTCAATCGTGCTCCTGCACCGCAAGAGTGATCATTTCAACCCCACCACATACCGGCTTCTGATCGCTTCATCCGTTGCTACAATCTGTGCAGAGTCAGCCTTTACCTCTTATATCGGCGTGTACGACGCTGCCAATATGGTTGGACATTTATTCAAGTTATGCTCCTTCTATCTCGTCTACCGGGCAATTTTTACGACCGGTATCAAAGACCCTTTCAGCGTCATTTTCAAGGAACTCAAGCTAAAAGAGAAGTTGCTGCAGGACGCATACGCTTCAATTCAGCAACAGGTGCTGGAACAGACACGGGAGCTGTCTGAAAGTCAAACGCTTCTGAACAGCATCATCTACGGCAGCACTGACGCCATTTATGCGAAGGACCTTGACGGGCGCTATATGCTGTTTAATGACGCCGCTGCGGGTTTTGTAGGTAAATATGCAGCCGATGTACTGGGTCAAAATGACTATAGTCTCTTCCCATCGGATGTTGCCAATACCCTCATGGAAAAAGATAGGAAAATAGTTGACTTAAAGACTGTCATAACCTTCGAAGAAACGGTGACCAACTCAGCCGGTTTTCTAGTGACCTTTCTGGTGACTAAGGGGCCCCTGGTTGATTCAGCAGGAAAAGTATTCGGTGTATTTGGTATATCTCGCGACATTACCGAACGAAAGCAGGCGGAGAATGTCTTGCTCGAAAGCCGGCAACAACTTCTGATGTCACAGAAACTGGGTAAAACGGGATCCTGGATCTACAACCTGGAGACAGACAAAATCTGGGGATCTGCCGAAGGACTTAACATCTTTGGGTTCCCACCTGTTGCCGGGGATTTTCCCAGAGACAATATCGAGGCCTGCATCCCGGAACACGAGCGTGTTCATCAGGCACTTGTTGACCTGATCAGCAAAGGGAGTGAATACAAGCTTGAATACGCAATCAACCCGGCAGATGGATCTCCCCCCAAAGTAATACTTTCAATTGCCCAACTGGAAAAGGATATACATGGTAACCCATTAAAAGTGATGGGTTTCATCCAGGATATTACCGAACGCAAACAAGCTGAAACAGCACTGCAGCAACTCAGCGAAGAGCAGGCCATTATTCTTGATCATGCCGGAGTGGGTATCTCGTTTGTCCAATACCGCCAGCAGAAGTGGGCCAATGCCACCTTTGCCGACATTTTCGGATACAAATCCGGGGAAATGGTAAATGTCAGTACCGAGATGTGCTACCCGTCACACGACGCATATGAGCAGTTCGGCAGAGAAGCGTATCCGGTCCTGGCAGCAGGCGACACTTTTTCAAAAGAGCTGCAAATGCTCCGCAGTGACGGCACGCTGTTCCATGCCAGACTTACCGGGAAAGCGGTCAACGCGGCTGACATGTATGCCGGCAGCATCTGGATTCTTTCGGATGAGACCATCGAACATGAACTGAAAGACGAAATGTATAAGGCCCGCGATGCCGCCGAATCCTCCAACCGGGCCAAGAGCGAGTTCCTTGCTAACATGAGCCACGAGATCCGCACCCCGATGAACGGCCTGCTCGGCATGGCACAACTCCTTGAAATGTCCGAGCTGACGCAGGAGCAGACGGGATATGTGGCTGCGCTCAAAACGTCCGGCAGAAACCTGCTGACCCTGATCAACGACATCCTTGATCTCTCAAAGATCGAAGCCGGCAAGATGATTATAGAACCGATTGAATTCAGCCTGCATAGCTGTATCAACGATGTCGTCCTGACACAACGGTCGCTCATCCATCAAAAAGGGCTGAAGCTGGAGTTGAAGCTTGGGAGCGAAATTCCCCTGCTCCTCTTTGGAGATCAGCTGCGGGTCAAGCAGATACTCCACAACCTGTTAAGTAACGCCATTAAGTTCACCGCACACGGCACAATCTCGATCTCGGCACAGGTTCTCGAAAAAACCGATAATACCGTCCGTGTTCAACTGGCACTGTCCGACAGCGGCATCGGCATCTCTGACGAAGCACGGGGAAAGATATTCAAACCATTTGAACAGGAGGACGGTTCCACAACACGCAGATACGGCGGCACCGGCCTCGGCCTGACAATTACCCAGCGCCTGATAAAACTCATGGGGGGCGAGATTCTCGTAGAAAGCAGACAGGGCTTTGGCAGCTGTTTCACCGTTACCCTGTCGTTCACCATCGTCCGGAATGCCTGCCTTGATGAAACGACATACCAGACAAAGACATACAGCTGGGGGGGAAACCCGCTTCGTGTACTCTACGTTGAGGATGACCAGATCAACATACTCTTCGGTACCTCCATACTCAAAAAGCTGGGGCATGAAGTCACGGTTGCCGAGAATGGCAGGGAATGCCTTGATGCCCTGAACCGGGGGGCGTTTGATATCATCCTGATGGATGTCCAGATGCCGGTCATGAATGGTGAAGAGGCGATGAAAGAGATTCGCAGGCAGGAAAAAGACACCCCCCATCATCAGCCGGTAATCGCCCTGACGGCCCATTCACTGCGGGGGGAGAAGGAGCGTTTCATGGACGAGGGATTTGACGGCTACGTTTCCAAACCGCTTGTAATAGATGAACTGATTGATGAGATGAAACGGGTGCTGGGGACAGGGTAAGCCCGAGCGAGAAGGGTGAAAAACACTCTTTATTGATTTATTTCGACAACCAGAGTATTTTTGCTCAAGGCATTGAGTAAAAATACTCTGGAGGTGTGAATATGTTTCAAAGACCAATCGGGAAGACTGTTCAGCAACGGATCTGCGAACCTCGCCGGTTTATTCAGGTACTGAGCGGCCCCCGGCAGACCGGCAAAACCACTCTGGTGCGCCAGGTTCTTGATGCTGTTCCGCTGCCGGCACAGTACGCCTCTGCTGACGAACCGACACTTCAGGGCGGCGTGTGGATTGAGCAGCAATGGGAGATCGCCCGCCTGCTGACAAAAGCGGATGGTGTCGAACGGCGCGAGGCCTTGCTGGTACTGGACGAAGTGCAGAAAATACCACGCTGGTCCGAGCAGGTGAAACGCCTCTGGGACGAGGACTCTGCCAAAGGCATTCCCCTGAAGGTAATGCTCCTTGGTTCTGCTCCGCTCCTGATTCAGCACGGTCTTACCGAAAGTCTTGCCGGACGGTTTGAAACCATAGCCGCAACCCATTGGCTGTACTGTGAAATGCGGGATGCCTTTGGCTGGGATCTCGAAACATACATCTACTACGGAGGTTATCCGGGAGCAGCTCCATTGATTGAAGAGCGGGAACGCTGGGCGCGCTACATTATTGACTCGTTGATTGAAACAACCATTTCACGAGACATCCTGCTTATGTCGCGGGTGGACAAACCGGCTCTGCTCAGGCGGATGTTTATGCTGTCGTGTGATTATTCGGGGCAGATACTCTCGTTCCAGAAGATGCTGGGGCAACTCCACGATGCCGGCAACACCACAACGATTGCACACTATCTGGACCTGCTGACCGGCGCGGGCATGGTCACCGGGCTACCCAAATACAGCGGCAACAAAATCCGCCAGCGCAGTTCCAGTCCCAAACTGCAGGTTTTCAATACCGCATTGCAATCGGCATATTCAAGCCAGCCGCTTGAGCGGTTACTCCAGGAACGAGATGCCTGGGGCAGGCTTGTTGAGTCGGCTGTGGGTGCGCACATACTTAACAGCAGCGCTGGAACCGGTGTTGCAATACGCTATTGGCGGGAAGGAAACCATGAGGTGGATTTTGTCCTCATGCGCGGTGAAACGGTTGTCGGCATAGAGGTAAAGAGCGGCAGGAGCCGCCAGAGTATTCCGGGGATGGCGGCATTCATGCGGGCGTTTCCAAACCATCGGTCTCTTCTGGTTGGCGGTCAGGGAATTCCGTTGGAAGAGTTTTTCAGCACGCCGGTGTTGGAGTATCTGTAATGGTTTTAGAAAATAATGACATGCAAACTGCACGGGAGCTGTTGCCGGAGCTGGAACGGACGGCGGTGAAGACGATGGAAGCGATCAGGGGACGTGGTCGTACCGCTGACGTGAGATACCAGGTCTCATGTGGGAAGGAGGCAAAATGTATCAATAATCCTTCGGGCAATACTTCGCGTTGGCGGGAGCGTGGGGAGACTGCAGATAGAGAACCAGCGGGCGTCTTCAAGTTCATTATGGTCAACGACCAGCTCACCTCCGGCATACGTTGCGACAAAACCGGCCATTAGTTGGGATGGAAAGGGCCAACTCTGGCTGGCCACATATCTGATGTCAGAAATTTCTATCCCGGTTTCCTCGCGGACCTCGCGGGCCGCACAATCCTCCAGCGACTCCCCGAAATTAAGAAAACCGGCCGCCAGACTGTATCGCCCTGGCGGCCACGCAGCATTTCTTACCAGCAAAACCTCATCACCGCGCCTGACAAGGACTATTGCGCAGGGAGAAATTTTGGGAAACTGCCTGGAGTTGCATACAGAGCATTGTCTGGCCCATTCACGGCGGAACGGCTGTGTTATGCCGCCACACAGGGAACAGAAGCGACTCTGATGTTCCCAATGAAGAATCTGCCGGGCAAGGCCGCCTATACCAAGAGTTGCATTATCCATAGTTTGCACTACGGCATTGAGCGCCTCAGCCATGAACGGCGTTTGGACAATGCTGCCTGCTTCCAGCGGGAAGATACGAAGAGGCCGCCCTCGCCATAAACCGATGCAGAGCGGATCCGTGTCAGTTGCAAGCCATTCGGGAAGTTCTCCGAAGGGAAGCACCGGCGCGGCATCTCCAGACTGCAGAATGATATTGTTGCCCTGGATAACGGCCCAGTACCCCGGTTCACGAGGGTTTTGCGAGTACCGTGGGTCACCCGGCACAAACAGATCCCTTATGAAGGAATTATTGAAAGGAATATTAATGAGTTCGGGATAGTCTGACATGACACTACACTCGACAGAGCGGCAACATGACGGTAAACGTTGATCCTTCTCCCACGCGACTTTCCACACTGATTTCACCGCCATGTCGTTTGATGATGTTGTAGGACAGGGCCAATCCAAGACCGACCCCGTCGCCTACCTCCTTGGTTGTGAAAAAGGGATCCCAGATACGGTCGATTATATCATGATCAATCCCGCAACCCGTATCACGAACCTGCACATAAATAGCCCTGTCTTTAGCAGAGTGGGTCGTCACTATATCAACCTGACCACCACCCTTGATAGCATAACAGGCGTTTATCAAAAGATTCATGAAAACCTGGCGCAAACCGGACGGGTCACCGATTGTGACGGGCATATTTTTCTTAAGATCGGCGGCAATCTGTATCTCTCCATAATTCGTCTGGTGCTTTAGTAACTCAATTATTTCCAGCAGTATTTTGTTGAGATTCACTGTGCCGATCATACCGTCAGATTTTCTGCCGAAGTTGAGCAGACTCCCGATAATCCCTTTGCAGTGGTGCGCTTCCCGGACGATGACCTCAAGATATTTGGGAAAAACTTCCAGTCTGGCGTCGTTACTCAGCGAGGCTTCGTCACGAAAACGGCGAAGAAGCGCCTCCGCGTAGCCGGCTACTGAGGTGAGCGGATTGTTGATTTCATGGGCGATACCGGTGGCGAGGACGCCGATACTCGACATTTTCTCGGTTTGTATCAATTGCATTTCATGAAGTCTTTTTAACGTAACATCCCGTAAAAAAACAAGCGCCCGCGTTTTCTCTCCCAGTTCATCTTTGATGGGGTTGGCAGTTATGTCTATATACCGGGTATTGCGGCCTTCCTGAACTAAAACCATTGATGTCTCTATCCGCTCGCCGCGGAGAGTCATCTCAACGGGACAATTATCAGGCGAGTAGGAATGTTCCGGGTGAAAAATATCTCTGCATCCCCCTCCGGAAAGGATTTCCTGTGAAAAAAACTGGGGACATATGTGGTTGTGATGCTGAATCAAACCATTGTGATCAAAGACAATGACTCCATCGTTAACCGCGTCAAATATCGCTTGTAACTCGTTTTTTTTGTTTCGTAATCTGACCTCGTCCTGTTTGCGCTGGGTTATATCCTGTGTTGTGCCGTACAGTTTCACGACTTGCCGGGCAATATTTACTGACGGTTCGACGATTGTATAGACCCATTTTGATGTGCCGTCTCTCAGCAACAGACGATGTTCGGTCTCATAGCTGTTGCCCATCTCGGTGCCCTGCTGGAGAAGGTCCATGACGGAGGTGCGATCTTCCGGATGGATCAGGCTCGTTAAAACTTCCGAAGTAACTTCTGCGCGGCTGAGACGCATGATTCGGAGCAGTTCGTCAGAGACGCGCAATTCTCCCGTCAGAGGATCCGAGCGCCAGGACCCTACATGTGACATTGATTGAGCCTTGGCCAGATTGTATTCACTCTCCCTCAAATACTCTTCCGCCCTTTTGCGTTCCGTAATATCCATAAGCGCAGCATGACACTCATCACCCGCTCCTACCGCCATAGCCTCTATGCGTACATACAGCGACTGGATGCCCTTTATGGAGAGTTTCACCCTGCAGGTCATTTTGTCGCGTCCCTGGAAGACCATTCGTAAAAATTCCACAAAGACGGCACGATCATTGTGGGCTACTAAATTCTCAAAACAGCGGTTAACCAGATAGGAACGATCTATTCCCAGCAGTTTTGCTCCGGTCAGGTTGACGGCCCGGATTCCACCCTCACGATCAAAAGTGAAATAGCCCACGGGAGCAAAGTCATAGAGGATGGCATATTTATCCCGGGATGCTTCCAGCTCGTTATTGGCATTTCGCAGATCTTCGATCTGTGTTTCATACTCACGCTTCAGGATCTGGTATTGATGATGGTGCCTCATTGCATCCACATCTGAGCAGCGCGGAGCAACAGCAGCCTTGCCTGCAACGAGTGGCGTATCAGTGCGATTCTTCTTCACCGGCAAACCTTTTTGTAGTGTATTCCAAGAGCGTCGGCGGTCCGGATAGCCGCTTCCACCATATCAGTACCAACAGGAAACCAGGTCGAATGGATGGTCTCGCCTTCGGAAACGGCCGCTGTAGCAACCTGCCTGATGTCTTCTGCGGAAGGGTTTACAATATCAAGGTCTTCCAGGCAGAGCGGCAGTCCGACATTGAAGCAGAAATCCTGAACTTCTTTAATAGCGCTGGTAGAACGACCTTCCATTACAAGCTGGGCAAGTACCCCGAAGGCCACCTTTTCACCATGAAGATTATGCTGAGCGGATTTCAACGTTGTCAAACCGTTATGAATAGAGTGCGCACCGGCATGCCCGCCGTTTTCGGAACTGAGGCCGCTTAACAGGGTATTTGCCTCAACGATCGATTCAACAGCCGGCGTAACGACATTCCTTTCAACAGCCAACTTTGCCTGAAGACCTGATTCCAGCAATGTTTCATAGCAGAGCCGCGCCAAGGCCCTGGTTGCCAGAGTGGGACTGGCACCGCCGGTAAGCGGATTAGGTTTTCCGCTTCTGAAACAGGTGTCGGATTCCCAGAAGGTGGCTAAAGCATCCCCCATCCCGGCCACCAGGAATTTCGCCGGAGATTGTGCCACCAGTGATGTATCTACAAGGACACAATCCGGGTTTTTTCGTAAAAACAGGTAACGTTCGAACACACCGTTATCGGTGTAGATTACCGACAGGGCTGAGCACGGTGCATCGGTTGAAACAACAGTGGGTACAACAATAACCGGTACCTTCATCTCATGTGACACCGCCTTGCCGGCATCGATCGAGGCGCCGCCACCCAGAGCAATAATGATATCAGCCCCGTTAGATGCAGCAATCCCCGAAAGCCGACTTATTTCTTGATGGGAAGATACCCCTCGAAAACATTCCTGATGACAGGGGATGTCCTGTTCGGAAAGACTCGCCTGAATATCTTGACCACACAGGGACAACGCAGTCTTTCCGCCAATAACCAAAGCGCTGGTTCCGATTCGGGATGTGTGCAGACCGATTTCCTTGATGGCGCCGGCCCCCTGCACGTAGCGACCTGGCGCAAGCAGCATTCTGCTCATGACGTTCCTCCCCTCCCCTGCTGAAGCTCAATAGCCGCCGCAGACGCCGTCCATAGGTACCTGCTGAATGGCAATCTGCTGCTCCTTTTCCGGTTCGCGCACGGCACTGGAATCCGGCTCCGAAAGCAGGTCTTCATAGAACGCGCCGAACAGATGACCGGGATGGCGGATATGTATTTCCACCATCCAGCGATTCGGTGACGGATGGAAGGAAATCTCGGACAACGGGCCTTCATAATGCTCTGCACTCGGATAGTCTCCCAGGCGATGGCCGCCCAAATCGAGATTCAGCTCCCATCCCAGATATTTCGCCCTCTTTGCCGCAAATTGGTACAGTTCAATACCTGTAGACTTTTCCTTTTCCCATTTTTCCGCAACCGCTTGAAAAATAGCCCGGGCGTCAAGTGCACAGCGCTTCATTTCAGGATTGTTTCCCGTCAGGAATGTATCGCCGGCGTCCCCTTCGTATCCATCCCATACCGGTCCGACATCGATAAAGAAGATGTCATCTTCGCCCAGACGGATGCCCGGGTCAGAGTCCGCCCCGAATGTTTTTACGGTATTGGTGCCAAAACGGATATACGGCTTATGAAAAGCCTGATTGGAACCCATTTCCTGCAAGGTTGTAACCACCATTTTGTTGGCATCTTCTTCAAGCATCCCGACCTGAACGCGCGCAACAATCATGTTTACAGCCTCCTGTGCCTTCACTCTGGCTTCAAGAAATGTATTGAGGCTGAATCCTTCCCCGGTTCCTTCCAGTACTGACGGATCTTGAGTCGACATGGCTCACTCCTTCGTAAAGATAGTATGGTACGTTACGTGCCCCTTATGTAATGAATCAGTTGTTCTACCCCGAGTGCGGCTTTCCGACATCTTCGAGGCCGACCGTCCCGTGGCCGCCTTCAACATTGGGCGCCCAGTCTCCCAAATGGGCTGCACAGAGTTTTCGTGGACTATTTGCCTTCGCGCCGCATTTTCGGCATTCGACGGTGGGATTGTCTGAAAAGATCCTGATGCAGTCGTCCAACCCCTTTGCCTTCAGAACGCACATATGATTCTGGTGATTTTTGCTGTCACATCCCATTTTGTTCCTCCATCTCTCCATGTGAATACACTGCTGTCAGGCAAATCATAATAATACGCTGAGGCTGAAGAGAATTATCGCTTTTTTCGATACGATATTCCGAAGCGCTCACGCCAGGCGGAGCTACTCGGATTCAGCTGCATCCAGTAGTTGTGACTTTCAGCGGCTTTTGCCTGATTATAATAATCCTTGTAGTCGACCGTATTCTCTTCATTGTCCTTGTCAAACCGATCCCGGCGTTTCCTGGGAGCATGGTCCGTATAGATGCTGCGGAAGAGATCTTCCAGAATCACGCTCAGCTCGTCAACACTCTTAACATACTCCACCTTGTCGCAGTATGCCCCGTACTGTTCGATCAGGCAGTCGCCCCGCTTCCAGGTTTCACGATCCTCCGGAGTAAGCCAGAGCAGGTAACCCGCTTTTTCCCTGATCTCGTCCATAACCCAGTCATTGGCTTCATTGTAGTTGTTCCTGGCATCACCCAGGATAATAACGGTCGGGTTACCCCGCATGCTTTCCAAATGTCTTTTCTTAAAATTCACCAGTACCTTGCCATAATCACTGTTCTCATCCATATCAACTATCACTCCCGAGTCGATGATCTCCAGGAGACAATTTACCGGCATATTCGTGAGCAGGTCGGTAATTTCAGCCAACTCCTGATTAAAGATAAAACTGCGTACATCCATCAGCCGGTTATGGAGTGTGTGCAGGAGTAGAAGCATGAATCGTGAGGCATAACTAACTGAAAAACTGACGTCACAGAGCACCACCAGCCGGGGTCTGACCTTTTTCTTGCGACGAAGCGAAACCAGAAAAGGCACCATGCCGTTCCGGTAGTTTTTCTGGAGCGTTTTGATAACATGGAGTTTTCCACGATTCTGTTCTTCCTTCATCCGCCGCACATCCTTGCGGATACGGATCAACATGCGGGATACAACTTCATGCATGTCAGCAATCTCTTCGGGGGTGAAGGCCGGATTACTTTCCGTGCCCCAGCTTTTACTGAATGCGGCTGAAGGGAGGTTCAACAGGTTAAATTCCGATGGTTTGGGAGCTTTATTCTTACCACGATGCCCTTTCATCCGCACCTGTATTTCCGGGCCGTCCGAATCTTCTTCCATGTCTCTGAGCCATTCAAGGTTCTGCAGATCTTCGGCCGTCAGGTTTTGAGCACCGGATAACATGCTGGTTCTGTCCTCCTGACGTTTTTCCAGCATTTCATCGGTAAATTCTTCACCTTCAACGATGTGGAAAAAGGCCCCCATCAGCTCTTCCGGATTGATAAAGAAGGGATTTTCCTGCTGACGGCAGAAAAACGAATCAAATGTATCGTTGAATCCCGGAATGTCGTTGGCATTCTTCACCAGCGTCAGCTGAAGCAGCGCACGAACACCCTCTCTCCCTTCAATACCACCCAGGACCAGTGCATTGACTGCATCAAGGCACTCCCCAGGTGACACCCTTATCCCTTCTTCCCGCAGGGCATGGACAAAACGGGTGACAACCGTTTCCATGGCTACCTCAATTCCTGGACAGCGAGTTCTTTCACCATTTGCAGATCAGCCTGGTGCTTGGCAATGACTCCCACGGTGTTGTCCAGTATGTCCCTTGTGAGCCTGGAAGCATTCAGTATGGTGAGCACGTTGGCCCAGTCGAGGGTTTCAGAAACACTGGGGGGCTTACGCATATTCAGTTCACGGGCCTTGCGCAGAAAGGAAACCATCTGTTGGGCCAGTTCATTACAGATTTGCGGGAAGCGTGCCTGAACAATGGCTACTTCGCGATCAAGATCAGGATATCCTATATAGAGATAGAGGCAGCGGCGCCGCAACGCATCGGAAATCATGCGGGTGCCGTTACTGGTCAGAATCACCAGAGGTTTTCTCTTGGCCGCAATTACCCCCAGTTCCGGGACGGACACCTGAAAGTCGCTCAAGCACTCCAGCAGCAGTGCCTCAAACTCGTCACCGGACCTGTCGATCTCATCGATCAGGAGCAGCGAACGTTTTTCCGACAGAAAGCTGCGCAGAATGGGGCGCTGAACCAGGAAGTTCATGGAAAAAAACATACTCTCCTCGGCCGCCAGGCGCTCGACGGCCTCCCGCAGATCAGCTGATACGGAGAGATAGTTGTCAAGCTGGGTGCGAAGTAACTGGGTGTAGAGCAGTTGCTTGCCGTATTCCCAGTCGTAGAGCGCTTTTCCCTCATCAATCCCCTCATAGCATTGCAGTCGTACCAGCGGGAAATCCAGAGAGGAGGAGAGAGCCTTTGCCAGTCCGGTCTTGCCAACTCCGGGGGGACCCTCGATCAGAATAGGCTTTTCCATCCGCAAAGCCAGAAAGACAGCGGTTGCAATGGCACTGTCAGCAATATAACCGCCGCTGCGGAGAAAATCCTTAATTCCTTGTTCGGTAATCATTAATGACCTCGTGTGTGTGAGTTGTAAATCCTGCTGCTGTGTCATTCTTGCAATCTTTGCGCCTGCAAGAACTATATATGTATGCTTTTTCCGGTGCTGTATGGTTACTCACATTAAAAAGCCGCTGGCGCCCGGCGAGGATTATTTCCCTTCGGGGCCAGCGGCATAACATAAAATCAGTGGAGGCACACTGGGTTACATTACATATTTACATGCAGCCAGCGAAGACAGCTCTCATCTCTGCGAATCCGACATCCTTGGGATTGCCTTCCGAACAGATGTCGGCAGCGGCAAACTTGGACAGACCGTCGAGGTCTTTTTCCTGCAGGCCGAGATCAGCAAAACGCTGGGTGATGTGCAGTTCATCCTTGAGCTCCTGAACTGCCTCGATGAATTTCTCACCGGCTTTATAATCAGACAGGCCGCAGGTGTTGATACCGGCAGCTTTAGCCATCATTGTAAAGCGCTCGGGGCAGGCCGGAAGGTTGTAATTGCAGACATCTACCAGAGCGATGGCGTTACAGAGGCCGTGCGGAGCGTCATAGAGACCACCCATGGCGTGGGCCATACTGTGAACGATACCCAGACCGGCGCTGTTGAAACTGTAGGCGGCAGCCATTTCAGCCCAGACCATCTGCTCGACAGCCTTGTCGTTGTTTCTGTTTGCACCGGATTGGCGAAGATTGCCGAAGATCTCGGTGATAGCCCACAGACCGGGGCCGTAGGCTGACTGTACACACAGACGGGAAGCTATAGCTTCGACGGCGTGGGTCAGAGCGTCCATACCGGTGTAGGCAACCAGTTCCTGTGTCATACACTGGTGAATCAGCGGATCGTTAACGGATTTGCTGGGTGTGCAGTTCGGATCGAACAGAGCCATTTTGTACATCTTCTCGGTGTGGTTGATGATCGAGAAGCAGGAAACCTCTGAACCGGTACCCGAAGTCGTGTTGATGGCGAGATGAGGAATCTTGTTCTTCTTGGTGGCTTTGAAAGCGCCTTCAAAAGAACGGACGTCCTGACCGTCGTGGCTGTATACCAGCTTGATGGCCTTGCCGCAATCGGTGGAGCTGCCGCCGCCCAGAGTGATGATACCGTCAAATTTACCGGAAGCCAGAATCTTGGCGCCTTCCATGACTTCGTGGTCCTTCGGATTTGGCGTTGCTTTATCAAATACCTCGGAGGCAACACCAGCGGCCTTCAAAACGCCCTGAATAGTTTCAACAATACCGGTACCGCGCAGGCCGGTAGTTACGATCAGCGCATTGGTCATGCCCAGAGCCTTGGCATCATTACCAACCATTGTATGTGCGCCCCAGCCGATATTGACGGAAGGGTAAGCGTGTTGCATCTTGATCGGGTATTCAGTTCTCTGCTGTGTAAGGGTCCTTTTTACGTCTCTGAAATGTGGCATGGGTACTTCCTCCTTTAGTAGTGTGTGTTTTGTTTGAACTGATTTGATTGCTGTAATGACTACGCTTCAGCGACATCTGTCCTTTCCGGGTTTTCGCTACCACCTCCTCATAATCCGGTTTTACGATCAATCTTTATTTACAGCAAAAGAGCCGGATATCACTGCCTCAAGGCCCATTGAAACGAGTTACTCTTAACTTTAGCAAGTTGGATGCCAACTTTATTTCATGTTTTATTACTGCATGTTATGAAATATTGTCTGGGTGAGGATGGCGGATGAAACATGGATACGGGGCGATGTGAAACAGTTTTATATATTTTTGTCCCAAATAGGTACTTTTGCCGCTATGGATTTTATCTACACTGGGGAATTTTCACCCAGTTGAAGTTGATAGATGGTACGCCTCGTCTCGCAGCGGTCATCTGCAGCCAGAAAATTTCCATGACTCCCCCACGCACGTCCCATGCATCCTCCGGCACAAAACTGTTTCCACGGGCAATCCCGACACTCCGGGATTGCTTCCGCGCGGGAACAACTGATACGAAGAATGGACGACCAGAGCGGAATCCCTTCAGTAAAGGCGGCAACGAGCCCCTTTTCGAAAACCCCCGTGACGGAGAATTCGTCCGAATGACACAACAGACAGGGATAGAGCCTGCCCGAAGGTGTGAGGTACGGATTTTCGACAAACGTACAGCACCCTTGGCGTACGGAGCCACCTGACCGCCATTGCAGAGCGGCAACGGTTCCAATCCTGCCGTAAAGCTCCCGAAAGCGACTATCACTATCGTAACGCTCCAGCAGGCTCAGGTACTGCTCCGACAGGGGGGGAGCAAGCAATGACGTTTCGGACGCACGGCCACACATGACCATGGATCCGGTGGAAACTGAGCCGATGCCTGCTTTATCCGCAAAATCGAGCACTTCGGGGATTTGCCACAGATTATGACGCATCTCGGTGAAAAATATCGAGATTCTCTGACCAAGACCATGCTGAACCAGCTTCATAATTCCTTGCAGAGCGCCAGCATGGGCTCCATACCCCCGCACTGTATCATGCGTTTGTGACGTAACCCCATCCAGGCTGATCTGGATCATTAATCCGGAAAAATCAAGTTCGAGCAGTGTTGCAACGTGCACGTCACTCAAGAGCATTGCATTGGTCTGGAGAACGACCGTTTTGAAACCAAGAGAGCAGGAAAATTGTAACAGATCAAGAAAGTGAGGGTGGCAAAGCGGTTCGCCACCGGTAATACGGATGCCGTCTCCGCCGATAGCGGCAAACTCTTCCACAATCCGGCGAAGCAACCGCAGCGGCACGTGCGTATGCGATGATGCCTCACCCGCTCTGACCCAGCAATGATTGCACAAGAGATTGCAGGCGCCGGTGATGGAAAGCGTTAACATTCTGGGAAGTCGTAAGCCTTCCCACTCCAACTGCTGCATGGCCTCTGAAGTTGTCATCAAGTGATCATTTTTGTATGATTGTGGAATTATTCCGCACTGGGTATTTTTTAGTGTAGCAAAATGCAACAGCTAATTGAAGCGGGATAAGGGCTGTCGAAAAGACCTCAGGCTTCCAGACCGTAACGTTCCAGCTTGCTGTAAAGAGTCTTGCGGTCGATTTCAAGCATTTTGGCGGCCTGACTTTTATTCTGTTCTACCAGCTCAAGAACCTTCTGGATGTGATCACGCTCGACAACCCATAGTGGAGTGGCTGTGAAGGTAGAATTCCCGGTGCGCGTTACGTTTGCCGCCGGAGTATACACCGCTTTTTGAGGCGCAAACGGAAACAGATCCGGGGTGATAATCGGCTCATTGGCAAGAATGCAGGCCCTGCGGATGGTATTGCGCAGTTCCCTGACGTTCCCCGGCCACTGATAGGCGCAGAGCGAGGCCATGGCCTCATCGGTAATTTCCCAGCTTCGCGCATCATTTTCATTGCATTGCCGGATAAAGAACCAGGACAGCGGAACGATGTCTTCGGGGCGATGGCGTAACGGCGGTACCGGGATCGGCAGCAGGTTGATACGGTGATAAAGGTCTTCTCTGAATTCGCCGCGACTGACGCAGTCAGCCAGAATTTTATTGGAGGCAAAAACGAAACGAACATTGACGCGGATATCGTGATTGCCCCCCATGCGGCGAAAGGTGCTGGTTTCAAGGATACGAAGAAGTTTGACCTGGACATCGAGCGGCATCTCCGAAACCTCATCCATGAACAGTGTGCCGGTGTCGGCCAACTCAAAAAGTCCGGCACGACCTTTGTTGGCCCCGGTGTAGGCCCCCTGCATATGCCCGAACAACTCGCTTTCCGCCGTATTGGCGTCAAATCTTCCGCAGTTGACGGTCACAAACGGTTTGCTCGCACGGCGGCTGGAGTCATGCACAGCCCTGGCAATCAGCTCTTTGCCGGTGCCGCTTTCACCGCTGATCAGCACGTGTTCATCAGTTATCCCCCAACGCTGAACTGTTTCAAGAACCTTCATAATTGCCTGGCTCTTACCGATGATACGGTGATTTTCAAAGCGTTTTATCTCTTTTTTAAGGTTCATGTTTTCCAGCCGCAGACGGTTCTTATCACAGGCTTTGTCAATCAACATTTCCAGTTCGTCAAGTTTTATTGGCTTGGTGAGGTAATCATAGGCGCCACGCTTGATACATTCCACGGCGGTTTCGATGGTTCCATGCCCGGTAAACATGATTACTTCCGGAATAGTTGACTCCGCACGCATCAGCTTGAGGGCTTCAACACCATCCATACCAGGCATGCGAACGTCCAGCAGAACCACGTTAAATATCTCTTCCCGATAAACTGCCAGCCCCTCTTCACCACTCGCCGTGGCGGTCACCTTGTATCCGGACCGGGAAAGCTCCATCTGCAGCAGTTCCCGAAGCGATTTATCGTCCTCGACAACAAGAACCTTCGTATCATTTCGAACTATTTCTGACATGCCGGCATCCTTACAGTAAATTTCGATCCCTTGCCAACCTGGCTTTCCACACTGATATCACCGCCATGGCGCTTGATTATGTTGTACGTGACAGCCAGTCCAAGACCCAATCCCTGCCCGACATTCTTCGTAGTAAAAAATGGATCCCAGATCTGGTCGATGGCATCCTTGGAGATGCCGCAACCGGAATCTCTGATCTGGAACATTACCATAGATTGTTGTGTCATTCCGGTTGTTATTTCTACGAGGCCTGAACCACTGATTGATTGATGGGCGTTTATCAGGAGATTCATGCAAACCTGGCGAAGACCGGCCGGATCACCAATTACATCAGACAGATCGCTCTGAAGGTTGGTCTGGATCTCGATTTTTTCGTTGCGTGATTTATGCTTGATAAGTTCCAGAACTTCGTTCAGGACGTCATTGATGTTTACATTGCTGACGGAACCGTCCGACTTGCGGCTGAAGGAGAGCAGGCAATCAATGATGCCTTTACAACGGTACGATTCCTGAACGATCACCTGCAGATATTTTGGAAAAACATCAAGCCGAGGATCCTCCGCCAGCGAATGTTCTTCTTTGAATCGCCTGAGCAGCGCTTCTGCATAGCCGGCGACCGATGAAAGCGGGTTATTTATTTCGTGGGCGACACCGGCTGCCAGAACCCCGATACTCGAAAGCTTTTCAGCCTGCATGAGTTGCAGTTCCTGTTGTCGTTTGTCGGTTACGTCGCGCAGAAAAAGGAGTACTCGATTCTGCTCACTCTTATTTCCTTCAATCGGTGTAGCGGTAACATCAAAGTAGTGGGTTTTGCCTTCAGACGAAAGAGAAATTACCGAAATTTCAACCCGCTCGCCCTCCAGAGCCCGCTCAACCGGACAGTCGAACGGTGCTGCTTCGTACTCCGGATGAAAGAGTTCGCTGCATGAACAGCCCGGCAGGGTTTTCTGCGGAAAATAGTGCGGACAGATGTGGTTACGATGCTGTACCGTGCCGCTGCTGTCATACACGATGACGCCATCGCTTATCGAGTCAAACATGGCCTGAAGCTCGCTGCTTTTGCTGCGCAGCCCGAGATTTGCCGCTTCCAGTTCCTGAATTTTCTGCTTAACCTCGGCATAGAATCCGATTTTGGAACTGTCCAACCCAAGCAACCGCTCAAGGGATGATTCATCCAGCTTTGTTCGAACGGCAATCTTTTCCATCAGTAAGCCTTTTCCAGGATGCGCAGGAGATCCTCTTCATCAGCTTCCCGCGGGGAGGTGACGATGCAGACATCATTGAGTGCCCGGCGTGCCAGTTCCGGCAGATCCTTGCGAAGGACTCCGATACTGCGCAGGCTGCGCGGAGCTCCACTGGCATCCAGAAGAGAGTCCAGTGTTTCCTGCACTTTTTCGCCGGCAGCACTGATATCACCGTTGGCACGGTGACCAAGTCCCCAGGCAAGTTCCTGAAGCTTTTCGGTAACAACCGGAATGTCATAGCGAATCACTTCCGGCAGCAGAATCGCATTGATACTGCCGTGGTTTGCATCATAGAGACCGCCTATCGGGTGAGCCAGAGCATGAACGATGCCGAGCATTGAATTGGAAAAGGCCATTCCGGCATGCAGGCTGGCCCGCGCCAGGTTTTCCATGTCTTCCGGCCTGCGTTCGTGAACAGCATCCGCCAGACTGCCTGACAGA
Source organism: Desulfuromonadales bacterium (assembly GCA_037129255.1). Classification (GTDB taxonomy): domain Bacteria; phylum Desulfobacterota; class Desulfuromonadia; order Geobacterales; family Pseudopelobacteraceae; genus JACRCG01. The sequence continues at coordinate 23,514 of JBAXVG010000004.1, read as the reverse complement.
AGACGTAGCGCCTTGATGGCATGAACATCGGTGAGAGTTGTGGAAGCAATCGAAAAGAAAGCCTCCATGGCATGACTGAGGGCGTCGGTGGCTGTGGTGCCGACAAATTCGTCCGGCAAGGTTGCCAGGGTATCGGGGTCTGTCAGACTGATATCCGGTGCAACACAACGACTCATGATGCAAATTTTGCGAAGGTGCTCCGTATCACTGATTATTGCAAACTGGGAGACGTCGGAGCCGGTGCCGCAGGTTGTCGGACAGAGGACCAGCGGAGGCAGGGGACGAATGATCCTGTCCGGCCCTTCAAAATCGCGGATTCTTCCTCCGTTGGATACAAGAATGGCAATCGCCTTGGCCGCATCCATAGAGCTGCCACCACCCAGACCGACAATCACATCGGCGCCATGGCGCAAATATTCCCTGACACCTTCTTCAACCTCATGATCTTTGGGATTGGGGGTTACACCGTCATAATAAATGAATTCAAGGCCGGCATCAAGAAGGCTCCGCATGGCCAGATCGACCCAGCCTGCTCGAAAAAGCCCCTTGTCGCTGACCAGAAAAATTTTTTTACCTCCGAGCCTGCGGGCGCACGCTCCGACATGGCTCAGCATTCCTCTGCCGAAAATGATTTCCGGTACCTCGAATTTATAGTTATGCATATGTATTATCCAGATGCTTTTCCATTACTGATCCTTCGTGGTGACCACTACAGTCCACTCTGACGTGGGGGCATCAACGTGACTATGAGCTTATGTACAAGCAATGCTCATGCCCAAAACAAACCTGGTTCTATATGTTTTCAGATATTCTCGCACGTGATCCTTAATATCTGCCGCCGCGACCACATTTCCGAAGCCATATTAAAAAAACTGGCGCTATTCTCCACGTTGTAGAACTTTTCCGCAATAACATATTACACAATTATTTCAGTATTTTATAAATTATGTCCCGATTATCTACACTTACCTTCCATGACATCAATACTGGTCACACCGCCGTAACTCATCAATATTCAACAAAAAGAATCATTGTTTTATTAATTGGCACCACGGTTGCACTAAACCCGTTTGGATGAAAAGGACGGCGTGGTTGCGCAAAGTGAGTGGGGGCTCAAGGTGCAGCTATTAATGTTTGAGCGCCAATTACAGACCCTTGAAACAACGAAATCACCATAAATTCAATAGAAAGGAGTGGCAAGCCGTGTTCAGGCAGAGTGTTTGAACAGAAAACAGATGGACAGATTTGCATATTTTACGAAACAGATGGAAATCCTTGTTCAAGGAAATAAAATTTATTGAAAGAAGGAGTCACTTTATGAAAAGAAACATTGCACTGGCACTTGGACTCATTGCGGCAGCATCGTTGACAATCAGTAAACCGTGTAACGCAGCATTTGTAATAGGTGGAGAAAACGGCTGGCAGCTCAGTACCGATGGTATCGTTGATGTGTTTGCCACCTACGCGACGACCAGTCATCTGCCGGGCGGAACGCGTGCATTGAGCCTGTTGAGCGCCGGCGGCACAGAGAGCACCTATGACCAGCGTTTTGGTGTCGGCATCGGACTCCTGCCGTCGGTTATCGCCTTCAACGTCAAGGCACCTACCACCAATGGCATCGATTCATCCGTGCGAGTCGGCATCTACCCGAACGTTCAGAATAAAACGTCAACCCGTTTTGATACATCTCCCAACATCGATTTCCGCGAGTTCTTCTACACTGCCAAAGGTGCTTATGGTGAACTGCTTGCAGGCCGCGCACTGAACCTGTACCAGGGCAAGAACATCCTGAACGACATGACGCTGCTGACATCCGGCACAGTCCCCGGATCCGCTTTTCGTGGCGGCACAACCCTGGGGCACATCGGTTATGGCTATCTCTATACCAACTTCGGTCCTCAGATCCGCTACACCACACCGGATTTTGGCGGCGTCAAGATAGCGATTGAAGTTGCCGAGCCCTATAAGATCAGTGCTGATACAGCCAAGACCAACTCCCCACGTGTTGAAGGCGAGATCTCATATGCCGGAAAGTTCGGCAATGTGACTGCTCAGACATGGATCTCCGGCCTCTATCAGACAGCACCTCGCAATGTTGGCCCGAAGGTGGCCCGTTCCGGTGGCGATGACGAATCCATCGGTGGCGCCTACGGTGTAGGAATCGGCGTAGCCGGATTTAATCTCCTGGGATCCGGCTACGGCGGCAGAGGCCTGGGCATGCTCAGTGCGCAGGATGGTGATGTCCTGGGCGCTACAGCCACCTCAACCGATATAAATGGCAAGAATCGTCTCGCATGGGGCTACCTGCTCCAGGCCACGTACCAGATAACACCTTCCGTCAAGGTCGGCGCCAACTACGGCCAGACCCGCCAGGAGTTAAACGAATATGAACCGGTAGCCAGCGCGACGAACCCTGTCATCGTGAGAAACCAGGAATCGGCTGTTTTCATGGTTGCTTACAACCTGAACAAGTTTACCCAGTTCGTAGCTGAGTACATCTATGCCCAGAACACATGGATGGACGGTGCCAAGCAGCACTCCAACCAGTTTGCTCTCGGCACCATGTTTTACTGGTAACCGGCTAAACACACTTTAAACGAGGAGGATATTGTCATGCCTAAATATGTGATCGAACGTGAAATTCCAGGAGCCGGTGCTATTCCTCCCGGTGATCTGCAGGCCATCTCGCAGAAGTCGTGCAGTGTTCTTTCAGGACTCGGACCTCAGATACAGTGGGTTCAGAGTTACGTAACCGACGACAAGATTTACTGCATCTATATTGCTCCCAACAAGGAAATGGTGCTGGAGCACGCCAAACAGGGCGGGTTCCCGGCCAACAGTGTTGCAGAAGTACGAACCATGATTGATCCCACTACTGCCGAATAAGTATCCCTTTGCTCCCCTCCCGGTACTCGCCGGGAGAGGGACTGTAATTTAATTAAGGAGGATAAAATGACTTTAGCACTACTTGTTTTGATTGGTATCATGTGGCTTCCGGTAGGTATGTTTTTTCTCGGTTACGGCGAAGCCAAAAGCACAGGTTTCGTAAGTGCAGTCGTAGGCGTTCTGGTTGTCATTGGCGCGACCCTTCAGGCCGCAGTGTTTACCGACCCTTTTACCGCCGGCCTTCTGTTCGTCTTCGGCGTTCTGTACATGCAGACCGGTCACGCCCTTATGACGGGAGTGACTGACCTGCGCACCGTCGGAAACGGCGCTCTGCTTGTCGGTATCGTCTGTGCTATTTATGCGTTTCTGTATGCAACCGGCGGAGGAGTGAAACCGGACGGCAAACAATTTATCGGTGTAGTCCCCTATCTGGCATTCATGAATCTGACGTTTGTTGTGATTTGCTTTACCGTTACCGGTGTGACCTACGGCAAGATCAACCCAAAGGTTGCTGCAACGATGTTTATTGTTCTGACATTCACCTGCCTGCTGGCCCCGGCCATTGGGCTTATGGGTTACGGCAAACTTCCTTTTTAGCAGGTTGATGTACTACGTATTCGTACTCGAGAGCGCGACTTCACAATATAAAGCCAATTGACCCCACATTGAGGGTATGGCAACCGTAGCGGTAAAGCTGCATGAATAACGCAATACGAGACTGGAATGGGGGCGCTTGCACTGTGCCCCTGTTTTTTATTTTGGCTCAAGTATTGCTTGCTGTTAGCTACAGTTTGGGCGCCAAACAATTCCATAAGATATATGGGGGGAATATGAAAATGTTTCGTTTTAGAGATGCCGGTCTGCTCTGTATTGCAGCCTCTGTCGTGTTGGCCCTGCTTATGCTGTCAGTGAATTCTCATGCATCTGATGTTCGAAAACTCTGGCAGAGCCGTGACCAGTTCGTGGCTCTGGAGCGTCCGGATTCAACTCCGGGCAGCTCGACACCTTCAAACGACCACCCGGTAGAGATATCCTCCGACAGACTCACAGCTATACTTGCCTCCGTTGAACTGCAATCTCCGGATAACAAAGCGGCCGAACGACTATTTACGAAACAATCACTGGAGGCGCTTGTGCCGGAAATGATGCAGGGATTCCGTAAGGCAACTCCCGGTGAAGATGTGACCTTCGCTGTAATAGGACTGCACTCATCACTGTTCGGTTTTGCAAAAAGTCCCAAAGTGACCACCGGACGGGCATTTTACAAAGGAGGACAGCTTAATCTCATCATTGGCTTTGCCCAGCAGGATTTTAACGAGCGGGAAGACCGTCGCCTTTCTCCATTTATCCCCGGCAACAGACAAACGGCCATGGCTGGAGAGTGGACACTGCTACCTCAGCCAGGTCGAAATGGCTTCGCCCTGATCAGGAAAGATTGGGTGGCCTTCAGCGACGAGTGGCGGGCGTTCGAAGTGCAGACTCCCGTTGCTGACAAGAATATTCCGGCAGTGCAGGCAGCACCTGTTCAGCAGGTTAAGCCACAGACTCCTCCACCTGCCGGACAGAGTGCTCCTCCGGCAGTGCAGTCCGGGCCTGATCAACCTGCAGTGCGCTATCAGGACTCACGCAGACCGGCGGAACGCCTGACCACCCTTAATGAGCTGAAGGAGAAAGGACTCATCAGTGAGGAAGAATATCGCAGCAAGCGCCTGGAAATTTTGAACGGACTGTAAGCTGTTAACCCAACTTTAATTCCAGAAAAGGAGGCAGTATGTCAAACATGAAACTGACCGTATTGGCACGCATCATGGCAAAATCCGGAAAAGAAGAAGAGGTGCTCCACGAGATTCTCGCCCTGATCGCACCGACCCGCGCCGAGGCCGGCTGTATCAACTATGACCTCCACCGTGCCCAGGATGACCCGGCGCTTTTCTTCCTTTATGAGAACTGGCGCAGCCGTCAGGATCTCAATGAGCATCTGGCCACGCCGTATCTGCAGGCATTCCTTGGCAAGGTGCCAAAATTACTGGCCGAACCGGTAGACCTGTCTTTCTGGGACATCGTTGGCTGACCAAATGATATATTTAAGGGAGAGCACCGATGATCGAGCGCAAAGAACTGTACATCAACGGGCAATGGATCGCCCCTGCTGGTTCTGAGGTTTTTGACGTAGTCAACCCGGCGTCCGAAGCTCTGCTGGGACGGGTACCGGCTGCATCTGCTGCGGACGCCGACGGAGCGGTTGCCGCCGCCGTTAGCGCCTTCGAAACATGGGGGCGAACATCAACGGCGGAACGTGTCGTCTTCCTGGCCGGAATACACCGTGGATTGTTGGCCCGGTCGGAGGAAATAGCACGCATCATTACCAGCGAAGTCGGTATGCCCCTGAAACTCTCGCGCCGCATTCAGACCGGGCTGCCGGTCGCGGTATTGGAAAGCTACATAAAGCTGCTGTCCGAATACTGTTTCGAGGAGCGGATCGGTAACTCACTGGTGGTACGCGAACCGGTCGGGGTTGCAGTCTGCATCACCCCCTGGAATTACCCGCTGCATCAGGTAATTGCCAAGCTGGCCCCGGCTCTGGTATCCGGCTGCACCGTAGTTCTCAAGCCCAGCGAAGTGGCGCCGCTCTCCGCCTTTATCCTGGCGGAGATCATCCACGAGGCCGGACTTCCGGCCGGAGTTTTCAACCTGGTGACCGGCCTCGGGGAGGAAATCGGAGAACATCTGGTACGGCATCCCGATGCTGACCTGATCTCCTTCACCGGCTCACTGCGGGCCGGCCGCAGAGTGGCTGAGCTGGCGGCCGGAACGGTCAAGCGGGTAACTCTGGAACTGGGAGGCAAGTCTGCTGCCGTTGTTCTTGATGATACCGACCTGCCGACAGCGGTCAAAGGTACCGTGGGAGCCTGTTTTATAAACTCCGGCCAGACCTGTACCGCTCACACCCGTCTGCTTGTGCCGGAACATCTCTACGACCAGGCAGCTGCCCTGGCTGTGGCCGCCGCCTCTACTTACGCGCCGGGTGACCCTCAGAATGAGCAGACCCGACTCGGGCCGCTGGTTTCGGCAGTCCAGAGAGAGCGTGTGCGCGATTTTATCCGACTGGGAATCTCACAGGGCGCTGAACTGCTGGCTGGCGGTGTGGAAACGCCGGATGGCCTGCCAGCCGGCTTCTTCGTCCGCCCGACTGTCTTTGGAAGAGTCACGCCGGATATGACTATCGCTCAGGAGGAAATCTTCGGCCCGGTACTTTCGATCATGGCGTATCATGATGAAGAAGAGGCCATTACTATTGCAAACGGCACCCGGTATGGCCTGGCGGCAGCCGTCTGGTCCGGCGATGCTGAACGTGCCGAAAGGGTCGCCCGGCGTCTCAGGGCAGGTCAGGTGGATATCAATGGCGGAGCTTTCAACTTCCTGGCGCCATTCGGTGGATTCAAGCAGTCAGGTTATGGGCGGGAACTGGGGCAGCACGGGCTGGAAGAGTTTCTTGAATTGAAATCAATGCAACTCAGGAAAGATTAGTGATGCGTGTTCTGATCAGCATTGACGACACCGACAATCTTGAAAGCCCCGGAACAGGGGCTCTGGCGTCCCGGATCGCTTCGGACCTGGAAAAGAACATTTGGGGAAAATGCGGTTTTATCACCCGTCATCAGCTATTGATACATCCCGACATCCCCTACACTTCCCACAACAGTTCCATGTGTTTTTCAGCAGAAATTGCGGATATCTATCTGGAAAAGGTTATCAAACATGCCTCGGAATTTCTTGCCCGAGAGAGTGCCGCCGAATCAGATCCGGGTCTGTGCGTAGCCGTGATCGATCATCTGTCTGAACCCGACGAGCTCATACTGTTCGGCCAGACAGCTAAGCAATCGGTATTGACCAAGGAATCGGCCTATGAACTTGCCAGGCGAGCAGGTGTTCACCTCTCCGAGCATGGCGGCACCGGACAGGGAGTTATCGGAGCGCTGGCAGGAGCCGGATTGCGTTTGAGTGGCAACGACGGCCGTCTGAAAGGTCAGCTCACCTTCGACGAGCCCGCCGGTGTTGTAAGCGTTGCCGCTCTTCGCGCTCGTAACGATATTGATGAGGTCCGGACTCTGGACGGAAGCGCTGTTACGAATCGGGATATGGTACGGCTGGGTGAAAAGGTGAAGACGGTACTTCTGGGCGGCAAATCGGTACTGTTGGTGATTGCAGCAGATAGTGCGTCAGACGGAGCACCTTGGCAAACCTGCCCGCGACAACTGTTAAAAAGGTATTAGATGGAGCGGGGGACAGCCGAGCGGATTGAGGAGCCGTCGGAAAAATGTGATTGGATGGGAGCAGCCCGCATTGCAGCGTCCTGTGAGACATTTCATCCTGACGAGGAAGATGAACAGGTTGCCGATGAACTTCTGTCGTGCTACAATTGCCGCTATCGACGTTGGACCGCCGCATCGTTCGACTGCAGCAAGAAGAAAAAATAAACACCGAAGATTAACAGAAAACTGAATAACTTCTCCGAGCTGCGCTTCCTAAAAGGATTTCCCTCATGGAAGCCAGCCATCGGGTACTGCCGGAAACAGCAGCGCCTTCCTTTTGCAAAGGAGAAACTTGATCCGCTCGTAATGTATTGCGTGGCGGAGGAGGTCTCTTCCAGTCGGGAAGAGACCTCTTTTTTTGCGTTGATCTCTCGTGCGGGCATGGCCGGGAGCGGTGAAGCACTGACTGGATAAATTTTACTTGAACGGAGGAATGCATGATTAAGAAAATAGTGGGATGTACACTTTTGATGGTATTCATCTGCGTATCATCGCAGGAACTATTCGCCGGACAAGCCGGCACAACCGACACGGTATTCAACAGAAGGTTTATCCAGAAAATAAAACCGATGATGCCGTATGATCAACTGGTGAAAATTATTGGCGCAGAAGGTCTTAAAACAGGCGAGGACAAACTGTCGCCAACAACCAAAGTGCTGTATCACTGGGATGGAGCACGGAAGTCAACTTTGGATATCAAGGTTGATTCTGGAAAGATTATTGACGCAACGGTGATATCACCAAAAAGCAAGAAATTTTACCTTGGGAAAAACGCAGACTGATCATTATTGCACCGCACCCATTACTGCATCGGTATCAGACCGGACTTTCCATGGATAGTGACATACTGAAAATCGACCGCCTTTCCTACAGCTATCCCGGAGCCTCCATCCCAGCGTTGATGGATGTTTCCTGTTCAATAGGAGCTGGCGAGTGTATATGTCTGACCGGCGACTCCGGCTGCGGCAAAACGACTCTGCTCTCGGCCATCAAGGGTCTCCTGCGTGGTGGCAGCTATTTAAAGACTATCAAGATTGCGGTCCCACCCGGTGTCAACAACTGGTCCACTCCGGTCGGCCTCGTTTTCCAGAATTCGGAATCTCAAATCCTCTGCACGACCGTTTCGGAGGAAGTTGCCTTCGGCCCGGAGAACCTTTGTGCACCGCCGGAAGAAATCGCCCTGCGGGTACAAAAATCTCTGCGGGCTGTTGGGCTCGACGGCTGTGAAACACGTCATGTGGAGCGTTTTTCAGCCGGTCAGAAACAGCGGCTGACCATAGCTTCAGTCATGTCGATGAATCCTTCACTGCTGCTGCTTGATGAACCGACCTCGCAACTGGACAGCCAGGGTAAGCAGGATCTGTGCGAACTTCTCGCCGGATTTAAGAGTCATGGATATACCATAATCATGGCCGAGCATGATCCGCGTCCCTTTACGAGCATCATCGATCGTTATCTGCCCATTGCAGATGGCAGGATCGGCTGCTCTACATCGTCCTTACCGGAGTCCGGGCGCTACGAGCCAAGAAACGCAGGTAAAATGCGGCCAGTCGTCGTTGATGATCTGCCGGTAATCATTGACGTACAGCAGCTCTGCCTCTCCTACCCGGAAACCGGAACAGCGCTGAATAAGGTGAGTCTGAAGGTCAGGCAGGGAGAACGGATACATCTGTCCGGCAGTAACGGTGCCGGGAAATCAAGCTTACTCCGCTGTTTGGCCGGTCTGGAAACTCCCGGCTCCGGAATGGTGAAACTTGCCGGCATCACCAACCCCCGTTCGGAACATCTTCCGGGAAAGGTTGGGGTACTCTTCCAGAATCCTTCACGACAATTATTTGCCGAGAGCGTACATGACGAGGTGGCGTTTACTCTCCGCCGGATGGGTTTTTCCCGCCAGAAGACTGAGCGGGTCGTGGCAGAAGCGCTCAGCCTCTGCGGAATCAGTCAGCTTGCCGAAAGAGCACCGCTCACCTTGAGTTTTGGGGAACAGCACCGCGTGGCTCTCGCGGCGATCGTGGCTCCCCAACCGGAAGTGCTGCTGCTTGACGAGCCGTTTGCCGGCCTTGATTTCCCGCAAAGGCTGGCATTGCTGGACATCCTGGCGGAAATGCCCGGCAGATATGGGACCACTGTCGTAATAGCATCTCACGACGAATTGCCGGACCATACCTGGGCAGATCGTATACTGAAGCTTAATGGAGGTCAACTTGATGAAACCGGCCGTTAAAATACCGGGCCACAAATTGCTCCGAACGAGCGACTACGCCTGCCAGTACATGACTCATGACTCGCCGGTACATCACCTCGGCGCCGGGTGGAAGATTGGCATTTGCACACTACTGAGCGCTCTGGCCGTGGGAGTGCGTACACCATGGGAACTCTTTGCCCTCGTTGCAGTGACTCTCATCTACTATTTCGCGGCTCGGCTTACCCCTTTCGACTTATGGCGTGACACCAGGTTCTTCGTGTTCCAAGCCGTGATCGTCATCTGTCTGTACTGTATTCACAGCGGACTGGCCAAGGGGATCTGGCCGGGAATCCGGACATCCGTGCAGGTCATCCTGTTCTACATCCCGGGGGCAGTGCTCCTGCGTACTACCCGCACCGGCGATATGATGCGGGGACTACGCCGGGTCGTTCCCTATCGCGTTTCCTTTCTGGTATTCGTAAGCATCAGATTTGTGCCGTTTTTTCTCCGTGAACTGGATGAGATAATGACTGCGCAACAGTTGCGCGGGGCGCGCCTTCTCCCCCGGCAGTTACTTGACCCACGCAATTGGGGAGACCTGTTCCACTGTCTTCTGCTGCCGTTGATGGTGCGTGCGGTGAAAACCGCCGAAGAAGTCTCCCTGTCGGCCGAGGCCCGTGAATTCGGCACACGCGAACAGCGCACCTACTTCGAAGGAGTTACATGATGCAAACGAATGACCGGACTTTTCTCTGGCGCCGATTTACTTTGCGGGAGGGAATCTTCCTCGGTTTCTGCGCAACTTTCATCATCCTGGCACGAGCCGGCCTGCGCCTCCACCTCCATCTCCCGGGCCACGTAATGTTCTTCACCATGTTCTTTTTCCTCCTGGCGCGAGGGTGCGTGCCAAAGATCGGTTCAGCTACTCTCGTAGGGCTGATCGTCAGTCTTGCCAGCTTTCTCCTCGGTATGGGAACCAAGGGTCCGGCAGTCTTCGTCAAGTTTCTCCTCCCGGCGATGCTTGTAGATATGGCCGGATATATATTTCCAGCCTTCGTGAACAGCATGATTGCCTGTGCTCTGGTCGGCGCCGTTTCGGCCGCAGTACGAGCGTTGTCCGATACCTTGATCGAGTGGTTGAGCGGAATGGAAGGAGAAATCATCCTTCAAAAAACAATCGTCACGGCCGGCTTATTCGCATGTTACGCCGGTCTCAGCGCTCTGGCTGTGCCGTCAATCGTCCGGAGGCTGGCGCGAAACGGCCTGATTGACTCTGGTGCGGATGAGAAACGGTGAATACCGATGGAGCAAGCATATCGCGTTTTGTGCTTCTTCTTCTCGTATCTCTCCTGCTGCATGCGGGTGTCATTATCTCAGTCACCGATAGCGGCAGGAAGGAAGCAAGGCATCGTCATATTTCGCAAATATCGCAGAATATGGTGGTGGAGTATCCGGACGAGCTGAGCAGTAGAAGCCAACATTCCGATCCGGTGATACAACGAACCGTAACACAGCCACAGCCGGACCAGAAAGTGAAGAATTCGATAGCACCTGATCACGGGCATGGGCTCACTCCCACTGCAGGGAATGTTATGCAGAATAACGCGCCCGTGCCTGATGCTCCTCCATCGAATCCCTCGACACCGGCTGGATCTTCGGAGTTGGCCATCGGAGCCAAGGTTGAAGCACCAACTACCTTCAATCCCGATGCAGGTGCCGGAGGTCAAAAAGCAGAGGGTTCCAATGCATCCCTGCAGCGTAGCAGCACTGATTCGGCGGCGCCGACAGTTGCCCTGCAGCGGCGTGATACCTACCAGACTCTGCTGAAACAGCTCATTGAGGCACACAAGCACTATCCTCCGGCGGCACGCAGGCTGGGACGGGAAGGGAGTTGCCGGCGCCGGTTCGTAATCAGCCGCGATGGCTCACTCAAACAGGTCGAAGCGCTCTCTTCGTGTGGTCATGCTTTTCTCGATGAAGCGGCGACACAGGCCATTGCCGCTGTCGGAACATTTCCACCTCTGACGGATGACTTCAAAGGAGCTGACGAAACATTCACCATTATCATGACATTCACTCTCGCACGATAGTGAGATCGGCACAGTCCGAATCAAATTACAAAAGGAGAAAGTATGATTCAGAAACAGCAAATGAAAGTATGGATGGCAGCAATTGGACTGTCAATTATGATGCTGGCCTTTACCGGTTGTGGCAGTGGTGGTGGAGGAGTGGTCAACACGATTACGGCTCTTCTCGCACAACCAGCCAACCTCACGGCAACATCAGGAGATAGCCAGGTCAGTCTGAGCTGGACGGCGGTAAGTGGCGCTACCTCTTACAACGTCTATTACGGTACAACCGCAGGAGTGACTACAACCACCGGCACCAAGCTTGCCAATACCGCCACCCCTCAGGTGATTACGGGCCTGACGAACGGCACGGTATACTATTTTGCCGTCACTTCTGTAAATTCTGCCGGTGAAAGTGTCATAACAAACGTGGTATCAGCTACCCCCACTGCTGCTTCGTCCGTGAAACCGGCCGGAATTGTGGCTTCAGGAGGAGATGGCCAGATAACTGTTTCCTGGTCTGCGGTGACAGGCGCTGCCTCCTACAACATCTATTACGGCACGAGTGCAGGCGTTACGGTAACTACCGGTATCAAACTCGCCAATGTAACCAGCCCAAGGGTGGTAACCGGTCTTACCAACGGCACGGCTTATTATTTCGTCGTAACCGCTGTTACTGCAGGAGTGGAGAGTGGCGTGTCGAGCGAAAAATCGGCTATCCCCGCAGCAACTCCCCAGGCACCGGGCAGTCCGACCGGACGTACCGTAACATCCACCGTAGCCGGGCAGATGGCCGTCACATGGACGCAGGTTGTCGGAGCTACCTCGTACAATGTCTATTACCTGCAGGCAGGTTCTCAACCGACTAACGCTGCAGTACTGGCTACGACTCCCGTTTCAAGTGCCGCAACATCTCTTAATGTATCCAGTCTTACAAGTGGTGCAACATATTACATTCTGGTTACTGCGGTGAATGCTGCCGGTGAAAGCGGAACACAGACAAAGGCCCAGGCAGTAACCATTCTCTGATGCAGTACGGTTATTCTCACCGGCATTGCCTGGTGGGAATAACTGCATTTAATTTATATCCAGGTGGCAATCCATGAGACAGAAAATCCTGCTGTTCCTCTGTATCACGTTTATCAGCGCTTTGTTTCCCTGTCACCAGGGTATATGTGCATCTGAAGCGGATCGTTCAGACGTATACTCTCTTGGAGAAGTGGTTGTTTCCGGACAGAGTGAAGGAGGTCAATCCACCGAGACGGTTCATACCGTTACTGCTGAAGATATTCGCAACAAGCGGGCCAAGACCCTGGAGCAGGCCATAACTCTTTTGCCCGGCGTCAATGTCAGAACCGGTGGCGAAGGTATCCCTCGTATCGATATACGGGGTTTTCGCACCCGGCACGTTGTTCTCCTTCTGGATGGCATACCCATGAATTCAGCCTTTGACCAACAGTTCGATCCAACCATCATACCCACTGAAAACATCGCCGAAATCAAGCTGACCACGGGTGCCAGCTCGGTGCTCTATGGTCAGGGTGGTCTCGGTGGCGTCATAAACATAATTACCAAAAAGGGAACCAGCGGTGTGCAAGGGATGATTGCCGGAGAAACAGGTGATCATGCGCCTTATCTCGGCAAGGCAAGTATTTCCGGTGCGACGGACAGATATCACTTTTTCCTGAGTGGAAGCACAGCGAAAGTTGATGGATATCCTCTATCCGACCGTTTCAGTCCCACTTCAGAACAGGGTGCCGGTTACAGGAGCAACAGCGACAAGGCCAGGAGTAATCTTTTTGGAACAGTCGGCTTCACTCCGAACAAGGACTTGGCCCTCGGGTTGACATTCAATTATTCACAAGGTTCTTTTGGCAAGCCGACCAGCGCGGTCAACGATCCATTTGATCCATTTGCAGCACCTCCAAAGTATGTCCGGGTTGATGATTTTTCCGCTGTGTCAGTGCAATTCGCTGCGGATTATTCTCTTACGGATCATCTGACTCTCCGGGGATGGGCTTTCATTAACCGGCATAATGAACATGACAACCAATACGACAATGGGACTTTCAAGACATTCAGCCTTGCGGCCGGATCATTTCAGGAACATGTTACTACGTCTATCAAAGGGATAACACTTCAACCTCGTTACGAAATGGGAAATGCCGGTGTGCTCAGCCTTTCCCTTTCCGTCGAGGGAGACAGCTGGGAGAACAGCGGATCACTGACCCTGGCGCCCAACATATTCGCTCCGCTGGCAACAAGCAAAGCGATTACAATGTACTCGACCGGCCTGGAGTACGAACTGTCGCCATTACCGGGGCTGGTACTTGTGGCAGGTTATGGTCATTACATTCAATCCAGGGATGAGTCGAGCGGGAATGACTACAGTCTCCTGGCGGGAATCAGTTATGACATCTTCAAGGAGACACGACTCAAGGCGTCTTTCAAGAGGAATGTTCGTTTTCCATCGTTGGGGGATCTGTATGATTTATCCCAAGGTAATCCGCAGCTGGCAACAGAACGCTCCTACACATACGAGGGGGGAGTAGAGCAGAAGCTTCCGCTGAACAGCAAGGTTATCCTGACCGGCTTTTATGCAAACGCAAAGAATCTCATTCAGAACGACCAGGCAACAAATAAAAGCACCAATCTTGCGGAGGTGCGTTTCGCCGGTTTAGAGCTTTCGGCGGCAACTCAATTCGTAAAGAGGCTTCTGCTTCGCGCTTCATATGCCTACCTCAATTCCGAAGACAGATCGAGAGCGGGAAGAGACCAGCAGCAGTATACCCCGGGCAACAAGGCTTCCCTGGAAGGGAAGTACGACTTCGATTGCGGCTTTTCACCCTATGTTTCACTGCTGTACGTAGGAAACCAGTACTTTTATACCAAAAACAACGTAACTCCTGTACAGAAAGCGAAGTTGAACGACTACGCATTGGTTAATGTAAAGTTGAACCAGAGATTACTGGATAACAAGGTTAATCTCTATATGGGGATTGACAACATGTTTGATGAAAACTACGAAACAAACTACGGATTCCCGCGAGCCGGACGGTTTGTCTACGGTGGTGTTGAGTTCCGAATGTAGAGAGACAACTCTTCATTAATTCAATCGGTGAGAAAATATTCCGGGAGGAATATCCATGAAATATTGTTTGCAGAATGCCATGATTTTTTCAGCTGTTTTTCTCTTCCTGCTGCTATGCTCCTGCGGTGGGGATTCGCCCTGGCGATACAGCACCGCTGCGCCGGATCAGCCCGTCGGTCTGGCCGCAACATCAGGCAACGGGCAAATTTCGCTTAGCTGGTCGTCAACCGGAAATGCTGCTGCATACAATATCTACTACTCAACTTCGCCAGGGGTTACCAAGACAAACGGAAACAAAATTACCTATGTAGTCAGTACATCCCATATCCAGACCGGTCTGAATAATAATGTAACTTATTATTTCGTGGTCACTTCCGTTAACTCCAGCGGTGAAAGTGCCGAGTCACTTCAAGTGTCCGCTACACCAGCTGTACCGGCCACCTTTGTTCAAGGCGATCTGGAGGGTACCTGGAATTTCAATATTCTGGTTTCAGGAACGGGTGCCGGATGGATGCGCGGCATAGTGGCCGTTAACACTACCGGAGTGGTTACATTCAGCTCTTTTCTCGACAGTGCCGGAAATAGTTCACCACTGACCAATTTATTCACATCGTTATTTCTGGGATCTGACGGCTCTGTCAGCGATGCCGGAGTTGGTTCCTCAAAGTTTCGCGGAACACTTGCGACTAACAAAAAAATGATTGTCGGACATTCGTCAATGAACAGCACGTCTCAATTGATAGCGGTATTGCAGAAACAGATTCCCGGCATCATGTTCACTAATTCCGGAGATATCCAGGGTTTTGGGAATACCGGTGGAGGAGGCCGGCGCTTTATCTATAATCAAATTTCCAGCGGGCCGAACCAGGAGTGGGAATTTGCTGAAGGGCAGATTGGCAAGGACCAGAAGATCCAATATACAACGTTTATCGCACCTTCTAATCCAGTTAAACCGGGAGATAAATCAAGTGTGTTGAACATAACCTCAGACGGTATGGTTACAGAAAGTCTGACAGGCGCCTCACCGCAACCGGCGGCAGTCATCGACAAGGGAGTCATGTCCGCCGATAAATCTTTGATCATAGGGACTGGCACCGATACAAGCGGGACTGGCCCCCGATACATTTTACGGATTTACCAGATGGTCAATATCATTTTCAGTGACCCTGGCACATTCACTCAGGCTGATTTGGCGGGCACCTACAATTTCCGTGAACTTCTGGTCGGCACAGGTGCCCGGTCGGCATCCGGAAGCTATGCAATTAATGCTTCCGGTTCAGCTGCATACTCATCCTTTACTGACAGCGGTGGATCAGCTGCTCTGCCGGCTGGTTTCTCTCTTGTCATTGATGCTAACGGAAAACTTGTCAACCTGACAGATTCAACCGTTCTGGGTAAGTTTTCATATTTTAGAGACATGTTTGTTGTCACAAAAACGTATTCACCCGGCGTCTATAGTCTCAGCATTGCACTGAAACGATGATATCCACGTGCGGGCCAAAGTCATCCGGAATAGGCCCTGGCCAAAACTTCCATCGGGTGAAAAACCGGGTACGGGAGTGAATGGAGAAACTGCAACCTGCAACTCATGCAGTCGGTGATGATCGCCTGGGGGGCTTTACCCCTGATCTTCTCCATCAGATGGCGGCCTATGGCAAGGGTTTTTTCGTGGAAATCAACCTTGAAACCAAAATTACCGCCCATCTCACAACAGTCGGTCTCCCCGCCCACCGGCTTAATTGTTATTTCCGGAATCATCTTCAGAAGGTCCAGGTACCTGCACCGGCACCCCATCTCATCCACGTAGACTTTGTAACGCAGCCGGTAGAACTGCTCTTTTTCCGCCTCGCTCGTGGCGATTTTAACTGTTGTTTTATACAAACCCGCCTCCATGTTTCACCATCGATTCGGCATCCCCGGCGTCACCGGAATGAAACAGGTTAAGCGAACACCTTCAATTAAGCCGCTTAAGCATCGGCCTTGACTTTTTCTCCATGGTGTTGGATTGTTAGTCATAAATTCACTCTCAAACGAGGCACATATGGAATTCACCATTGAAACCGAACAGGAATACGATGGCCGCTGGATTGCCGAGATATCCTCTCTTCCGGGTGCGCTTGCCTACGGATCTACCGAAGATGAAGCCATGACCAGAGTGGAAACCCTTGCCTTGCGGGTATTGGCGGAACGTCTTGAGACACATGAGTGCCGCCCCATGCCAATCAGTATTATTCTTGTCCACGCATGAGCGTATGGCCTGCTACAAAAGCCAAGCGGGTGTTTGCAGCGCTGCTGGCTATCGGCTGGCTGGTCAAACGCCAAAGCGGTTCGCACAAAACCCTGTCACGCCCCGGATTTGTAGACTTTGTTTTTGCTTTTCACGACAACGAGGAAATCGGACCGAGAATGCTGACCAGAATAGCCAGGCATACCGGTTTGAAACCTCAAGATTTATAGGCCGGAACCTTATTCATCTTCATCTCCTGTCCATTTCGAATGCTCTTTGGTTTACAACTACAGCGTATTTGTTGTGGGAAACCCCGCTTTCAGTATTTCCATCCCCTCGACGTCACCGCAGTAATGCTAGCACAATGTGATATCATGTCAGGGGTTTTACTGCACTGCCTTGAGGTGAAAAAAAATTGAAAGAGGTTCGTGCGTGACAGATGAAGACCCGGTTTCATTCAAGGAGCTTCAGGCATGCTATCATGCCTTGCTGGCAGAAAACCGGTTGTTGAAAGAAGAGCTCAATACCCTGAAGAGCCGGTTCAGTGTTGCCGAAACACCTCTGAAAGACAATCTACACCCATTCCAAGAGCCTGAACCGGAACGCATCGTTCAACAATCATCTTCTGAACCATCCAACCCAACCATTACTTACCAATCAGATTCTGCTGAAAAAATCAGATTGTTTATGTCTCTCTTCAGGGGACGGGACGATGTCTATGCCCGTCGGTGGGAGAGCAAAAAGAAAGTGGGTTCAGGTTATTCTCCTGTTTGCCGGAATGAATGGAAGCATGGTCTCTGCGGCAAGCCGAAAATGGCTTGTTCAAAATGCAGCAATAAGTCGTACGCACCTTTGGATGAGAGAGTCGTTAACGATCATCTGCGAGGAGGCATGGTCGCTGGAATATACCCGATGCTCCGTGATGAAACCTGTTGGTTTCTGGCAATTGACTTCGATGATGGAGATTGGAAAAAAGATATCTCAGCTCTGAATGATGTCTGCATGACTTTTGGTATACCTTTCGTGGTCGAGCGTTCTCGTTCCGGCAACGGCGGGCATGCGTGGTTTTTTTTTGAAGCTCCCGTTTCAGCAGCTCTTGCAAGAAAATTTGGCACTTCCCTCCTTACCCGCGCCACTCAAGAACGGCACGAAATAACCTTCAAATCCTATGACAGATTTTTTCCCAATCAGGACACCATGCCCAAAGGTGGGCTGGGAAATCTGATAGCGATCCCCTTGCAGAAAGAAGCCAGGAATGCCGGTAACAGCGTATTCGTCGATGGCAACTTTGAACCGTATCCCGATCAGTGGGCATTTTTAGGGACGATTCAGAAGCTGTCTGAGGATGTTGTGCTGGCGTTGACCGCTCAGATGTCTCCGGCAGGCGAACTTGGTGCGGTAAAGCTCAATGAGGAAGATGGGCAAAAACCGTGGGAAACCTGCAAGGTGGAATTGCAGAGCATCGATTTTCCTCGTGAGATCGAGTTTGTAAAAGCAAACATGCTCTATATCCCCAAAAACGGCATTTCAGAGCGGGCATTGAATCGCCTTAAACGTCTGGCGGTTTTTAGAAATCCAGAATTTTTCAAACATCAGGCGATGCGGATGTCTACATTCGGTAAGCCGAGAATTATCTGCTGCGCCGATGATACGTTTGGCCACCTATGTCTGCCGAGGGGATGTGAGCAGGAGATGAAAGCCCTCCTGGCTGAACATGAAGTGAATGCCACCTGCATGGACAAGAGGAACTGCGGCAAAACGATTGCAGTTGAATTCAACGGTACGCTGCGGGACGAGCAGCCGTTGGCGTTGGAGAAAATGCTTGAGCATGACATTGGTGTTCTCTCCGGCACCACTGCGTTTGGCAAAACGGTGGTGGCAATCAGGCTGATCGCCGAACGAAAGGTCAACACACTTATCATCGTTGACAAAGTCACGCTGATCTCGCAATGGAAAAAACGGCTGCAAGAATTTCTCTGCATACACGAGACGTTGCCGGAAGCGGAAGCAGATCACAAAAAGAGAGGTCGAAAAAAGAGCAGGGAGATAATCGGACAGATAGGGGACGGGAAGAACACTCTGTCCGGAATAATCGATATCGCTCTGATGCAGTCGTTGAACAAAAGTGCTAAAGCCAATGAATGTGTAAAGAATTACGGTATGATAATTGTTGACGAGTGCCATCATGCCGCTGCCTTCAGTTTTGAGAAGGTTCTAAAGACAGCAAGCGCGAAGTATGTCTATGGCCTGACCGCGACTCCAACAAGGAAGGATGGGCATCATCCGATCATTTTCATGCAGTGCGGTCCGATACGATTCAGGGATGACGCAAAGATGCAGGCGGAAAAAAGACCGTTTGATCATTTCATAATCCCGCGATTCACCTCTCTGCGTCCCCCATTGGGGAGGGATGAACAGGATATGAGCATTCAGGACTTTTATTCAGAGATTGTAGTCAACGAGATGCGCAATCAGTTGATCGTTGATGATGTAGTCAATAGCCACCAGCAGGGGAGAAGTTGTCTTGTGTTGACGGAGAGAACCGCTCATCTGAAACTACTTGCCAAAGCTTTGAGTGAAAAAATCCCTGATGTCATCTCACTAAAAGGAGGAATGGGGACAAAGCAAACGGCAGAAATTCTGACGCATATACACGAAACTCCCGTAGACAGTCAATTGACGCTGATTGCCACAGGCAAGTTTATCGGTGAAGGGTTTGACGAAGCGCGCCTTGATACGCTTTTCCTGACTATGCCGATATCGTGGAAGGGAACGCTGCAGCAATATGCCGGGAGGCTGCATCGGCTGTATGCAAACAAAAAAGAGGTGCAGATCTACGACTATGTTGATATTCATGTGAAGATGCTGGAAAAGATGTACGGCAGGCGGCTTAATGGTTATGCCTCTATCGGTTATAAGGCTAAAAGCGGCATTGTTGCCACGGATTCAATTGACATCATCTTTGATAACAGCAGTTTTCTGCCGGTTTTCATCAATGATATCCTGACAGCACAAAGAGAGATTCTGATAGTAAGCCCGTTTGTCACCAGAAGACGCACGATACAGATGATGCAGGATCTGGAGATTGCATTGCGGAACGGGACGCGGGTAATTGTGGTAACCAGACCGGCAATGGAGTACCGGGAAGCAGATCAAACCGCACTGCTGGGTACTTTCGACATCATGCAGGATGCCGGTGTGAAAATGATATTCCGCTCAAACATTCACCAGAAATTCGCGCTGCTGGATAAAAAGACTGTATGGTACGGGAGCATCAATCTGCTGAGTTTCGGCAGCTCGGAGGAGAGTATCATGCGACTTGAAAGCCCCAACATAGCCAATGAACTGATGAAGACGGTGCATACCCATGGCAGGAATGCGGAGGGAAAGTAGACACCGACACTGCTCATTTTTCTGTTTGCCAGAAGATACTATTTCCACTATAGTGCCGCCACATTTACCACTCTCCGAGTCGCATGACCTACAAGGGAAAAATCCTCATGGTGTGCGACCTGTGGGTGTCGCCGGAAACAGCGCCGCCCTCCTTTGAAAAGGGGAACTCGTGCCTGACGGACCACTCACATTGTTCGTTATCGCCCCTTTTCTACCAAGATAAGGGGCTTTTTTGTTTTTATGTTTTTGTGAAAGGAAATGTATCATGGTCAAACTTGTTGAAAACCCGATCGATCCCGCCGTTGTCTACAACTCCATCTGCTCGGCTTTTTCCGGTTCCGTTGTGCTTCACTATGCGGTAGTCAAGAAACAGGCCGGTTCAGGCAAGGCAACCACATCCATCGAATACAGGGCGCAGGGGGACGCTCTTCTGGAAATGGAGGGGATTGTCAGGGAGCTCGAGCGGAGCTGGAATCTGGAGGACGTTCTGATGATCCGCCGGACCGGTCGCCTTGGTGTCGGCGATATAATCTCTCTGGTCGCCGCCAGCTCTCCCAACAGCGAGGAGACGTTCGAAGCTTGCAAATACGGGCTTGGCCGCCTGAGAAAAATGTCAACAATAATTAAGAACGAAATATTTGAAGGAGGGAACAACGCATGAGACGAATAACCGGTTACAGTCTGGCTGTTTTGGCATTTTGTTGCATCTGGACGTCAGCAGCACAGGCTGAAAAGGGGTTTATCCTGTTGGCCAGCACAATCGGCCCTATCGACGCAGGAATCGTGGCGGCTTTGGAAGATGGCTTTGAAAAGGAGACCGGCATCCGGGTCAGGCACGTCGGCGCCGGCACCGGTGAGGCTCTGAAGATTGCCGAAAAGGGAAATGTCGATCTGGTGATGGTGCATGCACGTTCACTGGAGGAGAAGTTTGTCGCTGCCGGATTCGGAACGGAGCGGATTCCTTTCATGTATAATGACTTTGTCATAGTCGGTCCGTCCAGCGACCCGGCCGGTGTTCGCGGTATGAAATCGGCGACTGCCGCGCTCAGAAAGATCGTTGAAAAATCAGCGCCCTTCGTCAGCCGCGGCGACAAGTCAGGGACCCACGTTGCGGAAATGGAGCTATGGAGCAAGGCGGAGCTGCAACCATCCGGCACATGGTACAAAATCTATGAAAAGGGAAACGAGGGCAACGTCCCGACTCTCCGATTCACCAGTAATGCAGGTTCCTATACTTTAATCGATCGCGCCACCTATCTTTCGATACAAAAGGAAATCAAACTGGAAATACTCGTTGAAGGGGATGAAGCTCTGCTGAACCGTATCTCTCTGATACCAGTCAGCCATAAGAAATTTCCACTGGTCAACCATGAGGATGTCGCTCTGTTCGTCCGGTGGCTGAATTCTCCCGTCAAAGGGCAGAAAATTGTCGCTGAATTCGGCAGGGAACGCTTCGGCGCCCCGCTATTCTTTCCCGATTCGCGTGAATGGAATGCACAGACAACCAAATAAAATATCCCACCGCATATGAAAGGAAATCACATGTCAATTCGTAACCTGAGAACCGGCTGTACCCTGCTTGCAATCACCCTTATACTGCTCGTTAGCGCCCTCCCTTCGTCGGCAGCTCCGAAAACGCTGCTGCTGGCCACTACTACCAGCACGCAGGATTCGGGCCTGCTTGATGTGCTGGTGCCGCTGTTCGAAAAAGAGAACGGCTGTCAGGTAAAAACAATTTCAGTCGGCTCCGGCCAGGCCATGAAAATGGGGGAAAAAGGGGAAGCCGATGTCCTGCTGGTTCACTCGCCCGATGCCGAGAAGAAATTCATGGCCGATGGCTTCGGGATTTCTCGTCGCCTGGTGATGCACAACGACTTCATCATCGTCGGGCCGGCCGCAGACCCTGCCAAAATTAAGGGCAGCACAGCCACTGAAGCTATGAAACGTATAGCCCAGTCCGGCACTGTCTTCGCTTCACGTGGAGATAACTCGGGCACCCACGCCAAGGAGAAAGGGCTGTGGAAAGGGGCCGCGATCAACCCGGAGGGGCAGAAGTGGTATCAGCAGACCGGCCTCGGTATGGGGCAGACATTAAACGTGGCCGCTGAAAAGAAGGGCTATGTGCTGGCCGACCGTGCCACCTATCTGTCCCTCAAAAAAAATCTGGGGCTGGAGATTCTGGTGGAAGGTGATGGCAAGCTGCTTAATATCTATCACGTAATCGAAATCAATCCTGCCAAGTGGCCCAAGGTTAACATCGCGGGGGGCAAGGTTTTTTCCGATTTCATGGTTTCCCAAAAGATCCAGGAACTGATTGGCCGTTTTGGAGTCGACAAGTTCGGTGCACCGCTGTTCTTCCCTGATGCAGGTAAAAAGCCGGAGTCACTGGGACTATGATATAATTGACCATCTCTTCATCCGGATTGTCGGCACTCCCTGGTGCCGACAATCTCCCCACACAGCGAATTTTTGGGGAAATTATCCCCAAAATCGTCGTTGAAATCATCGATTTTCGCCGGTCATATCCAAACAACTCTCCATGAAATCATCATGTTACCAATATGGCGCGGCTTTTGCTATTAATTACGAAAACTCCGCTCCCCAAGAAGTAACAGGAAAGAATCATGCAAAAAAAGAAAAAAATGATCATCTCTCAGGAGACCATGCAACTGGATATGGTGCGTATGGTTGAGGAGCTGTCCGGAACCTCGGTCCGCCGTTGTTTCCAGTGCGGCAAATGTTCTGCCGGTTGCCCCATGGCGACGTTCATGGAGCATCCCCCCAACAGGATTGTGCGACTGCTGCAGCTCGGCCAATGGAAGAGAATTGTCGAAGGTCGTTCCATTTGGTATTGCGCTTCCTGTGAGACCTGTTCCACCCGCTGCCCCAACAAGGTGCACCTGGCCTCGATCATGGATGCTCTCCGTAAACTCTCTTGGGACTACGAGGGAACCTCCAAGGAAAGCTACGTCCAGTTGGCCAACAAGCTCTTCATCGAAAACATTCGCACGTATGGCAGACAGTACGAGATGCGCCTGGCAGCAGTCTTCAACCTGAAGAGTGGCAAACTGCTCAAGGATTTCATGCTCGGTCCCAAGTTGTTCTCCAAAGGAAAGCTGAAAATATTCCATCAGAAAAACAAAAATATGGCCGAGGTAGAAAAAATATTTTCCCGTATTGAAGAGATGAGAAAAAAATGTGAGGTGCTGTAAATAAGCAGTACACATCTGACAAGTCAGACTGTCAGACTTTTTATACAAAAGGGCCGTTACTGATGATCAATACTCTCAATTACTCCTATTACCCCGGCTGTTCGCTGCACGCTTCGGCCGGCGAATACGACCTGT